>NZ_JAAEAH010000035.1 GCF_010998615.1 Myxococcus sp. CA023 | reverse complement strand
CCCCTCCCCTACGGAGGCCGCTGCATCCCCACGGACACCACCTTCGGCGTCCCTGGCCGGCCCCAGTCCGCGTCCAATCAGACGGCCATCCTGACGGGAGACCCGGCCCCCCTGCTGCTGGGCCGCCACGTCCTCGGCTACCCCAACGCGCCGCTGCGGGGGTTGATGGCGGACCGCTCCATCATCCGGCGGCTGGGCGCGGCGGGCCGCACCGCCACCTTCGCCAACGCCTATCCTGCCCCCTATCTGGACGCGCTGGAGGTCCCCCGCCGGCCCAGCACCTCCCCGCCGGAGTTCGTCCTGTCCCCGGAGTCGCGCCGCAAGGTGAAGCCCTCCGCCTCCAAGCTGGCCTTCGCCGCGGGGGGCATCCCCCTGCGGACGCTCGATGACGCCCGCGCCGGGGACGGGCTCACCCACGACATCACCGGCGCCAGCGCCCGTGCCTACGGACTGCCCGCGCCGGTGCGCACGCCCGAGGAAGCCGCCGCCGTGTTCTGGGACATTGCTTCAGGCGCGGACTTCACCTTCTTCGAGCACTACCTGGCGGACGAGGCCGGCCACGCCCAGGACTGGACGGCCGCCCTGGCCGCGCTGGACGCGTTCGACGCCTTCACCCGCGCGTTGGTGGCCACACGCCCCGCCGAGGCCCGGGTGCTGGTCTGCAGCGACCACGGCAACGTGGAAGACCTCTCCACTCGGGGACACACGCTTCACCCCGTGCCCGTGCTCTACTTTGGCCCGCCCGCGCCCGAGGTGGAGTCCTTCTCCACCGTGGCCGATGTCGGACGCGCGGTGGTTCGCTGGTTGGGTGCGGAGTGAGTCAGGAGTCACCAGCAACAAAGGGCCGTCGCGGCAGTCCCGGCTGGGCAGCGGTGCTGCTCGGCCTGAGTCTGCTCACCGGCTGCTACGCATCCCAGAGCGCCCGCGTGCTCGTCAGCAAGGGCACCGGCGCCGGCATCGACGTCGAATACCAACCGCGCGACACCGAAGCGGCCGTGCAGGTGAAGCTCGCCGTCGAACGCGCCATTCCCCGTCTCCAGCGCTGGGGCACCTTCGACGACACCGTCACCATCGTCGTTCACCCCAACCACGCGGCGCTGGAGCGCGCCGCCAACCGCCCGGGGCACGACTTCCTCCGCGCCTGGGCACGCTACGAGCAAATCGAGCTGCAGAGCCCTCGGACCTGGACGTCCCGAGGCGCCAGCCAGGGCCAGGTGGACGAACTGCTGCTGCACGAGCTCACCCACAGCCTCATGTACCAGGTGGCCTCGGACCGGCTCGGCTGGACACGCAAGCGGATTCCCCTCTGGTTCCGCGAAGGCATGGCCTCCTACACCGCCGAACAGGGCTACCGCGTCTCCAGCCTGGACGACCTGGAGCACTACTGGCGCCAGCACCCCAACGCCGACCCCTTGTCGCAAGCCGACGCGCTCTACCAGTCCGAGAGCGGCGTCGTGTATGGCGCCGCCCACCACGCCTTCACCTTCCTGGCGCGCCGCTATGGCGAGGACACCATCCGGAAGGTGCTGCGCGGCATGAGCCAGGGCCCGGACTTCGACAGCGCCTTCCAGCGCGCCGTGGGCGTCACCCAGGAGAGCTTCCTCCAGGACTTCCGCCGGTACGTGCGCCTGCGCGGCTTCAAGGGCGCCAGGCAGCTCCACCCGGCGCGCCCCCGGCCAGCGAGCCCCATGCCTGTCGCCCCCTCACCGCCCCCTCAGTAGGGCGCTGCTACGGCTTCGCCGCCGGGGCCTCCAGGGCCGCCGGGCTGGTGAGAATCGGCGGGCGGTCCTTCCCCTCCATGGTGCGCTGGAGCTCCAGTTCCTGCAGCAGCATGGCCGGCGCCACGGTGGACACCGGGACGTTGCCACTCTCCGCGCCGCAGAAGCCGTTGAAGATGCCGGGCTTCTGCCCTGAGGCGAGGATGCGGTTCACCGCCGACAGCGGCGTGCCCACGATTTCCACGCCGCGCACCAGCGTCTCCTTCCCCGTCTTCACATCCACCCGGTACACCATGCGCGGCACGCCCTTGAAGGCCTGGTAGCCGTAGCCGGACGTGTTGGTGTTGCCCCCTGTGATGTCGCGGATGATGAGGCCAAACGGCTTGCCCTGACGCTTCGCCTCGGCAATCAGACGCTTCTTCAGCTCCGCGTCGCTCACGCCGTTCGTGCTCTCCACCATCAGGTTCGCCATGCGCGCCACCGGCTTCAGGTTGCCCTGGCTGCGGCCGTGGCCGTTCGACTGGAGGAAGCCCTCCACCGGCCGGCGCCCCTGGAGGTAGTTGCGCAGCACGCCCTTCTCCACCAGCGTCACCCGCTGGCCGCGCACGCCCTCCTCGTCGAAGAGGTAGTAGCCGTTGAGCGGCTCGTTCTGGAGTACGCGCCGCGTCGGGTCGTCGTGGATGGAGATGAACGACGGCAACACCTGCTTGCCCACCTGGCCCTTGAACGTCTTGCCCTCGTTGTCACCTTCCTGCCGGTCTCCCTCCAGCCGGTGCCCCACCGCTTCGTGGAAGAGCACCCCGGCCGCTTCCGGCGCGAGGATGGCGGGCCCCGTGTACGGGTCGATGGCGGGCGCCGCGCGCAGGGCCAGCAGCTCCTGGATGACGTCATCCGCCGCCTTGTTCAGGCGCGCCACGTCCGGCAGCCCCGCTTCGGCGGGCACATAGAAGTTGCGCGAGTTGTCCAGCAGCTGCCCGTCCGGCGCCCGGGTGACGGCGGAGACATGCAGGCCGTACAGCGTCTCCTCGGTGATGATGCGGCTGCCTTCCGAGGACACGAACAGCCGCGTCACCTTGTCCTTGGTGACGCGCACCTCCGAGTCGAACAGCTCCGGGTGTGCGTTGAAGCGCGCCGACACGTCGCGGGCCACCTTCACCCAGCGCTCACGGTCGAATGGAGCCTCCAGCGGCGGCTCCACGTGCTTCACCGGCTTCTCGCGCGTGAAGGACGGCGGACGCTTCGGGTCCTCCACCGCGTAGACGTCCTCGCCCTTCTTCTTCAGGTACTGGAACAGCGCGGACTTGTACTTCTCATCGGTGATGAGCCACAGCGAGGTGCGCAGCGCCAACGGCGAGTCGTCCAGCGGGCCTTCTTTGCGCGACACATAGCTGGTGCCCTTGGTCGAGAAGCTGAACTCCAGCCCCTCCGCCACCGAGCTGTCGAAGTCGTAGTCACCGACGCGCACGTCGACGTACAGCTTCCGCTCGCGGTAGCCGTCGTCCATGAACAGCGCCCCGTAGCGCGCGGAGATCGCGTGCTGCTCGTAGTCCTTGAGCTGGTAGCTCATGAAATACGGGGGTTCGTGGTTCTGCATCTTCAGCTGCTGGTGGTTGCGCGCCAGCTCAGCGGACATCGCCTCGAGCAGCTTCACGCGCGCATCCGGCACGGGCGCCGCCGCCGTCAGCAGCGCCGAGAGTGCCAGCAGGGGAAACACGGTTCGAAGGAGGGATTGCACGGCCCCGACACTAGCCCATCCCTTCCACGATACGAGCAGCTCCACGCTCACGGATGCCGCGAAGGCGGAATCCGTGAACGAGGGGCCCCCCGCCCGGAGGGTCGGTTTCCGGGCGAGCGGCGTATGACTGTCAGGCCTTCGTCACTTTCTCACGACCCTTGCTGACACCCTTGGTGGCGTTGCGCGTGTCGACGACGACCTTCGCGCGGTCCACCACCATGGCGTAGTCGATGTCCGAGTGGTCCGTGAGGATGAGGACCGCGTCGTACTGGCCCAGCGTCTCCGGCTTCAGCGGCACGGACTTCATCTCCATGTTGAAGCCGTGGCCCTTGTGCAGTTCGGGGACGTACGGGTCGTGGTACGACAGCGCCGCGCCCTTCTCTTCCAGCAGCGTCATGACGCGCAGCGATGGACTCTCACGCATGTCGTCGATGTCCTTCTTGTACGCCGCACCCAGGCAGAGGACCTTCGCGCCGTTGAGCGTCTGCTTGTTCTTGTTCAGCGCCTCCATCGTGCGCTGCACCACGTAGTACGGCATCTGCCAGTTCACCTCGCCAGCCAGCTCGATGAACTTGGTGTGGAACTCGTACTCGCGCGCCTTCCACGTCAGGTAGAACGGGTCGATGGGGATGCAGTGCCCACCGAGGCCCGGGCCCGGGTAGAAGGGCATGTAGCCGAAGGGCTTGGTGCTCGCGGCCTGGATGGCCTCCCACACGTCCACGCCCATGCGGTCGCAGAGCATCTTCATCTCGTTGACCATGGCGATGTTGACGCAGCGGAAGATGTTCTCCAGCAGCTTGGTCAGCTCCGCCACGCGGGTGGAGGACACCGGCACCACTTCCTTCAGCGCACTGCCGTAGAGGGCAGCGGCCACCTCGGAGCACTCGGGCGAGTAGCCACCGACAATCTTCGGAATCGTCTTGGTGTTGAAGCTCTTGTTGCCCGGGTCCTCGCGCTCGGGGCTGAAGGCCAGGTAGAAATCCTTGCCGGCCTTGAGGCCGTTCTTCTCCAGCAGCGGCTTGAGCACCTCCTCCGTCGTCCCCGGGTACGTGGTGGACTCCAGGATGAAGAGCTGTCCAGAACGCACGTGCGGCGCGAGCGCCTCACCCGTCTGGATGATGTAGCTCATGTCCGGCTCACGCGACGCGGTGAGCGGCGTGGGCACGCAGATGATGACGCAGTCCATGTCCTTCGCCTTGGCGAAGTCCGTGGTGGCCTTCAGCTTGCCCGACTTGCTCAGCTCCGCCAGCGGAGCGCTGGGGATGTGCTTGATGTAGCTCTCTCCCTTCTCAATCTTGTCGATCTTCCGCTTGTCGATGTCGAGCCCCATGACGGGGAAGCCTGCCTCCGCGAACGCCATCCCCAGCGGAAGACCGACGTAGCCAAGCCCGACCACACCCACCCTCGCGTCCCGCTTCTTGATGCGATCCAGAAGCGGGCTGCTCACCATCACCCTCATCGTCCTCACCTCTCCTGATGCGACGTGCCGTTAAGACGGTCACGTCCCGACCCGACACTCAGTGGAAAACGACCACCCACCTCAGCCACGACGGAGGCGTCACCTGCCCCCGGAACTCCACCGCCAGCGACGGCACCACCCGCCCGTACCCAGGCGAATACTTCGACGACACCAACCGCGCCGTCAGCCCCTTCTCCAGCACCACCCAGGCGAGCGGGGCCCCTTCCGGCCCCAGCTCCACCACGAGCGGCTCGAACGACACCGGCTCCTCCATCACACGACCCGCGCGTGACAGGACCTGCACTTGAGGCGACACCACTCGCGCCTGTTCATCTGGCAGATGGAATCTGCCCACCACGTCATGCCGGCCCGTGCCCACGAAGCGGTCACGTCCGGCCAGAGCGCGCTCGCCCCGGTCCAGCCGGAACGTGCGCTCGATTCCCACGGGCGCGGGAAGCCGGCGGTAGCCGTCATGCCGCACCAACAGCCTGTCCACCGACTTCCCCGGCAGGAAGGCCACCACCCGCGCCCGAGCCTCCTCCGGCAGCGCGAACAACCGCGCCGAATCCAGGGGCGCCTGCTCCGCGCCATCCACCTGCACCGTGTTGTGCGCGGCCGTTCCGCGGAACCAGTTCCGCAACGCGGGATCTCGCGTATAGGTGCCGGTGCCCGGATCCACGATGACGGGACGCCCGTCGACGTGGAGCTCGAAAGAAAGTTTGTCGTTGTGGCTGTGTCCCCCGACTCCGCCTTGTCCCTGCTTGCCGGCGCTGACAGTGATAACGACACCCGCGCCGCGCAAGATGTGAAAACCACCCTCCGGAAAGCTCACCGACACGGGCTCCGGCGCGGGCGCGAGCGCGGCGAAACGCGCCTGCCCGGCGCGGCCCAGCAGCCACGCGGCCTCGTCCACGAACTCGCCGCCGCCCAGGCCCGCATCGCCGAAGAGCGCCGCGCCCAGGCCCACCAGATAGCCGTGCGCGTTGTCCTCGCGATCGCGCAGCGGGAAGACGCGGCCGGAATCATTGTCGCCAATCTGTGGCGCCAATCCCTGCTCGGAACACCACGCGCGCACGGCGTGGAACATGCGACGCAGCCGGGACTCGTACTTGGGCCCCAGTGGCACACCCGCGCCGCGCGCGGCGAGGTACGCCAGCGTGAACAGCTCCACCGACAGGCGATGATAGGGAATGGAGCCCTCGAAGGACGTGCCCTCGAGGTGCACCTGCTTCTCCATCTGTTCGCGCAGCCCACCCACCGCCAGCGACACCTGCTGCGGCGCGCCCGGCAGCTCCGGGAAGAGCAGGCCCACCACCAACAGGCCCACGTAGTTGGAGACCAGGTGGTTGTTGGGCACCGCGCCGCGGTCCTCCAGGTGGGCCTCCACCCAGGCGGTATGCTCGGCCAGCGCGCTCAGCACCGGCACCAGGAAGTCCGGCCGGGCCACCGCGGGCGCGGCGGAGAACATGGCCAGCGCCTGCGCAAGGTTCGCGGCGCGCAGCGCCACCTCCATGGCGCACGTCCAGTGCACGCCCTGCCCCACGGGGTTCGCCTGGAGGAAGTCCAACACCTGCGCCACGAAGGCATCCGCCAGCCGCGCGCGTACGTCAGCGGCCGTCTCCACCCAGTAGCCCTGGCCCAGCGCCACGACGCTGTCGAGCCGGCCCATCACCCACGGGTACTTCGGGTCGCTCCCCGTCACGGCGAGCGACAGGCGCTCCACGGGCTCCACCGGATAGCGGTGACCACTCACCGGATCCAGGGACCAGTCCACGGGACGACCCTCGCCGAAAACCACCGGGGTGCCGAAGACGTCCCACTCCTGGCGAAGCGCGGCCTGGGCACGGGCCCGCGCGCGCTCCAGGCCGCCGGGCACCGCGGCGAGCGCCTCCAGCACCGACGCGCGCTGAGAGACTTCACACCAGATGCGTGAGCGGCGCTGGCCCAGCGCCAGCTCCACCAACTCCACGCCATCCGTCGCGCCGTAGCACTCGAGGAGCTGCACCTCGTCCGCGCGCTCGCGCCGACGATAGAGTGCCTGCCGCGCCACACCTTGGACACGCCGCACAGCGCTGCGCGCCAGTCCGCCTGGTGCAAGTCGAGCGATCGCCGCGTAGTAATCGAGAGTCCCCATTCGCCCCTTCCGCCACCCGTGCCGGATGCCGTTAGCAAGTGCCTGGCCAGGGGCTGTTTCTTAGGAGTTGAGCGGGGTTGCGCGGCGCCTCCGTCCCCCCTGACGGTAAAAAGTGGGGGCTCACACGCCCTGAAGGGAAAAGGATTTCCGATTCGTGGGCGTCCCGCGCCCTCCCTGGGCAGTGTTGCGGCGCGTGCGTGGCGTGCCCATACCTTTCCGCGTGCTGGCAGGTGCTTGGACGGGGTGGCGCATCGGCAACGCATCCGATGCAGGGGTGGAACAGGCGCTCGCGGAGGTTGCCGAGCGCGCCTTCCGCTGTGGTGCTCGTGCGGGATTGGAGTCCCTGGTACGCGAGGCCCAGCGGATGACGGGCGCTTCCGGAGCGGCTTTCTATGACGGACGCGTCTGTGTCGCGGCGACAGGGGTCGTCACGGCCACGCGCGCCCGGGGAAGGACGCGTCGTCGGCCGGCCCTGGTGGTGTGGCCCGAACGGCCCACCGGCCGGGATGCGCGGGTGCTCGCGCGAATGTCGGCGTTCGGCGCCGTGCTGCTCGCGGCGCATGCCCGGGAGTCGGACGCGGCGGCGCGGCACGTGCATCTGCTGAAGGCGCAGCGGCGATTGGAACGGCGGGTGGTGAACCAGGAGCACCGGCGCTCCCGGGCGTCACACGACCTCAGGACACCATTGATGGTCATCAAGGGATACGTGGACATGATGCTGAAGGGAACGGCGGGCGGGCTGACGGCCCCCATCCAGCGCTACCTGGAGCGGCTGCGCCGCTCGGCGGACGACCAGAGCGCCATCATCGAGCGCCGGCTGGCGAAGGTGCAGGACGAGGGCGTGGAGGACCTGCGCCCCATGCTGCGCACGGCCTTCATCCCCGCCGCGCGCGGCCAGCGCGTCGTGGACACGACGATGACGCTCCCGGACCGGCCCGTGGCCATTCCGGGCCCCCGCGATGACGTGGAGCTGCTGGTGCGCGCGCTGGCCCGCGCGGTGGCGGCGTCGGGCGCGCCCACGGCGGTGCGCGTGGAATCCGCGGGGGACGCGGGCGTGTGGCAGCTGCGCGTCAACATCCGCGGCGACAAGCCGCTGCCGGAGAAGACTGTCACGCTGCTGCGGCACCTGACGCAGCGGCTGCGCGGTGGCCTCTCGTTGCCGGAGGAGACCGGCAACGGCTGGGTGGTCCACCTGCCGGTGGATGACACCGTGCCCGTGGCGCCTCGCGACGCGTGAGGCGCGGCACCGTCAGGACACGGGCAGCAGCTGGCGCACCAGCTCCAGCAGGCGGCCTCGCTCCACCTCGCGCTTGACGAGGTACCCGTCCGCGCCCGCCTCCAGACCGGCGGCGCGGTCCTCGGGACTGTCGAGCGACGTCACCAGGATGATGGGCGTGCGGTGCAGTTG
The DNA here is from genome assembly GCF_010998615.1 of Myxococcus sp. CA023. Lineage (GTDB taxonomy): Bacteria > Myxococcota > Myxococcia > Myxococcales > Myxococcaceae > Myxococcus. Next base: position 78,619 of record NZ_JAAEAH010000035.1, on the reverse strand, counting down.
CGGGTGCGACTTGATTCGCCGCGCCAGCCCCACGCCGTCCAGCCGGGGCATCTGCCAGTCGCTGACCACCAGCTGGCAGGGCGTGCGCTCCAGGATGCCCCACGCCTCTTCACCGTCCGCCGCGGTCACCACCGGGTAGCCGGCAATCTCCAGCAGCGACTTCATGGCGAAGCGCGTGGTGAGCGCGTCGTCACACACGAGGATGCGAGGCCGCGCCGTCTCGCGAGCCACCGAGCGCGTCTCCGGCCGCGCCGCGCGCACCAACTCCGCCGCGTTGAGCACCGGCACCACGCGGCCGTCGTCCAGCACCGCCGCGCCCGCCAGGTGCCGCACGCCCTTGAGGTGGCGCCCCAGTGAGCGGACGACAATCTCCTGCTGCCCCACCACCTCGTCGATGGCGTACAGCACCTTGTCCTCGCCCACCGTCAGCAGCGCGGCGGCCTGCACCTTCCCGGAGTCCAGCGCCAGCGGCAGCCGGGGCAGGCCAATGGCCTCCGCCAGCGGCAGGAACGTGAGCTGCTCCCCATCCAGCCGCGCCACCACGCGGCCCGCGACGGTGCCCACGTCGTCCGGGTTCAGCCGGAGGATGCGATTCACGCTGTCAGAGGGAATGGCGGACACCGTGGTGCCCGTGCGCACGAGCAACCCCAACGCCGCGGCCAGCGTCAGCGGCAGGTCCACGGTGAAGCGCGTGCCCCGGCCCGCCGTGAAGGCCACGTCCACCGAGCCCTGGAGGCGCTGCGCCGTCGCCTGCACCACGTCCAGGCCCACGCCCCGTCCGGACGTCGCCGTCACCTGCTCCCGCGTGGAGAAGCCTGGCTGGAAGATGAGCCGCGCCGCCTGCGCGTCCGACAGCTTCTCCGCCTCATCGGCCGGCAGCAGCCCCCGCCGCACCGCCGTGGCGCGCACCCGGCTGGGCGACAAGCCGGAGCCGTCATCCTCCACCACCACCGCGATGCGCGAGCCCCGGGGCTCCACCCGCACCGTCAGGCGCCCCGCTTCGGGCTTGCCCGCGGCCCGCCGCTCCTCGGTGGACTCCAAGCCGTGGTCGATGGCGTTGCGCACCAGGTGCAGCAGCGGGTCCTTCAGCGCGTCGAGGATGCGCCGGTCCAACCGGACCTCGCCGCCCGACAGCTCCAGCGTCACCTGCTTGTCCAGCCGCGCGGACGTCTCTCGCACGGTGCGCCGCAGCGGCTCCAGCACCTGCGAGGCCGGCACCATGCGCAGGTCGCGCAAATCATCGCGCGCCACCTGGGCCACCAGCGTGAGCTGCTCACCGTCGCGGTGCGATTCCTTCGTCAGCTCCAGGAGCTGCTTCTGCAGTCCGCGCATCTGCGTCACGCCCGCGCGGAGCGGCTCCAGCGCGGGACCGCCGCCCGCCATCGCGAGCTGCGACGACGCGCGCTCCAGGTGCATCAGCACCTCGCGCATGCCGTCCATCAACACGCGGTGCGCCGCGCCACGCCGCGTCTGCTGCGCGCGTCCGGCCAGGAGCAGCTCCACCTGGAGCGCGATGGACTCCAGCGTCTTCACCGACACGCGGACCGTCTGGTCCGCCGGTCCGCGGGACTCCGTCGTGGCCACAGCCCCCGTGGGGCCCTGCGCCGCCGCGCCTTCCACGGGCGCGGGAGACGGCGACACGCGCAGCGAATGGACGGCGCGAGCCACCGCCCCTGCTCCACCCGCGGCCTCCAACGCCGTGCGCAGATCCACCAGCGTGCCAGCCACGTCCGATGCGGCCAGCCCCGCGGAGTCACCGCCCGGCTCCATGCGCGTGAAACCCAGCGCCGCGGCTTCCGCCAGCGTGGCCACCGTCTGCGCCCCGGCGGACTCGGCGGACGCCTTCAACGTGCGGGCCCGCTCCACCGCCGTGCGCACCACCGCCGCCCGGTCCGGCACATCCGGCGAGCACAGCGCGCTCAACCCCGCTTCGAGGAGGTCCAGCACCTCCAGCCCCTGCGCGGCCGCGCCCGAGGCCGCCGTCTGGGGAACAGCCTCCGCGGACTCGTGGCCCAGGGCGGCCAGCAGCGAAGACAGTCCTTCCACCACGGGCGACTGTCCGGCGTCGCCACGGGCCATGGCGCCTTCGATGGCGGAGAGGCCGCGCAGCATGGCCTCCACCGTGTCGCGGGGCAGCCGCTCCTCCTGATTGAAGGTGGCCAGCCCGTCCTCGATGGCGTGCACCACCTGCTCGATGTCGTCCAGGCCCAGGCTGGCCGCGGAGCCCTTGAGGCTGTGGACCAGCCGCTTGAGCGACGGGAGCAGGTCCGGCTCACGCCCCTGCGCCGGGCCCTCCAGCCCCAACACCTTCGACCCGATGGCTTGAATCTGCTCGCGCGTCTCCGCGGAGAACACCGGCCAGATGCTGCGCAAGAGCTGAGGATCCATGGCGCGTGCCTACTCCCCTTCGGGCCGCGTGGCGGACGGGCCCCCGAGCTGCTCCAGGTCCAACACCGTCAGCCGGTCCGGCGTGAGGAACAAGAAGGGCCCGGGCGGAGGCTGAGACAGCTCCACCTTCGGCAATTCCTTGCGTCCTTCGACGGACTCCGCCGCCAGCCCGAACCCCTCTTCACTGTCATCCGCCTCGACCACCACCACCTTGCTGAGGTCCGACATGCCGCCACCCTCCAGCCCCAGGAGCTGGCGCAGGTCCAACACCGGCACCACGCGCGAGCGGCTCACCAGCGCCCCCAGCACGTGCCGGGGAGCACCGGGCAGCGAGGCGATGCCGCGCGCTTCAATTACGTGGTCCACGTGCTCGATTCGCACCGCATAGCGTTCGCCGCCCACCTGGAAGGCCAGCACGGAGAGCACCTCCTGGCGCTCCTCGTGGCGGGATTCGGCCAGGGCCCGGGCACGGGCGCTGAGCACCTCGCGACGCTTCTCGGGGCTCACACCCTGCTTGCCATCCAGCAGCGAGTGCGCCTCGGTGAGCTGGCGTCGCAGCCCGGCGTAATCAATCTTGGCGTCGTCCTTCGACATGCGCTCAGTACCGGGTCGCGGGGAGCTTCAGGATGTCGCGCACCTTCGAACGAAGGTCGTCCACGGACACCGGCTTGTTGAGGAAGGCGCTGGCACCCACCAGCTTGCCCTTCTGCCGGCTCGCGTCGTCCTTCAGCGACGTGAGCATCATGAAAGGGGTGTCGTGAAGTTGCCGGTCCGCACGGATCGCCGCGCACAGCGCGAAGCCGTCCATCTCCGGCATCTGCACATCGGAGATGATGAGGTCCGGCTTGAGCTCCCGCGCCTTGGTCAGTCCAATCGCGCCATTCGGAGCGTCGAAGAACTCCAGCCCCCACCCCATCAGGTACACCTGAAGAAGGTTGGTGATGGTCTTCGTGTCTTCGACGATGAGCACCTTTGCGTTCATAACTGGTACCTACCCACCAGGTCCGAGAACCGTTTCGAGAGATTGGTCAGATTGCCTGACACCTGTTCGATGCGCCGGGTGCTCTCCACCGAGTCTCCCATGGCGGATGTCAGCTCGCTCATCGCCGTGGAAATCTGCTCCACGCCAATGGTCTGCTGACGCGTGTTGCCGGCAATCTGCCGCGCCGCGCCCGACGACTCGCGGATGACCTCCGACAGGCCCAGGATGGTCGTCCCCGCTTCGCGAGCCAGTTCCATGGCCGCCTGCGCCCGGCGGCTGCCTTCCTCCGTGGCGCTGACGGCCTGCCTCGTCCCCTTCTGCACTTCGTTGAGCAGGCCGCGCACCTGCTCCGCGGCGATGCGGGACTGCTCCGCCAGCGTGCGCATCTCCGTGGCCACCACCGCGAAGCCCCGGCCATGCTCCCCGGCCTTGGCCGCTTCAATGGAGGCATTGAGCGCCAGCAGGTTGGACTGCTCGGCCACGTCCTTCACCGTGCCGATGATGTCGCCAATCTGCATCGTGCGCTCGCTGAGGTCGGTGATGGACAGGGCAATGGCCTTCACCTGCTCGCCCAGCTTTTCCATGCCGGAGACGCTCTCGCTGACGACCTGCTGCCCCTCCGCGCTGAGGGCTTCGGACTTCTGCGTCTGGGAGATGACCGAATCCGCGTAGGCCGTGGCCTGCTTGGACGTCTGGGCAATCTCCGCCACCGTGGTGCTCGTCTCATTGATGGCGGAGGCCTGCTGGTGGGCCATGGCCGACTGCTGCGTGGAGGTGGCCAGCACGCCCGCCGCCTCGCGCTCCATCTCCGCCGCCGCGCTGCGCAGGTCCTGCAGCAGGTGGGAGAGCGCGTCCGTCATCACCGCGAAGCTGCGCGCCACGTCGCCAATCTCGTCCGAGCCCTGGAGGTCCACCTGCTGGCGCAGGTCCCCCGCCGCGATGCCCGCCGCCGCGCGCGCCAGCCGCTCCAGCGGCACCACGAGCATCCCGGACACCAGCCATGCCGCCACCATGCAGACCACCAGCACGAGCAGGCTGATGATGGCCGTGAAGCGCGTGGCCTCCCGCAGCGTCTGGCTCAGCCCCTCCTCGTGGAGCGCCAGCTGGAGGGTGCCCAGGTGCCCGGCGGAGCCAGCCCCGGGCACGGGCGCCGTCGTCTCCACCACGCCCGTGCCCTTCACGGACCTGCGGCGGAGCACCGAGGCATCGCCTTCGACGGAGGCCGGAGCCTGCGCCTCGCCGGCGTAGCGTTCCGCGGCGGCCTCGCCCAGGAGGACGCCGTCCGCGTCATGGACGCGGACATAGGCGACCTCGGGCCCCAGGCTCAGCGCGCCCTGCACCAACTCCTGCAGCCGCTCCGGGTCGCGATTCGCGCTCAGCATGGGCGTCAGCGTCTTCGCCAGTTCCACGCTCACCGAGCTGGCGCGGCGGGACAGGTCGTTGCGAAGCGCGTCGCCCATCTGCATCCACGTCGTGGTGATGAGGATGACGGCCACCAGCCCCCCCGTCGCCCCGGTGAGCGCGAGGATTTTCATCCGCAGACTGAGCCTGCTCCCCGGCGCGCGGCCCGGCGGTGTCAGGTGCGTCCCTTTGACGTCCACGTTGCCTCCCACCTCGTGCGGAGCGCGCGCCTCTCAGCGCACTCCAAGCCAGCCAGCCTGCTCGACTGGCGCCAGGGCCTGCCTCAGGCCGCCGGCCGTCATCGTCTCCACCCCACGCAGCGGGTGTTCATCATCCAATCCGTCCAGCGCGCGCAGGGCGTTCTGCCGCGCACGCTCCGCGTCCTCGGGCCGCTCCATGCGCCCATAGAGGGCAACCAGCGTGGCGTGCCCCAGCGCCAACCGGGGCTCCAGGTACAGCGCCTTGCGAACCGCCTCCACCGCCCCGTTCAGGTCGCCCCGAACCTCGGCCACCATGGAGAGCAGCAGGTACGCCTCGGGAACGAGCGCCTTCGCGGCCTCGCGCGCCAGCGCCTCCGCCTCCTCGAAGTGTCCCGCGCGCGCCGCGATGATGGCGCGCTCCAGGGGAGGAACCTCCTCGGCAGCGAGCGCATCCACGGCCACGGACCGCGGCGCGGCCGGAGTGGCGGCGTCTGGCGTTGACGCGGCCCACGCAGGGCGCGACGTCCCGGGCTCGCTCAGAGATGGACGCCCCTCCACCCCGCGCGCGCGGCGCGCCCTTGAATCGTCCAGCGCCTGAGGCCACCCGGCTGGAGGCACCGGCGAGGCCACCTGATTGCGGCCCGTCCTCAGTCGAGGAAGCCGCGCCTCCGGCGTCACCGCGCCCGGCACGGGCACACGAAGTGCCACGCTGCCCTCGGCGTCCACCGTCTCCAGACCCAGGCCGTTGGTGAGCGGCACCTCCGCCGGAGAGACGAAGAGCAGCCCGCCGGGGGCCAGTGCGGAGATGAAGCGCTTCAGCACCTCCCGCGCGAGCTCCGTCGGGAAGTAGATGAGCACGTTTCGGCAGAAGATGGCGCCCAGGCCCATGAAGGGCGGCGGGTCCACGGCCAGGTTGTGGCGCCGGAACTCCACGGCGCGCTGGACCTGGGGGATGACGGAGTAGTCGTCGCCGTTGGCGACCAGGAAGCGCTTCTCCTGCTCCGGCTCGATGCGGCGCAGGGACCACGGGCCGTACACGCCATCCCGCGCGCGCTGGAGTGCCCGGCCCGACACGTCCGTCGCCAGTACGCGGAAGCGGCCTTCGGGCAAACCCTCCGCCATCAAGGCCATGGCGATGCTGTAGGGCTCCTCGCCGCTGGCGCAGCCCGCGCTCCACACCTGGAAGCACGGGGCCGGGTGCGTCTGCGCCAGGCGCGCCAGGGTGCGCAGGTGCTCCGGGTGACGGAAGAAGTACGTCTCGCCAATGACGGCGTGCTCGATGAAGCACTCCACCGCCGCGGCCTCGCGCACCAGCAGCTTGCGCAGGAAGGCGTCGGGCTCCAGGCCTCGCGAACGCGCGGCCCGGCCCAGCGCCGTCTCCAGCGAGCGGCGCAGGCTGCGCGCCAACGTCACCCCACAGGCCGACTGGAGGACGTCCTCGACCCGGGCCAGCGTCGCGTCGTCGAGCACGTCCTCGCTCACGGCGCCTCCGACCCCACGAGCACCGCGGACGTCCGAAGCAACGGGCGCACGCCTTCGGGCGTCCGGCACAGACCCGCCATCAGCCCGCTGGCATCCCACGGCAGCGGCGACGTCCCATCCGGCGTCCCGTCCACCAGCACCGGAGACTCCACCAGGTCGCGCACGCGGTCCACCAGCACGGCCACCGTCCGCGCACCGCCGCCGCAGACGACCAGGTGCGCATCCAGGGAGGCCTCTCGCTTCACCCCCAGGAGCGCCGCCAGGTCCACGACGACGGCCGGGCTGCCCCGGTAGACGAAGGTCCCCGCCACGTGCGCGGGCGCCCCGGGCAGCGGCTCCAGCTCCACCAGCCGCACCACCTCCTGCACCGTCTCCGCGTCCATCAGCGCGCTGGTCCCCGCCGCGTCCACCGCCAGGTACATGCCCGGAAGGCGCAGCTCGCCCGCCAGCGACGCCAGCTCCTGGCGCAGCCGGGCCTGCTCCTCCTCGAGCTGGCTCAGCCGCTCCTCGACAGAGAGACGGCGCGACTGCGCGACCACGGAATTGTCTGGTGTGTCTGCCATCAGGGGAACTCCCGCCTGTCACTGAAGCGCGGGATTGGAGCACGCTAGTCTGTCCGACAAAGAAGCGTCAATGCGGGCTAACCGGCATTCACTCTCACACGGTTGACGAGTGATGGCGGCAACGGAAGGCATCAGACGTGCTGGATCGGACAGCCCGTTGGTGCGAAGCGCTCGGCAGGTATGGTTTGATGAAGTGCGGCGACACTTCTGGAGAACCGATGTTGCTTGCAGTCTGGGGCTACGAATGATCAAGGGCGACTCGCCGAATCCCGAGGCACCCACTGGAACGGGCGCGGATCCTCTCATCGGGCGGAATCTGAACGGCCGCTTCAGCATCCTGGAACCGTTGGGCATCGGGGGGATGGGCAAGGTCTACCGGGCCCTGCAGGCGCCGCTCGAGCGCGTGGTGGCGCTCAAGGTGCTCAACCCCAGCTTCCCCAGCAGCCGGGACCCTGGCTTCCAGAAGCGCTTCCTGCGCGAGGCGTCGCTGACGTCCAAGCTGCGCCACCCCAACACCGTCACCGTCATCGACTACGGGCAGACGGACGACGGCATCTTCTACATCGCCATGGAGTACCTGGACGGCCGGACGCTGGCCCAGGTGCTGGGGCAGGTCGGCCCGCTGGCGTGGTCTCGCGCCATCGCCATCACCCAGCAGATCTGCCGCTCGCTGCGCGAGGCGCACAGCCAGGGCATCATCCACCGCGACCTGAAGCCGGCCAACATCATGCTCCTCAACGAGCAGGATCAGGACCTGGTCAAGGTGCTGGACTTCGGCCTGGTGAAGTCGGTGGCGGCGCCCCAGGAGGGGCAGATCTCTCCTGAAATCACCCAGAACGGCACGTTCCTGGGCTCGCCGCAGTACATGGCGCCCGAGCAGGCGCGCAACGCCACCGACGCGCGCAGCGACGTGTACTCGCTGGGCATCGTGCTCTTCCAGATGCTGATGGGGCGTCCGCCGTTCATCGCGCGCGACCACATCGAGCTCATCTTCGCCCACTACAAGGAAGCCCCACCCACCTTCCAGCAGGTGCGGCCGGACCTCCACATCCCGCCGGAAATCGAGGCGGTGGTCCGCCGCTGCCTGGAGAAGGACCCGGCGCGGCGCTACCAGACAATGGACGAGCTGCTGGAGGGCCTGCGCGAAGCGAGCATGTCCGCGGGCGGCAACAGCGGCATCTTCAAGCGGCCCGGCGGCGCGACGACGACGGGCCCCTACCCGTCCCCCGCGCTGTTCTCCAACGTGGGCAACAACACCGAATCCGGTGACACGCTGGCGGTGGACATCAGCGTGGAGGTGCCCCGGGACGTCAAGCGCGCCCGGCAGCGCACGCTGCTCACGGGTGGCCTGGGAGGCCTCGTGGTGGCGGGCCTCATCGCGGGCGGCGCGGTGTTCTTCATGTCGAACAAGGATGCGGCACCACCGGCCCCCGCGCCCCAGGCGGAGGCCCCGGCGCCTGTCGCCGCCGCACCCGCCGCGGAGCCGGCCGCCGAACCCGCTGCCGCCGCGAACGCGGGCAAGGTCCGCTTCAAGTTGATGAGCCAGCCCTCCGGCGCCCGCGTCTTCTACCGGGGCAAGGAGCGAGGCGTCACGCCCTTCACCCTGGAGATTCCGTCGGGACAGGATGGCTCCGTCACGGTGGAGCTGACCTTCGCGATGGAGGGCTACCAGATGGAGACCGTCGTCACGGGCGGTACCGGCGAGGTGGTGCTGTCGCAGAAGCTGCAGAAGCGCCGGGGCGGCGCGGGCGGCAGCCGGCACGTCGAGGTGGCCTCCGTGAGCGCGGATGAGACGGCGGAGGAAGTCGAGCCGGTGGCCACTCCGGGCGGCATGTCCGCGCCGGTGATGCTCGCCCCCACGGCCTCGCCCGCCACGGAGCTCCCTGTCGCGGCGGCCGTCGGTGGCGCCACGGCCGTGGCAACCGACGCGGCTCCGGCCAAGGGCTCGGCGACCGGGCTCGCGCTGCCGGTCCTTCCCACCGCGGCGGTGGCCTCCGCGCGTGGCGACGTGCTCCCCTACAACGAGGACATGCCTCGCCCGGAGATGGTCGACCAGGGCAAGGACATCATCTACACGCGCGAAGCGATGGCCGCGAAGTCGAGCGGCGTGATGATTGTCCGCTGCACCATCACCCAGCAGGGCCGCGTGGAGAAGTGCCGGACCATCAAGTCCGTGGCCCACATGGAGCGCGCGGTGCTCGATGCCCTCACGTCCCGGACCTACAAGCCCATCGTCTACAAGGGCTACCCGGTGAACGTGGACTACACCTTCAGCATGCGCCTGGTGGCACCGCGCCGCTGAGGATGCATCGCTGACCGCCCCCGCCGGACCCGGCGCACATCAGGGTCCGGTGGAGGGCACCACGGGAGGCGCGGGAGGAACGGCCGGCACATCGCCGCCGGGCGGCACACCCCAGTCCACCACCGGCCAGCCCCGCTTCCGGGCATGGCGCCGCAGCCGGTGGTCCGGGTGGACGGCCACGGGCCGCCCCACCACCTCCATCACCGACAGGTCCGAATACGAATCGGTGTAGAAGGCGCATGCCGACAGTTCCACGCCCGCCTCGCGCACATAGGCCTCGGCACAGACGCGCTTGCCCTCGCCAAAGCAGATGGTGCCCAGGGCGCGTCCGGTGTGGAGACCCGCGCCATCGACCTCGAAGCGGTTGCACAGCACCGCGTCCAGCCCCAGCTCCCGCGCCACCAGCTCTGACAGGTAGCCCGTGGACGACGTCAACAGGACGAGCCGCTCCCCGGCGCGCCGGTGCGCGTCCAGCACGGCCCAGGCCCCGGGCCGATAGAGCGGCCGCACCTGCTCCTCGTAGAATACGACGGTGCGCTCCTGGAGCGGCTTCGCGGGCGTACCGGCGAGCTGGGCAATCGCGCGCGCGACGGCGTCCTGCATGGACACGAAGCCCAGGTGGTAGCGCGCAATCCAGAGGCTGGCGCGCAGCGCCTGGAAGCGGGAGATGTGCCCCAGCTCGAGCTCGCGGCGAATCCACAGCGAGCCCGAGTTGGCGGCGATGAGCGTCTTGTCCAGGTCAAAGAATGCGACGGCCACGCCAGGACCTCTAATCCCGCCGGAGGGACGCCGCAGCGCGAACCGCACGCCGCCGCACACGCGTCAGGACGAGCGCGGCCAGCCCCAGCGCCACCGGCCCCGGCGCCGCCGCGCAGCCGCTGCCCCGGCCGTCCGCCTTCAACGCAAACCCCGCCCCCTCCCGCACGAAGCACTGGGTGGGCGGCAGGTGACGCGGGTAGATGTCACAGAACCCGGCGGCCGACCCCGAGTCGATGACACGCTTGCGCGTTTCCCCCGGCGGCGCGGTGGCCTCCATGGTGGCGCCCGGGACGAAGACATGGTCCAGCCCCACCACGTGGCCAATCTCGTGCGTCATGGTGTTCTGGATGTCCGTGGCCACACAGTCCACCGAGGGCTCGCCTTCACACACCGGTGAGTCCACCGTGGTGAAGAGGAAGCCGTAGCCCCGTGCCGGCTGGGACGCGTTCAGCTCGATGTCCGAGTCCAACACCCGCCCGTCCCGATAGGAGAACGTGGACGTGGTGAGGCCGATGGTCCCAGGCGGATGCTCCCAGCACTGGTAGATGTTGCCGCACGTCTCTTCGGTCCAGCACGCATCATCCGCCGGGGCAACCTCGCGGCACGACGTCTCCCGGAACGTGATGATGTTGTAGTTGTCCCGGGGACGCGTCTCGTCGTAGCCCACGGCGATGGGCGCTCGCCAGTCCTCGCCCCGGGTGAACCGGTAGTCGCTGCACCCGTTGGAGATGTTCCGCCACGAGTCGAAGGACGCCTCGATGGCCGCCACCTCGGAGTCTCCCGGCGTGCGCGCGCTGCCCGCCGCATCCAGGTGGTAGACATACTCACGCACCGGCCACACCAGGCACAGCGGGTGCCTGGGCACCACGGTACGACGGTAGGACGGCTCCTCTTCCATCTGCGCGTGAGCAGAGGTCGCCAGGCACGCGGCCGCGAGCGCCAGCGCCTTCCTCACTGGACCGCCTCCTCGCGACGGCGGCGGCGCGCCAGCCACAGCGACCAGACAGCAACCAGCGACAGCGCCCCACCCGGCCCCGCCACGGAGCAGCCTCCAGCCTTGGGCCCCAGGTCGATGGACGTCACCGGGTGGAGGCACGACTGGCTGGCCTGCCCCTGGGGGTAGGCGTCACAGACGAAGCCGCGCGAGCCCGAGTCCACCACGCGCTTGGACACCTCTCCCGGAGGCGCGCTGGGGTTCATGGTGGAGCCGGTGGCGCGCGTGTGGTCCAGACCGATGAGGTGGCCGACCTCGTGCGTGGCGGTGTTCTGCACGTCGGTGGCCACGCAGTGGGTCGTCACCGGCGGGAAGCACGTGCCGCCGTTCGCCGTCGTGAAGGAGAAGCGCGCCGCGTTGAAGGAGATGTCCGAGTCGTAGATGATGCCCGAGCGCTCGTCGTACGTGGTGAGGGTGATGGCGATGGTGTTGTCGTCGTCATCCCAGCAGTCATGCGTGTTGGCACACGTGTCGTCGTCCCAACACGCATCGCTCGCGGGCGCCACGGAGTTGCAGTCCCGGGTCCGGAACAGCACCAGGTTGGTATTGTCTCCCTGGCGCCGGTAGCCCACCTGGCGTTCGTCCACGCGCGGGCCTTCCACCAACGTGAGGTTGCCGCACTCGGCGAAAATGTTCTGCCAGCTCTGGAAGGAGGCGCGAATCGCGTCGAACTCGGAGTCACCCGCCGTGTCCGGGTTGCCGTAGGTGCTCTGGTTCCAGACGACGCGATTGGACGTCCAGAAGAGGCACTGCGTGCCCGTGTCACCCGCATCGACACGGCTGCGGACGTAGGGGTCCACCTGGCCCAGGGTCAGGGCCAGCATCAGGGGCGCGAGCGGCATCACGGCGTCTGCTCCCCAAGGGCTTCACGGATGGCGGCCTTCAGCTCCACCAGCGTCATGGACTGGAGCGCGGACGCGGCCGGCTTTCGGGTGACGGGGTCCAACAGCTGCGACTCGGTGGGCTCCGGGACGGCCAGCGCCGTCTTTCCCTCACGCTTCACCTGGAACTTCCCCTGCGCCATGTCGGAGACGCGGAAGGCACGGGGGCCGCGCTTCTGCAGGAAGACCACCACCTCCTCGCCCGGCGTGAAGGACGCCAGGCCGTGCACCACCTGGCCAATGTCCCCCATGCGGCCCCCGGGCTGGGTGACGAGCACCGTGCTCCCAGGCTGGCCCTTGAGCGACTCCGTCACCTGGATTTCGACGTCGGTGAGAATGCGCATCTTGTCGCCGCTCCAGCGGCTCTCCACGCGCCGGACGACACCGTGGACCACGGTGTCCGCGCCTACCGCGAGCCCGGACAGGTCCACGCGGAGCTGGGTGGTGGCGGTCGCGGGCACGCCCACCAGGAGGACAGCCAGGAGCAACGTGCGAACTACCTGACGAATCGACATACGAGTTCTCCCTGGCCATCCAACTTACTCCAGGAATGCCCCTCCGCGTTGACCCTCCATCCTCGCCCTGCTAATCCGCGCGCCCGTATGCCTCCTGCCCTTCGCGTCCGCTTCGCTCCCTCGCCTACCGGCTACCTTCACATTGGCGGTGCCCGTACGGCGCTGATGAATTTCCTCCAGGCGCGGCGCCAGGGCGGCACCTTCGTCCTTCGAATGGAGGACACGGACCAGGGCCGCTCGACCCCGGAGTCGGTGCAGGCCATCCTGGACGGACTGAATTGGCTGGGCATCGACTGGGATGAGGGCCCCGGCAAGGAAGGCCCCTACGCCCCCTACTTCCAGATGCAGCGGCTGGACACCTACCGCAAGCACGCCGACCAGCTCATCGCCGAGGGCAAGGCCTACCGGTGCTACTGCACGAAGGAGGACCTCGACGCGCAGCGGCAGGTGGCGGAGAAGGCGGGCGGCGCGTTCAAGTACCCGGGCACCTGCCGTGAGCGGACCGAGCCCCCCGCCGGCCGCAACGCCGCGGACGCCGTCATCCGCTTCAAGATGCCCGCGGGTGACGGTTCCGTGTCCTTCACCGACAAGGCGCTGGGCACCATCACCAAGACGCACAGCGACCTGGATGACTGGGTCATGATGCGGGCGGACGGCATCCCCGTGTACAACTTCGGGTGTGTCATTGATGACCACCTGATGGACATCACCCTGGTCGCGCGCGGCCAGGAGCACGTCAACTCCACCTTCCCGCAGCTCATGCTGTACCAGGCGCTGGGGTGGACGCCTCCCGACTTCGCCCACCTGCCGCTCATCCTGGGCCCGGACCGCGAGAAGCTGTCCAAGCGCAAGCACCCGGAAGCGGACGTGATGGTGCACAAGCGCAACGGCGTCATGCCGGAGGCGCTGCTCAACTTCGTCATCCGCCTGGGCTGGAGCCACGGCAACGACGAAGTCATCAGCCGCGAGCAGATGCTCGAGTGGTTCGACTTCAGCGACGTGGGCACCACCTCCGGCGTGTGGAACCCGGAGAAGCTGCTGTGGCTCAACCAGCAGTGGATGAAGCAGCTGCCGGTGGAGACCGTGGTGGAGCGGCTGCTCCCCTTCCTGGAGGCGAAGGGCATCCAGGCGAAGGGCGACCCGCGGCTGGAGACGCTGGTGCGCACGCTGCGCGAGCGCTCCAACACCCTGGAAGACATCGCCACCACCGCTGCCAACGTCTACTTCCGCTCCGGCATCACCCTGGACGAGAAGGCCGCCACCAAGCACCTCTCCGGCGAGTCCCTCAACCTGCTGCGCAAGGTGCGCGAGACGCTCGCCGCGCTGCCGGAGTGGTCGGTGGAGGCGCTGGACGGCGTGGTGAAGCAGGTGAGCGAGGCCTCCAGCGTCGGCATGGGCAAGGTGGCGCAGCCCATCCGCGTGGCACTCACCGGCAACACCACCAGCCCGGGCATCGGCGAGACGCTGGTGCTGGTAGGCCGCGACGAATCCCTGCTGCGCATCGACGCGGCGCTGACGCGCGGTTGAGCGCTCAGGCGCAGGTAGCGGTGGACGTCAGCAGCGCAGGCCCCTATCTTTCGGACCCATGATGCGTGCCCTTGACAGCCTGAAACGCGGTTTCTATAAGGCGCGCCCGCTCGGAGCGGCGCTGGTGGCGCTCTGGGCTGTTTCAGCGGGCGCCGAAGTCATCAATGGCGCGCAGTTGCCGGATGGGTCCAAGCGGGTCGGTGAGAATCGCTACCGGTCGCCCAGGGATTTCGATGGCACGCTGGAGTACTACCGCGCGGTCTACTCGACGAGCGGTTACCCTCGCCGGCAGATCGTGAACCAGCCGGGCGTCAAGGCGGTTCACATCAGCAACCCCTCGGGGAAGAACTTCGCGGGGCTGAACATTTACGAGGCGAACGACGAAGTTCGCATCTACATCGTCCCGACCCAGCAGGCAGCCAAGCCCGCCAAGAAGCCGGAGACGACGAAGAGCAGGAAGAAGTAAACGCCGCACCGAAGTTGTTGCAGTCCCGAAGTGGTATTGGTAGAGAAGCGCCGCAGTCGAGCAGGTCCTTGGGGAATCGTCTAACGGCAGGACAGCAGACTCTGACTCTGCTTATCTAGGTTCGAATCCTAGTTCCCCAGCTTGTAGTCCCGCAGTTGCAGTTCTCGTCGGTCCGAAGCAACCTGAGCAGGACGAAACAAAAGGGTTGACGAGGGCAGACGAAAAAAGGTAGAAATCGCGGGCAGTTAGCGGCGGTTGAAACAAGTATCGGCCCTGTCGTCTAGCGGTTAGGACGGAGCCCTCTCACGGCTCAAACTCGGGTTCGAATCCCGGCAGGGTCACACTGAGACGCCCACCTTCTGAAAAGAAGGTGGGCGTTTCGCTTTGCGGGCCAGGCACTGGCGGCATGCGACGGCCCCCTGGGGGGCTCGGCGCCTCTTCCGAGGCGCGGCCGGCGCGCTCCTTCTCACGTCTCAACGGGATTCTTCAGGGAAGCGGCGCGGCGATGCTTTGCCGGAAGGCGGAGAGCGCCGCGGCGAGCCGATCTTGCGCCCGCTGCACGCCCCGGCGCAGCAGCAACATGCGCACCTTCTCCGGCAGCGCGACGGCGCCCTGGCTGGTGCCGAAACCCACCAGGTCCATGCGCAGCGTAATCGCCTCCAACAAATCACCCAGGTCCGCCTGGGGACTGGCGAGCAGCAGCACGTCGGGCGGTCTGCGCTGAAGGCGCTCGGCCAGCGTGCGCCACTGGGGGTCGCCCGTCTCCACGATGACGACGTCCACGCGCTCCAGTTCGGGGGCGTAGGGCGGCAACTCCACCGCCTCGAAGCCAGCGTCCTGAAGAACGGTGACGGTATGCGCGCTGCCCACGACGGCCACGCGGCCATTGAGGCCCAGGCGCACCGCTTCCTCGTAGGCCCGCAGCTCCGCCTCCAGGGCTTCGTAGGCGAGCTCCGGCGCGTCCTGTCCGGAGGCCAGGAGGACCGCGGCCTCGCGGGCCACCTCCCGGGCCTGCTCCCGCACGAGCAGGCCCGCCGTCCGGCGCTCCAGGGCGGCGCGCACCTTGGCGCGCAGCACCCGCAAGTCGTCAAAAGGCTTGAGGATGTAGTCACTGGCGCCCGCGGCGAAGGCGGCGACGACGCTTTCGGAGCTGGCGTAGCCCGTAATCATCACCGCTTCCAGGGACGGCTGGAGACGGCGCGCCTCGGCGATGAGCTCCACGCCGCCCATGCCGGGCAGGTTCTTGTCCGTCACCAGGACGTCGAAGCGCTGCTCGGCCAGCAGCGGGAGGGCTTCCTCCGCGCTCGCGGCCAGCGTCACCACGAGGTCGGCATCTCGCTCCAGAAGGCGGGCACAAATGTCCAGCACGACGGGCTCGTCATCCACCACCAGCACCGTCGAGGCGAGCGTCCCCCCTTCCCCTCCTTCACCCTCACCGGTTTCGAACGGGAACTCCATGGCCGCGCAGATTCGCACAGCTCACTTCCAACTACGAAGCCCGCATTTGAGGCCCGCTATGCTGAAGGTGTGGCGAGCTTTCAAGACGCATTGCAGGACAACCGGGTACCCGGGCGGCTGGGCGACGTGCGGCTGCGTTATGACGGCGGCCGGCTGGTGGGCGAATCCCTACCGCCGCCCTGGGAGCGCCGTGCCCTGCCTGGACTGCTCGTCGGCGTAGGACTGGGGTGCGCGGTGGGCGCCGCCGTCCTGGTGGGCGTCCGGGAAGGCACGACGGCGGCCTTCGCCCTGGGCCTGCTCGCGGCGGCCCTGGTGGGCCTGGCCCTCAAGTTGGAGTCCCGGCTGGGCCGCCGGCGCTTCGTCCTGCACTTCCGCACCGAGTCCTTGCGGTTGGAGCAACTGGCCTGGTCACCGGGCGCGACCCGCGCGGCGGTGGTGCCCTTCGACGCGGTGCGGGCCGTCCACATGGTAGAGCGCCCCGGTCCCCGCTACGCGCTGGTGGTGGAGTACGCGCCAGAGAATGCGGAGGGCCCGCTGCGCCGTGCGGTGCTGGTGGAGGACATCCGCGCCTCCGAGACGCAGACGCTGCACCGCGTGTGGCGCATGCTCAGCAACGCCTTCGGACTCAGGGGAGCAGGGCTCGCCGGAGGGTGATTTCGATTTCGGTGCCCTCCCCTTGCGTGGAGGACAACCGGAGGCTGCCGCCGAACTGCGCGACGAGCTCCCGGCAGATGGACAGGCCCAGTCCAGTTCCCACGCCCACGGGCTTGGTGGTGAACATGGGCTGGAAGACGCGCTCCTGCAGCTCCATGGGAATGCCGCAGCCGTTGTCCGCCACCGTCAGCACCACGTCGTCGGAACTCGTTGTCCACCGGACCTCGATGCGCCCGGGACGCCCCGTGGTGCCCATGGCCTGCGCCGCGTTGACGATGAGGTTGAGCAGCACCTGGCACAGCTTCACCGGGCCGAAGGTGACGCGCACGGGCTCGCCGTTGCTCGTCAGCCGCGCCCGTTCCCGCACCTCGGCGCGCGCCAGCTTCACTGCGAAGGACACCACTTCCGCGACGTCCGCCGTGGCCTCCAGGTCCTCACCGCGGGCCTGGGCTCGCAGCCCCAGCGCCACCTGCCGCAAGTGCTCGGCGCCTTCCGCCAGGTCCTTGATGAGGGCGGGCAGGTCCTCCACCGTCTCCGCCACGGCGGGGTCGGAGTCCGTCTGCAGGTGCCGCGACACGTACTGGATGACGCTGCCCAGGTCGCGCTGCAGCGACGCCACGTTCTGCGACAGGTAGCCCACCGGCCCCATCAGCTCGTGCGCGATGCCCGCCGTCACCTGTCCCAGGGTGGCCAGACGCTCGGACTTCATCATGCGCCCTTCCACCTCGCGGATGCGCAGCTCCAGTCGGGCAATCTTGAGCGCGTCATCAAGTGCGGCCTGGAGCTCCGTCCGGTCCCACGGCTTGACGAAGTAGCGCGTCACCTGGCCGCGGTTGACGGCGTCGATGACGGCCTGCATGTCCGCGTAGGCCGTGACGAGCATGCGCTTGGCGTCCGGAGCAATCGTGCGCGCCCGCTCCAGCAGTTCCACGCCCGTCATGCCCGGCATCCGCTGGTCGGAGAGGATGACGCCAATCTCGCCCCTGCGCTGCTCCAGGAGCGCCAACGCCTCGCTGGGCGAGGAGCTGCGGAAGATGCGGAAGCGCTGCCCGAAGTTCGCGTCGAAGACCCGGAGGTTCAGCGCGTCATCGTCGACGTAGAGGACCGCGGGGAGTTCAGACGGGTTCATGACGCTCCTCCAGGCCAGCGTCCCATGAAGGGGGCCAGGCTGGTAAGGCCTAGGATAGCGCCTCAACCCCTTCGCGATCTGCTGGGTACCGCGCGCACCACCAGGATAGGGCAAACGCCTGACGCGCCGCGCCTCCGGGAGAGGCCCTCTCCGTCCAGGGTCGTGTCAGCGCGAAGAAGCCAACGGTTGCGGAACCGTGGCCTCCAGGTCGCCTTCCAGCGCCCGGGCCACCGCGTCCACGGAGCCGAAGCTGGCCCGGGGAAGTGACCCCAGGAGCGAGAGCACCAGGGCCGGGGCCTCGTTTTCACGGGCCACCCAGGTCAACTGCCGCGCGGACAGCGGAAAGACGGCGCCGTCGAGCGCCTTGTGCAGTGATTCCGCCAGCGGCAGCGGCGGGCCTACGCGCGACTCCAACTCCGACACACCCTGGGCAAGCCGTTCGCGTGTCATGTCGTCGTTCATTGGAAGCAAGTTAAGCAGCGAACGCCCACGGACGCCGACCTTTTTTCGTGCTCGTGGAGCAGGCAGGGGACAAGCCGTGCAACCCGCTTGTGGGTGGTCAGCACGCGGCACACGTCCCACCGTTACCGCCACGAAGTGTGCCGGATGGCACCTGCTTGGGAGGACACACCATGGCGGACAGCAAGGTTAAATCCGAGGAAACGAAGCACAACGCAGCCGGAGACAACGGCTATGCGGAGCGCATCGAACATGTAGAGGGCACGCACCCAGAGCCCTGGCCCGGCATCCGCGGTCGCTCGGACGATGAGGAGAACGAGCTGCCGACCGGAACGTCACGCGAGCGCCAGGCAAGCGTGACGCAGACTCAGCGCAAGCTGGAGCAGGAGGCGCACGGCAGCAAGGAGCCGACGCGCAAGTAACAAGGGTCCATCCGGGCCCTGCCCCGCCCTCGCGCGCCCCAGGACGGGCACGCGGAGCGGGGCAACCGGACGGCCTAGAACAGCAGCCGCGTGGGGTGCTCGAGCAGCCCGCGCAGCTCGCGCAGGAACTCGGCGCCAATGGCACCGTCGATGACGCGGTGATCGCACGACAGCGTCGCCGTCATCATCTTCCGGACCGCCAGCTGACCATCGCGCACCACCGCCTTCTCGGAGACGGCACCCACCGCGAGGATGGAGGCCTGCGGCGGGTTGATGACGGCGACGAACTGGTCGATGCCGTACATGCCCAGGTTGCTGACGGTGATGGAGCCGCCGGTGTACTCCTCCGGCTTGAGGGCACGCTTGCGAGCGCGCTCCGCCAGCTCACGCACGCCCGACGCGATGGCCTGCAGGCCCTTCTGGTCCGCATCCCGGAGGATGGGCGTGATGAGGCCTTCCTCCAGCGCCACCGCGATGCCCACGTCCACGCTGTGGAACTGGACGACCTTGTCGCCCTGCAGCGAGACGTTGATCTTCGGGTAGCGGCGCACCGCCATGGCCACTGCCTTCACGATGAGGTCGTTGACGGAGACCTTGAGGTCCATCGCCTTCGCCTCTTCGCGCACCTTCGACGCCGCCTCCATGTCCACCTCGATGGTGAGGTAGAAGTGAGGCACGCCGGGCTTCACCTCCGTCATCCGCTGCGCGATGACCTTGCGCATGGACGTGAGGGGAAGCACGGTCGGCTCGGGACGCACGCCCGGAGCGGGCTGCGCGGCCGGGGCCTTCTTCACGGCAGGAGCCGCCGCCGGTCCACGCGCGAGCGCCTCCTCGATGTCGCGCTTCACCACACGGCCAGACGGACCGGAGCCACTCACCTGGGTGAGGTCCAGCCCCTTATCGCGCGCGATCTTCTTCGCCACGGGGCTGGCGCGGACACGCCGACCACCCGCCTGGGCCGGAGCCGCCGCGGGCTTCGCCGCCGCCGGCTTCTCGGGAGCCGGAGCAGCAGGCGCCTTGGGCTTCGCCGCCGGAGCGGCCGGGGCCGCCTTGGCGCCCTTCGCGGTGAGGTACGCGATGGGCGCACCCACCTTCGCCATCTGGTTCTCTCCGACGACGATTTCCGCCAGGGTACCGTTGTCGTAGGCCTCGATTTCGAGGTTGGACTTGTCCGTCTCCACCTCGGCCACGGCCTCGCCGGAGGACACCTTGTCCCCCTGCTTCTTGAGCCACTTGACGATCTTCCCCTCCGTCATCGTCGGGGACAGGCTCGGCATCTGGATGGCGATGCGGTTGTCGCCGCCGCCCGACGGCACGGAGGCCGCGGGCGCCGGCTGGGGCTTCTGCTCAGGAGGCGCGGCGGCGGGCGCGGCCTGCTTGCCGGCGCCCACCTTCTCACCCTTCGCACCGATATAGGCGATGGGCGCGCCCACCTTGGCCATCTCGCCCTCGCCGACGAGCACCTGCAGCAGGTACCCGTCGTCGTAGGCCTCGATTTCGAGGTTGGACTTGTCCGTCTCCACCTCGGCCACGGCCTCGCCGGAGGACACCTTGTCCCCCTGCTTCTTGAGCCACTTGATGATCTTCCCCTCCGTCATCGTCGGGGACAGGCTCGGCATCTGGATGGGAATGGCCATACGCGTTCAGGCTCCCTCGCGGTACAGCACCTTCTTCACCGCGGCGATGATCTTCGGTGCGTCCGGCTGGGTCGCGTTCTCCAGGTTCGCTGCATAGGACATGTTGACGTCCAGGCCCGTGACGCGCTCCACCGGCGCGTCCAGGTCGTCGAACGCCTTCGACTGGATGATATCCACCACGGACGCGCCCACGCCGGCGAGCCCCCAACCCTCCTCCACGATGACGGCGCGGTTCGTCTTGCGCACGCTCGCCAGGATGGCCTCCTCATCCAGGGGCCGCAGCGTGCGCAGGTCCAGGACCTCCGCGCTGATGCCCTCCTTCGCCAACTCCTCGGCCGCCTGCATGCAGAAGTAATACATGCGGCTCCAGGTGATGATGGTGACGTCGGAGCCCTCGCGCTTCACGTCCGCCTTGCCGAGCGGCACGACGTGCTCGCCTTCCGGCACCTCACCCTTGATGGCGTAGAGCCGCTCGCCCTCGAACATGAGCACCGGGTTCTCGTCCCGGATGGCCGCCTTGAGCATGCCCTTGGCATCCGCGGGCGTGGCGGGCGCAATCACCTTCAGGCCCGGGAAGTGCGCGTAGTTGGCCTCCAGCGCCTGGCTGTGCTGGCTGGACAACCGGCCGCCAGCGCCGCCCGGACCGCGGAACACGATGGGGCAGCGCAGCTGGCCACCGGACATGTGCCGCAGCTTGGCCGCGTTGTTGACGATCTGGTCCATCGCGAGAATCGCGAAGTTCCAGGTCATCATCTCCACCACGGGGCGCAAGCCCACCATGGCCGCGCCCACGCTCAGGCCGGTGAAGCCCAGCTCGGCGATGGGCGCGTCGATGATGCGCGCGCTCCCGAACTTGTCCAGCAGTCCCTGCGACACCTTGAAGGCGCCGTTGTAACGGCCCACTTCCTCGCCAATCAGATAGACGTTGGCGTCGCGTTCCATTTCCTCGGCGAGCGCCTGGTTCAGCGCCTCGCGGTACATCAACTCGGGCATCGTCGGCTCCGACTCGAACTCGAAAAAGGGTTGGTAGACAGGTCAGTGCGCGCCTAACGGATGAGGCCCGCCTTCTTGTCGGCCGCCTCGGCCTGCTCGCGCGGCTCCAGGTCCCACGTCACCTTCAGCTCCTGGCCACTGGGGTACGTCGGCCAGTTCACCTTCTGCCCCAGCACGCGCTCGCGGGGGCGCACGTCCTCCTCGCCCTCCTCCACGATGGTGTCGCGCCACAGTTCGTCCAGGCTGGGCTCGGGCGACTCGTCGGCGAACTTCACCGCCTGGTCTACCAGCACGTTGACCTCCTCTTCGATGGACTCGAAGACGTCGTCCTGGGCCAGCCCCTGCTTCTTGATGTAGGCGCGCAGCTTCGGAATCGGGTCGCCCTTGCGCTCCTCCTCCACCTCGTGCTTGGTGCGGTAGGTAGCGGGGTCGGCCATGGAGTGGCCGCGGAAGCGGTACGTGTTGGCCTCGAGCAGGACGGGGCCCTTGCCGGCGCGGCAGTACTCGGCGGCGTCCTTGACGGCCTCGTACATGGCCAGCACGTCCATGCCATCCACCGGCTCGCCGCGCATGTCGTAGGCGCTGGCGCGCTTGTAGATCTCCGGCACCGCCGCGATGCGGGAAATGGCCGTGCCCATCCCGTAGCGGTTGTTCTCGCAGATGTAGATGACCGGGAGCTTCCACTTGGACGCCATGTTGAACGTCTCGTGGAGGGCGCCCTGGCTGGCCGCCGCGTCGCCGAAGTAGCAGACGGTGACGCGGTCCTCGTTGCGATAACGGCTGGCGAAGGCCATGCCCGCCGCCAGGGGAATCTGGCCGCCGACGATGCCGTAGCCGCCGTAGAAGTGATGCTCGATGTCGAAGATGTGCATCGAGCCGCCCTTGCCCTTGCTGTAGCCGGTGTCCCGGCCCATCAGCTCGGCCATGACCATGCCCGCGTCGCTGCCACGGGCCAGCGGCTGGCCGTGGTCACGATACGCACTGAGCATGTAGTCATCCGGTCGCAGGGCCTCCACCGGTCCCACCGCCACGGCCTCCTGGCCGATGTAGAGGTGGCAGAAACCGGCAATCTTCCCCAGCGTGTACTGCTGACCCGCGCGCTCCTCGAAGCGACGGATGAGGTACATCTTCCGGTACATGTCCAACAGCAGTTCTTTCGAGTACGGGCTGGCCACTGCGGAATGCCTCCATGCTGGCCGCCCACGGGACTCCCGGGGCGGCAAACGCCAAGCGACTCAATAGCCGCGCGGCAGGGGGACTTCAAAGCCTTTCAAACCCCGTCCACGCCAGGTCTGTTTCAGGCGCGGTGCGTCAGGAACCCAGCGCGAAGTGCGGGACGGAAATGACGCCATCCAGCAACTCCACCGGCCGGCCCGAATGGTCGGTGGCCAGATGGATGACGGTGGCCTCTGGAAACTTCCGCCGGTAGTCGTTCGCGTGCGTGGGCTCATTGTCGAAAGCAGCCACCACGCTCCCCAGACGGCCCAGCCGCGCGTGCGCCTCCCGCTTGAAGGCGTCGTCGTCCTCGGCCAGCGTGGGCTTCATCACGAGGAGCACCCGGTCGTCATCCGGCAGCACCAGGCCGTGACGGCGCATGCAGGAGACGGAGCCTTCCCGCATGGCCTCATGGCGGCCCGTGACGTAGACGAGCCTCGCGCCGGTGGCCACCACCTCGTGGGTGAAGCTGGCCGCGCCGTCGATGGCCTCGTCGTCCACGCAGTAGTCGCTGGTGAAGAAGCGCTCGGCCCAGAAGCGGCGGGCTTCTGCGAAGTGGGACTCCACCAGGGCGTCCTCCAGGCCGCAGGCGCGCATGGCCTCCTTCATGTCCCAGCCCGTCACCCAGTGGCGCGGCTCGCAGGCGGCCAGCACGGCCAGCGAGTTAGCGACACCATACTCCCGGAGGATGCGGGCCTGCCGGGGCCGGTTGTCGAACAGGGTGGAGTCCAGGTCGAACGCCAGCACGGCGGAGGAGCCCAGGGAGCGGGCGCGCTCCAGGATGGAACGCAGGGTGTCACGCCAGTCG
Source organism: Myxococcus sp. CA023 (assembly GCF_010998615.1). GTDB lineage: Bacteria > Myxococcota > Myxococcia > Myxococcales > Myxococcaceae > Myxococcus. Next base: position 55,384 of record NZ_JAAEAH010000035.1, on the reverse strand, counting down.
TCGCGGATACGCTTCTTGAAGTCGTCGTAAGCCATGTGCGCCGGGGAGATTACCCCCGCGAGCGCCAGGGCGCCGCCGAAACAGCCACCAGGGGCGTCATGCGCCCCCTCCCTGCCTGGAGCGTCAGGCCCGCCTCAGGCCGCGGACCTCCACCCCGAACGGCTGGGCGGCATTCCGGGGCCGGGGTCCGTGAAGCGCTGCATGCGCTGGATGCCGTTGCGGTCCAGCACCAGCCGCACGAACTGGACGGAGTCCTGGCTGCGGTCCGTCTCCTCCTCCACCACCGTGAAGCGGAACACCATGTCCACCGGGTAGCGCTTGGTGCCGCGGATGTGGCCCACGGACAGGTCCGCCAGGTCCACGTACTCCAGCGCCAGCTCCGGCTCGTCCATGTCGCGCAGGAAGCGCTCCACGTTGAGGCGGAGGATGTCCGTCACGCCTGTCAGGCCGCGCTGCGTGCGCGGCAGGTGCCGGGCATCCAGGACAATCTGCTTCTGGTAGCGGATGACCGTCTCCGACAGCTCGCCCTGCGTCGCGGTGAGGAAGTCATCCCGCTGGCGCAACGCCGCCACCGTGTCCGGGACCTTCAGCGCGGGCCCGTAGTCCACCCGCTCCTCACACGCGCCTATGACGCGCCCGGTGACGGGGTCCACCAGGTCCGTGGTCCGGTCCGCCAGGTGCATGGCCGCCACCCGACTGAGCATCCGGCGCAGGCCCTCCTTGATGCGGTCCTTCACCATGTACCCCACCACGAGGATGAGGAAGAAGTTGAGGCTGGCCTGCGCGTAGCGCTCCTGCGCCCAGAAGGCCACCGCGGTGGCGACCGTCATCGCGATGCCCGCGGCCAGCGCGAAGAGCATCTCCTCCCAGCCCTGCCGCTTCTGCCGCCGCTTCGACGACAGGAACAGCACGTTCATGCAGAACTTCTTCAGGAAGCCCAGCCGGAGGATGTACTCCTCGTTGTCCCCCGTGGGACTGAGCACGCTGCGCAGCCGGTGCTCCTTGCGGTACGCCTCCTCCCGCAGCACCGCCTCCATCAGCCCTTTGCGCAGCCCATGCCACGGCTCGCCGCGGGGCAGCGACTTCATGTCCGCCACCGAGCGCCGGAAGCCGCCCTCCACCAACAGGCTGACGTACTCGTCCACCAGCCGCAGCGACGCCCGCGAGCGCTCCTGCAGGTGCAGCTCCCCCACCGCGCGCAGCCACACGCGGAAGCGCGCCAGCACCTGCGTCACACCGGCCTGCATCGCCAGGACCTCGGACTCCAGCACCGCGCACGCGTCCGTGGTCAGCGCCGCGGGGCCCTCGCACCGCGACTCCACCCCGGTGGCGAAGCGGCGCAAAGCACCGCGCAGCACGCAGGACAAGAGCTTGGCCTGGTACACGACGTCCTTCTCGGACCCCATCCCCGTGCGCAGCCATGCCTCCAGGCGCACCAGCGGCGAGGTGTCCGAGCTCAGCAGCTCGTTCACCGCCATCACCGGCGTCTTGAAGCGCACGTAGTTGTGGATGTCCGCGTAGAAGTCCGCCCGCGGGTACGTCTCCGCGTCGATGTTCAGGCTCCCCGGCAGGAAGAGATACGCCTCCACGAGGTAGCGCGTCTCATCCGCCCCGGAGGGCTGATACTCGAGCTTGATTTCAAACTGCTTCCGGTCGTGGACCTCGAAGCGGCTCTGCAGTGGTGCGGGTGGCTGGGACACGTCTGGAGTCTACGCTACATCCCTGTCACGCGGGAGTGACCCCAACGTCACACATCGTTGGGGCCACACGGATATTACCCGCCAGTACCGGTCCGATTCGCTGGCACCGCCGGAGGCACCGGCAGGGTGGCCGGCACGGGCGCGGACTTCGGCTGAGGCCGGGCGTTCCACACCTGGGTGGCCAGCAGCAGCCCGAGGAAGGACAGCGGCAGCATGGCGTAGGGCCAGTTGCCCCAGTTGGCGGCGGTCTTCGCCTCGTCACCCATCGGCAGGATGGAACCCAGCAGGATGGACTGCAGCGCGGTGCCCGCGTACACGGCGCCGTCGATGATGCCAACCGCGAGGCCGGCGTTCTTCTTCCCGCCGAAGTCCATGCTGGCCGTGCCGGACAGCATGCCGTGCACGCCGATGACACACAGGGACATGAAGATGACCGTCCAGCCCAGGGCCACGCTCTCCAGGACGAACACGGAGATGACGGCGCCCACCGACATGCCGGCGTAGAGCACGGCGGACACGGGGCCGCGGCGTGAGTCGAAGACGCGGTCGCTGATGACGCCGGCGAACATGCCGCCGGTGATGCCCGCCACGCACAGCAACATGCCCCAGTTGGCCGCGACGAAGGACTCGCCGAGTCCCGTCGCCTTCGCGAACTTGGGGTACCACTGCATGATGGCGTTGCGCATGAAGCCGCTGCAGAACTCGATGCAGAGGATGATGATGATGGCGCGGTTGGTCAGCATGCGCTTCAGCACGCCCGCCACCCCCAACTGAGGCCCGGTCTCTCCGGAGGACGCGTCCGCGGTGTCGAAGTCCGGATGGCCCGCGTGGCTGGGCGTGTCGCGGATGACGAAGTAGTCCACCACCAGGAACACGGCGAGGATGGCCGCGGGCACGAAGAACGCCCAGTAGGTGGGCGCGGCCTTCACGATGAGCCGGCTCCAGTCGTAGGCGAAGTAGATGCCCAGCGAGATGAGGATGCCGAACACGCCGCCCAGCAGGCCGCGCTCGCGCACGTGGAACCAGGCCGCGTTCACCTTGACGATGGAGACCGCGCCGAAGCTCTGGAAGTACATGTTGACGGCGTAGAGGAACGACAGCGTCGCCACCAGGCCGCCCGGCGGCGCCCAGTTGTGCGTCAGCACCGCGTACACCACGCCGCCCATGGCCACGTTCGCCACCGCCGAACCCGCGGCAGCCATCAGGATGGTCTTCCGGCCACCCAACTTGTCCGTCAGCGGGCCGTTGAGGAGGAAGGCCACGCCGTACACGGCGGTGCCCCACGCGAAGATGGTGCCGAAGTCCGCGTTGGAGGTGCGGTCCCCCATGGCGCTGGTGGCCACGTTGAGGTTGTAGCGCCCCATGTAGAGGAACGCGTACGTCATGCCCAACGGGAACCAGTTGAAGAACCGGCGGCGCTTGAATGCCTCCGAGTGTCCCAACTCCACCTTGGGCAGGCGCGCGAGGACGAGGCCGATGGCCCCCAGGAGGATGAGGATGGGCAGGAACTGGGCCAGCCAGGGGGGCAGCGACGACATGCAGCGACCTCTGCGGTGGATTGCGGAACGTCGCGCACCCTACCCCGGCACGCGGCCGTGCGAAAACAATGCACGCCCTTCAGGGCTGCAGGGCGAGCAGCCGCGCCAAGGCGACTTCCGTCTTCGCATCCGGGATGTCACCGCGCCGGCACGCGTCCAACACCTCCTGGATGGGACGCCAGTGCAGCTGCGTGCCCTCCTCTAGAGGCGAACCATCCCCTTCGGGCTCCTCGGGTGACAGCTCGGTGACGTCCACCGCGGCGGGAAACACCTTTTCGGACAGGATGCCCGGCGCCAGGAAGAAGGCGCCGCCCAACAACCGGATGTCCTCCGGATTCACGTTGAACCCGGCCTCCTCACGCACCTCGGCCGCGGCGCGGCGACGCAGGCCTTCCTCGCCCTTGTCCTCCGGTTCCAGCAGTCCCGCGACAATTTCTTCCACGCGCAAGTAGCCAGACGCAGGGTCTGGAACGGTCATCGCGCCCCGGTTGTCCTTCCGGAAATACGCCGCGGGCCGGAGGTTCATCCGCGTCAGCACCTCCAGACCTGACGCGCCGCGTCGATAGACGAGCACCGCCACCGCGTCCAACCGGGGCCGGTCCACCACGTCCACGCGGTATACGGGAGAGGAAGAACCGTCCGCGCGCCGGTTGCGGCAGCGCAGCCGCCGAACCCTGAGAAAGCCCTCGTCGCATCTCGCGGTAGACGAGAAATCCTCGATGATCTCGATGTCAGTCACACTGGAATGACGCTGCCGCATGTCCGCCTGCTCTCCTGTGGAGTAGGAACGCCAATGGCAGGAACCTGGCCCGCCATGGTGGCGTTGCTTGCCCGACAAAGCTTGATCCCGTACCTTGCGCCCGCTTTACCGCTGTCTCCCCCCCGAAACACGGAATTCTCTTGATGCGTCGCCTCCTGCTCGGCCTCTGCTGCGCCCTGGCATCTGCTTCGTGCATGCCGGTGTTGGAAGGCCAGGACTACAACCTCGAGGGGCAGGAGGTGCGTCTGACGCTCCTTCATACCTCGGACATCCATTCGCGCCTCATCCCCTATGACTTCACGCCGTTGAAGACGGACGTGGACCTGGGGACCATCCCGGAAGCGGGCCCCTTCGGCGGCGCCACGCGCATGGGGGCACTGCTCAAGCGCGAGCGCTCCCAGGGCGAGCGTGTGCTGCACGTGGACTCGGGCGACTGCTTCCAGGGCGCGCCCATCTTCAACCTCAACACCGGCGAGGTGGAGTTCAAGTTCCTCTCCGAGGCGCGGCTCGACGCGGCCGTCGTGGGCAACCACGAGTTCGACGCGGGCCTCCTCAACTTCACCCAGATGGCGCAGCAGCACGCGATGTTCCCGCTGCTGGCGGCCAACTACTTCTGGGACGACTGGCGGGCGAACGGCAACCACCAGACGGCCCTGGAAGTGGAGCCGTACACCATCCGCAACGTGAAGGGCCTCCGGGTGGCCATCATCGGCATGGCCAACATCTCCTCGCTCAACTCCATCGTCGAAGGTGGCAACAGCCTCCAGGTGACGCCGCTGGAGCAGAACGAGGTGGCGCGCGCCTACGTGGACCTGCTGCGCCCCGTCACCGACCTCATCGTGCTGGTCAGCCACCTGGGCCTCCATGAGGACCAGGACGTCATCCAGGGCTACGACGCCTATTACGAGTACTCCCGCGCCAAGGCCTACGTGCAGCGCCAGAAGGAGCCCTGGCAGGTGCTGGAGTGGTTCGGCCCCGAAGGGGACGACAAGTCCGTGGTGCGCGTGCGCATCCCCGGCGTGGTGGGCGTGGACGCGGTGATGGGTGGTCACCTGCACGTCGTGCTCAACCCACCGCAGCTGCTCACCGACCCCGCGGGCCGCAAGGTGGTGCTCGCGCACTCTGGCGCGTTCGCCAAGTACGTGGGCCGGCTGGAGCTGGTGGTGAAGATGCCCGAGGTGCTCGGCACCGGTGAGGGCGGCGAAATCATCAGCCAGGACTTCCGCGTGTTCCCCATGGACGCCCTGTGGTGCGACGACGCCATGCGTCGCTTCCGTCACGATGGCAACGTGTTCTGGGCGGAGGGCCAGTTCCTCCGCGACGAGCGCGTCCGTCAGGCCATCCAGGCGTGCACGAACCAGGAGGACCGGATGACCACGCATCTGCTCCAGCCGTACATCCTGGGCATGGACTTCAACTTCCAGCTGACGTCCATCTTCTCCTACGCGCCGCGCGACGTGCAGCGCCGCAACAACTCCACGGGTGGTGACTCGCCGCTGGGCAACATCGCCGCGGACTCCATGCGCAAGCGCCGCCGCGTCGAGGCGGAGATGGCGCTCACCAACTCACTGGGCATCCGCGACAACCTCTACGCGGGCGTGGTGAGCCAGGAGTCGATGTTCAACGTGTTCCCGTTCGAGAACACCATCAACATCATGTACCTCTCCGGCAAGGAGATGCAGGAGATGTTCGACTTCGTCACCGAGCGCTCCGCGGAGCGCGGCTGCGTCAGCCAGGCGCAGATCTCCGGCGCCCGCTTCACCATGGACTGCGCCCAGGTGCAGGTGAACGATCTGCAGATCGCCTGCAACCCGGCGCTCAACGGCACGGACTGCCCCAACCAGGACCGCCAGGGTCATGCGCCGTGGCAGTGCCTGGTGGACCAGAGCAACGACTCCAGCGTGGGCCGCTGCTACGCGCACCCGGGCACCGACATCCAGATCAACGGCAAGCCGCTGGACACCACCGGCACGTACAAGATCGCCGTCAACGACTACATCGCCAAGGGTGGCTCGGGCTTCAACGTCCTCAAGCGCAACACCACCCGCATCGAGACGGGTATCTCGCTGCGCGATTCGCTCATCGGCTACATGCAGGGCTTCTGCACCTGTGAGGACATCCTCGCGGGCCGCGAGACGTCCAAGTCGGGCCACTACTGCGGCAACCTCGTCAACGGCCGCTGGACGGTGAACGAACAGGTGGTGGGCTCCTGCCGCGCTGCCGCCGACTTCAAGGCCGCGCTGGACAAGCAGGTGGGCAGTTGCGCCTGCAAGGAACTGCTGTCGCTCCCCTCGGACGCCGCGGAGCGCTGCGGCGTGCCGGGCCTGACGGCCGAGGACATCCAGAGCCAGTGCGACGTGCCGGAGGGCCCGTACACAGGCCGCTGCAGCTGCCGGGATGTGCTGGCGGGCAACAACCCCATCTGCGGCACGGTGACGAACCAGCTGCGGAACTTCTGTGAGAACCCCACCTCCGTGTCCATCGCGGACGCGGTTGAGGATTCCCGTATCGGCCGGAGGGTGAAGTAAATGAAGCGCCTGCTCTTCCTGTCGGCCCTGGCGGCGGCCGGCTGTTACACCCAGGAAACGCCTCAGCCTGATGGCGTCGCCTCGTTCCGGGTCAACCTCACGGGCATCTACACCGGCGGCACGCGTACCCCGCTGCCGGTGGTGAATGAGTGCGCCACCGCGCACGGCGGCCAGAACCAGGTGCCGCTGGAGGTTCGCGGCACGGCGGACTGCCGGCTGGCCCTGCCCCGAACGCCGGTGGACTTCGACGTGGAGATCCTCGCCCTGGACGCGAAGGGCCAGCCCATGGAGTCGTTCAACGGGCCGGTGTCCTTCCGCACGGTGCCGGGCAACCTGATGGGCGAGTACCGCTACCGCTGGACCCAGCTCACCAACGGCCGGGGCACCGGCACGGTGCGCTCCGGCCAGCTCTACGGCGACGCCCACGTCTGGGTGCAGGACGAGCCGCCCCAGGTGGATTACGCCGACGGGCAGGTCATCCCCGGCGAGCTGCCCCAGGAGCCGGCGACCCGCACCAACGCCACCGGCCTGTCGCGGATGATGAAGTTCGAGGAGCCGACCATCTCCACGGTCCAGGTTCCGCAGAACAGCGATCAGCTCACCGCGTACGCCGGGACGTACATGCGCATCGGGCGCAACCCGGAGGCCGGACCACCGCTGCTGCAGAACTGCTCCGAGGGCGACCCGAACGACAAGCAGCCGGTGACGCTGCTGGTGACGGGCACGGACCCGGGCGGCTTCTTCGTCACGGACATGACAGCCTGCCGCGTGGGCGAGAACAGCGTCCCGGGCGCCAACATCCAAACGGGTGAGCCGGACGGCAACTATCCCGGCCGCTTCAACTCGCTCTACGTCTACAACTACTCCTTCCCCGAAGGGCTCGACCCGGGCGATCTGCTGTGGTCGGTGTCCGGCTCCGTGCAGGAGTTCACCGCCACCACGCAGCTCACCTTCCCCGCCTGGACGGTGCGCGAGCGCGTCCGGCTGCTGCCCCAGTCGGAGTGGGACAAGTATCTGAAGTTGTCGCCGCCGGTGGAGATCAACGGCCGACTGTGCGGCTACAGCGGCTCGCTCTACATGACGGACCCGCTGTGTGGTTACAGCTACGGCAACTACAAGATGGAGAGCCTGGAGTCGTCACTGGTGAAGCTCAGCCGGGTGAAGTTCCCGCGCGTCTTCCACAACTGTGACGCCAACGGCAACGGCAGCGTCCCCTTCTTCTGTCCCAATACCCGAGCGGGGACGTGGGGAAGCTGCGGCACGGACAACCCGAACGATCCGGACATCGCCGAGCGGCAGTGCAACATCGACTGCACCATGGGCATTGGCCAGTTCGCGGGTGTCCACTGCGCCGAGCGCAACACGTACAACGGCTTCGGCCAGTTCGTCGTGGAGATGAACCCCACCGGCGCCGCCGCGGCGGGCCTGGACGAGTCCGTCCCCGGGCGCATCCAGACCTTCACCGCCACCGTCAACGCGGACCCCACCATCGTCAACTGGGCCCAGTCGGACACGTTCAGCAGGGATCAGCGCGTCAACGTGTCGTGCGACAAGCCGGCCAACGTGCGCTTCGGCGCCAACGGCACGCCGGTGGCGCTGGCGGCCCAGACTCCGCTGCAGCACACCATGGCCGCGGGTGAGGGCATCGTGTACGCCTCCGTCCAGAACCACGAGGACGGCACCCTCACCTGCAAGGTGGCGGCGGACGCGCGCACGCGCATCAACCTGGTCACGAAGGACGCGGTGCCGGACCTGGCGCCCGACTGCCGCGAGGATGACCCGAACGCCGAGGCGGCTCAGCAGTGCCGCAATCTGCATGCGGCCACCTTTGACGTCGTGGGCCACCTGCGGCAGGTGAGCGCCGCCCGCCCCCGGTGGAACGTGCTGCCTCGCGACGTGGACGACATCTGCTGCTACCCCGGCCCGGGCATGGAGTGCCCGCAGCCGATCCGGCCTTGCGTCAATCCGTAGTCTTCTGATGATTCTCGCGACCCGGTGACGGGAAGCAGGGAGGAGCGGTCCACTGGACCGCTCCGTGGAGAGGGACATTGAAAACGCTGCAGAAGCTGGCCCTGACCGGCCTGATTTCCCTGAGTGCGCCCGCTTGGGCCAGTGACTTCGTGGACACCCGTCTGTCGTTCGTCTTCGCGGACGACAACGTGCTCGCGGGCTCTGGTGAAACGACGCCGAACAGCCCCAATGCACGGTTCGGCGCCGGCAACCAGAACACGCAGTTCTACGACAACTTCAACACCCGGTTCTCCGGCTTCGAGTCCCTGTCGAACGTGGTGCTCTACAAGCGAGCACCGGCCTTCTTCGAGGGTTTGACGACCGAAGCGGCGCTGACGCTGCTGGTGCTCGAGCGGCCGTCGGGTGGCGTCGACATCCGCGACAACTCCAGCTACATCCGCCTCAACTACCAGCCGCCGGGCTGGAGCGAGAAGGAAGGCATCTCGCTCGTCGGCTTCCCGGTGTCCGCGGACCGTTTCCGTCTGGGCTATGCGTACCGCATCTCCTGGGGTGGCAGCGGCGTGTTCACCACCCGCGCCGCCACCAACGGCGTGCCCGGCGGCAAGCTGCAGATCACCCGCGACAATTGGTACGCGTACGTCGGCGGCAAGACGGCGCTCATGCAGAACGAGCTCATCCGCGAGGAAGAGACCAAGTACGGCCTCATGGCCGGCGCGGGTTGGGACATCCTGGAGACGCTGCGCGTCGAGGCGGGCGGCGGCTACTTCCAGAAGGGCCTGGTGCCCGGCCTGGCGACGCTTGGCGTGGAAGCGCCGGTGAACGCCGCGGGCGTGTCCGGACAGGTCGTCTACCACGTGGGTGTGCCCGTCGGCACCAGCGTGGACTTCCGGCTCTACAAGAACGACCCGGACATCTATCAGCGCTTCTTCGCGCCGGAGCAGTACCCGGGCGGCCTGTCGTACACCGTGTCGCTGGAAGGCAGCTACCTGTCGCAGACGCTGGAGAAGCCCAACGACTTCGGCGCCACCAAGCCGCAGGGCGCCACCGCCGTGGCCCTCCAAGCGCGCGCGAAGTACGACCTGCTCCGCGTCAGCCTCCTCGGCCTGTACCGCAGCCTGTCCTTCATCCAGTTCGAGGTGCCGGGCTTCCCGCCGTTCCAGGACTTCCCGGAGGGCACGGAGCTGAAGCCGGAGATGTTCATCGCGGTGGGCGCGGACTACCACCTGCCGAAGCTGCACTTCACGCCGGGTTTCATCCTCGGTGTGCAGCAGCCGGCCTCGTTCCGCAGCCCCACGCCGGTGCTGGGCGGCAACAACCCACCGCCGAACCTCATCGGCACGCGCACCGTCGTGGTGCGTGACGTGAATCAGCTCAGCATCCTTCCGGAGACGTGCGGCCGCGGCAGCGCGGCGTGCAAGGCGGAGCCCATCTACTCCGCGAAGGCCACGTTCCGCTGGGACCTGTCCGACTCCGTCGCCGCCGTCGGCGAGGTCTACTACACGTACGACACCAACCGGACCACGTTCCGGGACGACGTGACGGGTGTGGCGCAGCCGAGCTTCGAGCGCCCGCACGCGCTGGGCTTCAACACGCTGCTCCAGGCGCGCTTCTAGTCCACCGCCCTGCCCCACCGGGGCAGCCGGAAGGACTCCGCGGCCCGGTCTCTCCTCGTGGGAGGCCGGGCCGTCGCGCGTCAGACGGTCGTCATCCGCACCACCTCGTCGAAGGCGGTGAAGCCCTGGGCCAGCTTGCGCACGGCGGCCTCGCGCAGCGTGCGCATGCCGGAGCGCCGGGCCGCATCCACCATCTGCGAATAGGGGGCCTCGCGGGCGATGAGGTCTCTCAGTTCGCCCGCGCTGGTGACGATTTCGAAGACGCCCGTGCGCCCCACGAAGCCGGTGCCACGGCAACGCACGCACCCTGCCCCCTTGAGCAGGCGCACGCCACCGGGCAGCAGCGGCAGGGGCGCCTGGAGCGCGAGCAGTTCGTCCGGCGTCAGCGTCGTCTCCTGCGCGCAATGACTGCACACCCGGCGCAGCAGGCGCTGCGCCATGACGCCCAGAAGGCTCTGCGCCAGGAGGAAGGACGGCACGCCCAAATCCCGCATGCGCGCCACCGCGCCCAGCGCGTCGTTGGTATGCAGCGTGGACAGCACCAGATGGCCGGTGAGCGCGGATTGAATCGCGTTCTCCGCTGTCTCCGGGTCGCGAATCTCGCCCACCATGATGACGTCCGGGTCCTGGCGGAGGATGTGGCGCAGCGCTCCGGCGAAGTCGAGCCCCACCTTGGGCTGCACCTGCACCTGGTTGAAGGCGTCCCACACCATTTCGATGGGGTCTTCGATGGTGGTGACGTTGACGTCCGGACCCGCCAGCGCCTTGAGCGCGGAGTAGAGCGTCGTCGTCTTGCCACTACCGGTGGGGCCGGTGACGAGGATGAGCCCGTGTGGCTGGTCAATCCAGGACTCGAAGGCGATCTTCTCGTCGGGCTCGAAGCCAAGCTGGGCGATGTCCTGCACCAACGTCTCCGGGTCGAAGATACGGATGACCACCTTCTCGCCGAACGCGGTGGGCAGCGTGGACACGCGGAGTTCGACCTCGCGGCCGTCGCGCTCCGTCTTGATGCGGCCGTCCTGCGGCTTGCGGCGCTCTGAGATGTCGATGCGCGCCAGCATCTTCACGCGCGAGACGATGGGCGGATGCACCGGCGCCGGCAGCGTGTGCACCGGGTGCAGCACGCCGTCGATGCGCAGACGCACCACGCTGGTGGTGCGCTTGGGTTCGATGTGGATGTCCGAGGCGCGGTTGTCGAACGCGTAGCGCAGCAGGTAGTCCACCGCCTGCACCACGGGCCGGTCCGACGCCTCCAGCTCCTGGGTGCCACTGAGCGAGACGAGCTGCTCGAAGTTGGCGACCTGGGCTCCGGCGGCAGCGCTGAAGTCGTCGGCGGCGCGCGCCAGCGTCTTCTTGAAGCCGTAGATGTCGCTGATGGACTTGAGGATGTCCGCCTTCGCGCTGAGGACGGGCTCCACGGGCAGCCCCGTCAGGCGGTGGAAGCTCTCGAAGAGTTCCCGGTCGAAAGGGTTGGCCACCGCCACCAGCAGCCGGCCCTGCGGGGTGCGCTCCAGGGGAAGCAGCACGTGCTTCTGCGCGTAGGGCCTGGACACCGTGCGCGTGGCCAGCGCCATGTCGAGCTTGAGCGGGTCAATCTTCCGGTAGGTCATGCCGGCGGCGCGCGCGGCAGCCTCCGTGACGCGGTCCTCGTCCAGCACGCCTCGGCCGTTGGACAGCGGCACCTGGAACGCCGCCACGATTTCCACCGGAGATACGTCGTACCGCGCGGCCTCCTTGCTGCCGCCCGTGGCCCCCTGGTGGGCCTTGAGCACCCGGGCGCGCGCGGCGCCCTCGCGGGCCAGCACCTCCTGCGCCTGCTGGGGTTGCAGCAGCCCCTGGGCAACGAGCGCCTCCAGCACGAACGGCGTGGTGAAGTCATCCCGGCTCTTCGGAGCAGTGCCACCCACGCCGCTCACTGGCTGTACCAAGCGCGTCTCCTTTCACCCCAGCCGCCCGCCGGAGTGCGACCCCGAAGCGTACCAGACGGATTCCGGCACACGGCGAAGCGCCGAGCGGAAAACACCCCTGGCGCCCTCCGCTCCACCAACCAGGCATGGGGCCGCTGTCAGGCACGTCGTGCGGCCGTGCGGGCACGGCGCCGCGCCACCGTCAGTGCACGGTGCTCGTCACCGCGAGCACGGCGGCGTCCACCAGGGACTCTGGCGTCGGCCGCTCCGCGACGGCCGCCGCGGGCACGCCCAGCCGCTCCAGGGCGGACGCCGTCGTCGGACCGATCGCCACCACCCGCGCGGTGGCCAGGCGCTCGCGTCCGGCCTCTTCCACGAAGGCCTCGGCCGTACGCGGCGAAGCGAAGAGCACGACGTCCGGCGGTGAGGCATCCAGCAAGGCCAACGACTCCGGTGGCAGGGGCGCGGGCGTGGCGCGATACGCCGTCACCCGCGTCACCAGGAGGCCGTGCTCTCGCAGCCCGTCTTCCAGCTCACGCCGGCCTTCCTCGGCGGCGGGAAGCAGGACTTCGTCACCCGGTTGCAGCGCATCCTTGATGAGGTTGAGCAGGGCCGCGCCCGTGCCCTCGGAAGGTTCGGCCACCACGTCCAGGCCGTAGCCCTCCGCGGCGCGCGTCGTGCGCGGCCCCACGGTGGCCACCTTCACCCGCTGTATCCGGTCCTGGGTGCCCGCCTCGCGCAGGGCCTCCATCAGCGCATCCACGCCGGTCGGGCTCGCGAACACCACCCAGGTGTAGCGCTGGATGTGCTCGGCCGCTGACGCCAGCGGCCGTGGGTCCTCCGGAGGATGCAGTTCCAGAAGGGGCACGCTCAGCACTTCGGCGCCCTCATCCTCCAGGAGGAAGCACAACTCCTCGGCCCGCTCACGCGGGCGCGTCACCAAGACTCTCTTGCCTTCAAGTCGCCGTTCCACGCGAGCGCCAGTCTAGGACTCTCGCGCCTCGAAGCGGCGCGCGAAATCACGCAAGATGTCCGCCGCCCCACGCGACAGCAGGTCATCCGCCAGGGCTTCACCCAGTGCATGGGCCTGCGACACGGGGCCGCGCACCTCGCCCCGCACCACGTGTGTGCCATCCGGACGGCCCACGAGTCCGCGCAGGAAGACGGTGTCGCCCGACACGGTGGCATGCCCGGCCAGCGGCACGGTGCAGCCCCCCTCCAGCTTCGCCAGCAGCGCGCGCTCGGCCGTGACGGCGATGCGCGTGGTGGCGTGCTCCAGCGGCGCCAGCAGCGCGCGCACGCGCGCATCGTCCGTGCGGCACTGGATGGCCAGCACGCCCTGCCCCACCGCGGGCAGGCTCACCTCGGGCGGCAGCACCTGGGTGATGACGTCCTCCAGGCCCAGGCGCTTGAGTCCGGCGTAGGCCAGCAGCGCCCCCGCGAGCCCCTGCTCCCGCGTCCTCGCCAGGCGCGTCTGCACGTTGCCGCGCACGCTGACGATGTCCACGTCCGGCCGGCGCGAGCGCAGGATGCAGCTCCGGCGCAGCGACGACGTGCCCACGCGCGCGCCCTGCGGAAGCGTGTCCAACGTCAGCCCGCCCAGGCCACAGAAGACGTCGCGCGGATCCTCCCGCTCCGGCACCGCCGCGAGCATCAGCCCTTCCGGGAACACGGACGTCATGTCCTTGAGGCTATGCACGGCGATGTCCGCGCGGCCGTCGAGCAGCGCCTGTTCGATTTCCTTCACGAACAAGCCCTTGCCGCCCACCGCGGACAACGGCGCGGACAGGAAGCGGTCTCCCTCGGTGGTCATCTCCACCAGGGTCACTTCCAAACCGGGATGCCGCGAGGTCAGCAGCGCGCCCACGTGACGCGCCTGCCAGAGCGCCAGGGGACTCTGCCGGGTGGCGATGCGCACGTGCGACATCACTTGCCCCCCGTGGCGACCTGGACTGGCGCGGCCATGACGGAGGGCGCGGCGGCGGCGGTGCCGACCTCCTCCTCCAACAGACCGAACAGCTCGGCGGCGGCACCCGCCAGGCGGTTGCCCTCCCCTTCCGGCCCCACGGCGCGCAGCCGCGCGGTGGGCTCATGCAGCAGCTTGTTGACGATGGCTCGGCCCATGGCCTCGATGCTCTTCCGTTGCTTGTCGTTGAGTCCGTCGCCCAGGGCGCCCAGCGTGCGCTCCACCTCGGAGCGGGCAATGGCTTCCGCGCGCTGACGCAGTCGCGCCAGCACCGGCGTGCCCTCACGCAGCGCACGCTCCTTGACGAAACGCGCTACTTCCTGCGCGACGAGCACGCCCGCCTTCTGCGCCTCTTCCGCGCGCGCCGCGGCGTTGTCCGCGACGAACTTCTGGATGTCGTCCACGTCGTATGCGTGTACCCAGTCCAGCGTGCCCACGGCCGGGTCGATGTCTCGAGGCACCGCCAGGTCCACCATGAACAGCGGCCGACCCCGGCGTCCGCGCCCCAGGGCGCCCACGTTGTCCCGCGTGAAGAGCGGCACCTGCGACGCCGTGCTGCACACCACCACGTCCGCCGCGGCCACCAGGCCGAGCAGCTCCTCGAAGGGCCGCGCCTGTCCGCCCACCTCCGCCGCCAGCGCCTCCGCGCGCGACAGGGTGCGGTTGGTGACGTAGAGCTTCGATGCACCGGCCTGCTTCAGGTGGCGCGCCGCCAGCTCGCCCATCTCCCCCGCGCCCACCACCAGCACCGTCTTGCCCGCGAGCCCGTCGAACACCTTGCTGGCCAGCTGCACCGCCGCCGCCGCCATGGACGTGGCCGCGCGACCAATGGCCGTCTCCGTGCGCACGCGCTTGGCGCAGCTGAAGGCGGCCGCGCACGCGCGCATCAACTCACCGCGCACTGCGCCCGCGCCCTGGCCCCGCTCGAAGGCTTCCTTCACCTGGCCCAGAATCTGAGCCTCGCCCAGCACCATGGAGTCCAGGCTGCATGCCACACGGAACAGGTGCACCAGCGCCGCCTCGCCCTGGTGCTCGTAGAGGTGCTCCAGGGCTTCCACGCCGCCCAGCCCCTGCAGCTCCGTCAACGCGCGCTGCCGCGCCATCGCCGCGTTCGGCGCGAACAGGTACACCTCCACGCGGTTGCAGGTGGACACCCAGAGGGCCTCCACGGGCGCCTGGGCCAGCCGCTGGAGCACGTCCGCCTGACGCGACTCCGGCAAGGCCAGTCGCTCGCGGACGGTGAGGGGCGCCGTCCGGTGGGACAGGCCAATGCAAATGAGCTCCATACTCAGGGCATCCTCAAGGCCGCCTCCGAGGGCGACGACACGTCATACGAGGCCAGGAAGGACACCATGACCAGACAGAACCCCGCCATGGTGAGGAAGGCCACCCGCCGCCCCCGCCAGCCCGCGACGGAACGTGCCACCAGCAGCGCGGCGAAGACAGCCCACGCAACGAGGGTGGCCAGTGTCTTCCCATCCACGGTCCAGGGGCCCGGCGCGGTGCCCACGAAGAAGGCCCCCGTGGCGAGCGTGACGGACAGCGCCAGGAAGCCCCACACCACCAGGCGCCGGTTCAGCGTGTCCAGGAACTCCAGGGAGGGCAGGCGGGAGAACAGCAACCCGAAGCGCTTCGCCTTCACCTGCCGCTCCATGAGCACGTACATGACGCCCACGCCCGCGGCGACCGCGAACGCGGCCAGCCCCATCAGTGCCAGGGTGATATGCAGCGGCAATAGCGGCTGACGCACCCCGGGAGGCAGCGGCGCCTGCCCGCCCTCCATCAGCAGACCGGGCAGCAACGCGGCCAGCGCCAGCGGCGTGAGAAAGGCGCCGATGACGGGCCGGCGGTAGCGCACGTCCAGGAACAGGAAGATGGCCAGCAGCAGGAAGGCCAGCGCGGAGAAGCCTTGCGCCAGGCCCACCGGCCGCCCGCTCTGCACCCCGAGCAACTCGAAGAGCGCCACGCCATGCAGCGCCAATCCACCGCCCACCAGCACGCGCCCGGCCGTGGCCAGGGCCTCGGACTGGCGGACCAGGTAGGCCAGGTAGACGACAGCGGCGATGCCATACGCGTGGCAGGCGAGCGAGACGAGCGTGTGGCTCATAGGGGCAGGCTCATAACCACGGAAGACGGGCGAATCAGCCCATCTTGTTGAGGATGAAGGCAGCCAGAAGGTCTGCTTCAGAGTCCGGCTTCTTGTCCGCGCCCTCTGGCCTGGGCGCGCCGGCGGCGACCTCCGCTACATACCCTGGAACGACCTCATAGGCGTTGTCCCCCACCAGCACCGAGTCAGCCATCTGCTCGGCACCCAGTCGGGCAAGTTGCTCCTCGGTCTTCACCCGGGCCACCAACCCCTGGGTGTCTTCGCCCGACACGAGCTGGACGAAGTGGACCGCGGGCGTGAGGGGGAAGGCCACGCCGCCTTCCGCCATCACCACCAGTTGGCCTTCGCGCAGGTCTGCTTTGTCCGCCAGCGCCCACTCCTCGAGCTGGGCCTGGGGCAGGAAGAGCTTCGTCACGCCTTCCAGCTTACACCAGCCACCCCTCCCCCGGGGGAACGCTTGGGGGAAATGGTTGAAACAGGCGCCATCCATCCGCATCTGAGCCGCCAGATTGGCTGATGGCCGGCCGATCCTTGCAGGCCCACCGGACGCGTACTACACGCGGCGGAGGTGCCCGGACAGGGCACGAGGAGACACCATGGCAGGCGCGGACGTGACGAACATCGGGGATGGCGACTTCAAGCAGCAGGTCCTGGACTCCCAGGAGCCCGTGCTGGTGGATTTCTGGGCGACGTGGTGCGCGCCGTGCCGCGCCATCGCGCCCTCCATCGAAGCGCTGGCCTCGCAGTACAAGGGGCAGGTGAAGTTCGCCAAGCTCAACATCGATGAGAACCAGGACACGCCGCAGGAGTACGGCATCCGTTCCATCCCCACCCTGCTCCTGTTCAAGGGCGGCCGCGTGGTGGAGCAGATTGTCGGCGCGGTGCCCAAGGCCCGCATCGAAGAGGCCGTGAAGAAGGCCCTGACGTAGACGCGCCGCTGCGGGGTCGGACGCGCGCGAGAGCCCCTGCGGCTCTTCCGCGCCCACCGCGGCCTCCTCCTGTCTCAGCCCAGCAACTCCACGCAGCGGCGGAGCACCTCCAACCGCGAGTAGCGCTTGTCGTTTCCTGGCACCACGTGCCACGGCGCGTCGGGGCGGTGCGTGCGGTCCAGCATCTCCTGGATGGCCGCTTCGTACTTCTTCCACTTCGCCCGGTTCCGCCAGTCCTCGGGCCCCAGCTTGTAGCGCTTGGCCGGGTCCGCCTCGCGCTCGCGAAACCGCTGCAGCTGCGTCTTCTTGTCGATGTGGATGAAGAACTTCACCATCCGCACACCGTCCGCGGTGAGCATGTGTTCAAAAGCATTGATTTCATCGTAGGCGCGCCGCCATTCCGCCGGCTTCGCGAAGCCCTCTACCCGCTCCACCAGCACCCGGCCGTACCAGCTCCGGTCGAACATGCAGACCTCGCCCGCGCCCGGCGTCTTGCGCCAGAAGCGCCACAGGTAATGGTGTCTGCGCTCGTCCTCCGACGGCGAGGTGATGGGCCAGACCTTGTAACCACGCGGGTCCATCAGCGTGGTGAGCCTGCGAATGGCGCCGCCCTTACCGGAGGCGTCCCAGCCCTCGAAGACGATGACGGCCTTCCGCCCCGCCAGGTAGTTCTGGATCTGCAGCTCGAAGACGCGCTCCTGGAGCGTTTTGAGCGTCTTCTCATATTTCGCGTGCTCACCCGCCGAGACAGACGGGTCGACCGCTGCGAGTGTCACAGTGCCGTGAGGACATACGGGAAACACGTATCCATTTGCAGTCTTGTCATCAATTTTCTGAGATCGTTTACGAGTCAAGACAGACCCTCCAAGGTTGTATTGACAGCGATGACTTCAACCGCCAAATAGGCACATAGCAGTGTCTGTGTTGGCTGACTGTTTTCACTTGGAGTATTCATGGCACGTCCACGCAAAGAATTGTCCACGGTCCCGCTGACGCCGGCCATGGTGAACTGGGCCGAAGCCTTGGGAGACGCCATTGGACGCGGCATGCTGCGCGCGCTCAACGACGGGATGCCCAGGCTGGGCAGCACCTCGCCCAGCTCTACCGCGCTCACCGCGGGCCGGCGCCGCGGCCGTCCGCCGAAGGTGATGGCGGGCGCCAGCCTGGTTTCACTGGATCGCCGTTGCACCATGGAGGGCTGCACTCGCGAGCAGCGCTCGAAGGGTCTGTGCTCCGCGCACTACCAGGCCGAACGCCGCCGCCAGATTTCGGGCAGCAAGTCGGCCTGAGTGCCTGCACACCGGACACCCGCCCACGGCCCTGGGCGATGACCGGTCCAACGCATCAGCCCTGCCAAGGGTCGGAAACGGACGACGTCGCCTTGAGCAGCTCCCAGGCCGCCAGCACGTCCACCACACGCTCCACCTCGTTGGGCAGGGAGCGAGCCCGCTGGGACTTGAGATAGTCCTCCGCGAAGGCCCTCAGCCGCATCCCCACGAAGAGCCGCGCCAGTGCCACCTCCGTCTGACCGCTGAAGTCGAGGAAGCGCACGCCAAAGCCGCTGCGGCCCTCCGGCCCGTTCCCCCGCTCCTCCCGCACGATTTCCGCGCGCGCCTGCACGGGCGCGGCGCCCGGCTCCAGCGCGAAGCGCACGCCCAGCACGGTGCCCAGCTGCAAGTAGAAGGTGCTCTCCAGGAACGCCCCGCTGACGCTGACGTTGACGGACACGAGGCTCGCCTCGAAGCGACGCTCGCCCGCCTCGTCATCCACCCACACCTCGAAGCGCGTGGCGAGCTGGGCGCGGGGAAAGTGACGGTGCTCCGCCTCGCCCTGATTCATCTCAATCAACGGCGAGAAGGCCGGCCTCGGCTCGGGGGGGCTCACCGCCGCCACGTTGCCACTAGGACGCGCCGGAACCACCGCGGGGCGGACCTCCTTCGCCAGCGCCGCGGCCTGCACTGGCGCTCGCGCGGGCGCGCGCACCGGCGCCTCCACCCGCGTGCTCCCGACTGCCTTCTGGCCACCCTTCCTCTGCATGACGCGTCCTCATCTGCCCGGGAGGACTCGCCCTCCACGTGCGTTGGTGGGGTGATTCATACACCACCCCATGCCGCGCGCCGAGAAACGCTTGCGCCCGTCTCGCGAGGATAAATCCGGAAATTCTCAGAACATGTGACGGCGCATGCTGATGTTCACCAGCAAGCCGATGCTGAGCATCACGGAAAGCAGGGATGAGCCGCCATAACTCATCAACGGCAGGGTGATTCCCGTCACCGGCAGCAGGCCAATCACCATGCCGATGTTCTCGAACACCTGCCAGAAGAGCATCGCCACGACGCCCACCGCGACGAAGGCGCCGAACCTGTCACGCGCGTTGAACCCCACGCCCAGGCCGAAGATGAAGATGGCGCCGTAGAGCACCAGCAGGACGATGCACATGACGAAGCCATGCTCCTCCGCCCACACGGAGAAGATGAAGTCGGTGTGCTGCTCGGGCAGGAAGCGCAGGCCCGTCTGGGTGCCCTCGCGCCAGCCCTTGCCGGACACGCCGCCGCTGCCCACCGCGATTTTCGACTGCGCCGCGTGATAGCCGCTGCCGCGCAGGTCCGCCTCGGGGTCCAGCCAGCCGGAGATGCGCTGGCTCTGGTGCTTCTTCAGGTGGTGCCGGACGATGGTGGGCCGAGGCTCCGGCACGTCGCGGATGTAGTCGTTCCAGATGACGATGCCCGCGGCGAACACGCCCGCCACCAACGTGGCCACCAGATACCAGCGCACCTTCCCGAAGAGGATGATGGTGAGCGACGACAGGCCAATCATCAGCGCGGTGCCCAGGTCGGGCTGCACCAGCACCAGCGCGAAGGGCACGAAGACGACGAGCACCGGCTTCCACAGCCGCGTCAGGCTGTAGGAGGGCGCATTGGGCTGGAAGTCGTCGTGGTAGACCTTGGCCAGCATCAGCACGACGCCAATCTTCATGAACTCCGCGGGCTGCATGCGGAACGGGCCGATGACGAACCAGCTCTCCGCGCCCTTGGCCGTGTGGCCGAAGAAGCGCAGCGCGATGAGCAGCAGGATGTTGCCCACGTAGATGGGCAGCGCCATGCGCTGAATCCACCGGTAGTCCACCAGGCACACCACCAGCACGGCGACCATGCTGATGCCCAGGTAGCCCATCTGCGAGCCCCAGACGGGCGAGTGCGGCGGCCGTGACGCCGAGGCGAGGTTCCAGATGCCCAGCCCGCACACCGCCAGCACGGAGAAGATGAGGCCCCAGGGGATGTGGGGCACCATCCGGCGCTCAATCCGCAGTTGCACGCGTGCGGTCCTCTTCATCGCCCGGAAGCCGGGCCGGCGGCCGTACCCTTCGCGTCAGCGCCGCCTCGTCGGGCGAGGGCGCGCGCGTCACGGAGGACGGCGTGTAGGGCTGGTTGGGACGCGGCGGCGGCGCCGTGGCGTCCAGCTTCTTCAAATCGAAGTACTTCTGGAACACCGCCATCGCGGTGGGCGCAGCATCCGAACCGCCGTGGCCGCCGTGCTCGTTGAGCACGACGATAGCCAGCTCCGGTTTGTCCGCCGGCGCGAAGCCCGCGTACCAGGCGTGGTCGCGCTCGAAGTAGCTCATCTGGTGCGTCTTCAAGCGAATCGCGCCCAGACGCGTCACCTGCGCGGTGCCCGTCTTGGACGCCACCAGGATGTCCTTGTCCCGCATGTGATTCATACGCGCGCGGTAGGCGGTGCCACCCGGCTCGTGCGCCACCACCACCAGGCTGTCCACCACCGCCTTGAGGTGCGCGGGCGACAGGTCCACCTTGCGCACCACCTCCGGCTGGAACGACTCGATGGTCTGCCCGTCCAGGTCCTCCAGACGGTTCACCATCTGCGGCTTGTAGAGCGTGCCGCCGTTGGCGATGGCCGCGTACAGCAGCGCGAGTTGGAGCGGCGTGACGTTGTTGTCGCCCTGGCCAATGGAGCTGTTGAGCGCCATGCCCTTGGTGTAGCCGCCTGGCGACGCCTTGTCGTGGTAGGCGCTGGTCGGCATGATGCCTGGCACCTCCGCCACCACGTTGACGCCCGTGGGGCTGCCCAGGCCCAGGGCCTTGCCCATCTCTCCGATGGGGTCCAGGCCGATGGTGTCCGCCACCTTGTAGTACCAGGTGTCGCACGACGACTTCATGGCGGTGAACCCATCCATGAGCCCGTGCCCGGCATCCTTGTGGCAACGCCAGGTGCGCGCGCCCAGACGGTAGCCACCGGGGCAGTTCACCACCGTCTCCGGACGGAAGGCGCCGGACTTGAACGCGGCCAGGGCGGTGACGACCTTGAAGGTGGATCCCGGGCTGTAGTGCTCGGCGGCCACGCGGTTGATCATCGGGTCCAGCGGATCTCTCGACAGGAGCGCCATCTGCGCGGGCGTCACGCGGCCGGTGAGCAGGTTGGGGTCGAAGCCCGGGCGCGACACCAACGCGCGGATGAAGCCCGTGTTGACGTCGATGGCGACCACCGCGCCCGTCACGCCGGGGAAGGCCCGCTCCGCCTCCTCCTGCAGCCGCATGTCGATGGACAACACCAGGTTGCTGCCCGGACGCGGCGACACCACGGCGTTGTCGCCCAGCTTGTCGTTCAGCTCTTCAATTGTCTGCCCGCGCGCGTTCACCACTTCCTTGCGCACGCCGTCGGTGCCGCGCAGCCGCTGCTCGAAGTAGCGCTCCAGCCCGCGCCGGCCAATGTAGTCCCCCAGGGCGTAGCGGGCGCCGTCGCCATTGAGGCGCTCCAACTCCTCCTGGGTGATTTCATTCATGTAGCCCAGCACGTGCGACAGCACGGAGTTGGTGCGGTAGTGCCGGTGCGGCACGGGCGCCACCTCCACGCCGTCCAGGATGTCGCGGCGCGCGGCCAGCCGGTCGTACTCGTCGCGCGACAGGTCCACGCGCACCGGCACCGGCTGGAAGGGGGCGTTGCGCCGCCCCATGCGCACCATGTCCTCCACCTTCTTGCGCTGGTCCGGGTCCCACTGGAGCAGCTCCGCCAGGCGGGGGATGACCTGCTCGTAGCAGTCGGTGCAGAAGGCCGGGGTGATGAAGGCGTCGAAGGACGGACGGCTGTCCACCAGGATGGTGCCTCGCGCATCCTTGATGACGCCGCGGTCGGCGCGCAGCCGCACCTCCTTGACGAAGTTGGCCACGCTCTTGGCGGCGTACTCCTCGCCCCGGGTGATTTGCAGCCGGTAGAGCTGGATTGAAATCAGCCCCAGGCCCGCCACCATGGCCAGGCCCAGCCACAGGAAGCGCCGCTTGAGCTCGCGCCCCGGCGTCGTGTTGCCCAAGGTGGGTGGCGTCACCGCAGCAACCCCGCGGGCCGCTCCTGAGACGCCTCGAAGCGCCGCAGCAACGGGTAGAGCGCCAGCGCCGCGATGCCCGTGAGCGCCACCTGCAGCGGCATCTCCGCCAGCTGCGAGCCCGGACCGTCCTCCTTCACCGTCAGCCAGGTGAAGAAGGTGGCCAGCAGCGAATGGCCCACGTCCGCGCCCATGGCGAACAAGGCGAAGGCCAACGGCCCCCGGACCTCCACGAAGGTCGGCACCAGCCGGCCCACCAGGAAGATGAACACGGCCAGGAAGGTGTAGAGCCAGGTGGGCTGCCCGCTCATCAGGTCGAGCAGATACCCCACGGAGAAGGCGGAGAAGGTCCCTTCGAGCAGCGAGGCCCGCAGGGCCAGGAACGCCACCAGCACCACGGTGACGTCAATCCGGCCGAGCTCCAGGCCCGCCTGCTTCACCAGGACCGACTCCAGCGTGAGCAACGCCAGCGCCAGTGCGACAGACACCAGGAACTTCATTTCGACGCGCCCTCCGCGGTGCCGCCTGGCGCCATGGCGCTGTAGGGGCTGCCCACCACCAACACCTCTTCCAGCTTGCTCGTATCCACCGCCGGAACGATGTCCGCGCCCTGGAACATGCCGTGCTCCTTCTTCTCCAGGTTCGTCACGCGTCCCACTACCACGCCGGGCGGATAGATGCCGTCCGTGCCCGCGGTGATGATGAGGTCACCGTCCTCGACATCCTCGGTGCGCAGCATGTTCTCCAACTTCAGGGGCCCGACTCCCGTTCCCGCCGCCGTACCCCGGGCCCGCGAGCGCTGCACACGCACCGCCACCCGGCTCTGCGGGTCCGTCACCAGCGCCACATCCGCATACCCGCCCGTCGCCCGGATGACCTGTCCCACGATTCCGTCGGGCGTCACCACGGACATGCCGCGGAATACACCCTGCTGCTCACCACTGCTGATGCGGACCGACAACAGCTTCGCCACCGGATTGACGCCCACCACCCGCGCGGGGATTTCAGGCCCGGGCTCGGCCTCCGCGTATTTGAGCAGCTTGCGCAGCCGCTCGTTCTCCATCCGCGACTCCCCCAGGGACTGCACCGCCGCGCGCAGTTGGAGGTTCTCCAACCGCAGTGCGTCATTCTCCTGCCGCACGCCCCGGAGGTCCAGGTAGTTCTGGACCCCGGCGACCCCGCCCTCGATGACGGACGTCAGCCCCTGCTGCACGGGGGACGCCACGGCGATGATCGCCCGGTCGATGAAGTTGGGTTCCCTGCCCTTCCGGCCACCGAGCAGGAAGGCCACCAGCGGAGAAAGGAGCAGGAAGCCCACGATGAGGGGGCGGTAGTACCGCTTCAGGAGCGACCACACAGGCAGGAGTTTCCGGGGGTGTAATGGGGGAGCAGGGGCTGGCTAAGGGCTCTAAATCGCTTGCATTTTCCGGTGCGTTATCCTAGGCAGTCAAGGCCTGCAAGGGGGGCGGTTCCTGGTCCACCACCCACCGGCCGGGCTACCAACAACACCGCGTCGCGAGTCCTTCCGCACGGCTTTTCTCGGCGCGTTTGCCCCAGAAGTGACGACAATGGACGGTCTGAATCCCCGGAAGGTTGCCTCGCTCCTGTTCATCATCGGCATCGCGGTGGTGTTCACGCTCCAGTTCGGCCCGGGCAGTAGTGGCTTCGGCGCCACGGGTGGGGCGACGGCGCCCGGTTCGGTGGCCTCGGTGAACGGCAAGGAAATCCCGCTGCGTGACTTCGCGGCGGCCTGGGCCCAGCAGATGAGCTTCCTGCGCTCGCAGGGCAGCCCGGTGCCCGAGTCGCTCGCCCGCCAGTTCGGCATGCACAACCAGGTGCTCGACCGCCTGGTGAACACGGAGCTGCTGGCCCAGGCAGCCGAGCGCCACGGCATCACCCCGTCCGACGAAGAGCTTCGCAAGCTCATCCACGAGAACACGGACTTCCAGAAGGATGGCCAGTTCGACTTCGAGCGCTACCAGCAGGTGCTGCGCGACTTCTACCGGAAGTCCCCCCAGGACTTCGAGACGGAGCTGCGCCGGCAGCTGGCGGCCCAGAAGATGATGGGCGTGGTGCGCGCCAACGCGGTGGTGTCGGACGACGAGGTCCGCGCCCGCTTCGAGAAGGAAGGCAACCAGGCGAAGGTCGTCTTCGCGCGCTTCCTGCCGGCCATGTACGCCGACAAGGTCCCCAACCCCACGGCGGCGCAGCTGGCCGAGTGGAAGAAGGCGCACGAGAAGGAGATCAAGGAGTACTTCGAGGCCAACCGCTTCGTGTACCAGCAGCCGGAGCGCATCCGCGCGCGGCAGGTGCTGGTGAAGCTGTCCCCGGAGGCCACCGCCGACCAGAAGAAGGCGGCCCTGGAGAAGGCGCAGGCGCTGCGCAAGGAAATCGAGGGCGGCAAGGACTTCGCCCAGGTGGCGCGTGACAGCAGCGAGGACCCGGGCAGCAAGGCGCGCGGTGGCGACCTGGGCTGGGTGGAGCGCGGCAGCTGGGAGCCGGCGCTGGCGGACGCGGCCTTCGCGCTGAAGCAGGGCGAGGTGACGCAGCCGGTGGAGACGAAGTTCGGCGTGCACCTGGTGAAGGTGGATGAGAAGCAGGCCGCCCAGGACAAGAAGCTCGAGGACGTCCAGGACGAGATTGCCACCACGCTCTACAAGCAGGACCGTGCCAAGCAGCAGGCCCGCGCCGAGGCGGAGAAGGCGCTGGCCTCCGTCAAGGCGGGCCAGGGCCTGAAGACGCTCTTCCCGCCGGAGAAGGAGCAGCCCGCGCTGCTGCGCTTCGAGACGGAGACGCGCCCGGAGGCCGTGGAGACGGACAGCTTCACCGCCGAGGGTGAGGCAGTGCCGCACCTGGGCCCCGCGCCCGAACTGGTGAAGGCGGCCTTCGCCGTCAGCGCCCCGCAGCCGCTCGACAGCGTGTTCCCCATGGGTGAGGGCTTCGTGGTGGCGCAGGTGGTGGAGCGCCAGAAGCCGGACGCCGAGGGCTTCGAGAAGAGCAAGGAGGAGCTGCGCACCCAGGCCCGTCAGGCCAAGCAGATTGAACTGACGGAGTCCTTCCTCAAGGCGCTGCGTGAGCAGGGCTCGGTGGTGACGAACACCGCCGCCATCGACTCCGTGGTGGGCACCGGGTGAGTCCCGGCATCCAACCGTGACGCCCCCGAGGGCCGGGCCGAGGGTACTCCCCTCCCCGGCCCTCTCTCATTGCGGGCTTCGCGGCCAACAGGGCCAAAGCGCCAGCTACCGCTCCGGGAACTCGTGGGAGCCTGTGCCGCCGTTGGGAGCAATGGGCTCGGCGATGCAGAGCGCGTCCCGGCCCCGGGCCTTGGCCGCGTACATGGCGAAGTCCGCCGCGCGGATGAGGTCCAGCGCGGACGAGGCATGGTCCGGGTAGGTGGCCACGCCCACGCTGGCGGTGAGGCGCACGTCCAGGCCCTGCTCCAGGAGGAAGCCCCGCCCTCGAAAGGCCTCGCAGACGCGCTGGCCGATGACGGCCGCGCCCTCCTGGTCCGTCTCCACCAGCAACATGGCGAACTCGTCGCCGCCGTAGCGGAAGACGGCGTCCAGGTTCTGCCGGCCCAGGGTAATCAGCAGGTCCCCCACTTCCTTCAAGGTGGCGCTGCCCACCAGGTGCCCGTGGGTGTCGTTGATGCTCTTGAAGTGGTCCAGGTCCAGGAAGACGAGCGACAGCGGGTGGCAGAAGCGCTCCGAGCGCTTCACCTCCTGGTCCAGCAAGGCGCGCAGGTGCCGGGCGTTGTAGCAGCCGGTGTGCTCGTCCGTAATCGTCAACTCCTGCACCCGCCGGAAGTTGCGCGCGTTCTCAATCGCGATGGCCGCGTAGTCCGCGATGGCGGTGAGGATGGTGAGGTCCTCGTTGGTGAAGGGTGGGTCCATGGGCCCGTTCACCAGTTCGATGATGCCCAGTACCCGGCCCCGGGCCAGCAGCGGCACCGCGAGGATGGAGCGGGTGTGGAAGGCGGAGGCTTCATCGAAGCGTGGCGAGAAGCTGGGGTCCCCGCCCACGTCATGGACGAGCCGCGCCGCGCCGGACGTGAAGACGGCGCCGGCAATGCCCTCGCCCGGGTTGAGCTGGAGGCCCTTGAGCACGTCCGCGCCGTCACCCACCGCGATTTCGAAGTAGAGCTTTCCGGTGCGCTCGTCCTGGAGGATGAGCGACCAGTTGCGAGGCAGCAGCAGGCTGCTGACCTTCTGCATCACCAGCGCCAGCACCTCGCGGAGCTCGAGCGTGGACGTCAGGGCCTTCGCCATCTCATTGAAGGCGGCCAACTGCTCCACTGTCCGCTTCATGGCCGACAGGAGGTCCGCGGGATTCATCCGTAGAGTCCACTCCGGGGCACAAGTCTGGTAAGGCCGGACCGAGCCGTAACATGCACATGAACGCAGATCAAACGTTGCTCGTCCTGGCCTCGGCGTCGCCGCGACGCAGGGAACTTCTGGCACAGCTGGACATCCGTTTCACCGTTTCCGCGGCGGACATCGACGAAACGCCCCACGCCGGAGAGACGGCGGAGGCCTATGTCGGGCGGCTCGCCCGGGAGAAGGCCCGCGTGGTGGCATCCCGCCACCCGGGCGCCTGGGTGCTGGCCGCCGACACCACCGTCGCCCTGGGCACCGAGTTGCTGGGCAAGCCCCGGGACGCCGAGGAAGCCCAGGCCATGCTCACGCGCCTGTCCGGGCGGCCGCATGACGTCTACACGGGCGTGGCCCTGGCCGGCCGGCATGAGGAGACGCTGGTGGTCCGCACCCGCGTCACCTTCCGGTCACTGAGCCCCGGGGAGATGTCCTGGTACGCGAACAGCGGCGAGCCCCTGGACAAGGCGGGGGCCTACGCCATCCAGGGCAAGGGCGGTTTCCTGGTGGCGGGCGTGGAAGGCAGCACGTCCAACGTCGTGGGTCTGCCGCTGGGCGAGACAGTGGCCCTGCTGGAGCGGGCCGGCGTCCCCCTGCCCTGGAGGGCCTCATGAGCGAGAGCGTGGCGGAGAGGCTGGCGTCGGTGCGGGAGCGGGTGGCGGCGGCCTGTGCCCGAGCGGGGCGCCCCGTGGAGTCTGTGACGCTGGTGGCGGTGTCCAAACTGAAGCCCGCGGACCTCATCCGCGAGGCCTACGCCGCCGGTCAGCGCGATTTCGGGGAGAACTACGCGCAGGAGCTGCGGGACAAGGCCGCGGAGCTGGCGAACCTGGACGGCCTGCGCTGGCATGCCATTGGCGCGCTCCAGACGAACAAGGTGAAGTACGTGGCGCGGGCGGCCGGGGCCTTCCACGCCCTGGACCGGCTGGAGGTCGCCCGCGAGCTGTCGAAGCGCCGCGAGGGCACCCCGCCCCTGCCCGTCTACGTCGAGGTCAACGTGGGCGGCGAGGCCACCAAGAGCGGCCTGGCGCCCGACGCGCTCGGGGCCTTCCTGGACGCGGTCCGCGCCCTGCCTGGCCTCCAGGCGGTGGGGCTGATGGCGCTGCCGCCCCCCACGGAGGACGAGGCCCGGGCCCGCGCGGACTTCCGTTCCCTGCGGGAGCTGGCCCGCGTGCACAGGCTGCCGGGCCTGTCCATGGGCACCACCCATGACTTCGAGTGGGCCATTGAAGAAGGGGCCACCGTCGTCCGCGTGGGCACCGCCATCTTCGGCGAGCGCGAGCTCAAATCTCCTTGAACTTCACCCGCCCCTCCGAGTTCACGCTGACCCTGAACTCGGAGCCGCAGTAGTTGCAGCGCACCTCGTCCCCGTGGGCGAGCGCTTCATCCACGGGGTTGTTGGCGTTGCACGAAGGACAGTCGAAGTCCTTGTGCGCCTTGCCACCTCCGCGCGCGGATTCCTTCTCGTCGTCGTCGAAGTCGAACGAACCGCCACCACCAGACATGTGCCCCTCCTGCGGGATGGCGCCCGACACCGCGGGCTGCCCCGCGCGGAGGCTACCAGCGGTGTCGTCGAGTGGACACGCCGCTGCGCGGCACTCCCGCCTGCTGGGCGAACAGGCCCGGCCGGGAAGAGGCGTGCGGGAGCGTGACGTGGGAAAGTGTGCCTCCCCGTGAAGTGGGCGGCCATCGTTTGAATGGCTGGTCAACAACCGCGTCAGTGGAAATGGGCGGTGGCGGGAATGGTTCCAAGCCGGGTCTGGCGCGGCGCGGCCAGGCTACCTAATTTCCAAGCGAGGGAGCTCACCCGATGCAAACGCAGTCCAAGTGGGGGGTCGCGGCGGCGCTCGCGGGTCTGGTCTGGTCGGCGACGGCCATGGCCCAGGAGTCCGCGAACCCGGCGTTCGGCCCTGGGGAGCAGAGCTCTTACCGCGTCAGGTACCTGGGCATCACCGCGGGCACCGCGCAGGTGACGGTGGGTGCCCACATGAAGCAGTGGGGCCAGGACGTGTGGCCCATCGTCGCGGTGGCACGCTCCAACGACATGCTGGGCGTGTGGCCCATCAAGGACAAGTTCGTGTCCTACTGGCAGCCGGAGAGCCAGCGCGTGGTGGGCAGTGACTTGCACGCGGATGAGAACGGCTCACGCCGCCGGCAGCGCATCAAGATGGAGCCGGACGGCAAGACGGCCTTCGTTGTGAAGCAGAAGGAAGGCGAGTCCCCGCGCGAGTCCACCCGCGAGGTGACGGAGGGCACGCTGGATGTAACCGGTGCGACGTTCGCGTTGCGCAACCGGGAGCTGGTCGTGGGGCAGGAGTATGCCTATCCCGTCTTCACCGGAAGCAAGCAGTTCACCCTCCGCGCGAAGGTGGAAGGGCGTGAAGTCCTGGGCACGGCGCTGGGCGACAAGGAGGTCTTCAAGCTCAGCGTGAAGACGGAGTTCGGCGGCAACCTCGCCTCGAAGCGGGACATGTTCGTCTACTTCACCACGGACCCCAGCCACGTGCCGGTGCGGGTGGAGGCGGAGTTCGCGCTGGGCACCATCGTCGCGGAGATAACCGACTACAAGCCGGGCCGGAGCATGACGGTGGCCCGCGTCGAGAATGGCGGGTAGCACCCGCCGGAGAGTGAAGGGGGCGGATGGGTGCAGGATGGGCGTGGGCGGTGGTGGCGGCGGCGATGTCCGCCACGCAGGAGCCTCAGGTGGTGTCGCCCCTGGTCAAGGTCCGGCCGGGCGAAGCAGTGAAGGGACGCAAGGAGGCGCGCCTCAGCCTCGCGCGCGGTGAGTGTGAGGCCGTGCAGGTGGCGCTTCCCGGCCGGGTGGAGCGCCCCGCCGTGGAATCGCTGACGTTGAAGGGCCCGGGCGCGGCGCTGAAGGCCAGCGTCTGGCGAGAAGCCTTCATCGACGTGAAGACGCCGTCCAACGGTCAGGGCCGCACGGGCCCGTGGCCGGACGCGCTGGTTCCGTTGGATGCGCCGGGACATGACTCGAAGCTGCCCACCGTCTTCTACGTGGAGGTGTGCGCCCCGGAGAAGCAGGAGCCGGGGACGTACCGGGGACGGCTGCTGGTGAAGGCAGGTGACGCGAAGATCCGGCCGGTGCCGTTCGCCGCCGAGGTGCAGCCCTTCGCCCTGCCCGCCACGTCCTCGCTGCCCAACAGCTTCGGGGTGTCGATGTACAGCATCGCCCGGGGCCACGGCGTGGCGCCCGAGTCGGCGGAGGCGCGCAAGCTGTTGCGAGACTACGGACGCGCGCTCCTGGAACACCGGGTGAGTGCCCACGGCATGAGCATGACGCCGCCTCCCGTGCGCTTCGAGAAGGGCCGCGCGGTGCTGGACTGGCGCGAGTACGACGCGGAGATGGCGCCCTTCCTGGACGGCAGCCTGCTGCCCTCCGGCGCCCGCTTCACCAGCACCAACGTGCGTGACAGCAAGCAGGCGAAGACGGACGCGGAGAAGACGGCATACTACCGCGCCTTCGCCGAGCACTTCCGCGAGAAGGGCTGGCCCGCGCAGCTCTTCTTCTACGCCAAGGACGAACCCAAGCCCGAGGACGTGCCGCTGGTGAAGGCCCAGTCCACGCGGGTGCGCGCGGCGGGCGCGATTCCCGTGCTCGTCACCAGCCCGCTGGATGACGCGCTGAATGGCTCGGCAGACATCCTCACACCCACGCTCAACTGCTTCTACCCACGCCCCGGGCCGCAGACGTGCCGCAGCGTGGTGGAGACGCGCGCGCTGCGCAAACGGCTGGCAGGTGACACCCGGGTGTGGTGGTACCAGAGCTGCAATTCGCACGGCTGCAACGGCGGCCCCCCGGCGGACAAGGCGGTGGACGCGGCCTACAGCGGCTGGGCTTCGTACATGGTGGACCACCCCGCCCCGCTCAACCGGGCCATGGGCGTGCTCGCCTTCTCCTCCGGCGTGGACGGCGAGCTCTATTTCGACACCGTCTTCGCCTACAACACGAAGAAGGACCCCTGGAAGGATGTCTTCGAGTTCGGCGGCAACGGCGACGGCACCCTCTTCTACCCGGGGACACCCGCCAGGGTGGGTCCTTCCGGCCACCAGCCCATCCTCACGCTGCGGCTGAAGCACATTCGGGACGGACTGGAGGACTACGAGTACCTCCGGTTGCTCGCCGAGCTGGGTGACGCCACCTTCGCCCGGACGGCCGCGCGCAAGTTGGCGCGCACCGGTTGGGACATCAACGCGGATGCGGGAGAATGGGAGGCGGTCCGCGAGGAAGTCACCACCCGGCTCCGGAAGCGCTGGGCGGAGTCCGAATATGCGAAGCGCCCGGACCGTCAGACGCCGCAGAGCCCCCCGTAGTCTCTGGAAGGAAAAGGATGAGCCCCTTGCGCACCCTCTTCGCGGCCCTGTTGTCACTGTCCAGCATCAGCGCCTGGGCCCAGTTGCCGGACGCGGAGGCGGACGCGCCGGAGGCCGAAAGCGCCAAGGCCGAGGAACCCGAGGGGCCCCTCACCGTGGCGCCGTGCACCTCCGCGCTTCCGGCACTGCGCACGCCCATGGCGTTCATGCCGGGTGAGGTGCTCGAGTTCGACCTCGACGCCATGGGCGCGCAGGCGGGCACCATGACGATGCGCGTCCACAAGCAGAAGGATGGGCATCTCCCCATCCAGGTGGAGGCGCAGACCAACACCTTCTTCTCCAAGGTGCGGCGCGTGCGCGGCAGCGCCACCGCGTATCTCCACCCTCGCACGCTGCGCCCCAAGCGCTACGTCGAGGACACCATGGAGAACGAACAGCGCCGCAAGGTGGACGTCGCGTTCGGCCAGAAGGAGCGCACCGTCAAGGTCGACTACCAGTTCGGCCAGCGCCCCAAGGGGCAGTTCAACTACACCTTCGACAAGGACGGCCTGGATGTGGCCGGGGCCATCTACCTGCTGCGCCAGTTGCCACTCAAGGATGACCTCCAGGTGTGCTTCGACGTCTACGGCGTGCGTCGCATGTGGCGCATGCAGGGCGCGGTGGTGAAGCGCGAACAGGTGACGACGCCGCTGGGCCAATTCAATGCCTGGCACGTGACGGGCACCGCCGTGCGACTGGACCGGCCCAAGCAGAAGCGTGAAGTCCACGTCTGGATTTCGGACGACGCGCGCCGCCTGCCGCTGGCCGCCGTGGGCACCATCGACCTGGGCGCCGTGCGCGCCACCCTCACCTCCGTGTCGCGTCCGGGTGAGAAACCACAAAAGAGCGAAGGTCAGGAAACGATGAAGTGGTGAGCGGCTGACGCACCACTTCGTTGCCGCACCGAAGGCCCGTGGCCTCGGACCGCGCCGCACTGGTGAAGTTCCTGGGTTCGCTCCGAGGGCCGGGGCGCGTCGGTGCGCCGGGCTTCGGCCCTGACTGGAAAATTGACGGAGTGCTACCTGCCTGTAGCGTCGAGGCCATGCCCCCTCCGGCCCTGACCCTCGTCGCCCCTACGCCGTCGCGCCGTGCAGACCCGGTCCGGGTGGCGGTGGAACAGCTCGCCCGCTCACTGCCTGCGCGCACTGACGCGGCCGTGCTCGTGGACCTGCTGGAGGATGACCTCCGTGAGGGACTGGACGCGCTTGGTGAGGTGGAGGCCCATTTCACGGACCTGCTCGACACGCTTCGCACGGAAGCGGTGACACCGGCCGCGCTGGTGGACTCGGGTGATGACCTGCGCGTCCTTCAGCAACTGGATTCACTCCATGACGCCGTCGTGCGGCTGCGCAAGCGCCTGTCCCAGGCCGCGAGCATGAGTCGGCTGGCACATGCGCCGGTGCGCAGCCGCTGACGCTCCGCTGTGAAGCCTCGTTGTCACGCCTGCCCCAGCCGCAGGCAGTGCCAACGCACGCCGATGCAGTGCCCGTTGCAGGCCGAGAGCAGGATACGGCCCGCGCCAATGCGCTAGCTCCGCCAATTGTCCAGGCAGCCTTGTCGCTACGAACATCCACTCAAGGACCCGCCGCAGCAGGCGCGGCGGGCGCAGGAGCGGTCGTCGCGGGCCCCAACACGGGAGAAGGCGTCGCGGGCAGCGGGAGCGCTGGCGCGGCGTTGAGCGGCGCGGGCGTCCCCAGCAACGGCGCCGGAGTCCCGGCATTCAGCGGCGCTGGCGTGCTCAGCAACCCCGGCGGCGGCACGGCAGGATTCGAGTTGAGCGGAGGCTCGGTGGCGATGATGCCCGCGCTGGACTGCCCCGTGCCGACAAACGCATCGAACGAGCCCGGCGCCAGCGGCTGCACCGTGAACGAACCGAAGGTGGACGTGGTGGGCGGCGTCGCGAACGCCCCCCTTGTCGTGCCTCTCCCGGGCGTCCCCGCCACCACGGTGGTCCCATCCAACGGCGTCACCGGAAGCTGTCCCGAGTATGTCACGGGCGTGTTCGTCACCATCGGCACGAGCAGGCCCCCACTGATGACCTCAGGCGTCACCGGCGCCCCTGGCACCGTCGTGGTCTGCACGGGCGCAGTCGCCAGGCGCCCTGGAGCCGTCGCCGGCACCGTCACCCGCGTGACGGCCCCCGCACCTTGAAGCGCCCCAGCCGTCCCACTGCCCCCGATGGCCGAAGGCGCGGGCGGGGGCGACGCGGCGACAGGCGCTCCTACCATGGCGGAGGGCGGTACTGGCGTCAGTGAGCGCCAGCTCAGCGGCGGATTGCCCGTGTTCTCCACGAAGGGCCGCGAACTCACCGCCGTGCCGCCCACGTCGATGGCGACGTCCTCGAACACGAACTGGATGAAGCCGCGCGGCTCGAGCTGCGGCGGGAGGTTCCACACCAGCACCACGAGCTCCGTGTCGTCGTAGCGAGCCTGCCGCAGCAACCGGTGGGTGTCGTCATCCGCGTACGCGCCAGCGGCCAGCGCCGCCGCGTGCACGAACGCCGTGTCCGTCAGAAGCTGCCCGTTGCGCCAGACGCTGCCCACACCCCAGACAGCCACCGCGGCGTGGGTACGCGTCATCGCCGCCCAGCCCAGGCCACTGTCCCCATAGAGCGGGACGTCCAGCAACACGCCGCCGCCAATGGCATGTTGAGGCGGGCGAGGAAGCGGGCCCGAGCCCCCCTGCCCCTGCTCAGGCGGGAAACCAGGCCGCATCAACTCTACCCGGTACTCCGTGGCCCCCAGGCGGAAGGACGCTTCCAGCGTCCCTTTATCCCCAAAGGTGGCGCCCGGAAGGGAAACGCGGTCCTCCACCGTCAGCGACGCGCTCCCCGTGCCGCGTTCAGCAAGGTCCGTGAAGGGAAGTGAGCCTTGGATGAAGAAGCCGTCTGGCTGCTCGGTCCTCGCGCTGGCCTCGCGGCCCTCGAACGTGAACCCGCCTGGCGCCGCGGCCAGCAAACCGGACAGAACGAACGTGGTGAAGGGTCCCGCCATCGACGCTGCCTCCTTGGTTTACAAGGTAGGCAGCGGAGCGGGGAACGGCATGCCCCACCCCTGCGAACTAGATGAGGCCGCGCGCCCTGCGGATCTGCTCGACCGTCTTGTTGTACTCGATGTCGAAGGCGCTGGTGCCCTCCTGCAGGTGCTTCAGGCGGGAGCGGGCTTCCTTGTCGATTTCGTCGTCCACGTCGAGGTGACGCTTCATGACGGCGAAGATCTTCTGACGCAGCCCGTTATCCGCCGAGTACACCTCTTCGACGTTCCGGCTGATGAGCAGGAATTCAATCATCTGGTTGATGACGTACTCGATGCCCTCGTCGCCCATCTTGAAGCCGCGAACGTCCGCCATCTCGCGCTTCACCTGGTTGAACTTGGAATAGTCGTAGCCGCGACGCTCCAGCGCTTCACGCGTCGCCTGGTTCACACGCTCCTCGTTCGCAAGGTACTCACGCATGATGGCTGACAGGTCCATCTCGGCGTCGGCCACGCGCATCGGCTCCACCTCGATGTCCCCGTCCTGCATGAGCTGCTGAATGGCCTCGCGCGAGATGATCGGGATCACCTTCGGATACAGCCTCATGTCGGTCCCTCGCCCTCTGTGAAACGTGCTCGGAATCGTCAACCGCTATAGTTCAGCGCCGAGCCCAGTCGCAATGAAAAACCCCAGGAACGTCGCGCTTCCAGCGCACTTCCCATCAGGTCTGCAGCGGAAATTAATCACGCTGCCCCGCGTGGCGACCCTCCCTGCGTTTTTTCGTCAACGGGTTCGTGCGCGTCGTCAAGGGAAGCCTCCCGTACGGGATCTTCCGCATCCTCTTCTGGATGCCCGTGGAGGCCCGCATGGACGCGTTCCGCCATGGCCGGTCCGACGACTTCCGCGAGCTCCTCGATGGAGGCGTCCCCCACCCGCTTGAGCGAACCGAAGTGCCGAAGCAGTTGCTTCCGCCGCGTCTCGCCCACGCCGGGGATGTCCTCCAGCGCCGAACGCACCCGGCTCTTGCGCAGCACCTGCTTCTGGAAGGTGATGGCGAAGCGGTGGGCCTCGTCCCGCATTCGCGTGAGCATGAACATCTCCGCCGAGTTCTGGGACAGGACGATGGGGTCCTTGCGCCCCACCACGAAGACGCGCTCGGGGCTTCGGGCGCTCTCCGCGTCGCGGTCGAACACCTCCAGGTCGCGGCTCTTGGCCAGACCCACCACGTCCACCGAATCCACGCCCACGTCCTTCATCGCCGCGTGCGCGCTGGCCAGTTGTCCCTTGCCACCGTCGATGACGAGCAGGTCCGGCAGGTCATTGTCCTCCAGGCCCTTCTTCAGGCGGCGGGAGATGACCTCGTACATGCTGGCGAAGTCGTCCTGCTTCTCCAGCGTCTTGATTTTGTACTTCCGGTAGCGCGACTTGTCCGCGTCCCCGTCCGTCACCGCCACCTGCGACGCGACGATGGCCGAACCCTGGAAGTGCGAGATGTCGAAGCACTCCATGCGGCGCGGGTAGTTGCGCAGGCCCAGCCGCTGCTGGAGCCGGGACAGCACGGTGTCCGTCTCGTCCTTCGTGCGGCGGCGCTCCACGAAGGCCTGGTCGGCGTTCTTCGCCGCCATCTTCACCAGGTCCAGCTTCTCCCCACGCTTGGGCACCAGGACGCGCACGCGCTCGCCCTTGCGCTCCGTGAGGAGTGCCTCGAGCCCCCCGGTGCCGTCCTCCAGTTCCAGCGGCAGCAGCACCTCCTCCGGCACGAAGCTGCCCTGGTCGTAGTAGAGGTTGACGAACGAGGCGATCAGCTCCTCGTCGGGAAACTCCTGGCTACCGAAGGGGAAGGCCTGCCCGCCGTTGAGCCGGCCCTGCCGCACCCACAGGACGTAGAACAGGATGCGGTCCCCTTCCCGGTGGAAGGCGAAGACATCCTGGTCCTTGAAGTCGGTGGTGGCGACCTTCTGCCGCTCCAGGCTCCGCTCGATGGCGCTGAGCTGGTCTCGTATCCGCGCGGCCTCCTCGAACTTGAGCTCCTGCGCGGCGCGCTTCATGCGCAGGCGCAGGCCCTCCACCAACTCCCCCGCCTTGCCCTCCAGGAACATCACCACCTCGTCCACGCTGCGGTGGTAGTCCTCCTGGGGCACCGGGTACACGCACGGGGCGGGACAACGGCCAATCTGGTGCAACAGGCAGGGCCGCTTGCGGTTGGCCAGCACGTGGTCGGTGCACGTGCGCAGGCGGAAGAAGCGGTTGACCACCCGCAGCGTCTCGCGAATGGCCCCCGCGCTGGAGTACGGCCCGAAGTAGCGCGCGCCGTCGCGCTCGTATTTGCGCACCACTTCCAGGCGCGGATAGGACTGGGTGCGGTCCAGGCGCAGGGAGATGAACTGCTTGTCGTCCTTGAGCAGGACGTTGAAGCGCGGCCGGTGCTTCTTGATGAGCTCGTTTTCGAGCAGCAGCGCTTCCTTCTCGTTGCTGACGAGCACCGTCTCCAGGTCACCCAGCAACTGGTCCAACAAGGACACGAAGACGCGCGTGTCGCCTGTGCGGTTGAAGTACGAGCGCACCCGGCTGCGCAGGTTGATGGCCTTGCCGACGTAGATGACCTGACCCCGGCGGTCCTTCATCAGGTACACGCCGGGCTCGGTGGGCAGTGCGTCCAGCTTCTCCAGGAGCTTCGCGTCCATGCCAGCCCCCGCCTACTTGCGGCTCCGGGCCCGCGCGGAGCGTCCTCCGCCCCCGCGCCCCTTGCCCTTCTTCGGGGCTTCCGCTTCCGCCGCCTTCGCCGGGGCCCGCAGCAGCGAGCGCGACGCCGGCTTGAGCCCCAGGTCCATGTCCTTCAAGAGTTGCACGCGGTCGCGATACTCGGCCGCCTTCTCGAACTGCATCTCGTCCGCGGCGGCGAGCATCTCCTTGGTGAATTCCTCGATGAGCCGCTTGATTTCCTTCGGCTGGAGGACGTCGTCCTCGCCTTCGGCCGCCATCGGCAGGGCGCCCACGTCCCCCGCATCGTAGGCCGCGTGCTCGGACAGGTCGGTGATGTTGCTCTTCACCGAACGCGGGGTGATGCCGTGCTCCTGGTTGTACGCGCGCTGGATGTCGCGGCGGCGCGTCGTCTCCTCCAGGGCCTTCTTCATGGAGTCGGTGACGTTGTCCGCGTACATGATGACGCGGCCGCTCACGTTGCGGGCCGCGCGGCCAATCGTCTGGATGAGGGAGACGTGGCTGCGCAGGAAGCCTTCCTTGTCCGCGTCCAGGATGGCCACCAGGGACACCTCGGGGATGTCCAGGCCCTCGCGCAGCAGGTTGATGCCCACCAGGACGTCGAACTCGCCCTTGCGCAGGTCGCGGATGATGGCCATGCGCTCAATCGCGTCGATGTCCGAGTGCAGGTAGCGCACGCGCACGCCCACGTCGGAGAAGTACTCCGTGAGGTCTTCCGCCATGCGCTTGGTGAGCGTCGTCACCAGGACGCGCTCACTGCGGGACACGCGCTGGCGCACCTCCTCCAGCAGGTCGTCCACCTGATTGCCCACGGGGCGAATCTCCACCTCCGGGTCGGTCAGGCCCGTGGGGCGGATGATCTGCTCCACCACCACGCCCTGTGACTTCTGAAGCTCGTACTCCGCCGGCGTCGCGGAGACGAAGATGGCCTGGGGCACCAGTTCCTCGAACTCACCAAACTTGAGCGGGCGGTTGTCCAGCGCGCTGGGCAGGCGGAAGCCGAAGCCCACCAGCGTCTCCTTGCGCGCGCGGTCACCGCGGTACATGGCGCCAATCTGCGGCACCGTCTGGTGGCTCTCGTCGAGCATCACCAGCAGGTTGCGTGGGAAGTAGTCGATGAGGCACGGCGGCGGCTCTCCCGCCGCGCGGCCGGAGAAGTGCCGGGAGTAGTTCTCGATGCCGCTGCAGTAGCCGACCTGCTCAATCATCTCCAAGTCGAACATGGCGCGCTGCTCCAGCCGCTGCGCCTCCAACAGCTTGCCCTCGCGCTTGAACGTCTGCAGTTGTTCGGACAGCTCGTCGCGGATGGTCTGAATCGCGCGCCGGCGCACGTCCTCCTCCGCCACGTAGTGGCTGGCGGGGAAGATGACGATTTTCTCCAGCGCGCCCAGCGTCACGCCGCGCAGCGGGTCGAACTCGGTGACGCGCTCCACCTCGTCACCGAAGAAGCTGACGCGCACGGCCCGCTCCTCCTCGTACGCGGGGAACACCTCGACGGTGTCTCCGCGCGCGCGGAAGGTGCCGCGGTGGAAGTCCAAGTCGTTGCGCTTGTACTGAGCCTCCACCAGCTTGCGCATGAAGGTGTCGCGGCCCATCTCCTCGCCCACCGCCGCGCGCACCGCCAGGTCCACGTAGCTGCGGGCCGCGCCCAGGCCGTAGATGCAGGACACGCTGGCGACGATGATGACGTCGTCCCGCGTGCGCAGCGAATGGGTGGCCGAGTGGCGCATCCGTTCGATGTTGTCGTTGATGGACGAGTCCTTCTCGATGAAGGTGTCCGTCGACGGAACGTAGGCCTCGGGCTGGTAGTAGTCGTAGTACGAGACGAAGTACTCGACGGCGTTGTGCGGGAAGAGCGCCTTGAATTCGCCGTAGAGCTGCGCGGCCAGCGTCTTGTTATGGGCCATCACCAGCGTGGGCCGCTGCACGTTGGCGATGACGTTCGCCATCGTGAACGTCTTGCCTGACCCGGTGACGCCCAGGAGGGTTTGGTAGCGGTCACCCCGCAGGAGGCCCTGCGTGAGTTCGCCAATGGCCCTCGGCTGGTCGCCTCCGGGACTGTGTTCGCTGACGAGCTGAAAGTCCGACATACCCGCGAGACTTAACACCGCGCGGGTGGGAAGGCCGGATGTTCGTGACCGCGCTACTTCGAAGTGTCCTGCCGCTTCAACGCTTCCAGGGATTGCAGCCGGGCAGCCTCGAACTCATCCCCCTTGTTCCAGCGCGGCAGCTCCGGTTGCCGGGCAACGTGGGCCCCCAGCAGGAAGAACAGGCGGACGTCCTCCACCGCGCCGGAAAAGTCCCAATCCGGACGCAGCTCGTCCGATGGCTGGTGGTAGTGCTTCGACTCCCAGACCTCCCGCTGCTGCTTGCCCCAGCCCTCCGGCTTGCCGATGAAGTCCATCCCACTGCCGAAGTACGCGGCGGGAATGCCCCGCTTGGCGAAGTTGAACTGGTCCGACCGGTAGAAGAAGCCGCGGTCCGACAACTGGTCCGCCTTCACCACCCGGTTCTGCGTCTTCGCCAGGGCGACCAGCGTGGCGTCCAGGTTGGACTTGCCCAGTCCGATGACGGTGAGGTCGCGGGTGCGGCCATGGATGTTGGCGCCGTCGATGTTGATGTTGGCGGCGACCCGGCCGTGGGGCACGGGCGGGTGCTCGGCCAGGTACTGCGAGCCCAGCAGCCCCTGCTCCTCGGCGGCCACGGCGGCGAAGAGGATGGAGCGGCGCGGCGCCTTGGGAAGGGCCTTGAACGCCTTGGCGATGTTGAGCATCGCCGACACACCGGACGCGTTGTCGAGCGCGCCGTTGTAGATGGTGTCCTCGCCCGGCTTGCCGCCTTCCTTGCGGCCCAGGTGGTCATGGTGCGCGGTGTAGAGCACCACCTCCTGGGACAGCTTCGGGTCGCTTCCGGGCAGCAGCGCCAGCACGTTGGCGGTGGGACTGCGGCGCACCGTGTTGGTGAGGCGCGACGACACCGTCACCCCGAGTGGCACGGGCTGGAAGTCGCGCGTCTGCGCGGCGGCCCACAGCGCGCCCAGGTCCTTGCCCGCCAGTTGCAACACCCGGCGCGTGGCCTGCTCGGTCGTCCAGGCCTTCACCTGGAGGCGGGGTCCCTCCGCCGAGGGCAGCTCGAACTGCTCGCCCGTCCACGACGTCTGCACCACCTGCCACGGGTAGCCCGCGCTCGGCGTGGTGTGGATGATGATGGCGCCCGCCGCGCCCATCTTCGCGGCCTGCTCGTACTTGTAATCCCAGCGGCCGTACCAGAGCCGCGTCTTCCCCGCGAAGAGCTGCGGGTCATCCTCCGGGTCGCTATTGAGGATGAGCAGCGTCTTGCCGCGCAGGTCCATCCCCTTGAAATCGTCCCACTGGTACTCGGGGGCCTGGATGCCGTAGCCCACGAAGACGAGCTCGGACGCCGCCAGCTTCGACTCGGGGGCCTGCACGCCGGACACGGCGATGAAGTCGTGGTGGAACTTCAGGTGCACCGCGCCCTGGGGCGTCTGGAACGACAAATCCTTGGGGCTGCTGGTGACGCCCACCAGGTCAAAAGGCTGCAGGTACGAGCCGTCCGTGCCCGACGGCTGCAACCCGAGCGCCTCGAACTGCGAAGCGATGTACGCCTGCGCGAGCGCGTCCCCCCGTGTGCCGGGACCACGGCCCTCCAGCAGGTCATTCGCGAGGAAGCGCACGTGCGCGCGCAGCACCTCCGGAGCGATGACACCGGACGCGGACTGCTCCGCGGGCGTCGTCAACTGCACGCGCTGCGCGAGCGCCGGAGCGGAGCAGAGGGCGAGAAGCAGGGACAGCGAGCGCATCATGGTGTCCCGAGCCCTAACACGAAGCCCGGGACACCCGAAGCACTGCATCAGCCCTGGAGCGGCGCCACCTTCCACGTCGTGCCAGCGGGCGTGTCCATGATTTCCACGCCCTTCTGCTTCAGCTCGCTTCGCACCCGGTCCGCGGCGGCGAAGTCCTTCGCCGCGCGAGCAGCGGTGCGCTCGCCCAGCAGGCGCTCCACCTCCGCCACGTCGATGCCCCGCTCGCGCACGGCGCGCTCGCGGCGGCGCAGCAGCCACGCATCGGCCGCGTCTTCGAAGAGGCCCAGGACGCCAGACACCCTGCGCACGTCCTCACGCAGCGCCTGCAGTGTGCGGCCCACCAGGGCCTTGTCCTTCACGGGCGGCTTGTCGGTCAGCTCGTTCATCAACCCGAAGAGCCCCGACAGCGCGCCCAGGCCGCCCGCGGTATTGAAGTCGTCGTCCATGGCGGACTCGAACTCGGTGAAGAAGCGCTGCGGGTCGCCATGCAGGGGCCCCTTGCCGAAGTCCTTCCCCGAGATTCGCTCGTCCACCTTGCGGAGCGTCTCGTAGAAGTACTCCATGCGCGTCTCAGCATCCGCCAGCGCCTTGTCGGAGAACGACAGCGGGTGGCGGTAGTGCGTGGCGAGGAAGAAGAAGCGCAGCGCTTCCGGGTCCACCTTGGTCAGCGCGTCGCGCAGGCGCACCACGTTGCCCAGCGACTTGGACATCTTCGCGCCTTCCAGGTCCAGGAAGCCGCAGTGCATCCAATACCGGGCGAAGGTCACGCCGTTGGCGGACTCGCTCTGGGCGATTTCGTTCTCGTGGTGGGGGAAGATGAGGTCCAGCGCGCCGCCGTGGATGTCGAACGTCTCACCCAGGTACTTCGCGCTCATGGCGGAGCACTCGATGTGCCAGCCCGGACGGCCGGGGCCCCAGGGGCTCTCCCACGCGGGCTCTCCCGGCTTGGCCGCCTTCCACAGGGCGAAGTCGAGCGGCTCGCGCTTCTGCTCACCCGGCTGCACGCGCTCGCCTACGCACAGCTCGTCCAGGTTGCGCTTGGACAGCTTCGCGTAGTCCGCGTCGCTGCTCACGGAGAAGTACACGTCGCCCTGGGAGGCGTACGCGTGGCCCTTGTCCACGAGCTTCTGGATGATGGCGATGATTTCGGGGAGGTGGTCGCTCACCCGCGGCGAGAAGTCCGGCTCCTGCAGGTGGAGCGCCCGGGTGTCCTCCCGGAAGATCTCCACGTAGCGTGCCGCCAGCTCCACGGGGGCCTCCCCAGTCTCCGCGGCCGCCTTGATGATCTTGTCGTCCACGTCCGTGAAGTTGCGGACGTACCGGACCTTCAGGCCCCGGTGACGGAGGTAGCGGACCACCACGTCGAAGGAGGTGAAGGTGCGGGCATTCCCGATATGGATGTAGCTGTAGACGGTAGGACCACAGACGTAGACCCCCACCTCGCCAGGAATGGCGGGCTGCAGCAGCTCCTTCTGCATGGTCATCGTGTTGAAGAGCCGGATGGCGGGCGGGGTCACGTGCGGCAATCCTCTCGGGTCCATAGGCGTGGGTGCGTCCCGCACTCTAGAGTCTCGGGTCGCGGACAGGCCAGTATTCGCAAGGGGTTCGTCGCCGCCCCCAATCTGGGAGAATGGGCATCATGGCTCCACCGAACCCAAAGCGGCCCCCTCGGCCGCCCCGCCCGCCCGGTACGCAGGCGCCCCAGGATTCAGACGTGGAGCTGCCCTTCGATGACGACGAGGTGGATCCGCTCCAGGCTGACGACCCGCGTCCCCAGCGGGTGCCCCAGTTTCCCGCCGGCTCCCGCCGCAGCCGGCGCCAGGGCCCGGGAGGGCGCGCCAACAGCGACCGCGAGCTCGCCTCCCGCTTCGACACCTCGAATGAGTACTCGGACCCCGGGTACGCGCCTGCCTTCCTGTACGTCGAGCGAGGCCCCGGCGCCGGGCAGTTGGTGCCCGTCAAACAGGGGGCGCTGGTCATCGGGCGGTCCTCCTCGTCCGACCTCCGCCTGCAACACCCGTCCATCAGCCGTCGGCATGCGCACCTGACCCGCCGCGGCGAGCGCTTCTACCTGAAGGACCTCAGCAGCCAGAACGGCACCTTCCTCAACCGCCATCGCATCACCTCGGAGGTCGAACTGATGCCGGGGGACGAGGTGTCCCTCGGCAATGCCCTGCTGCGCCTGCGCGGTCCCGGTGGAACCCCTGCCCTGGGTGTGCCCGCGGTCTCCCACGACGACGCGCCGCCTTCGCGCAGGGCCTTGAGCACGGTGGGCGTGGCCCTGGGCGCCGCGGCGCTCGGTTCGGGTGTGGCCGCGCTCATCGCTCTGCTTTCCATGCAGATGGCCGGCGGCACGGAGCACACCGCTCCCGCCCCGCCACCGGCGGCCCCTCGGAATGCGGCCGCCGCTTCGCCGACCGTGGTCGT
Source organism: Myxococcus sp. CA023 (assembly GCF_010998615.1). Classification (GTDB taxonomy): domain Bacteria; phylum Myxococcota; class Myxococcia; order Myxococcales; family Myxococcaceae; genus Myxococcus. Next base: position 12,351 of record NZ_JAAEAH010000035.1, on the reverse strand, counting down.
GTCGGGTGCGCCCACGCGGCTCGACATGGAAGTGCCCGCAGCCAGCAGCGCCGAGAAAACAGGCGACACGGCGGTTGGAGCCGCGACGACCACCACGGAGAATCCGCCCCCCAAAGAGGAGAACGCGCCCCTGACGCCCAAGGCCACGGGCATCAGCGCCCTGAACGTGGCGCGGGGCACCACGAAGCAGGTGCGTCCCATGGCCGTTGCCCCCTCGAACAAGCGGACGGCTGGGGCGCTCGATTCGGCGGCGGCGCCATCCGACGCCACCTCCGCGAAGGAGGCCGAGGTCCTGCGCCGCTACGAAGCGGGAGATTTGGCGGCGGCCCGGGACCTGGCCCAGGCGGAGAAGCTCACCGCGCTGCACGGGCAGCTCATCCGTTTCGAGACCGCCGAGGCGCAGGCGAAGAAGGCCCTGGCGCAGCGGGACTTCCCGGAGGCCATTGCCCAGCTGACGCTCGCCATTTCCGTGGACGATGCCCTGGCACATGGCTGGAGCAAACACGGACCGCCCCTGCGCAAGCAGTTGTCGCGACTCCACGTCCAGGTCGGCACGGAGCATGCCGCCGCGGGCCGGGTGAACGAGGCGCGCGCCGCCTTCGAGCAGGCCCTGAAGCACGACACTGGCAACCGCGAGGCCCGCGAGCAACTCGGCCGGCTCACCGGCGCTTCAGCCCCCTGACCAGCAGCATCGCGTTGAGCACCACGAAGGTGACCAGCGCCAGGCACACGAGCAGCAACCCCCTGTCCGCGCCGGGCCGCTCGCCTTCGATGAGCAGCCACAACCGGCCGTCCCGCGGTTGGAGCTCGCCCATGCGCTCCATCAGGGCCAGGGCGTCGCGGTAGCGAGGGGCATCCTCTTGCGCCAGCAGCCGTCCTCGCACGGCGAAGGGACGCTGGTCGGGCTGCGGCGGCGGACGGCCATCCATCCACTGCTCCCCCGGGAGCGCTGGCCGGCGCACCACGAAGGGCGAGTCCCGCAGCCCCACGAGGACATACAGCGCACCGTCCGCGCGCTCATAGGCGCCCCGGACCGTGGGCACACCATGCGCCTGGGCGTATCGGTTGGAAGTGAGCGCCTCGAAGCGGTACGCCCCTTCCGCCCCCAGCGTCAGCGGCACGATTGGAGACAGGAAATACGACAAGTCCTTCCACTGCATGCCGAGCAGCACCAGTCCCACGGCGATGGCCATGACCGCGGCCATGGGACGTACGCCCACGCGGCGGCGTGACAACCGGAACTCGAGCTCCGCGATGCGGCGCGCTCGCGCCTCTTCCGAGGGGGACTGCGGAAGCTGCTCACTCATGGGCGGGCATGATGTGGCGTGGAAAGACGAAACCCCGAGCCCCCTGACTGGGAACCCGGGGCGACGAGTCTTGGACGGCAGCTGGACGGCTCAGGCCAGGTTGAAGATCTTCTTCAGGTCCGACTCGATTTCTTCCTCGGAGCAGTCCTTGGCCAGCGACAGCTCCTTGATGAGCAGCGAGCGCGCGGTATCCAGCATCTTCCGCTCGCCAAAGGAGAGGTCCTTGTCGCCCTTCAGGAGGTAGAGGTCGCGGAGCACTTCGGCGATTTCGAACACCGAGCCCGTCTTGATCTTCTCCATGTACTCCCGGTAACGACGGTTCCACGTCGTGGAGTCAACGGAGATGTCCTTCTCCTTGAGGATGGAGTAGACCTGCTTGACGTCCTCCTCGCTGATGATCTCCCGGAGACCGACCGACCCGACCTTGTTGATCGGGATCATGATCCGCATTCCGTTCTCCAGGATGCGCAGCACGTAGAAGGACTGGCGCTGCCCGGCCACCTCGGTGTGTTCGATACCCATCACTTCACCGACGCCCTGGCCCGGGTAGACCGCCTTGTCACCAGTCTTGAAGCTGGTCTGCACTCACTGCCTCCTTGAAAGACTCGTTCCCGGCCTTTCAGCCGGGCACTACTACCACAAACCACATCCACGGGCAACGATAACGCCTTGACCACCCAGGACGCTCCCGACTACGTTGTCGGTTTCTACACGCGGTGTCGGCAGATGTGTGCACCAGTGTGACGGGCGGCGGGTGGGGGTCGGAAGGTGGAACGTCATGCTTGGCGCGACCTGGGCGCGCGTCCTCTCTTCTTTCCCGCCCTGAGCCTGTCACTCGGAGCCCTCTGCGCCCCGGTAACAAGCGCGTACGCTGAACCATTTCTCGTTTGTGGGCTTCTTCTGGGAGCGCTCGGGCTGACGCTTGCCCGGCTGCCTGGTGCACATCTCGCCGTGCTGGCGTCACTCTGGGCGGCGGGCGCGGGGCTGGCGCGCTGGGAATCCCAGGTGGATGTGCCGGCGGAGCTGACCCAAGGCAACACCATCGTCATCGAGGGAGAAACGGAGCGGGTGGACCGCTTCGACGGGACGACACGTGTCCGATTGGCTGTCGCGCGGGCGGGCGTCTCTCCCGGGCCGCTCGCGCCTGTACGGTTTCGGATGAACCTGTCGCTGCGCGGCGAGCCACCGCCGCTCCTGCCCGGGCAACGTGTCCGGGCAGAGACGAAGCTGCAGCCAGACGCACCCCCATCGAACCCGGGCGAGAAGGATTTCGGAGCAGCGCGACGGCGACAGGGCGTGGCCTTCACCGGTGGCATGGACGCGCGGCGCCTGGTGGTGCTCTCCCCTGCCCCGGCGTGGCGGGTGTCATTGGAGGACACGCGCACGCGGCTGGCGGCGGCGGTCCATGCCGTGTCGCCATCGACGGATGCGGCGGCGCTCTTCCTCACCCTGGCGGCGGGGCAACGCGCCGCGCTGGATGACTCGTGGGAAGAGGCCTTCTCTCGCGCAGGACTGGCCCACGTGTTGAGTGTCAGCGGGCTGCACGTGGCGGCGTTGGCGCTGATGACGCTCGCGGTGCTGCGGAGGCTGGTGGTGCGCACCGGCGAGCGGTGGCGGATGCTGGATGCTCGGCAGGTGGCGGCCCCCGCGGCGGTGCCCTTCGTCTGGGCCTATGTCGTGTTCACCGACAACCAGCCGCCCGCGGTGCGCTCCGCGGTGATGGCCACGGTGGTGCTGCTGGGGCTGGCGCTGTGGCGGCGCGCGGACGGGCTCAACGGACTGGCCGCCGCGGCCGTGGTGCTGGTGGCCTGGGCGCCCTCCAGCGTGGCCGACCTGTCGCTGAGACTGTCGTTCCTCGCCGTACTGGGACTGGTGCTGCTATCACCGCCGCTGCGGCAGGCGCTGCCCCTGGCCGAGCTCGACCCGTCCGAGCCCCACCGCGTCCGGCGCTGGTGGGGACAGGCCCGGGAGACGGTGGCGCAGACGCTGTGCGCGAGCGCGGCCGCGACGCTGTCGGGACTCCCCATCGTCGCGGCGACCTTCGGACGGGTGAGTATCGCGGGGCTCATCTCGAACGTGGTCGCCCTGCCCTTGTGCGGGCTGCTCACGGGTCTGGCCGCGGGTGGCGCCGCGCTCTTCGTCGTCGCCCCCGTGCTGGCGACGCCGGTGCTGTGGGCCGGCGCGTGGGCGTCCGAGCTGCTGCTGGTCATCACCCGGCTCTTCGCGGCGGCGCCGCTGGCCTCGGTCGAGGTGCCGTCACTGGGCTTCCTGTCGGCGCTCTACGCGGCGGGGCTGCTGACGTGGGCGCTCGGCACGGGGCGCTGGCGGCTGGGCGGTTTGTTGGCTCCCGCGGCCGTCGTCGCCGCCATCCTGGCACCTGTGCTCACGCCGCAGCCCGGGCTGCGCGTCACCTTTCTCTACGTGGGTCAGGGCGACGGCGTGGTCGTCAGCTCCGGTGGTGAGCACATGCTCGTGGATGGCGGCGGCGTTCCAGGCGGCATGGACACCGCGGAACGCTTCATCCTCCCGTACCTGAAGCACGCGGGCATCTCCCGGCTGGACCTCGCCGTGCTGTCACATCCGCACCCGGACCATGCGCTCGGGCTGGCATCCGCGTTGAAACAGATTCCCACCCAGCGACTGTGGATGCCCGCGGGCGACGGAGACGGTCCGCTCTCGCGGCAGGTGGTGGCCGCGGCGGGGACGGCGCTCGTGGAGGAAGTCGAGGTGGGCCATCCACCCCTGCGCCTGGGCGAGGCGACCATCGAAGTGCTCGGGCCACCAGCGTTGGAGGCACGCGACCTGCTGGAAGGCGCGAACGACCGAAGCGTGGTGCTCCTGGTGCGCCACGGCGACGTCACCGTGCTGCTCACGGGCGACGTGGAGGCGGATGGCGAGGAGGCCCTGGCGGAACAGCTGGGCCCGGTGACGGTGATGAAGGCCCCTCACCACGGTTCACGGACATCCTCCACGGAAGCCCTGCTGGCACGCACACGCCCACGGCACGTCGTCTTCTGCGTGGGCCGGCGCAACCGGTACGGCTTCCCCCACGACGACGTGGAGGCGCGATACCGGGCGCTGGGAAGCGAGTGCTGGAGAACGGACCAGCATGGCGCCATCACCGTGGAAAGCGACGGCCAGGACGTCCGCCTGCTCACCTTCCTGCCCAACGAGCCCTCTCCCCGAGTCACACCGGTTGCGCGGGCTGGGGACCCATCACCAGATTGGGGCCGATGATTTCAGAGGATATCGACCTCCAGCAGCTCACCGCCGACCTGAAGAACGCGCTCGGCCCCGGAGAACCCATCGGGTACCTCCGTGGCAAGTCCGTGATGCGCAACCTGCTCGTGGACATGCGCGGCTTCTCGCAGTTAGAGGCGGAGGAGCTCATCGACACGATGGAGACTCGCGGCTTCCTCCGCTTCCTGGGGGACCCCACCGAGCGGTCCGTCGCGGACGCGCACTGGGACATCAGCCCCCACGCGTGAGCGCGGGCGCCCCTATTCGAACACGAGCCAACCGAAGCGCGGCAGCGCATGGAAGTCGCCGACGAAGAGGGGCGAGAAGGACTGCCCCTCCACCGTGCGGCGGTCATGGTGCTCCAGCCGGTAGAGATTGAAGCGCCAGCGATCACCCGGCTGGGGCGGGATGTGCGGGACTTCGGCCAGCCGGTCGAAGGGAATCTGCATCTCCACCGACCAGCCCTCGTCACGGTCCGAGGCATCATCCAACGTGCCCCGCACCTTCACGGCGGACGTCATCCCTGAATCCCAGGAGCGGTCCATGCCCTGCCGACGGGCGGGGAAGTACGCGTCGAAGATGACGTTGTGCGGTGACACCTGGAGTTCGTTGTAGGTGCGGCCATCCGCGTTCGCGTCGAGGAAGATTTCCACCACCTCCTCCTCGTAGATGGGGTCATCGCGCTTGCGCAGTGTGCCCCACACGTCCGGGTCATCCAGGTCGAAGGCCACGTAGAGGAACTTGCCGTCATGGACGAGCCGCGCCTCGGTGCGCTGGCGCGCGGCGCTCCCGTCGAAGCTCCGGCGCAGCACCACCGGTTTGGACTGCTTCCACGCCGCGTCGTCGAGCACGCCGTCGATGGTGGGCGGCTGGCTCACGCGCGGGACGGAGTACTCGGGCAGCTCCTGCGCGGCCCCGCCCAGCTGGGGCCCCAGCATCCGCTGCGAGCCGTCATGCGCATTGGCGTCGTCCACGGGCAGCCGGGAGTCTCCCCGCCAGAAGCCGAGCATCACGCGCGCGGGCGTGCCCGGCATGGGCACCGAGTGGACGTCCTCGATGACCTTGCCCACCGGCCATGACGCCAGCGGCGCGGCGCCCCCCTGTACCTCATGGTCCGCGTTCGTGAGCATGCCGCCACTGGCCGGGTCCACGACGTGGACGAAGAAGGCGAAGCCCTGCGGCGGCGGACGAACCGCTTGGAAGTAATGGGCCAACCGCACCTGCGTGCCGGGCGAGGCCTTTTCCGGTGACACCTTGGAGCCCAGGTACACCACCGCGCCACCGGCGAACGTCGCGCCGCTGCGGAACGTGAGGTCCGCGGGCGCCGCGTCCAGGGTGCGAAGCTGCGTGGGCGCGGGAATGCGGGGCGTCTGCTGACGCGGCCCGGCCTGCTCATCACGACAGGCGGTGGCAAGACAGGTGACGGCCAGCAGCGGAGCGAGGACGGAGGACGGGAGACGCATCGGGGCCGCGCATCCTAGCGGGCTTCGCGTCCAATGGGTTCACCACGAGGTGAGCGAGCAGGCAACCATCGAGCTCCTCTCGCCTTGAAGTCCCGGCAATTGTCATGCCGAGCGGTGGCTCCCATCTTCTCGCCTCAACCGGCGGTTCAGGCCCAAGGGAGGCGCGAATGAAAACTCTACTCAAGGCGGGTGCGGTGGTGGGTGTGCTGGGAGCAGGGAGCGCCATGGCACAGGAGCGGCTGGAGTCCTCCGCGGACATGCGCGGACTGACGTTCCTGGTGGGCGGCGGTGTCGAGGGCTACACGAGCGCACTGGGCTCCGACATCAACCCGGGCCTTGGCTACGGCGTGACGGTGGCCATCAAGCCCACGAAGGTGCTGGGCCTCGAGCTGGGCTACTCGGGCGCCATCAACGAGTTCGACCAGCGCGTGGTGACGGGCGCCCGGAGCGGCCCGGACCTGGTACGAAACGGCGCGCACGTGGTGGCCACGCTGGGCCTGGGTGCCGCGCCCGTGCAGCCCTACGTCCTGGGCGGCGTGGGAATCAGCCGGTACAACGTGCGGGCACCCACGGTCGCCTTCGCGGATGACACGGCGGGCAACATCCCGTTGGGCGGCGGCCTGCGCGTCCACATGGGCAACTTCACCGCCGATGCCCGGCTCCAGTACAGCTTCCTCTTGGACCAGCAGTTCGCGGCGAACGCCCCGCCCGGCGACGTCACGATTGGCGACCGGAACTTCAGCAGCGGCGGCAGCTACGCGGGCACCGTCAACATCGGCGCGACCTGGTAGCGACGCGGCCACCTGTGCCTGGGCATGGAGCGAGCCCGGACACCTGGCCTCCGCCGAGCGCTCCCCCGTCGCAGAATGCCGGCTTCTGCGAGGGGTGAGCGCGACGCACGCCCGCCGTCAGACTGAGTGGCGTCGGGAGACGACCCCGCATTAGGACGGAGGCATGCGCCCTTTCCTCACGGCGGAGTGGCGGTATCTCGTCATGCTCAACTACGAGGTGGACCCGGAGGTCCTGCGCCCCCTCGTCCCCCGAGACACGGAGCTGGACACCTGGCAGGGCCGGACCTTCGCCAGCATGGTGGGCTTCCGGTTCCTCGACACGCGCGTGCGGGGACTTCCCGTGCCGTTCCACCGGAACTTCGACGAGGTGAACCTGCGCTTCTACGTGCGCCACCTTGGCCCTGAAGGCTGGCGACGAGGCGTGGTGTTCGTGAAGGAAATCGTCCCGCGACAGGCCATCGCCACCGTGGCGCGCGTGCTCTACAACGAGCCGTATGTCGCGCTGCCCATGCGACACGTCGTGGAGATGGAAGGCGCGCACACCGGCGCCCCCGGCCGTGTTGAGTATGCGTGGAAGGCAGGGGGACGGTGGCAGCACCTGGCGGCGACGACGCTCGGGCCGCCGCAGGCCAGCGAGCCCGGCTCGGAGGCGGAGTTCATTACCGAGCACTACTGGGGCTACACCGCGCAACGGGACGGCGGCTGCGCGGAGTACCGCGTGGAGCATCCCCGCTGGTCCGTGTGGCAGGTGGACAACACCGAGCTCGATATCGACGTGGAAGGCATGTACGGCGCGAGGTTCGTCCCCTTCCTGCGCGGCAAGCCCAGCTCCGCCTTCGTCGCGGACGGCTCGGCCGTGGCCGTGTATCCCGGCACGCGAACGGGCTCCGGTGCCGGCCAGTCGCCAGCCTCCGAGACGCCGCGCGCCGCCTGAGCAGGTCCGCGTTGCCTCCGCGGGCGTCTCGCGCTTCGGACGACCCCATCGCCACCGGGACGCACATGGACGGCAAGTCCGCGGAACCCTGGCCTCCTGGGACGGCCGGCCCGTTGCTTCCGGGTTGTCTCATGCGCTTCGAATTCGAACACCTGGGCTCCACCACCCCCTTCGAGCTCTCCGATGGCATCCACCTCCTGGGAGGCGGCCCGGATGACCACATCCGACTGGAGGGATTGCCCCCGAGCCTTCTCAGTCTTCGCATCGAGGCACAGCGGCTCATGGTCGAGGCCGCGCGCACCTTCTCCGTCAATGGCGTGCTGGTCCCCCCGGGTGTCCCGAGGCTGGTGATTCCCGGAGAGGCGCTCGGCCTGCCCGACGACATGGGACTGCGCGTGCTTCAAGAGGCCGTCAGTGAGCGCGGGCTGGGCACCGTGGCACTCCTCAAGGGACTGCTGACGGGAACGGATGAACCGGCCCCATCGCGCGCGGCCACCCTCACCTGCCTCACGGGACTGGATGTCGGGCGCGTCCATGCGCTCGCCGAGGCGCAGACGGACATCGGCCGGGGCAGCGACGTGGCGATGCGGCTGAGAGACCGGGCCGTGTCCAGGACGCATGCGCGCGTCCTCCACGGCGAGAGTGGATTCTCCCTGGAGGACCTGGGCAGCCCCAACGGCGTCTTCCTCAACGGCCAGCGCGTCGAATCCCGGGTTCCGCTCGCGGATGGCGACGTCATTGAAATGGGCCGTTCACTGCTCCGCTTCCAGGCCGCCGTGGAAGAGCCCCCGCCCCCCGCCTCGCCTGCTGGCGAGCAGGAACCGCCCTCTGGCGCGGTCGGCCCTGCTTCCACCGAAGTCACGGTGGAGCCCACGCCCGAGGCACCTCCCAGCGTGCCCAAGCCTCGCGGCGAATGGTGGCTGATTGGCTTGGGCGCGGTGGCGGCCTCCGTGGGCGTGGCCGTCACGTGGCTGCTCGCGACGGGAAGCTGACGCGAGGCTCAGCCTGGAATGGGCCCCAGCCCCGCGCGCTCCACGAGGAGCCGCGCGAGCTGCTGATGGTGCATGAAGAAGCTGGTGAAGTGGACGAGGCCCGCTTTGCCTCGGATGGCGTAGACCGTCACGGGCCCGGGCAGGACATCGAGCTTGCGGATGTCCGCGAAGGTGAAGCGCCGCGTCCGCACCATGCCTCGGTAGGTCAAGCCCCGGGCATCCACGACGATGTGCGTGCGCCCGTAGTACATGAGCGACACGGCGAAGAAGAGGACGAAAAAGCCCGCCGAGAGGAAGGTCTTGAGCGGGACCTCATCGAAGAATCGGAGGAGGTACACCAGCACGGCAATCCAGAGGAGACCCGCGGCGGCCATGACCGCTGCGAGGACCCGTCGGGGTCTGAAGACCTGCCGTCCGTTCGGTTCCGCGTCGCGCCCAGTCATTCATGGAAGCTAATGCTTGGGGCTGGCACGGTCCACCGACCCTCAGGCTTCCTGCCTGCCGGTCAACGCAGGCGCGCCGCCTTCTGTCGGGATTCCTCCTGGAGCTGGGGGCGGACGTCCACGGAGGAGGAGGCGGCATAGCGCTCGTAGAGGTCGCGTGCCTCCAGCGTGCGGCCCATGGCGCGGAAAGATTCGGCCAGTCCGTAAAGCGGTGACGCCGAGCCGGGCTCCAGCTCCAAGGCGTACTGATAGTCCGCCGCGGCTTCCGCGTAGCGACGCAGGCCGATGTTGGCGCTGCCTCGCGCGACGAAGGCCACGGCCAGCATAGGCTCGAGTTGGATGGCCTGGGTGAGGCTGGTCAGCGCGCCACTGAAGTCCTTGCTGGCGATGCGCTGTACGCCCTGCTCATACGCCCGGCGCGCCAGCGCGCGCGTCGTGTCGGCCACGGGGCCAGAGCCCGGTGCCTGTCCCGCGGCCAGGGGAGAAGCGCCCGCCTGCGCAATCTTCGCCCGCGCGCGGTCGATGTTCTCCTTCGCGCTCTGTTGGATGGCCGCGTCCTTCGTGAGCGCGGTGGCCCGCTCCCACTGCGCCACCGCCTGTCCGTAGTAGCCCAGCACCGCCAAGGCGTTGCCCAGCTTGAACAAGGCCTCCACATGGCCCGCATCCGCGTGGGACGCATCCAGGAAGGCGAAGGCCGCCTCGCGGTAGCGGCGCTCCTTCATCAAGGCATCGCCGTCACGGATGCGCGACGCCGCCAGCGCCGGATTGGACGTCACGGATTCCGCGGCGGGCGCCGCCGAGGGCGTCGCAGCGGCAGGCGCGGTGGCAACCACGAGCGGCTCGGCGCCCATGGCCTTCAGGTGCTCGGTCGCCTTGCGGACCCAGACCTGCTCTCCCTTGCGCTGCTCACGGGCGATGTACGCCTGGTACGCGGGAATCGCCTTGTCCTTCTGGCCGAGCTGCCGGTAACTCTCCCCCAGCCCGTAGAAGCCGTCCGCGTCGCCAGGCTCGAGCTCGGTGTAGCGCTCGTAGGCCTGTGCCGCGGTGGCCGCGTCCCCCGTCTTCCGCGCGGCATAGCCCAGGTTGAACCAGGCCATCTTGAAGCCGGGGTCGGCCTTCGCGGCGTCACGAAAGAGCGTGAGCGCCTCCTGCACCTGCCCCTTGCGGAAGAGCACGCTGCCCAGGCCATTGAGGGCGGAGGGATAGCCGGGCGTGTCGGCCAGGGCCTCGCGGTAGGCGGTGGCCGCGTCATCCCAGCGGCCACGCGCCAGCGCCGACTCCCCGCGCAGGAAGGCGGCCCGGGCCGCGGCGGATGGCTCCGCGGCCCCCAGCAGCATTGCCGCGGACAGCGCGATGACGAACCTGCGCAAGACGACCATGACGGCTCCCGGGGTATCGATCCGGAAGCCGTAGCAGAAAAACCAGGGCCGCGTCAGCACGCCCGCGAGCGACGCCAGCCCTTCGCCTCCGCTCAGCTCCGGAACGGGTTCTGGAGCAGCACCGTCTCACCGCGGTCGGCGCCCACGGAGACGCACACCACGGGGACGCCGCTGACCTCCTCCACCCGGCGCACGTAGCGCTTGGCGTTCTCCGGCAGCTCGTCGAAGGTCCGCACGCCGGCGATCTGCTCGTCCCAGCCCTGGAGCGTCTCGTAGATGGGCTTGACGCGCGCCAGGTCCTCGTAGTCGCCGGGCAGCTCCGTCACCTTCTGGCCGTCCAGCTCGTACGCGGTGCAGATCTGCAGCGTCTTGAGGCCGCTGAGCACGTCCAGCTTGGTGAGGGCCATGCCCCACAGGCCATTGACGCGCGAGGCGTAGCGCAGCACCACGCCGTCCAGCCACCCGCAGCGACGGGGCCGGCCGGTGGTGGTGCCGAACTCGTCGCCCATCTTGCGCAGCTGGTCGCCGATGGCGTCGTTCAGCTCCGTGGGGAACGGACCGCCGCCCACGCGCGTGGTGTAGGCCTTGCTGATGCCCATCACCTTGTCGATGGCCGTGGGGCCCAGGCCCGAGCCCACCGCCGCGTTGCCCGCCACGCAGTTGGAGGACGTCACGAAGGGATAGGTGCCGTGGTCCACGTCCAGCAGCGTGCCCTGCGCGCCCTCGAAGAGGATGCGGGCGCCGCGGCGCACATGACCGGACAGATAGAGTGAGGCGTCGTGGACGAAGGGCTTGAGCCGCTCGCCCAGGGCGGTGAACTCCGCCAGCACCTGCGGCACCTCGAGCTGCGGCACCGGGTCGCCCGCCTGCGCGCACAGGTCCTTCAGTTCGTCCAGCGCCGCCGGCAGCCGGGCCTCGATGCGCGTGCGCAGCCGGTCCGCGTTGAGCAGGTCCCGCATGCGGATGCCGCGACGGGCCACCTTGTCCTCGTACGCGGGGCCAATGCCCCGGCCCGTGGTGCCAATGGCGCTGCCGCCGCGCGCCTTCTCGCGGAAGCTGTCCAGCAGCTTGTGCCACGGGAAGATGACGTGGGCATTGTCGGAGATGAGGAGCTGCGCGTCGTCCTTGAGGAAGCCGCGCACCTTCAGCGCGTCAATCTCCCCGACGAGGACGGCAGGATCCACCACCACTCCGTTGCCAATCACACACGTCTTCCCAGGGTGGAGGATACCCGAGGGAATCAGGTGGAGAACGGTCTTCTGCCCGCCCACCACCAGCGTGTGGCCCGCGTTGTTGCCGCCCTGGAAGCGGACGACGACCTGGGCATGCTCGGTGAGCAGGTCAACGACCTTGCCCTTCCCCTCATCTCCCCACTGCGCTCCGATGACGACGACGTTCGGCATGGTGCTCGCCGCTTAGCACGCGCGGGGGGCCAGGTGACAGTGTTCCGCGAAGCCACAATGCAGGGCCTGGCAGGCTGCCTTCTCCCTCCCATCCCATTCACCGCTCGCTTCACCGCGTGCCACTGCCCGTGCTGCCCCAGCGAGCCGCCCGGCGGCCTCCTCCAGGCCCCTCGTCCCGGACAGCCACTCGGGCTCCGGCTGGGGCTCTCGCAGGAAGACGACTCCCACCCGCACCGGCACCCCTTCTCGCACCATCCGCCGGGCCACCAGTCCCAGTGCCGCCAGCTCGTAGGTGTACGCGGCCGCGCCCAGTGGATGACGCCCGCCGTGTTTGAAGGCCACCACCACGGCCTCCCCGTGGGGTGATTCCCACAGCAGGTCCACCGCCCCCTCGACCCC
>NZ_JAAEAH010000034.1 GCF_010998615.1 Myxococcus sp. CA023 | reverse complement strand
ACAGCTCCCCGCCCGCCCCCGGAGGATGACGTCCCGTTCTAGGTGCTCGGGCGCGTCCATTCCGGCATGTCGAAGCCGAAAATCACCATTGTCGATGATGACCGCGACACGCGGGAGCTGCTGGCGGCGGCCCTGGAGGACGAGGGCTTTGCCGTCACCATGGCGGCCAACGGCCTGCGGCTCATCGCGTCGCTCCAACTGCACCGGCCGCATGCCATCCTCTTGGACGTGAACATGTCCTGGATTGACGGCTTCGAGCTGTGCCGGGCGGTGAAGAAGAACGAGCAGTTCCGGGACATCCCCGTCATCTTTATCAGTGGCCGCGGGGATCCCGAGGACAAGCGGCACGGCATGACGGTGGGCGCCGCGGACTACTTCGTCAAGCCGCTGGACATGGACAAGCTCGTCAGCCGCATTCGCGAGCTTGTGCCCGCGCAGATTCCATAAGAGGAGCACGGACGCTCGTGGCAACGTTTCAACTGAATTCCTTCTTGGCCGCTCAGCAGGCGCGCGTCGAGGCCCTGCTGAACGAGCGCGTGGCGCGGCTCGGGCCTTCCGGGACGCCGCCGCAGCTCGCGGAGGCCATGCGCTACTCCCTGCTGGCCGGCGGTAAGCGCCTGCGCCCGGTGCTCTGCCTGGCCTTCGCGGACCTCGTGGCGCGCGGAAGCGCCGTGTCGGCGGTGGCGGGTGACGCGGCGTGCGCGCTGGAGTACGTGCACACGTACTCGCTGGTGCATGACGACCTGCCGGCGATGGACAACGACGACTACCGCCGGGGCCGGCTCACCAACCACAAGGTGTACGGTGAGGCCATGGCCATCCTCGCGGGTGACGCGCTGTTGACGGAGGCCTTCACGCTGGTGGCCAGTGGGCCCGAGAGCATGCGCGCCGCGCTGTGCCGGGAGCTGGCGGTGGCCGCGGGCGCGGCGGGCATGGTGGGCGGGCAGGTGCTGGACACCGCCGAGGACCGGCCGTCCGCGCTGGACTACCTCATCCGGCTGCACCGCATGAAGACGGGCGCCCTCATCCGGGCCGCGTGCCGCATGGGCGTGCTGGCCAGCGGTGGAGACGCGGACGCATTGGCGCGCGCGGACACCTACGGCGACGCGGTGGGGCTGGCCTTCCAGATTGCCGATGACGTGCTGGACGTGACGGCCACGGCGGCGGAGTTGGGCAAGCCCGCGGGCGCGGACGCCGCGGCCGGGCGCTTCACCTTCCCGGCGGTGGTGGGCCTGGATGCGTCGCGGAAGCTGGCGGACCAGAAGGTGGCCGAAGCCATCGCGGCCGTACGCCCCCTGGAGGGCGAGGACGGGCCACTGGCGGCGTTGGCGCGCTACACCGTGGAGCGGAAGTCCTAATGTCGGAGTTGCTGTCACGCATCGGCTCGCCCTCGGACGTCCGCGCACTTCCCGAGGAGGCACTGCCGCGCCTGTGCCAGGAACTGCGCGAGGACATCATCTCCATCTGCGGCCGCGTGGGGGGCCACCTGGGGGCCTCCCTGGGCGCGGTGGAGCTCATCGTCGCGCTGCACCGCGTGTTCCATTCGCCCCAAGACGCGCTGCTGTTCGACGTGGGGCACCAGACGTACGCGCACAAGCTCCTCACGGGGCGGCGTGACCGCATGCACACGCTGCGGCACGCGGACGGCATCGCGCCGTTCCTGGACCCGCGGGAGAGTCCTCACGACGCGCTGCTTGCGGGGCATTCATGCACGGCGGTGTCCGCGGCGCTGGGCGTGCTGGAGGGCCGGCGGCAGCAGGGGCACCGGGGCCACGTGGTGGCGGTGTTGGGCGACGGCGGCCTCACGGGGGGCCTTACATTTGAGGGGCTCAACAACGCGGGGGGAAGCCCCCTGCCGTTGGTCGTGGTCCTCAACGACAACCAGATGTCCATCAGCGCCAACGTGGGTGCCATCCCCGCGCTGCTGCGCACTCGCGAGGCGCGCGACTTCTTCGAAGGCCTGGGCTTCACCTACCTGGGCCCGGTGGATGGGCACGACCTGCCTGCCCTGATTCGCGCGCTGCGCGAGGCCCGTGCCTCGTCGCGGCCGGTGGTGGTGCACGCGCTGACGCTGAAGGGGAAGGGCTTTCCGCCAGCGGAGGCCGACACGCAGACGCGTGGACATGCCATGGGCCCGTATGAGTGGCGGGACGGCAAGCTGGTGCGCTCGCGCGGTGGCCAGCGGACCTTCAGCGAGGCCTTCGCGGCGGTGCTGGAGGACGCCATGGCCCGGGACCCACGGGTGGTGGCGGTGACGCCCGCGATGTTGGAGGGCTCGGCGCTCAACGCGCTCAAGGCGCGCTTCCCGGACCGGGTGTACGACGTGGGCATCGCGGAACAGCACGCCGTCACCTTCAGCGCGGGGCTGGCCTCGGCCGGCGCGCGGCCGGTGTGCTGCATCTATTCGACCTTCCTCCAGCGCGCGTACGACCAGATCATCCACGACGTGTGCCTGCCGGGCCTGCCCGTCGTCTTCGCCGTGGACCGCGCGGGGTTGGTGGGCGCGGATGGGGCGACGCACCAGGGCACCTACGACGTGGCGTCCCTGCGCCCGCTGCCGGACCTGCACCTGTGGTCGCCCATGGTGGGGGAGGACCTGGCGCCCATGCTGGACACCGCCCTGGCGGCGCCGCACGCCTCCGTCATCCGCTTCCCACGCGGCACGCTGCCGCCCCTGCCCGAAGGACTGGGCGCGGGCGAGGTGCCGCTGCGGGGGGCTCGCTGGCTGCTTCGCGCGGAGCAACCCCGGCTGACGCTGGTGACGTTGGGACCTCTGGGCATCGCCGCGCTGGAGGCCGCGCGGGGCGAGCCCGGCTGGAGCGTGCTGGATGCGCGCTGCGCTTCACCTCTGGATGAGGCCGCCTTGCTGGAGGCCGGCCGGTCCGGTCATGTCGTGGTGGCCGAGGAGGGCACCACGCGCGGTGGGCTGGGCAGCGCGGTGCTGGAGCTCTTCGCGGCGCACGGGCTGATGGCCCGCGTCCGGTTGATGGGCATGCCCGATGCGTTCGTTCCCCATGGGGACGCGCGGGTTCAGCGCGCGGAGCAGGGGCTGGATGCGGCGGGCCTGCGGCGCGCGGGCCTGGCGCTGCTGGCAGGGGGCGGACGGTGAAGCCTCGCAAGGAGCGGTTGGACGTGCTGGTGGTGGAGCGCGGACTGGCCGAGTCGCGCACCAAGGCCCAGGCGCTCATCCTGGCCGGCCAGGTGGTGGTGGGCGACCAGCGCGTGGACAAGCCCGGCACGCTGATTCCGCAGGAGGCGGAGCTGCGCCTCAAGGGCGAAGTGCTTCCCTACGTGTCGCGCGGCGGCCTGAAGCTGAAGGGCGCCATCGACCGCTTCGGGCTCGACGTTCGAGGCAAGGTGGCCGCGGACATCGGCGCGAGCACCGGCGGCTTCACGGATTGCCTGCTCCAGCACGGCGCCACGCGCGTCCACGCGATTGACGTGGGCTACGGGCAGCTCCACGAGAAGCTGCGCACGGACCCGCGGGTGCGCTCGCGCGAGCGCGTCAACGCGCGCTACCTCACGGAAGAGGACCTGCCAGAGAAGGTCGGCGTGGTCGTCATCGACGTGAGCTTCATCTCCCTCACGCAGGTGCTGCCGTCGGTGCTGACGTACCTGGAGCCGGGCGGGCTGTTGGTCGCGCTGGTGAAGCCCCAGTTCGAGGTGGGGCCGGACCGGGTAGGGAAGGGCGGCGTGGTGCGGGATGTCGCTGCCAGGCAGGACGCCATCGACACGGTGACGGCGTTCGTCCGCGAGCAGGGCCTGGAGGTGCTCGGGTTGATGGACTCCACGGTGCCCGGGCCCGCTGGCAACGTGGAGGCACTCCTCGTCGCCAGCAGGCCCTGAGTCCGCGCGCTACGGCCGGTAGCGGCGGTAGTCGGACAGAGGCAGCGTCTGCACCACGTCGAAGCCAGTGCGGATCCACAGCCGGCCTTCCGGGTCGATCGCACCGCCCAGGCTGCCGACCACCTGGTGGCGGAACAGCTCGCGGGCCTCGCCGCCGGACGTCTGGTCCACGGCGACGATTTCGTTGGGCAGCGTCGGCGCGCCATCCAGTCCGCGGGCCGGCGCGTTGAGTAGGAAGAGCTCCGGCGACCCCGGCCGGCGTAGCACCTGGAGCACGTTCAGCGCGCCATTCGCGTCGATGGAGCGGTTGTCCCGGTTGCGAATCTGCCCCGACGCGTCGAGGAACCACACGCGCTGCTGGCCCACCGCGACGAGGCGCGAGGCGCCCGGGTGATAGAGGATGTGCGCCAGCGGCACCGGGAGCGCGGGGCTGGTCCACTGGAGCCGAGTGCCCTCGCACTCGTCCTGGTTCGCGGCGCACGCGATGACCTGCGACTGCTCCGAGCCGAGCTGGAGGCCCAGGAAGAGCGTGTTGCCAGTGTCGTCGAAAGCGCCCAGGGGGAGGCGCTCGTTGCGCGCGAAGGTCCGCAGCTTGTACGCGGCCCGGGCTTCCGCGACCGTCGATGGCTGGTCCGCTTCGAGCTCGGTGACGGTGACGTCCGTGCGCGAAGCATCCGGGCCCGCGCCCAGTGAGGCGATGAGAATCATCCCGTCCGCGCGAACCAGGGGCGGAGCGATGACGCTCTCCAGCGTCGTGGGCGCGTAGAGCCACTTGACCTCGGCCACGCTCTCCGACGTGCCGTTGGGGTTGTGGGAGAGCCGGCGCACCTCGTCGATGCGGTTGACGATGATGGCGTCACCGCCCGGCAGCACGGTGAGCTGCGTGGGGCCAATGTCCGTCGTCGTGCGCGCGGTGATGCGCAGGTCGGCGTCCACGGCGAAGGCGCCCACGTTCGGGGTCCACACCCAGCGCTTGCCGCTGGCGGGGTTGCGCTCGGTGATGACCGTCTCGGGGGTGCAGGCGATGGGCATCCCGACAGTGCCCGTCACCTTGCCGCTGAGGTTCACGCGGTACAGCGTGGAAATCTCCGTCGGCGGGACGCCGCAGCCCACGAAGGTCGGGTTGGCGCTGGTGCCGTCGATGACGAAGTGGTCGGTGACGACTTGTCCGGCGTTCTGCGGCTCCACGATGCGGCGCTGCACCGGGAAGTAGGAGACAGGGGCGGGCTGCGAGCGATTCGTACGCCCGTCGGAGCACGTGGCCACGGCGTTCAACGACAGGTTCGCGGCCAGGCCCGCCGTGGCGTAGGGAATGTCGTTGCGCTCCAGCGTCAGCGTCATGGTGCCGCCGCTGTGCGGGAAGGTCCGGAGCAGGGTCTCCCGGTCATTGACGTTGAGCGTCGAGCCGCCCTCGCAGCCGGACACCGTGACGATGACCTGGAGCTTGTCGTCGGAGATGATGCCCGCGGGCACCGTCAGGGCGACCTGAGGGGGATCCGGCGTGGGAGGGGGCGGTTCACTGCCGCCACAGGCGGCGGCCAGGCTGCCGGCGACGATGAGGGCGGAGCGCCGCGCGCGCCGCGTCAGGGAGGGGTGGGCCATGGCGCCCGACTCTAGCCGGTACGCGGCGTCCCAGGCATCTAGGCCCGCTTGTCGGGCGGGCCCGAACCGACTCTCTCCCACCTGGGTGCGGAACGTCCCCCAAGGTCCGCGGGCTGTGGTAGTTCCGCCCGCGCCGTTGGGACCCAGTGCGGTGGGCGGCGTCACAGCGCCACGGAAGCGCCAGGAAGTTGCATGTGCAGCACCACTGGCGCCTGATGGGCGGTAGGCAGGGCGGGCGGCCGTGCGCGGTCCGCGGGTGATAGGGAAGTGACGTCCATCGTGTACGCTCGGCTCCCGGAGGGCTTGGGGGCGGCGGGGACCGACGTGGCCACATCCTCCCACCCATGCCGGCCGTTCTGGCTCCAGGGCGTGTTCAGCGGCATGATCGGGATCCGAACCATGAACTCTTTCGCACGCAGCGGGTTTTTGCAGCCTCTCTACCGGGCGCCATGTCGCCGGGGCTGGGGTTCACCGTGAGAGTCGAGATGCAGGCTGATCAGCGGGGACGCGTGCTGGTGGTGGCCGCCAAAGAGGCGGGCGATGCGCTCATGGAGCGGCTCACATCGAGCGGCTACCAGTGTGCGTCGGCGGAGAAGGAGAGCGGCCTGGCCCAGGTCGCGGACACGTTGCAGCCAGAGGTCGTCCTGCTGGCGGTGACGGCGAAGCGGGCCGCGGAGATGCTGGAGTCGCTGCGCAAGGTGGACCGGCTCCAGCGCCTGCCGGTGCTGGTGGACCTGGGCCGCGCGCGCTCGGCGGAAGCTTTCAAGCGGCTGGCGGTGGACGATTGGATCCGCAGCGCCGACGAGGTGGTGCCCCGTCTGGAGGCCGCCCTGCGCGCAGGCCGGCTGCGTGACCGGGAAGAGCGGATCCGCCTGCGCATGGGGATGCTGCTGGAAATCACCCAGGCGGCCACCAGTTCGCTCGAGTTGGAGGAGATACTCCGCATCGCCGTGGACAAGGTCGGCCGTGTCACCGGGACGGACCGTTGCTCCGTGGTGCTGGTGGAGGGCAGCCATGCCCGCACCGCGAAGGTGGTGGCCACGCAGGAGGACCCGAGCCTCGTCCAGTTGGACATCGAGGTGATGCGCTACCCGGAGCTGCGCCGCGCGCTGGAGACGCGGGAGTCGGTGGTCATCGAGGAGGCGCAGCGCGACCCGCTGATGGCGGAGGTCCGCACCAACATCCTGCCGCTGGGCGTGAAGTCCATCCTGGTGCAGCCCCTCATCTGTCAGGGCGACCTGCTGGGGGCGCTGTTCCTACGGGTATCGCGCGCTGACGCGTCGTTCGGCCGGGACGAGCAGGAGTTCGCCCAGGCGGTGGCCGGCGTGCTGGCCAACTCCATCCGCAACGCGCGCCTGCACACCGCGGTGAAGAAGAAGCGCGAGGACCTGGAGGAGGCCTACGTCCAGCGCTATCAGGAGCTGAACGAGGCCAACCGCCGGCTGAAGGAGCTCAACCGGCTCAAGGACGAAATCATCGCGGTGTGCAGCCATGACCTGCGCGCGCCGCTCCAGGTGCTCCTGGGGCACGGCCGGCTGTTGCAGGAAGGGCCGCTGGAGCCACAACAGCGCCAGTCCTCCGAGGCGATGATCCGCCAGGGCAAGAAGATCCTCGGCCTGGTGGAGTCGCTGCTGGAGAAGGGCAAGGGCGAGGCCGCGCGGTTGTCCATCGAGCCCCGCGTCCTGGACGTGGCGCAGCTGTGCCGCGACGCCGTCAACGAACTGGAGATTCTCGCCGCGGACCGGGGCGTGTCGCTGCGCGCCGACTGTCCGGACAGCCTGATGCTCATCGGTGACGAGGTGAAGCTGCATGAGGTGCTGCAGAACCTCATCACCAACGCCATCCACCACGCGCGCCAGGACGGCGAGGTGGTGGTGAGCACCCAGCGGCTGGGGCGTCCCGATGGAGACGCCGCCAAGGTGTGCGTGCAGGACGACGGCGTGGGCATTCCGCCGGACGAGCTGCACCTCGTCTTCGACCGCTACCGCCACGGCGGCAAGGGCGGGACCGGCCTGGGGCTGGCCATCTGCAAGGAGTTCGTGGAGCTGCACGGCGGTGAAATCTGGGCGGAGAGCCCGCCGGACACCGGCTGCATCTTCGTCTTCACGCTGCCGCTGGCGCAGGAAGCGCCGCGCAACCCGCGCCCGCCGCCCGCCGCCGCGCCCACGCCGCAGGAGCAGCCGCGCGTGCTGGTGGTGGAGGACGAGCCGGAGATCGCCGCGGTGCTGTCGGAGGTGCTGCGCTCCAAGTACCGCGTGGAGGTGGCGCGCGACGGCGCGGAGGGCCTGGCCCGGGCGAAGGCCCAGCGGCCGGACCTGGTGGTCATGGACGTGTTCCTGCCCAAGCTGGACGGCCTGGACGCGGCCATGGCGCTCAAGTCCTCGACGGACACTGCGCGCATCCCCGTCATCCTTCTGTCCGCCCACCAGGGCGTGGCGGAGAAGGTCCGCTCGCTCAACCTGGGCGCGGTGGACTACATGAGCAAGCCGTTCAACGCGGTGGAGCTCCTCAATCGCACCGAGCGCGCCCTCAAGCTGCGCCAGGGTGAGCGCGAGCAGCAGGAGAAGGAGAAGACCAGCGCCTTGCAGCGGCGCACCGGCAGCGACCCCGCCACGGGCCTGCACGACCGGCGCGGGCTGCTGCTGCGGTTGGAGCAGGAGGTGGCGCGCAGCCGGCGTTACCACCGCGCGCTCAGCCTCGCCGTGCTCCGGCCCGACCGGCCGGTGGAGCCGGTGCCGTCCAACATCGCCGATGTCATGCGCAAGCGGGTGCGCCACCCGGATGCCATCTCCCACCTGGGCGGAGGTGTGTTCGCCGTCGTCCTGCCGGAGTGCCAGGCGGAGGCGGCGCGCGCCGTCATCAGCCGCATGTTGCCGGATGTGGAGAAGGCGACGGACACGGAGTACCGGTCGGCGGTGGCGGATGTGAGCCAGGACAGCGACTCGGTCGAGAAGCTGCTGGAGAAACTGGGCGCGCCGGCCCCCGAAGAGAGCTGAGGCGACTGCGCGCGGGACGGGCTCACGCTAGACTCATGCTCGCGTGCGCCCCTCTCGCCTCCTCGTGTCCGCCCTGCTGGCCGTCCTCGTGGCGCCGGGTGTGTCCGCGGCCGCCCCGTCACGGCGGCCGCGCGTGGACCCGGAGGCCATGCGGGAGGCCATCGACGCGGGCGCCACGGACGAAGGCCGCTACGCTTCCTCCGCCAGCTACACGAACTACCTCCAGTCTCGGCTGAAGCACCATGCCGGGGACCACCGGGGCGCGGTGGACGCGCTGCGGCTCGCCCTGGCCACGGATGATGGGAACCCGCTGCTGCTCACCCGGCTGGGGGAGGAGTACGCCCGTCTGGGCGATTTGACGCGCGCGGAGCGCGAGCTGCGCCGGGCCGTGCTGCGCGCCCCCGCCTACTACCCCGCGCACGTGCTCCTGGGCCGCGTTCTCACGGAGTCGAAGCGGTTCGCCCGGGCCCGCCTGCACCTGCGGCGCGCGGTGACCCTCAAGCCTCGCGAGCCGGAGGCGTATCTTGTCCTGACCCAGCTCCATCTGGAGATGGGTGCCCCGGACGAAGCGGTGAAGGTGGTGGACGCGCTGGCGTTGGCGCTGCCGGGGGAGGCCTCGGGGTACCAGCGCCTGGGGTTGGCGCTGGCGGAGCGGGGCGACTCCGCGCGCGCCGAGCGCCTGTTGGTAGAGGCCGCCACCCGGGCCCCGGGTGACGTGGAGGTGCTGACGGCGCTGGCGCAACTGTACGAAGACACCGGCCGGCCCGTGCAGGCGGAGGAGTCCCTGGCTCGGGCGCTGGAGCGGGACCCGGACAGCCGGGAGGTGCTGCTGGGCGCCGGACGCGCGGCGCTGAAGGCGGGCTCCGCCGTCCGGGCGCGGGCGTACTTCGACCGGCTGTTGTCCCTCTCCTCCGAGCCGGAGATGCCGGTACGGGTGGCCTTCAGCTACCTCGCCGCGCGCGAGCCCAGGGCGGCCGCGGAGGTGCTGGAAGCGGCGCGCCGGGGGGACCATGCGGACCCTCGGCTGGCCTACTACGCGGGGCTCGTCCATGAGCGGATGCGCCGCTTCGCCGACGCGGCGGAGGCCTTCGCTGGTGTGCCCGCTGAGGCGGATGTCTACGCCGACGCGCGCCTGCGCCGGGCCCGCAGCCTGTCGCTCCTGGGCGAGCACTCCCGGGCCCTCACGCTCTTCCGGGCCGCGATGCAGGAGTCGCCAGAGGACGTGGAAGTCCGGATGCAGTTCGCCCGGGCGCTGGAGCGCGGCGGCACGCCGAACCGCGCCGAGCTGCTCCTTCGCGAGGGCCTGTCCGCCGGTCCCTCCGCGGCGCTGTATGACGCCCTGGCCGCCACACTCCACCGGCAGGGCCGGGGGCGCGAAGCACTGACACTGCTTCGCGAGGCGGTGGCCCGCTTTCCCCGGGACGAAGACCTGCTGTACGTGCTGGGCGCGGCCCATGAGCGGCAGGGCGACGTGACGGGCGCGCTGGCCCGCATGCGGGCGGTGCTGGCTGTGTCACCGGACCACGCCGCCGCGCTGAACTTCCTGGGCTACCTGCTGGCGCAAGCGGGGCAGAACCTGGACGAGGCCGAGCGGCGCGTGCGGCGGGCCCTGGAGCTGCGGCCGGACACCGGGGCCTACCTGGATTCGCTGGGCTGGGTGTATTTCCGGCGAGGGGACTACGCCCGGGCCGTGGACGCGCTGGAGCGGGCCTCCACGCTGGCCCCGGATGAGCCCGTCATCCTCGAACACCTGGGAGACGCCTATCAGCGGGTGGCGAGGACGGACGACGCCGCGGCGGTCTGGCGGCGCGCCCTGGAAGTGCTGACGCTGGACCCCGAGTCCGCCGAGCCCCCCGGCCAGCGCGCCGCGTTGGAGCGCAAGCTCAATGCGCTACCCACGCGTGCGCCAGACCGCTAAGTTGGTGGGCCTATGGCGCGTAGCGACGAGGGCTTCTTTCCCGGCAGGGACGGGACACGACTGTACTGGAAGTCCATCCTTCCAGACGCCGAGCCCCGCGCGCATGTCGCGGTGGTGCACGGGTATGGTGACCACTTCGGGCGCTATGGCTTCGTGACGGACGCACTGCTGGCGGACGGCTTCGCGGTCCACGGCTTCGACTACCGGGGCCATGGCAAGGCCGACGGGCGCCGGGCCTACTGCGAGAAGTGGCCGGACTACCTGGAGGACCTGGAGGTTTTCTGGGCGCGGGTGCGCGCGGTGTCGGAGGGCAAGAAGGCCTTCATGCTGGCGCACAGCCACGGCGGCCTGATGTCGGCGACGTGGGCTTCCAGCCGGCAGGTGGAGGGGTTGACGGGGATGGTGCTGTCGGCGCCGTACCTCAAGCTGGCCATCACCCCTCCGGCCTCGAAGCTGATGGCCGCGCGCGCGGCGGGCAAGCTGGTGCCATGGCTGAGCATCTCCTCCGGGCTGAAGGTGGAGGACCTCACCCGTGACACCGACGTGCAGCGGGCCACCCGGGAGGACCCGCTCCACCAGGCCATCGCCACGCCACGGTGGTTCGTCGAATCCACCCGGGCGCAGGGCGAGGCCGTACGGCTGGCGCCGAAGATTCAAGTGCCGCTGTTCGTCCTGTGTGGCGCGGAGGATGGGGTGGCCGCTCCGGCGGCGGCGCGGGAGTACTTCGAGCGGGCGGGGTCGCCGGACAAGAAGTTCAAGGAGTACCCCGGAATGCGGCATGAGCCGCTCAACGAGGTGGGCCGTGCGGAGGTGTTCCGGGATATCTCCGGCTGGATCTCCGCGCATCTCTGACATAATCAGGTCGCCCGGCTCCTAGGGAGGAGCTGGCGCTGGGTGAGGTCACCGCATGGCAACGGGTGAAACGGGCATCATCGGCAAGGGCATCGTCATCAAGGGCAACCTCACGGGAGGTGGGGACCTGGTGATCGAGGGACGCGTGGAAGGGCAGATTGCCCTGAAGAACCACCTCACCATCGAGAGCACCGGCAAGGTGCAGGCGGACATCCGCGCCGAGGAGTTGACCATCAACGGCGAGGCCAGCGGTAACATCGACGCCTCGTCGCGCGTGGCCATCAACGCCTCGGCCAAGGTGGCCGGCGACATCAAGGCACCTCGCGTCGTCATCGAGGACGGGGCTGTGTTCAACGGCTCCATCGAGATGGACGTACGGCTTCCTGACGACATTTGAGCTTCACGCCGCGCACGGCACGGCACACACCTTTCGAGAGGCGGACAACACTCATGGCGAATACGGTCATTGGCTCGAGCATCGTCATCGACGGGGAAATCTCCGGCGACGAGGACCTGGTCATCCAGGGCACCGTGAAGGGGAAGATTTCCCTCAAGGAAAGCCTCTACGTGGAGGGCAGCGGCGTCGTCGAGGCAGACATCGAGACGCAGAACGTGGAGATTGCCGGCCGCGTCACGGGCAACATCGTCGCCAGCGACAAGGTGGAGCTGAAGACGGACTGCCGCGTGGTGGGAGACATCAAGGCGCCTCGAATCCTCATCGCCGACGGTGCCTCCTTCAAGGGCAACGTCGACATGGACATGAAGGAGCGCTGATTCGTGGCCACCGCGAAGGAGCTCTCAGCGAGCAGCAACGTCGACAACACCGTGGTGGGGCCTTCCATCCTCATCAGCGGCCGGTTGACGGGCGACGAGGACCTCACGGTCCGAGGGCGCGTCGAGGGTGAGCTGACGCTCAGCCGCACCCTCATCGTAGAGCCCTCGGGCGTGGTGAAGGCCAACGTGGCGGTGAAGAACGCCATCGTCAGCGGCGTGGTGGTGGGCAACATCAACGCCACCGAGAGCGTGGAACTCACCCGCGAAGGCCGCATGGTGGGCGACATCCGCGCTCCGCGCGTCATCATCGTCGACGGGGCCAGCTTCCGTGGCCGCGTGGACATGGGTGACGTGGAGCCGGGACGTCTGCCGGCCGAGCGCCCCGCGGTGGTCCGTCCCACGGCGGTGAGCCGTCCCACGGCAACGCCCGCGCGTCCGACGATTCCGGTCGCACGGCCCACGCCTCCTCCGCCGCCGTCGCGGCCCATGCCTCCTCCTCCGCCGCCGTCGCGGCCCACGCCTCCTCCTCCGCCCGCGCGCCCCTCGGCGCCTCCCGCGGTGACGCGCCCCTCGGCGCCTATCACCCGTCCAGGGTTGGGTGGCCTGGGAAGCAAGCCGCTGCCGCCGCCTCCGCCGACCCGCGTGGAGCGGGCGGAGCCGCAGGCTGAGCAGGCGGGCGCTGCCGAGCCGCCAACGCCAGTCCTGGTGGGTGCTGGCGCGAAGAAGAAGGTCGTGGTGAAGAAGAAGACCCGCTAGCGCGCACCGCCCGCGCCGTCAGTCGTTGGCGGTGCGGGCGCGTGGGCTTATCAGGGGTGCCACCATGGACGCCGAGCACAGGGTTGATGGACAGGATGGGACGGCGGGTGCTGGGCCCGAAGGTGGCTCGCAGGCGTCGTCCGTGCAGGACGGCGGCCAGGGCGGTGCCGTGAGCACCGAGCCGCACGCTTCGGGGGGCTCCTCGGAGCCGCAGGGCGAGCACAAGCGCGAGGACGCGTCACCGGAGTCCGGTGGTGAGCACCGAGCCGAGGGCACGCCACCCGCCGAAGGTTCGGAGCAGCGAGCCGAGGGCAAGCCTTCCGAGCAGGGCGTTGCGCAGTGCGCCGAGGATACGCCTTCGGAACAGGGCGAGCCCCAGAACGCCGGCTCCGCGCAGGGGCAGGGCGGTGAGCCTCCCGTTGATGGAACGCCTTCTTCTCAGGAAGCGTCCCAGGCCAGTGGCGACACACAGGGCGAGGGCGCACGGCCGCACGGCGCGGGCGGGGAATCGCCGGGCTCCGCGGACGCCTCCGGGAGCGAAGGTTCGAAGGACCAGACAGGTTCGCAGGAAGGTGGACTTCAGGCCGAGGGCACCACGTCCCACGGTCAGGCGGAGCCACATGCCAAGGATGCGTCTCATGCGCAGGGCGAGCACCAGGCCGTGAGTGAGTCCCACGGGCAGGACGGAATCGAATCAGGAGGCGGGTCCGTCGCCAACGCGGAGGCGCGCGCCGAGCAGTCCCCCTCCGACGGCGAGGCCCGTGCCACGCCCGGGCTGGACGAGCGCCCCCAAGGCGCGTTCTGGACGGGTGAGGCCGACGGGGAGAAAGCCAGCGACTCTGACGAGGAGTCGCAGGAGGACGTCCTCCCCGAACCCGAGCAGCGGCTTTCGGGCCGGGTGACGACGGTGCTCCTGCCGCTGGAGAAGCTGCAGGACGAAAGCGCGTTCAAGCTCCGCCCGGAAGGCGACGTGTCGGGGCTGGCCACGGACATCGCGCGGCTGGGGCAGTTGTTCCCGGTGGACGTCCGCCCGGCGGGGGAAGACCGCTACCAACTGGTCTGCGGCTTCCGGCGGGTCGCGGCGCTGCGCTTCCTCAAGCGGGACGCCGTGCAGGCGCGGGTCCACCTGCGGCTCTCGGACGAGGACGCGCTGGTGATGTCGCTGGCGGAGGCGATTCACGCCACGCCGGTGGGCCCGGAAGTCCTGGAGGCGAAGCGCGACGAGCTCGAGGCGCAGGGGCGCTTGAGCGCTGCCGTTCGCGACATGCTGGAGAAGGCGCTCGCCACCGAGGACACGCTGGCGCCGGAGGGCGTCGAAGAGGAGATTGACGCTGACGAGCTGGCGCAGGAAGTGGCGCAGCGGCTCGGGGCCATCAATCAGGACCTCTCGCTGCTGGCGGACGTGTTCGCAGCGCTGGATGAGTCGCGCAAGGCGGAGCTCCTGATGCAGCTCCGCTACTCGTCCGAGCTGGTCACCTATCTGGAGGGACTGTAGGCCATGGCCGAACCACTCGTGCGCGACCGTGCCCGGCTGTTGGAGCTGCTCACCGAGCGCTCCTTCGAGCAGCGCCGCGTGGTGCTCTCGTCCGGCAAGGAGTCGGACTTCTACATCGACTGCAAGCGCACGGCGCTGCTGGCCGAGGGCCACTTTCTCATTGGCCGGCTGTTCCTGGAGGCCATCCGGCGCGAGGCCCCGGAAGCCGTGGGCGTGGGCGGGCTGACGCTGGGTGCCGACCCGCTGGCGTCCGCGGTGAGCCTCACCGGCTACCTGTCCGGCACGCCGCTGGCGGCCTTCATCGTGCGCAAGGAGCCCAAGGGGCACGGCACGGGCCAGTGGATTGAAGGCCTGAGCGGGCTGGGGCAGGGCGCGGCGGTGGCCATCGTGGAGGACGTCGTCACGACGGGAGCCTCCACGCTGAAGGCCATCGAGCGGGCCCAGTTGGAGGGCCTGAAGGTGCTGGGCGCCTTCGCGCTGGTGGACCGGTTGGAGGGTGGGCGTGAAGCCGTGGAGGCCTCGGGTCACCGGCTCCACACGCTCTTCACCCGCAAGGACTTCATGCCGTGAGGCGTCCGTTCATCACCGCGGCGCTGCTGGGGCTGCTCGCGGGCTGTGTCACCACGCCGCCCACCGCCATCAGTGATCCGCCGCCGTCGCTGCCGGACGAGCACGCGGAGCATTCCTACCGGAAGATTCTCGCGCGCTACACGGGACAGAAGGAAATCTACGACGGCTTCGACACGCGCGTGTTCGCGGGCGTGACGCTGCAGACGCTGTCCTTCCGCGAGGCGCGCGTGCATCGCCAAGCCGCCTTCCAGCAACTGCCCACGGTGAAGGTGGAGCAGATGCTCGCCGAGGAGCAGGCGAAGGCCGCGCAGACTCACGAGTTCTTCCTGGGCGTGCACTTCAACGACTTCGTCTACGCCGACTTCGACCACAAGCACTCCATCTGGCGCCTGGCGCTGGTGACGCCCGCTGGCGAGGTGACGCCCTCGCGCATCCGCCGGCTGGGCCGGGCGAACATGCAGACGCGGGCGTACTACCCGTACACGTCGATTTTCTGGGTGGGGTGGGAGATTCAGTTCCCCACGCAGATGTCCGACGGGAGCCCCGTCATTCCGCCCGGCACGGAGACGGTGACGTTCCGCATGGCCTCGTCGTTGGGCAAGGCGGACATGCAGGTGAGCGCGCAGTAGCGCAGCTCACGTCTGGCTGGTGCGCTTCAGCCACTTCTCGGCGGGCGGCATCGTCGGGCCCGCCAGCAGCCGGTCCACCAGGGCCGTGGGCGACGCGCTCACGGCGAAGGGCACGGCCTGCTCCATGGGGACGAAGCCCTCCTCCGCGTGGTGCCGCGCCATGGCCAGCAATGGCTGGAAGAAGCCGCGCGTGTCCAGCAGTCCCATGGGCTTGCGGTGCAGGCCGAGCTGGGCCCAGGTCACGATTTCGAAGAGCTCATCGAGCGTTCCAAAGCCTCCGGGCAGGGCGATGAAGGCATCCGAGCGCTCCGCCATCAGCGCCTTGCGCTCGTGCATGGAGCCGACGGAGTGCAACTCCGTGAGGCCCCGGTGGGCCAGCTCCTTGGCGCCAAGGAAGCCAGGCAGCACGCCTACGACGTTGCCACCAGCGGCCAGCGCGCCGTCCGCTACCGCGCCCATGAGCCCCACGCTGGCGCCGCCGTAGACGAGCGTCAGTCCTCGCCGCGCCAACTCGGCGCCCATGCGTGTGGCGGCGTCCATGTACTCCGGACGCGCGCCGGGTCGGGAGCCGCAGAACACACAGACACTTCGCACTTCCATGTCAAAAGCCTCCACGCCGCTCGGGGTGGGCGGCGTAGAGCGCCACCACCACCGAGAGAAAAAGAAGGATGGGCAGGGCGCGCGCATAGACCTGCCGCCCCATGCGCAGGGCCAATCCGCAAGGCAGGCCGAAGAGGAAGCCGCCCAGATGTCCCGCCCAGCTCACGAAGGGGAGCAGGCTGAGGACAGCAACCTGCGCCAGCCAGATGAACAAGTCCCGGCGGCCCTCGCGTGTGGCGACGGGCAGCATGGCCCCCGCCCAGCCGAGAATCATTCCGGACGCGCCCACCGTGGGCACGTCGAAGTCGAAGATGAGTGAGAAGGTGGACGCCCCCAGCGCCGTCACCAGCGACAGGCCGAAGAAGCGCAGGCTGCCGATGCCTCGCTCCAGCGTGAAGCCGAGCGTCACCACCACCGACATGTTGAAGAGGAGGTGGAGGGGACTGCCGTGCTCCAGCACCGCGCCCAGCAGCCGCCAGTACTGGCCGGCCTGCACGAAGGGGCCGTACAGGCCCAGGGGCGGAATCTGCATCCGCCCGTGCTCGCTCCGGACCACCTGGGAGATGGGCAGGAACTGCTCCGCCAGGAAGAGGGACACCGCGCAGGCGATGAGTGCGTAGCACACCCAGGGACGCGGCTGCGGTGGGCCTGGCACCGGTGGGCCAGGGGGCTGCGCGCCAGTGCCTTCACCGCCCGAGGCGGAGGAGGGGGCATCGAGAATGCGTCGTGGACGAGAAGACATTCGGGCTCAAGGCTCCCTGGACACGACGGTGTCCCGCAGCCAGCGGTGGTCGTCCGGGTGCGGGTAGTCCAGCGTGTAATGGAGGCCGCGGCTCTCCTTGCGGCGGCTGGCGCAGTCGACGATGAGGTAGGCGACGTCGGCGATGTTCCGCAGTTCGATGACGTCGCGAGTCACCTTGAAGCGCCAATAGTAGTCGCGAATCTCCTCGCGCAGCAGCTCCAGCCGGCGCCGCGCGCGCATCAGCCGCTTGTCCGTGCGGACAATGCCGACGTAGTTCCACATGAGCCTGCGAATCTCGTCCCAGTTGTGCGTGACGACGACGCTCTCATCCGACTCCACCGCGCTGCCCGAATCCCAGGGCGGCGGGTCCTCGGAGGGAGCGGGCTGGGAGCGCACTTCTTCGGCGGCCACCTGCACGGCGCGGTGGCCGAAGACGAGCCCTTCCAGCAGCGAGTTGGACGCGAGCCGGTTGGCGCCGTGCAGGCCCGTGCAGCTGACTTCACCAATGGCGTACAGGCCGGGCACGTTGGTGCGTCCCTCCAGGTCCGTCACCACGCCGCCGCACATGTAGTGGGCCGCCGGGACGACGGGGATGGGCTGCACCGCCATGTCGATGTTGAACGCCTTGCAGGTGGCGTAGATGTTGGGGAAGCGCTCGGCGAGGAAGGCGCGTCCCAGGTGCGTCATGTCCAGGTAGACGCAGTCGTCGCCCGTGCGCTTCATCTCCGCGTCGATGGCTCGCGCCACCACGTCACGCGGCGCGAGTGCGCCCATGGGGTGGTAGCGCTCCATGAAGGACGCGCCGCTCTTGAGCTTCAGTTTGCCGCCCTCGCCGCGCAGCGCTTCACTGATGAGGAAGCTCTTGGCCTCCGGGTGGTAGAGGCAGGTGGGGTGGAACTGGTAGAACTCCATGTTCGCCACCTTCGCGCCCGCCCGGTACGCCATGGCCACGCCGTCACCCGTCGCCACGTCCGGGTTGGACGTGTACAGGTACACCTTGCCAGCGCCGCCGGTGGCCAGCACCGTCACCTTGGCCAGGAAGCGCTCGATGACGCCGTCTTCCAGCAGGGCGTAGACCCCCAGACACCGGCTGACCCCAGGGGAGGGGACGCGCCGGTCCTGGATGAAGTCGATGGCGGCCGTCTGCGGGAAGAAGGTGATGTTGGGGGCTTCGTCACACGCGGCGAGCAGCGCGCGCTGCACCTCGCGGCCGGTGATGTCGCCCGCATGGATGATGCGGCGCGCGGAGTGGCCACCCTCGCGGGTGAGGTCGAACTCACCGGTGATGCGGCGGTTGAACTCCGCGCCCAGGTCCACCAGTTCCTGCACGCGGCTGGGGCCATCCTTCACCGTGACTTCCACCGCGTCGCGGTGGCACAGCCCCGCACCCGCCACCAGCGTGTCCTCGATGTGGGCCTCGAAGGTGTCAGAGGGCGCGAGCACGCTGGCGATGCCGCCCTGGGCATAGGCCGTGTTGCTTTCGAAACGGTCGCGCTTGGTGAGGATGGCCACCGTGCCATGGCGGGCCGCCTGGAGGGCGAACGAGAGTCCCGCCACGCCGCCTCCCAGGACGAGGAAATCGAACCGATGGGGCATGGTGAGCAGCCTTAACGACTGTAAGTGCTGGAAACAAGGCGTTTTCTTGAGGAGTTTCCCGCGGATGTCTAAGGTTCGTGGGCCGATATGCGTGCCTTTTCCGCGTTCCTCTCCGTCGCCGTGCTGGCCCTGCCCTTGTCGGCGGGGGCGGATGCCATCTACCGGTACGTCGAGAAGGACGGCACCA
The DNA here is from genome assembly GCF_010998615.1 of Myxococcus sp. CA023. GTDB lineage: Bacteria > Myxococcota > Myxococcia > Myxococcales > Myxococcaceae > Myxococcus. Next base: position 69,796 of record NZ_JAAEAH010000034.1, on the reverse strand, counting down.
TCATCTACACGAACGTGCAGCCCACTGGCAGCAAGCGGGCCAAGACGCTGAAGGGCACGTTCACCAAGGCCCCCGCGAAGAACACGCCGGTGGTGGGCCGCAAGCGGACCCCGCCGGAGTTGGATCCGCACATCACTGCCGCGGCGCTGCGCTACCGCATCCCGCCGGCGCTCGTGCGCGCCATCATGCACACCGAGAGCAACTTCAACCCCAACGCGCTCAGCCACAAGGGCGCCAGCGGGCTGATGCAGCTCATGCCGGCCACGGCGACGGACATGTACGTGAAGGACATCTTCAACGAGCGCGACAACATCGAGGGCGGCGTGCGCTATCTGCGCGTGCTCGCCAACATGTTCGACGGCGACATGGTGAAGATGGTTGCTGCGTACAATGCCGGCCCCGAAGCGGTGAAGCGCTACGGCGGCAAGGTGCCCCCCTACGAAGAGACGCAGGGGTACGTGCGCAAGGTGCTCAAGCTCTACTACCACTACAAGGAGCGCGAGGCGGCCGTCTCGAGCGGCCCCAGCGAGCCCACATCCCAGAATGACGACGCGCGCGAAGGGGCGGGGGGAGACGAGCCCCGCTGATGATGAGTTCCTCCAGCAGCTCTCCCGCGGTGGCGAGCTGTTGGCCGCAGGCAGGGTCCACGAGGCTCAGCCGTTCCTGGAGCGTGCCCACCAGCTCCAGCCCCGCATGGAGAAGGCGCAGAACCTGCTGGGCCTCTGCTACTTCAAGCTCGGCCTGTACGACAGGGCGGCCGAGTTGTACGAGATGCTGGTGCGCGACAACCCGGTGGACCCGACACTGCGGGTCAACCTGGGCCTGGTGTACCTGAAGACGTCCGCGCTCCAGCGCGCGGCGCGCGAGTTCGAGACGGCCACCGACCTGGCCCCCGAGCACCAGAAGGCCCAGAACTACCTGGGCCTCACCCTGGCGCAGATGGGCGAGTACGGCCGCGCCCGCGAGCACTTCTTGCTCGCCGGCAGTGACGTCATGGCGGAGAAGATGTCTCGCGCCATCGCGGGGGAGAGCTACGCGAAGCCGGCCGCCGCCCCCACGCCGCCGCCCCGAAGCGCGCCGGTGGAGCCCCGTGTCGCCGAGCCGCCGCCGCCCGCCGCCGAACCGGAGGAAGAAGAGGAGATTCGCTTCGCCGAAGACGAGGGCCCCAGTGCCCTGTCCGACGCCTCGGCGTCCGAGGCGACGGAAGCAGCGGCTGAAGGTGGCGTGGCGCGGGAGGCGCCTCCCGAGCCGGCCTTCGATGAGACCTCCGAGACGGTGGCCGCGAGCGTGCCGCTGGCGCCCGTGCCCCTGACGCGGTTGCATCTGCGCAAGGTGCCCGCGACGTCGCTGGTGCCCACGTCTCCGGCGCCGGAGTCCTCACCCGTTCGGGACGGCGGGCGGTCGTCGCTGGCCGAACTCGCCGGCTCGGTCGTCCTTCCCGGCGCGGAGGCGTCGCGGCCCTTCGGCGCGGGGCCGGGCTGCTACACCGTGGCGGTGGAGGGGGAGCTCCTGACGCGCCTGGATGGCCTGGTGGCGCTGGCGGGGCAGCTCTCCTTCCAGCCGGAGATGAAGCGATTCCGGGGCCGGGCCACGGACAAGTCGTTCGGGGAAGGTGCGGCGCGGATGGTGCGTGCCCGGGGGCAGGGCGTGCTCTACCTGGAGCCGGCCGCGACCCGTACTTTCCTGGCGGTGGACCTGGGCGAGGACTCCGCGTACTTCCGCGACGAGTGCGTGTTCGCCTTCGAGGAGCCGGTCATGTTCGAGAACGGGCGGGTTCCGTCGGACATCGCGCCGGACCTGGACCTGGTGCACCTGCGAGGGCAGGGCCAGGTGCTCTTGAGCCTCCCGGGGCCGCTGCGTGCGGTGGCGGTGCGCCAGGAGCAGCCGGTGATGGTGCCGCTGACGCACCTGGTGGGCTGGCAGGGGAACCTCACGCCGCGCATGGTGCCCGTGCTCAAGTCCCCCTCTGGGGAACCGCTTCGGGCGGCGGTGGAGCTGGGCGGTGAAGGTTTTGCCCTCATCGCCCTCGGTGTCCGCTAGAAGGGCCCCTGCCATGGCCACGGACCGAGCGGCGCGGAAACAGCGGAAGCGAGAGGAGCGCGCCCGGAAGCGCGCGGCGCGCAAGCCCAGCGTGTTGGTGCAGGAGTTCTGGAACCTGCCCAACATGCTCACGTTGGGGCGCATCCTCATCATTCCGCTCTTCGTGTGGCTGACCTACGACGCGGACCCCCTCAACTCGCTGCTGGCGGGGCTCGTCTTCGCGGTGGCCGCCATCACCGACGTGGTTGACGGCTACCTCGCGCGGAAGTGGAACCTCATCACCGTGGTCGGCAAGTTCATGGACCCGCTGGCCGACAAGCTCATCGCCATGGCGGCCCTGGTGATGATGGTGCGGCTGGGGCGCATCGCCGCGTGGGTCGTCATCGTCCTGCTGGCGCGGGAGCTCATCGTCAGCGGACTGCGCACCATCGCCGCCAGCGAGGGCATGGTGATTGCCGCGGGTCAGGAGGGGAAGTGGAAGACGTCCCTCCAACTGGTGGGCATCATCTCGCTCTGCGTCCACTACGTGCATCCACTGGAGTTCCGCACCTTCTCCGTGCCGGTGGACTACAACCTGGTGGGCCAGGTGCTCGTCTACCTGTCCGGTGCCTTCTCGGTGTGGAGCGCGGTGGTCTACTTCCGGGCGTTCCTGGCCATGTTGGCGAAGCGTGGGGGGGAGCCTGACCCCGCGAAAAGTGTTTGACGGGTCCGGAAGGGCTCTGTATACCCCACCTCACTTTCGGCCCGGCGGTCACACGGCGGTGACGAAAGCGCGGCACCTGATGCGGGAATAGCTCAGCGGTAGAGCATCGCCTTGCCAAGGCGAGGGTCGAGGGTTCAAATCCCTTTTCCCGCTCCAAATCGGGCCCTCTGGGAAGCCAGAGGGCCTTTTAGTTTGCAGGGTCTGACGCGGGAATAGCTCAGCGGTAGAGCATCGCCTTGCCAAGGCGAGGGTCGAGGGTTCAAATCCCTTTTCCCGCTCCAAATTGAGGCCCTCTGGGAGACCAGGGGGCCTTTCGTTTTTCCGGTGTCCTGGTGGCTCAGGTGCTGGAGCCAGGGCCGGACATTCGCTCGGTTGATGGCTTGCTCTTCATATGAGCAGCCGTCCGAGGGCGTCAGCAGAGTGGGGCCGGGGGCGCTGGGCGTCCTCGCAACAGCAAGAGGCCCTGCTATAGAAGGCCCCCTCATGATTCGGCTCGTCCGTGAACTGTATCAGTACCGGGGCTTGCTCATCAGCCTCGTCCAGCGGGAACTGAAGGCGCGTTACCGTGGCTCATTCCTCGGCTTCCTGTGGACGTTCCTGAATCCGACGCTCCACATGCTGGTGTACGTGCTGCTGTTCACCGTGGTGATGCGGCAGAACATCCCCAACTTCCCGTTCTTCATGTTCGTGGGCCTGCTGCCGTGGATCTGGTTCTCCACGTCGGTCGGCGGCGGGGCCAGCGCGATCAGCGACCGACGGGACTTGCTGACCAAGGTCCGCTTCCCGGCCCAGGTGCTGCCCACGTCGGTGGTGGTGACGAACCTCTGCAACTTCGTCTTGTCGCTTCCGCTGATGTTGGTGCTGGGCATGGCCTATGGACAGTGGCCGACCTGGCACGTGGTGTTGTTCCCGGTGGTGGTGCTCATCCAGCTCACCTTCACGCTGGCGCTGACCTACATCCTGGCGGCCATCAACGTGACGTTCCGGGACCTGCAGCACATCGTCAGCAACCTGCTGACGCTGTGGTTCTTCGCCACGCCGGTGCTGTATCCGCTCTCCACCATCCAGGATGAGAGCGCCCGCTCGTTGATGCTGGCGCTCAATCCCATGGTCAGCCTGATGACGTCGTACCAGGCCATCTTCTACGAGCACCGGCTGCCGGACGCAGGGCCCTTGATGACGCTGGCGGCTGTTTCCGTGGTGCTGCTGTGGGGCGCCTCGTCCATCTTCGAATCCCGCCGCGAAGAGTTCGCGGAGTCCATCTGAGCGTCGGCATGCCTGAATCCATGGACGCCATCATCCTGAAGGACGTCGTGAAGAGCTTCCGGAAGCGGACCATCCGGGGCGAGTACACGACATTCAAGTCCGAGCTGCTCCGCTGGCTTCGGGGCAAGCGCCAGTCGCGCGATGCCAGCCTCATCACCGCGCTGCGCGGCATCAACCTCACCGTCCCCATGGGGAAGACGGTGGGCATCATCGGGCGGAACGGCTCGGGGAAGAGCACGCTGCTCAAGCTCATCACCGGCATCTACACGCCGACCTCCGGCGACCTGCGAATCAACGGTCGCATCTCCGCCTTGCTGGACCTGGGCGCCGGTTTTCATCCGGACTTCTCCGGACGGGAGAACATCCTCATCAACGGCATCATCCTCGGCATGACGCGCGCCGAGGTCCGGGCCCGGATGGATGAAATCATCGCCTTCAGCGAGCTGGGCGAGTTCATCGACGAGCCGGTGCGTACCTACTCCAGCGGCATGTACATGCGCCTGGCGTTCGCGGTGGCCACGCATGTGGACCCGGACATCCTCATCATCGACGAAATCCTCGCCGTGGGCGACGAGCACTTCAGCAAGAAGAGCCTCGCCAAGATGATGGACTTCAAGCGGCAGGGGAAGACCATCGTCCTGGTGACGCACGACTTGAGCACGGTGGAGCGCTGGTGCGACCTCGCGGCGTGGATTGATGGCGGTTACATCCGGCGCGTGGGAAAGCCCTCGGAGGTCACCGCCGAGTACCGTGAGGCCATCTCCCTGGCGGAGGCGCAGTCCGCCGCCTTCACGCCGCCGGCGCTCACGGAAGGGGGCGGTGCGCTGCCGCAAGTCCCCTCCGAGTCGCTGCCCGCCGAAGGGCCTGTCCGCATCCACCGGGTGCAGTTGCTGGATGCTCGGGGCGAGTCCCTGGAAGTCCTGTCGCCGGAGGAGGGCCTGGAGGTCCGCGCGGATTTCTCCGTGGAAGGGCCGTGCGAGGACGTGGACTTCCACGTGCGACTGCAGGCCGCGGACGGACGTACCCTGTATGAGACGAGCACCCGCCGAGAGGCGGTGGTGCTCTCTCGGATGCCGAACCAGGGCGTGCTTCGTTTCGTGGTCGAGCGCCTGGGGGCGCTGGGGGGCGACTACTCCCTGGTGGTGTCGGCTCGGGCCTCGAAGGGTGAGTCGTCCGGGCGGTGTGCGTTCCGGGTGGTGTCGGCGACCGAGGAGGAGGGGGTGTTTCGTCCTCCTCACCGGTGGTTGGTGGAGCCGGGTGCCGACTCCCAGGCGGGCGTCCCATTCGAGCCAGGCACGTCACCGCGTGTGGAGGTGGGATGAAGGTTCAGGAGCGCGCCGGTACCCAGGGGGAAGGGTGAGTCATGTGGCAGAAGTGGGCTGATGTGACGCAGGGGCACGTGGCGGCGCCGGGGCCGGGAGATTTCGCGCAGATGGTGGCTGTCCTCCGGAAGGTGCTGGAGGAGCGTCAGCCGTGCGCGCCCGAACAGTGCGACGAGCGCAGCGCCCTGGAAGGCGCGCTGCGCCTGGCGACGGAGCACCTCCACCGTGCGCTCCCTGACGGCGGCCAGGGCCTGTCCTCGCTCCAGGAAGCCGCGAGGCTGGCGGACCCGGCTGCGTTCTCCATCCCGGCGTCGCATCGGGCGCGTGGGGGCACGCTGGTGACGTCCGCCAAGCGTGCCTTCGTCAACGGGCTGGAGCCTTTCCACATCGAGATGCTTCGGCCCCAGGGGAACTTCAATCGCGCGCTCGTGCGGGTGCTGGAGTACCTGACGGTGCATCGGGCCCTGGGCCTGCGCGATGACGTGTCCTCCTGGGCCGTCGCTCAACTGGAGCCGCTGGCGGTGCCCACCCGGTGGGTGGTGGGGTCGCATCGCGGCCGCGTGGCGGGAGCGCTGGTGGGCTTCGCCAAGCGGGGCTACCTCTACACGTTGGGGCCCGTGCTGGAGGCCGTGCTTCAGGGGCAGGCCCGGTGGAACTTGGCCATGGTGGAGGCCATCCGCGCGGCGGCGAGTGCCCAGGCGCCAGGAGAAGCCGAGGCCCGCCGCCATGTCGCGGACGTCGAAGCGCTGCGCGAGCCGCTGGCGGGCCGGGCCCTCCCCGGCGCCCTCCGCGTCACCCAGCCGCTGTGGGGCGAAGTGCTGCGGCGCCAGTCCCGTTTCAATGCCGAGTCGGTGCTCGCGCTCGCCAACCTCCTGGGCACGCGGACGGCGCCGCCACAGCCGCCGTCGCTGGCGGACTACCCCGCCTGGTGCGCGGCGCGGGAGCCGGCGCGTGTCACCGCGGCACATGAAGCCGTCGCGCGGCTGTCGCGGCGCCCGCTCATCTCGCTGGTCACGCCGGTCCACGATGCCTCGGAAGCCTTCATTCGCGAGTGCCTCGCCTCGGTGACCTCTCAGGTGTACGCCGACTGGGAATGGCTCCTGGTGGATGACGCCAGCACCGCGCCGCACCTGGCGCGCATCCTCCGGGAAGCGGCGGAGCGGGAGCCTCGCATCCGCGTCCTCACCGCGTCATCGGAAGGGGACACGGCCCGGGCCACCAACGAGGGGCTCGCGGCGTGCCGTGGGGACTTCGTGGGGTTCCTGGGCGCCGAGGACACGCTCTCACCACATGCCCTGGCCGAGGTGGCGCTGGCGTTCCTGGCGCAGCCCGAGCTCGCGCTCCTCTACACGGACGAGGACGGTTTGGACGCGCAGGGCCACCGCTCCGCGCCGTTCTTCAAGCCGGACTGGTCGCCCGACCTGTTGCGCTCCGTGGACTACGTCCGTCACTTCCTGGTGGTCCGTCGCGAGACACTGGCGCAGGTGGGCGGTCTGCGAGAGGGCTTCGAGGGCGCTCAGGGCCATGACCTGATGCTGCGGCTGAGCGAGGCCACCTCGTCCATTGGCCACGTCACGGAGCCGCTGTACCACGCACGTGAGGGGTCGGCGGCTTCGGCCAGCCGGGGCGCTGGGCTGGACACGGCGACGAAGGCGGGCGTGCGGGCGCTGTCGGAGCACCTGGCTCGCCAGGGGGAGTCCGCGGAGGTGACGAGCCCGGCGCCCATGCAGTACCGGGTCCGCTATCCGGTGCGGGGCACGCCGAAGGTCTCCATCATCGTCCCATTCAAGGACCGCCCGGACCTGCTGCGCACGCTGGTGGACAGCCTCCTGGCGCAGACCCGCTACCCCCATTTCGAGGTGTTGCTCGTCTCCAACAACAGCACCCGGCCGGAGACATTCGCACTGCTGGGGCAATGGGTGGACCCGCGGCTGGTGAAGCTGACGTGGGACCACCCCTTCAACTACCCGGCCATCAACAACTGGGCCGCGAAGCAGGCCTCCGGGGAGCTGCTGCTCTTCCTCAACAACGACATGGAGGTGGTGGACCCCTCCTGGCTGGATGAGCTGGTCTCCCAGGCGCAGCGGCCCGAGGTGGGCGCGGTGGGGTGCAAGCTGCTCTTCCCCGAGGGCACCGTGCAGCATGCGGGCGTCGTGGTGGGGATGACGGGCTTCGCGGGACATCCTTTCTGGCGGCTGCCGGAGGGACCCATCTCCACTCCGTTCGGGCACACCGAGTGGACGCGGAACTGGCTGTCCGTCACCAGCGCATGCGTCATCCTCCGCCGCGAGGTCTTCCAGTCGCTGGGGGGCTTCGACGAGCGTTTCCAGGTGTGTGGCAGTGACGTGGAGTTGGGCCTGCGGCTGAATGCCAAGGGCCTCCGCGTGGTGTGCACGGCGCAGACGCGGCTCATTCATCATGAGTCGGCCAGCCGGCGTGCGGACGCCATTCCCGAAGCGGACTACTGGCTGTCTTATGCTGCCTACCGGCCGTGGCTGGGGCCGAAGGGCGACCCCTACTACAACCCGCACCTCACGCTGACGGCCACGGACTGCGGCCTCCGCCGACATCCGGAGGATGGCGAGCAACTGGCGGTCCGGACGCTGGGGCGCGACGTTCCGAGCGCGCGGGATGTCCGGGGCGAGCAGCGTGCGCGGGCGCAGCGGCACCTCATCGAGCACCTGGATGCGTGGGACTTCACGCCCGAACAGGCCCAGACCTCGCGCGAGTCGGCGCCGGCGGCGCTGGCGGCGCTGCGCGCGAAGGGGCGGGTGGAGACGGCAACCTGGTTCGTTCCCGCCTTCGGCCATGTCTACGCGGGCATCCACACCATCTTCCGCTTCGCGGACCTGATGCAGCGCCGCCACGGCGTGCGCAGCGACTTCGTCATCTACGACCAGCCAAACGTGAGGCCCGGTGACATCGAGGCCCGCGTGGCGGCCATCTGCCCGGGCGCGGTCGGTGCGGTGCGCGTGCTGCGCCGGCCAGAGGACGTGGCGCTACTGCCCGCATGCGATCTGGCGCTGGCCACCGCGTGGACCTCCGCCTATCGCGTGCTGCACCACCCGCGGGCTGGCGTTCGCGGCTACTTCGTCCAGGATTACGAACCGCTGTTCCATGCGGCGGGCACCCCCTCCGCGCTGGCCGAGCAGACGTATGGCCTGGGCTTCTACGGCATCTTCAACACACCGGGGCTCTACGAACACGTCGTGGGCCTGCATGGGATGGAGGGCGCCTGGTTCGAGCCCGCCGTGGATGGGACGTTGTTTCATCCGCGCCGGCCACCGCGCCAGGGTCCTGTGCGTGTGTTCTTCTACGGACGCCCGGGCAATGAGCGCAACGGCTTCGAGCTGGGGTTGGCCGCGTTGGCGCAGCTCAAGCGGGAGCTGGGCCCCGCCGTCGAGGTGCTCGCGGCGGGCGCGGAGTGGGACCCCGAGGCCTACGGCGTCAGGGGGCTTGTCACCAATCTGGGAATGTTGCCGGCGGAACGGACGGGGGCGCTCTACCGCGAGTGTGATGTCGGGTTGTGTTTCATGTTCACCCGGCATCCGTCGTATCTGCCGCTGGAGATGATGGCCTGCGGTGTCACTGTCGTCACGAACGACAATCCCACCAATCGGTGGTTGCTGACGCACGGTGAGAACTGCCTGCTTGCCGAGCCGACCCCGAGTGGCGTACTGGCCCGGCTTCGCGACGCCGTCTCCAACGGCGCGCTCCGGGCCCGGCTCGGTGCGAATGCTGCGGAGCGGGTCAGCCGGACGTCGTGGGAGGCCGAGGTAGACCGGGTCATGAAGGGCTTGCTGAACACAGGTGCGCACCCAGCGGCGACGCTGGATGACCGGGCTTCGTCCTTGGAACACGCCAGCTGAACACCGGGGCGCTGGCGGTCGAACATTGGCCCAGGGGGGCCGCGGCAGAAGGAATCTCCACCATGCGGGATGACACCCATCTTCACATCGCGTCGTCGCCGGAGCCGAGCGCCCCGCGGCAGTCGCAGCCGGAAGAAGCGGCAAGCAGCCAGTATTGGAAGGCCACGAGCGGCTACACCTATCGGGAGATGATCCGCACGCGTCAGGACGCGGGCAACCCCGGGTATGGTCAACAAGAGGCGCTGCTCACGACGCTGATGCAGACGGAGCAACGCGCCCTGGGGCGGCCGCTGGACGTCCTGGAGTTTGGCTGCGGCTTCGGGCGGCATGCCTCCTATCTGGCGTCCCTCGAAGGCGTTCGCTACCACGGCTACGACTTCTCCGAGGCGATGATGGAGCCCCTGCGGCACGCGCCGCCCGTGGGGCTGGCGCCTGTGGAAGAGCGGCTCTTCTGTGGGCCGGATGCCCTGGCGGCGGTGGGGGACAGGACGTTCGACGTGGTGTTCACCGTGTCCGTCCTCATCCACAACCCGCCGGAGCGCCTGCCTGCCCTGCTGGAATCGCTGGGCAAGCTGGTGCGTCCCGGCGGATTGCTGTGCCTGGTCGAAAACCAGCTTGTTCCCTTCGGCGTCTGGGAGAACGCCTGGCACCAGGGATGCTGGCTGCACCCGTACGCGGAACTGACGCCCGCTGGCTGGGACATGCATCATGGCGGTGGCCTCCTGGCCACGCATGACGTCTACGTCTTCAAGCGCAACGCGTCCCAAGGCCGTCGCTTCTTCCAGCTCCAGTCCGTCGAGCAGCCCCGGGACGAGCATCGGGAGGTGACGCTGGAGTCGCTGAACGTCGAGTCTCTGCCCCGACTGCGGGCGTGGACGGAGCACGCGGGCGAGGTGCTCCGGGCTGAGAATGGCCTGACGGGGATGCAGGTTTCCGAGCTGACGGAGCGGCTGACGGTCGAACTGAAGCGGTCGGAGCGGCGGCAGCGCTTGTTGTCGCTTTCGGATGAGCTGGTCCGCCTTCGCGCCGAGCCGGTGGTGACTGCTCGGGCGCCGGTCGACACGCCTGCGCCGCGTTACGGGCATGACACCGTGGCGGAGGCCGTCGTTGTCGATACGCCACTGGATACGACGTGGGCTCACGTCGACCCGCGGCTCTCCCGGGTGGTGCATCTCTTCCACCAGGAGTGGTACGGCATCCGCGCCGCGTCTGGTTATGCGCCGGGTCACAAGATTGGCATCACCGCGAATCGCGCGTTGACCGCGGCGGACCACCAGCGCATCGCCGAAACGTGTGAGCGGCTGGGCGCACGGTCCATCATCTTCCAGGGGTTTTCGCCCAATGCCCTGGAAGTCATGCACATGCTTCGCCGCGTGTTCGGCAGCACGCTCAAGCTCTGCTGCGTGTGGCACGGCTCCACGGCCCAGTTCCACTTCGACTTCGAATTGGAGACCTTCAGCCGCTTGCTGGCGCTCCGGGAGCAGGGGCTTCTTGATGCCGTGGCTTGCGTCAAGCCAGAGATGCACTTGATGTCGCCGCTGCTCTTCCAGAAGGTCCTGCTCAACCTTCCTCCTCGGGTCGCACCGGCGGACCAACGTCACCGCGCTCCGCCGACGCGGGCCGCCTTCGTTCCCACGCCCAACAACTGGTGGAAGAACTTCTATTCCAACGTCTTCGTCGCCGCGTCACTGCCGGGGATGGAGCGCGTCTTCGTCACCAGTCCTTTCTCGGCCCGCCCGGAGCTGCCCCTCAAGGCTTCCGTCATCAACGTAGGGCCGTTGAACCGTTCGGAGCTGTTCAACCTCATCCGGGAGACGGACGTCGTCCTCAACGTGACGCTCGCCGAGTGCCAGCCGATGACCGCCCTGGAGGGACTGACTCACGGTGTGGCGTGCCTGACAGGGCCGCTGACCCTGGGGGCTCTGGATGAACACCCCTTTCAGCGATTGGTTCAGGTCGCGGGCACCGGCTCGCTCGGACAGATTCGCTCGGCGCTGGAGCGGGTCGTCGGCCTCCGGGAGCGTTCGCCGGAGGAGTACGCGCAGATGCTGGAGGACTACACCCAGACGCTCTGTGCCCAGGCGATCAACCACTATCTTGAGTTCGCACAGCCATGAGCATGACCCGCGTCTGCCTCGTTACCGATGAGCTCTACCCCTTCACCCCAGGGGGCATTGGCCGCGTCGCGCACAACCTCATCATGGACTCGCAGCGCCACGGCGCGAACGTGGAGTTCCATGTCCTGTTTCCGCCCACCGTTTCCGTGCAGACGGCCCAGGTGGAACTCTTCTTCGGGGGACGGGTGAAGGCGCATCTGTGCGACTTCCGCGAGCCACAACAGACCACCGCGGATGCGCATGGGTTCTATCCGCCCACGGAAGCCTTTCGGGATTCTCGTTGGCACGGTGAGTCGTTGGAGGTGATGCGCTACCTGAAGGCGCGCGAAGCGGAGGGCTTGCGCTTCGACGTCATCGAGTTCGCGGATTTCCGCGGCTGGGCCTTCGCCGCGCTGCAGGAGAAGCACCTGGGGCTGGCTTTCGCGCAGACCACCCTCTCGGTGCGGCTGCACTCGAGCTACGGCACCCTCATGCATCACGAGCCCAACACGCTCGAGGTCGAGAACCTGGGGCGGTTCGAAATCGAGCGGAAGTCCTTGCTCGATGCGGACCTCGTGGTGGGGCATCTTCCCTGCATCGCCGAGTTCAACCGGCGTTTCTACGGCTTCGACGACGCGTGGATGCGCAAGGTGCGGGTGGAGTTTCCCCCGGTGGTCATGGAGTCTCCGGCGGAGCCGTCCCGGCTGTTCGACGTTCCCGCGGCCCAGCGCAACCTGGTGTTCGTCACCAAGATCCAGCACTTCAAGCAGCCGGATGTCTTCGTCCGGGGTGCCGTGCTGTTGATGCGCACGTGGCCTGAGTACCAGGGCAAGGCCATCCTGGCGTGCCATTCCTTCGATCCGGAATTCCTCGCTGAGGTCAAGGCGCTCATCCCGTCGGACCTGACGGACCGCTTCGTCTTCATCAAGCCAGGTCCTGACCGCGAAGCCCACATGCGCGCGGGGGTGGTGGTCATCACCTCCAGCTATGAGTCGCTGAATCTCACGGCCTACGAGGCTTCCGTCGCGGGCACCCGGCTGGTGCTCAACTCGGCCTGCCTGGCCTTCGGTGACGACAGCCCCTTCGTCGATGGGGTCCACTGCCACAAGTATGACGGCAGCCTGGACGCGCTGGTGGTGGCCATGCGCAAGGCGTTGGAAGGACCGGAGCTGGCCCCCGTCCGCTGGACGGTGGACCGTCCCTATTGGGAGCGCCACGCGCGGGAGGCGCCGCCCACGCGAAGCCCTCAGGCGCCACTGGTCAGCGTGGTCATCATCAATCAGGACCAGGGCATCTTCCTGCCCATCGCGCTGCAAGGTGTCGCCGCCAGCACGTACCCGGAAGTGGAAGTCGTCGTCGTGGATGATGGGTCCACGAGCGCCTTCGACATGCAGGTCCTGCAGCGCCTGGAGCGGTCCGAGGCTGAAGGGGAAGGGCTTCGTGTCGTCCGCTCCCCGATCCGCCGCGGGTTCGCGGGGGCTCGTAACCTGGGTGTCCGCGCCGCACGCGGGGCATACGTCGTGTTCCTGGAGTCGGACGACAGCCTGTCCCCGGACTTCATCCAACACGCCGTCTCCGCACTCGAAGCGCGACAGGAGTTCTCAGGGGTGGTCCCCACCGGGGGCCGCTTCCATTCCAGCGAAGAGCTGGCCAACCGCCAGTTCAAGGGGTTCATGACGTACCTGGGGGATTGTCCGACGTACGCGCTGGCCGCGAACCAGGTCTCCGCGCCCACGGCGATGCTGCGCCGAACCGTCCTGGAGCAGCACGCCTACAATGAAACCCTGTCCGGCTATGCGGACTGGGATTTCTTCCTGCGGCTCGCGCAGGGGGGACACCGCTTCCTGGTGACGAACCAGGTCCACTTCTTCTCGCGGCGGGGGCATGCCATCACCCCGTCCGCGTCCCAGCAGCGCCAGCACTTCCGCTGGCTGGTGCGGCTCTTCGAAGGCGTGCCCGCGCCACTGCATCCGTCGACGCGGCTCTTCGCCCTGCTCGCGCACTCCCGCGAGGCCATGGTCGACCCATATGGCGCGCTCGACACGCAGGAGCGGCGGCCGTCCTCCGCGGCGTCCGCGGCCTTGGAGTCCGCCCAGGTGCTGGCCGAGGCCGTGCGCCCGCTGCGCTACGACGTGGTGGATTTGATGAACGCGGCCCTGAAGCGCCTGCCCCTCGTGCACCCTTTGCTCAAGCAGGCCGTCGCGGGCAAAACCGTTCCCACCAGCGGGGAGTCGGGGGGCGCGAGCCCCGGGGAGGCGCCTCCGCTTCGTTACGTGCTCGTGGACCGCGCGAACACGCTCTTCAAGCGGATGCCCGTCATTCACCGCGCGATTCGGAGCACGGTCAGCCGGCTGACCTGAGCGACGGCGCGTCCTGCGAGACGGAAGGCGCGCGCCGCGGCGCCTCGGCCGGCGGCGCCGCAGTCAGTCGCATCCCCGCGAGCCACGCGGGAACGAACATCAGGGCCACGAGGAACACGGGGTACTGATAGCGCACGTCGGGTGACGGAATGAGCGCGGCGAGCGCCGCCGTATGCAAGACGACGGGGAGCGCCACGGCGGCAAGTCGCCAGGTCCGATGGCGGATGCAAGCCACCGCGCAGGCGAGCAGCAGCAGGTAGAGCGGCAGCGCCGGGCGCCAGAGCAGCCAGGCCAGGTCTGGCTGAAGCGTCCGGACGGTCCACCGGAGAAGGGGCTCACGTAGGACTGGAAGGAGTGAGTCGGACCGAAGGTGTCGCGCTCCGGGCTCGATGGTGTCCAGTTCCCCGTGGGGCCCCCTCCAGATGGGAGGGCCATTGAGGTGGTCCGAGCCTTGCGAGAGCTTCCAGAGCACCGAACTGCTGCACAGCACGTGTGAGAGCACTGGCGCTGCGTCTCGTTGTGTCAGGCGGACGAGGAGCGGAAGCAATGCCTTGTCGTGCCGGGTCAGCGCGTCCCTGTCGAAGCGCCCGTCCCAGATGGTGAACACGTTGCTGAAACAGCGGTAGTTCCACTGGTCGTCGAGCGGGTGGAGCTCCTCGAGGAGGGCCCGTTCACCGGGCTCCAGGGGCGTTCCTGCCGCCACGTGGGCGCCCAGGAATCCGACCAGCGTCATCCCCTTGGGGAAGGGTTTGATGGTGTACGTCTGGCTCAGCACCCAACGGGTACCCGAGGCGACGACAAACGTGGCCACGAGCGCGAGCGCCACCGCTTTGTAGCGCTCCCTCCGGAGGAAACCCAGTGCCAGGAAGGTTCCGACCACCGCGGGCAGGCCGTTGTGACGGAACAACATGGCCATGGCTCCCAGCACCACCATGCTCACCCAGAACGGCACGTCCCAGCGCGTGGTGGGGTCGGTCGCGGAGCGGAAGAGCCAGATACACAGCGCGAGGATGCAGAGGCTGAACGGGACGTCCTTCCAGAGGGTGACGGCCATCGTCCCGTTCACAGGCGCAAGCGCGAACACCGTCGCGGTGAGCGCGATGATGCCTCGGGAGACACCTGCCCTCGCCAGGGCCGCGCAGCCCCAACCCACGAGCCCCCCCAGGCCGGCAATCTGCGCGAGCGCCACCGCCGCGGGTGATTCCCAGAGCTTCTGGAGGAATCGGATGGAGGCGGTGTGGAACAGTGGATGCGCATCATCCATGTCCCCGGAAAGGGCGTCACGCCATTGTGACGTCGAGTCTGGACTCAGCATCCCCGGGTAGACAGTCAGCAGCCAGATGCCAGCCACCACCACGGTGGGGATGGCCGTCAGCAGTCCCACCCAGCGTCGTGGCATGGGCTTGAGGGGTGGTGGCGGACGGCTCGTGAGCCAGAGCCCCATCAGGAGCAGGAGGGTGCCGAGGACCAGCGCGTGGGCCGCCAACACGACGGTGATTCGAATCCCGGCACTGGCGGTCAATGCGCTGGGGGAATGGTGGAGGACCAGGTCCCGGCGCGCGTCTGTCCCGGGCGGCGAATAGAGGTCGAGCCGTTCGGTTCGACCGTTCACGGTGTACTCCACGATGCCGGAGTACCCGTGCGCCAACAATTGGAGGACCCTGGGCTTGTGACCGCCTGCTTCCCAATGCAGGCGCGCCGGCTGGTCGAGGTGCGAAAGCCAGGCGCCTCCATCACGGCGTTCCCACTTTCCTTCGGGGCGCCAGCCATCGGAAGGCAGCGGGTTGCCGTGGGCGTCGAGCAGCCCGAGAACCCACACCTCGCTGCCCTGGGAACTGGGGTTCCGCTCGCCCGTGGCATGGACCGTCACGGGCAGCCGTTCCGCGGGCATCATGACGTGGAGCGGGGTGGCTACCATCAGGAGCACGGTGACCAGGGCGACGACTCCCAGCCAGGTCCGCTGCCGCGCGGGCGAGTAGCGCGCCAGCCGACTGTGCAACCACGGAAGTAGAAAGCAGTACAGCACCGGGCCCAAAGCCAGGCACCCCAGGACCAGCACGAGACGGGAGCTCAGGGACTGGAAGGGTGAGACCCATGCCCCCAGCGTCAATACCCCCGCGGTACTGAGCGCGAGCAACATGCTCATCGCGGCGCGAGGCCAGCGCCGTGGGGCGGGGCGTACGTCAAGGACTGGCACCGGGGCTTCAGGGGATTGCATTGATGGCGTGAGTACCGTACGGAGGGGGGGGCAATGCAAACCTGAGAAGTGTGAGTGCTTCTCTGCGTGTTCAAACGTCTGGGCATTGCTGTGGGAACTCCGAAATGTCGCTGCCATTCATTACCGTGGTGGTGGGCTTTTTCTTCGTGGTCATTTCCCAGTTCGGCTCGCGGCTCGCGGCACGGCATTCCGTGACGTGGCTCCTTGCCAGTGGCTTCGTGCTCGTGGCGGCCATCCGTCCGGATTGGTTGCTGCCCGTGGCTCGACTGATGGGCATCAGTTTGGTCAGCAACATGGTCCTGGCTGGGCTCACCATGTTCCTGTTCGTTCAGATGCTGGCGCACTACGCGGAGAGCACACGCGTGCAGCGGCAACTGGGGCAGGTCGTGTCAGCTCTTGCCGCTCAAACGTTTCCCGACGCGCCAGCGACGTCCGAAGGTGATCGCCCCCGCGTGCTGGTGGTTCTCCCTTGCTACAACGAGTCGGAAAGCCTTCCTACACTCCTGCCGCGTCTCTCGGCGCTGACTCGCGCCACGCCGGACTGGGAGCTGGATTTCTGTATCGTCAATGATGGGTCGGTGGACGGCACGGCCGGGGTGCTACGGCGGCTGGCTCCACGAAACCACGTCACACACCACACCAACATCGGCGTGTCCGGGGCGCTGCGGACGGGGTTCCTCCTGGCTCAGCGGTTGGAGGCCAGCTACGTCGTGCAGTGTGACTCCGACGGACAACATCCGGTTGAGTCCATCCCCGACCTGGTTCGCTCGGCGCGGATCGGGCAGACCGACCTGCTCATTGGCTCCCGTTTCTGCGATGTCTCGATGGGAGGCACGGACACGTTGGTCAGCACGACGCCGCTTCGCTGGGTGGGAGGTCGCGTCGTGAGCATGCTGCTGGGGATGTTTGGCCAGCGGGCCCAGGTGACAGACCCGACATCGGGCTTCAGGGTGTAC
This sequence comes from Myxococcus sp. CA023, assembly GCF_010998615.1. Taxonomy (GTDB): domain Bacteria; phylum Myxococcota; class Myxococcia; order Myxococcales; family Myxococcaceae; genus Myxococcus. Next base: position 52,966 of record NZ_JAAEAH010000034.1, on the reverse strand, counting down.
TCGCCTCGCGCCGTGGCCACGTTGTTGCGCCTCATGCCGGATGAGTACCCGGAGCCAGAGTCCATCGCGCTCGTCGCGCTCGCCGGGCTTCGAATCGGAGAGGTCGCGGTCGCGATGCGCCCACGCACTACGGGGACCTCGAGCCTGACGGGGCTCAAAGGGTTCCAGTTCATGACGAAGGTGGCTTCCGCCCTGTTCGGGTTGCGGCTGCGCTCGTTGATTCGCAAGGAGCCGAGCGCTCTCGTGCCGACGGCGGAAGGCGCCGCGACCCCCATGGTGTCGCTCACCCCTCGAGAGCCTGCTTCACTTCCACCGGCAGAGGAGGGGCGGTTGGGCGGGTAGCGGGGGGAGCGCACGTCAATGGGCCTGCTCCGCCGCGTGGAGCGGCCGGCGCTTCAATTGCGGCGTCTGAAGAACCGCTCCATGACCTGATGACGCAGTGGGCGGGAGTCGTCGTCTGCTCCCGCGACCCAGATCGCGGCGCGCCTCAAGGTGGCATGGGCGAAGTCGAACCGCTTGAGCGTGGCGTTCATCTTGTCGGCGAAGCGATTCAGGAGCGGTGGGGAGGCCGCGCCTGTCGCGCGCAGACGGAGTTCCTGCCTGTGGGCCCGGCCGAGCTGCATGCGGAGTGCGCGCTCCGGGTGGAGCGGCAACGCAGGGTGCTTCTGGCACAGGTAGGCCATCTGCGCATGACGGTCGTTCACTCGCATGCTGCGGGTCATCGAGTCCGGACGCAGCCGGTACAGGAAGAGTGGTTCCGGGATGACGGAGCCCACGAGCCCTCGCTCTGCCAGGGAGCAGAAGACGTCCCAGTCTTCATAGGCCGTGAGCCACTCGTCGTAGCCGCCGATTTCTTCGATGCGCTGTCGCTCCATCAGCGCGGTGCAGGTGGATGCCACGTTCTCCGCGAGGAGTGCGTCACGCTCGGTGCCCCAGGGAATCCATCCGCCCACGGGCTGGTCCGGCGTCTCGACGAAATAGGAGACGAGTGACGTGACGTAGGCCAGCCCGGGTGTGCTGTCCATCACCGCGACGGCTTTCTCCAGGAAGGTGGGCTGGATGAGGTCGTCCGGGTCCAGCGGGAGGACATACCGGCCCCGTGCCGCGCGCAGACCGGCGTTCCTGGCCGAGCTGAGCCCTCCGTTGGGCTGGCGGAGGATGTGGAGGTCTGGCGCGTGGAGTGTCTCCAGCACGGCTCGGCTCTCCAAGTCCGTCGAGCCGTCATCCACGAGGATGATTTCGTAGTCCGTGAAGGTCTGGGCGCGAATGGACCGCAGCGTCTCGGGGAGGTAGCGCCCCATGTTGTAGTAGGGCACGAGGATGGACACGTAGGGCGTGGCCGAGTCCTTCTTCCTGGGCGCGGCGCTGATGGGGCCCACGTGACGATGGCGCCGGGCATCCGCCACTGCCGCTTCGAACTGGCGGACGATGCTGGCGGGGGCGCAATAGGACGCGATACGGGCTGGCGCCGTCTGCCGGACGGCGTCTTGGAGCGCCGGTGTGGACAGGGCTCGCTCGAGCGCGCGGGCAAGCCGCGAAGCATCGTCGCTCCGGAACAGCAAGCCGCTCTGGCCGTCCTCGATGAGCTCGGCGTTGCCCCCTCCATCGCTGCCCACCACGAGCGCTCCAGCGGACATGGCTTCCATGCACACGTGGGAGAAGTGCTCCCAGCGAGAGGGGATGCAACACACCGTTGCTTCGGCGAGCGCCGAGGCGAGGTCTGCCTCCTCGCGCGGAGGTGTGAAGTGGAACCTGTTTCGCCATGCGGGGGCGATGCGCTGGTCCAACCACTGTCGCAGGGAGCGGCCGAACGGGCCGGTGCGCGTGTCATCCCCGATGAGCCGGACCTCCGCGACGACTCCTTGCTCGAAGAGCACCTGCATGGCTTCGACGAGAAGATGCACGCCTTTTCGGTACTCCAGGTCTCCGACGTACAGCACCTGGGGCAGTCCTTCGCGGGAGCGAGGGGAGGAGCGGTGCTCCCGGAATGCCGCGAACGGAGGCGGAATGACGACGCCGGTGCGCTTCAGCTCCAGCCTGGTGCGGACTCGCTCGATGGCTGGCCCGGAGGGAGACAGCACGAGGTCCGCTTCACGGATGGACGTGTCCTCCATGTGCTCGCGCTGGGCGGTGTCCATGTCGAGCGTGGCCACCCTGTTGAGCAGCAGGCGGTCGTGGGTGGAGTCGTGCAAGCGCACCGCGAGGACCGCTGGCTCGAAGTGCCCCAGCGTCCGCCGGGCGCGCATCGCGAAATAGCCCTCGCCTGCGTCGTCGGGGAACTCGATGACGTCGAAGGGATGACGCGCGTTGAGTTCCAGCAGGCTTCTGTACGCCGACCACGCATGGCGAAGTGGTGCGTGTGGAAACGCACCCTTGAAGTCCACCTCTCGCTCATCCACGGCGTGCAGGTGCACGCCGGGAAGGTAGGACACGGCCCGCTGCCAGTCGGCATGCGCCGCCGTCAAGACATGGACCTCATGTCCGGCCTCCGCAAGCGCCCGGCTCATGGTTGCCACGTAGGTCGCGATGTCGCCCCTGTCGAAGGGGGCGAGTTCTTTGGAGACGAGGCAGATGCGCAAGGACCGGACCCTGGACAGAGGAAAGCGTCGAACGGATGGGGAATACACCCGAACGGCCGCCAGCCTCAACGCTGCCCCTGAGTCACATGCTCATGGCAGGTCGAGGCCGGAGGCTTTCGCGCATCCTCCTGCGGGACGCGGGTTCACGAGGATGACGTGTCGAGGTCCCGAGCCCTGGTCGTCACCGGCCTCGCTTGCGTGTCCGCTTGGAGGACGCGGCAGGCGTGGGCGCCTGCTGCTCCGTCTTGACGGGCTCGGTGGGGGTGCCCGTGGCTTCGAGCATCGCCAGCCTGCGCTCCAACTCCTTGCGCCATGCGGCCTGGGCACGCGCCTGTTCGCGCTGCACGTCGTGCAGGGTGGCCAGCGCGTCGAGGATGGACTCGTTGAACTCCACCTGCTTGCGCAGCACTTCGTTGATGAAGGGCTGGAAGGTGAGTCGGAAGGCTCGCTTGGCCAGGACGAGCGCGGTGCCCGTGAGGCCTCCCCGGTGGGAGGTCGCCGGTTCCGCGTAGCGGCTGTCCATCTTCCCACGCGCCTCCTGGAGCAGCGCGGGCCAGGGGGCGGGTGTGGGTGGACGAGCCGCCGCCTCCAGTGTCTGGCGAAGCGCATCCTGGGCTTCATGGGAGGGCGTGGGCAGTTGCTGCGTTTCGCGCGCCACGGCTTCGGCAGTGGGGCTGCGCGTGATGAGGTCTTCAGGTCGCACGTGGGAAGACTCCCGTTGTAGCCAGCGTCGTGAGCAGTGCCTGCAGCGCCGTCTCGACGTGAGCCGGCTCCTCCACCACCAACCTGTCACCCAGGTGCTCCCGGGCGGATGCGAGCAGGGCCGGCTGGCTGGCAGGTTCACAGACGCCCCAGGCTCGCGCCGAGACATGGGGCAGCAGTGTTTGCGCTGACACCGTGTCCGCGCTCAGCAGCACCACGGGCGCGCTCGAAGCCCGCACCGCCGTCTCCAGCGCGGAGGACCCCGGTAGGGCCGTCCTGGGATTTGAGTCCACCGGTTGGTCCGGCGTGAAGTGCGTCACCGCGACCCCCTCGTCGCTGATGGGTTCCGGCGTCAGGGCCGCGTCTTCACCCCACGGGCGCAGGGCAAGCACCCGGGCACCTGGCAGGTGCTCCGCCAACCGGCGGGCCAGACGCGAGGCTGGCTCCTCGGGCCGTACGGTGAAGCCTGGGCAGACGAGTTCCACGGTGGCTGCCGGCGCCGTGGCCACCGGGCGCTGCGGCGCCGTACCGGAGCAGATGCCTTCGAAGGCCACGCGGACCTGTTCGGCGACGGCCTCCTGTGACAGCTCGGCGATGCGTTCACGTTGCGCGGTGATGACCTGCGCGCGCAGCCCGGCGTTGCGGTCCAGCACGGCGAGCAGCTTCGCGACCTCGCGAGGCTCGTCCGAGCGCGTGGCGAGCCCCGCGCCGCCCATCGTCTCCGGCACGGCGGCGGCGCCGTAGGCCACCACGGGAACGCCCCGGTACATGGCTTCCAGCAGCGGCACGCCGAAGCCCTCGTGGCGGCTCATGGAGAGGTATGCGGACGCCGTGGCGAAGCAGGCGGAGAGCTGCGCGGCGCTGACGCGTCCCAGGAAGCGGACCTGCTCGGCGCCCAGCACGTCCTTCAATCCGTGCAGATAGGCGCCGTAGGCCCCATCCCGGTGCAGGTAGCCCGCGACGACGAGCCGGCTGCGGGGCTGGTAGAGCCGCTGGTACGCGGTGAAGACGCGCAGCACGTCATCCACCTTCTTGCTGGGCACCGCGCGGCCCACGAAGAGGATGTTGGACATGCCGTCGTCCAGCTCGGCCTGGAGCGCCGGGTCTGTCGCCGTGTCGAACGCCGCCCAGTCGATGGCGAAGGGCAGCACCGCGACGTTCGGGTAGCCCGCGGCCACCAACTCCTCGGCGCTGAAGCGCGAGTAGGCGAAGGCCGCTTCGACGTGGGGACGCAGCGCCAGCAGTTCATCCCGAGCGGCGTCACACGCGGCGGCCACTTTCCGCTCGAAGCCCTCGAACAGCCTCGCGGGCGTCACGTTGTGGTAGACGAGCACCTTGCGGCCTGGGCTCTTCGCGATGCGTGGCACCAGCCGCGACTCGAAGCTGTGATGCACCAGCAGGACGGTGTCGCGGTCCGCTTCCCGCGCGTAGTCGCGCATCGGGCGGACCTGGTCCTTGCAGGCGTCGTCCCAGGCCTCGGCGTAGATTTCGGAGGCATGTCCCCAGCGGCGCAGCAGGCCCTGGAGATAGCGCACCTGATTGCCCACGGCGTCGCCCCAGGCGAGCCGAGGGAGCACCTGATGGATGGCGGGAAGCCCGGTCCGGCGGGGAGGGGGGCGCGGTATGCTCACGACCGGCTCCCTTACCGCCGTGCAGGGCCGCCCACAAGCCTGGCCTCCCTCGCGCCTTGACGGTCGTGGACCCCTTCGATACGCAGGCGCTCGCTCCGAGCGCATGAGGTCCACGGGACAATGAACGTACTGGTGACAGGTGGCTGTGGCTTCATCGGGTCCAACCTCGTGAAGTATCTGCGCCGCGAGCGGCCTGCCTGGACGGTGGTCAACCTCGACAAGCTCACGTACGCCGGCAACCTGGAGAGCCTGTCCGAGCTGGAGGGCGACCCCCAGCACGTCTTCATCCGGGGCGACATCGGCAATCGCGAGCTGGTGGAGCACCTGATGTCCGTGCACGCCATCGACGCGGTGATGCACCTGGCGGCGGAGAGCCACGTCGACCGCTCCATCCTCGGGCCGGAGGTGTTCGTCACCACCAACGTGCTGGGCACCCAGCAGCTCCTGGAGGCCAGCCGCGCCCGCGGCGTGAAGCGCTTCCTCATGGTGTCCACCGACGAGGTCTACGGCTCGCTGGGGCCCACGGGCGCCTTCACCGAGTCCTCGCCGTTGCAGCCCTCCAGCCCGTACTCGGCCAGCAAGACGAGCTCCGACCTGGTGGCGCTCGCGTATCACCACACGTTCAACCTGGACGTCGTCGTCACGCGCTGCTCCAACAACTACGGCCGCTACCAGTTCCCGGAGAAGTTGATTCCGTTGATGGTGGTGAACGCCCTGCACGACAAGCCGCTGCCGGTGTACGGCGACGGCGGCAATGTGCGCGACTGGCTCCACGTGGAGGACCACTGCCATGCGCTGCTGTTGGCGCTGGAGAAGGGCCGGGCCGGCGAGGTCTACAACATCGGCGGCGGGGCGGAGCGGCGGAACATCGACATCGTGAAGGCGATTCTGGGCCTCGTGGGCAAGCCGGAGTCGCTCATCCAGTACGTGAAGGACCGGCCGGGGCATGACCGGCGCTACGCCATCGACCCGTCGAAGATTCGCGCGGAGCTGGGCTGGACGCCCGCGCACACCTTCGAGCAGGGCCTGGCGGAGACGGTGCGCTGGTTCGTGGACCACCCTGCGTGGTGGCAGCGCGTCACGAGTGGCGCCTATCGCCAGTACTTCGAAACGCAGTATCGCACGCGCCTGCAGGGGAGGGCCTGAGCCATGCGCTTCCTCGTCACGGGGTCCAACGGGTTGGTGGGCAGCCGCGTGTGTTCCTTGCTCCACCAGGGCGGGCACCAGGTGGTGGGCCTGGGCCGCGGTGCCCGGCGCACGGGCGGAGAGTATGGCTACGCGAGCGTGGACCTCACGCGCGAGGCGGACGTCTCCGCCGCGGTGGAGACCGCCGCGCCCGAGGTGGTCATCCACTGTGCCTCCATGACGGAGGTGGATGCCTGCGAGAAGGACCCGGAGGCAGCCTACGCGGGGAATGTCACCGCGGCCGCCGCCGTGGCGCGGAGTGCTCGCAAGGCCGGTGCGCACCTGGTGCACGTGTCCACGGACTACGTCTTCGACGGCGAGACCGGGCCCTATTCCGAGGACGCGATTCCGAATCCTCGCGGTGTGTACTCAGTGACGAAGCACATGGGGGAGCAGGCCGCGCGCGTGCTCGCGCCCGGCTGCGCCATTGCTCGCACCGCCGTGGTGTATGGCTGGCCTCCGGTGGCGGGCCGGCTCAACTTCGGTGCCTGGCTGGTGACGGCGCTGGAGAAGGGGCAGCAGGTGCGCCTCTTCGAGGACCAGATTGTGTCGCCCAGCTTCGCGGACAACGTGGCCGCCATGCTGGTGGAGCTGGGGACGCGGCGGCTGGGTGGCGTGTGGAACACTTGCGGCGGAACGGTCATCGACAGGGTGGGCTTTGGCCGCGCGCTGTGCGAGGTGTTCGGGTTCGATGCGAGGCTCATCGTCCCCACCCGCATGGCGGAGCTGAAGCTCGCCAGCCCCCGCCCGCTCAAGAGTGGTCTGCGCACCGATAAGGTCCGCGCCGAACTTTCCGTTCCTCCCTTGGCGCTCGCGGAGTCCTTGTCGCGCTTCCACGCGACCTGGCTCGCGGCTCGGGGACACTGACGTGCCGAGGTGGACATGAAAGGCATCATCCTCGCCGGTGGCTCGGGGACACGGCTGTACCCACTGACGCGCGTGGTCAGCAAGCAGCTGCTGCCCGTGCACGACAAGCCGATGATCTACTACCCGCTGAGCACGCTGATGCTCGCGGGCATCCGGGACGTGTTGGTCATCTCCACGCCGCAGGACCTCCCGCGCTTCCACGAGCTGCTGGGCAGCGGCGAGCAGTGGGGCATGCGCTTCACCTACGCGGAGCAGCCCAGGCCAGAGGGCCTGGCCCAGGCCTTCGTCATCGGACGGGACTTCGTGGGCGCTGACAGCGTGTCGCTGGTGCTGGGCGACAACATCTTCTACGGCCACGGCCTGAGCGAGCTGGTGAAGCGCGCGGCGTCGCGTACCTCGGGCGCGACGGTGTTCGGGTACTACGTGAAGGACCCGGAGCGTTACGGCGTGGTGGAGCTGGACGCGAAGAACCGCGCGGTGAGCCTGGAGGAGAAGCCGCTGAAGCCGAAGTCCAACTACGCCGTCACCGGGCTGTACTTCTACGACAACCAGGTGCTGGACATCGCCGCGGACCTCAAGCCGAGCAAGCGGGGCGAGCTGGAGATTACCGACGTCAACGCTGAGTACCTGCGACGCGGCCAGCTCGACGTGGAGCTCATGGGGCGTGGCTATGCGTGGCTGGACACCGGCACGCACGAGTCGCTGATGCAGGCGTCGAACTTCATCGAAATCATCGAGCGCCGCCAGGGCCTCAAGGTGGCGTGCCCGGAGGAGATTGCGTTCCGCATGGGGTACATCGGCGCGCAGCAACTGCTGACGCTGGCCGAGCCCATGCTCAAGAACGACTACGGCCAGTACCTGCGGGCGCTCGCGGAGAACCGGGGAGCCATTTCGTGAAGGTGACGCCGCTGGAGATTCCGGACGTGCTGCTGCTGGAGCCCAAGGTCTTCGGTGATGACCGCGGCTTCTTCATGGAGATGTTCCATGCGGCGCGGTACGCGGCCGTGGGCATTCCCGGGCCCTTCGTGCAGGACAACTACTCGCGCTCGGCGAAGGGGACGCTGCGGGGCCTGCACTTCCAGGAGCCGCAGGCCCAGGGGAAGCTGGTGCAGGTGCTGGCGGGCGCCGTGTACGACGTCGCGGTGGACGTGCGGCGCGGCTCGCCCACCTTCGGCCAGTGGGTGGCGGTGGAGCTGTCCTCGGACAACCGCCGTCAGCTCTGGGTACCGCCGGGTTTCGCCCACGGCTTCTGCGTGGTGAGTGACTCCGCGGACTTCCACTACAAATGCACCGCGCTCTACGCGCCGGAGACGGAGCGGAGCGTCGCGTGGAATGACCCGGACCTGGCGATTCCCTGGCCGGTGAGCGAGCCGCTGCTGTCGCCCAAGGACGCCCGGGCCCCGAGACTCCGCGACGCGCCCTTGCTTCCGGAGTACGTGGGCTGAGCAGTGCCTGAGCACCCGGGGCCCAGCAGCACCGACGCAGGTGGAGATTCTCCCCGGGGCTCGCGGTTGGCCTCGATTGCGGTGGCCAGTGCGCTGTTCATGGAGTTCGTGGACTCCACCGCGCTGTCCACCGCGCTGCCCCGGCTGTCGCAGGCGTTTGACACCGACCCCATCCACCTGAAGCTGGCGCTGACGTCGTACATCCTGGCGTTGGCGGTGCTCGCGCCCGCGAGCGGCTGGGTGGCGGACCGGTTCGGGCCCCGTCGCGTCTTCATGTTCGCGATGAGCGTGTTCCTGCTGGGCTCGGTGCTCTGCGGCTTCTCTCAGTCGCTGACCCAGTTGGTCATCTTCCGCACCCTCCAGGGGCTGGGCGGCGCGTTGATGACGCCCGTGGGGCGCATCATCGTGGTGAGCTCGGCGCCGCGAGAGCGCCTGGTGGCCGCCTTGAGCTGGTTCACCATGCCCGCGCTGGTGGGCCCGCTGGTGGGGCCTCCGCTGGCGGGCCTCATCCTGGGCGTCGCGGACTGGCCGTGGATTTTCTTCATCAACGTGCCCGTGGGCATCCTAGGCATGCTCGCGGTGGCGCGCTTCGTTCCGCCGCTGCACCAGCCGGACCCAGGGCCCTTCGACACGCGGGGCTTCGTGCTCGTGGCCGTCGCCATCACCACGCTGATTGGCGCGGCGGAGACGGTGGGCATCGGGCTGATGCCGCTGCCGTTGCAACTGGGGCTCGCGGCCGTCGCGTTCTCGTCGCTGGGGGCCTACGTGTGGCACGCGCTGCGCGTGGAGCGGCCCGTATTGAATATCCGGTTGCTGCGCATCGACACCTTCCGGGCCAGCATGATTGGCGGAACCCTGACGCGCATGGGCCTGGGGGCGACGCCCTTCCTCTTGCCGCTGCTCTTTCAGGTCGGCTTGGGCTGGACGCCCGTCGAGGCAGGGCTGGTGACCATCGGCGGCGGCGTGGGCGCGCTCGCCTGCAAGTCGGTGGCGCCCTACATCATCCGGCGGTTCGGCTTCCGGCAAACGCTCATCTTCGCCAACCTGACGTCCGCCGTCCTGACCGCGCTGCCGGCCTTCTTCCGGAACAGCACGCCGATTCCGCTCATCGTTGGCGTGCTCGTGGTCAGCGGATTCATGCGCTCGATGCAGTTCACCGCGATCAATACCGTGGCGTATGCGGACATCCCCTCGGACAGGGTGAGCAACGCGTCCACGCTGTCCGTGGTGACGATGCAGATGGCGCTGGGGGTGGGCATCAGCTTCGGCGGGTTGATGCTGCACCTGGCGCGAGGCGCTGGCGAGGCGCCGTTGACGCCGGACCGCTTCGTGCTGCCGTTCATCGCGGTGGGCATCGTGTCGTCGCTGGCCGGACCGCTCTATCGCCGGTTGTCGCCCAATGCCGGGGCGCACATCGGGGGCCGCAGGGTGGGGTGAGCCGAGCGGCTCATGTGCCCGAGCGAAGCCACTCCGCGAGTCTTGCGCGTTTCTTCCCGCGAAGGTTCGTCATCAACGCGCTGTCGCTGATGTTCCACTCCGCGCCGAGGCGCTTGGCCGTGCGCGCAATCCAATCAGGAAGTTGCATCAACTCGCATGCGCCAAGTCCCCGGATGTCTTTGTGCAGCTTTTCGTTGTCGAAGTGGGTGTCGCTCCAGGGGTTTCTATCGAGGCCATCCATTCGGGATGTCTGCCAGACACTGAACCAGCGAGGGGAGCGGCTATCCACGTTGATGTTGCAATGATGGACGAGGGAATTCGTCGCCTGGGTGTCCCCAGCCAGAAAGTAGATCCTGAACCAGATGGCATCTTGTTCACCGAAGCCCAGGTGCCGCGCCAGGTCGAGCGCGGGCGAGCGCGCGCGACGTCCCTGGAGCAGGGCCTCCATTCGCGCGAACAGGTCGTCCATCACGGGTGTGGAGCGCGCGTGCTTGCGCAGGTCCTCCAGACGGTCCAACTCCCAGCCCTGGCTCTGCACGGCCCGCTCCACATGGGGAATGAGCGCATCGACCGAGGCGTCCGATGCATCCACCGTCAGCACGGCCAGCATGTCCAGCGACACCTGCTCACAGGCCACGACAGCGGTCTGGATGGCCTGGAGCAGGGATGGGGTGTTCGCCAGCGCCTGGAACTTTGCTTTGCGCTGCTTCGAGCCCCACGCATAGGTCGTATCCAGGTCGAGCAGGCCCTGGAGTGCTGCCTTCCATGTCGCTCGGAGCGCTTCGTCGGAGGCTTCCTGGGGGACCGCTTCGCGTAGGAAGTAGGCGTGGGGCCGGGAGTCGGCTTCGAGCCGACCCAGGAGCGCGCGGATGACAGGGGCAGGGAGTTGCTGGCAGTTACGCCCGAATGACCAGAGGGACGCGGATTGCACGTGAATGAGGCTCAACGCGGCTTGTGACGCAAGGTCGGGGTCGACATCCGCTGGCAGCGTCTTGAGCGTCTTGGTGAACTGCTCCCAGTTCTGGCGGACTGGCGTGCGGAGAATGGATTCCACTTCCGCCACGGTGGGGCGCTGAGGCATGCCCCAGGCTCTACCAGAAACGCCCCGGACTCACCCATGACGAAGGTCAACCAAGTGGTTGTTCATTGCCACGGTCGGGAGTATGCTGAACCATGTGGTTTAGCAAAGGCGCCAAGCCTCGGATTGAAAGGAACAGCCATGTCCTCAGCACAGAGCGTCCAGGTTCGCGTCACACGGCGTTTCAACGCGTCGCCTGAGCGGGTGTTCGACGCCTGGCTCAAGCCGGAGATGGTCGGCCAGTGGATGACCGGGCCGACGGTCCGGGACGAGGAGGTGCTGCGGCTCGCCATCGACCCGCGCGTGGGCGGCAAGTTCTCGTTCTTCGTGCGGCGGGCCGGAGAAGAAATCGACCACGTGGGCACCTACCTGGAAATCGACCGGCCGCGCCGGCTCGTCTTCACCTGGCACATCGACAAGGAGGAGGACGAACTCAGCCGGGTGACGGTGGAAATCACACCGCGCGACACCGGCTGTGAGCTGACGCTCACCCACGAGATGGACGCGAAGTGGGCCGACTACGCGAGCCGGACGGAGCAGGGCTGGGCCACCATGATTGACGTCCTTGTCCGCTTGCTGGCGCAGGGCTGACACTCCGGTCGTCCGTCGCGCCTTGATTTAAAGGGCCTCCTGGGGCCGCGTGGATCACCGGAACACGCGCGCGGGATTGGAGGGCAGTGGCATCGAATGCCCGCTGGTGGACGAGTCCCTCTTCCGCACCTACTTCAAGTACTTCGTCGAGAGCGGCTTCCTCCGCGCGCCTGGAGCCTAAGCCCCGGTCCATGCCGGACGGGGCCTTCCCGCCTAGTCGGACACCTCTGGAGGCAGCATGTCCTGACAGCGCCGGATGCCCCGCTGGGCCTCCACGAGCTGCGGATGGTCGCGCTTCAGGGCGCGATAGAGGGTGATGGCCGTCTCGCAGTTGCCGTCGTTCTCCAGGGCGCGGGCGCGGGCCATGCGCTTCGAGGCGTCCTCCACCTTGCCCGCGAGTGCCGCCAGCTCGGGCTCGACGGCCTCCAATCCCAGGCTCCGTGCCTGGGCCAGCCGTTTCATCGCGCTGTCCAGCCGGCCTTCGTTGAAGTCATTGCCGATGTCGATGGCCTGTCCCGCCGCGAGCACCTTGAGCTGCCGGGTCGCGACATCATCGGGCGCCGTCTCCACCGTCCCGGTGGGGCCATGAGGTGACGCTCCGGCCTCTTTGGCGGGTAGCGCCGCAGGGGGCGCCGCTTGCGCCGGGGAGCCGACTGGAACCAGGGTTCCCACCTTGACGTCGTCGCCGCTCCCGCCCCGGAGGGACACGAGGCCCACTCCGCCCAGGAGCAGGACGCCCGCGATGCCCAGCCCCACCACCGCGCTGGACTTCGAGCGCTTCGGCGCCGCGTAGGGGGAGGCCGCGTGCGCCGTCTTGTTGAAGCCCTCCGAGCCCACCCGGAGCCCGGAGGGCGCGGCGGGCTGGGTCAGCGGAATGGGCGCGGTGCCCGTCACCGGCGCGGCCTCCGCCGGGGCGGCGCGCACCAGGGTGGCCTCGGAGCCCTCCGTGCCAAGGAGGAGCGTGGCCGGTCGCGCCGGTTCGAAGCCGCCGCCGGTGATGGCGGGGTTGACGCCGCTGACGGCGCGGCGGCTGGTGAGGGTGGGCAGCGCGTTGACCAGGTCCGACGCGAAGGCCTCCATGGTGGCGTAGCGCTCCTCGCGGCGCTTCGCGGTGGCCTTCTGGATGACGGCGTCGACGGCTGGATGTTGGAGGTCCGCCACCACCTGCGCCAGTCGTGGCATGGGCTGGTGGACCTGCTTCTGCATGATTTCGGAGATGCTGTTGCCGTCGAAGGGCTGCTGACCGGTGAGCAGCTCGAAGAGGACGATGCCCACCGCGTACACGTCCGCGCGGGCGTCCACGTCCAGGCCCATGGCCTGCTCGGGGGACATGTAGCGCGGCGTGCCGGCCACCGAGCCCTGGACGGTGAGCCGTGTCGCGCCGTCGGTGATTCTGGCGATGCCGAAGTCCAGCACCTTCACGTGCCAGCCGCGCATGCCCTGCCGGACCATGATGTTCTCCGGCTTGAGGTCGCGGTGGATGACCTGGCGCGCATGGGCATAGGCGAGCACGTCCGCCACCTGGAGGACGATGTCCACGGCTTCGTCGAGCGCGAGCCGGCCACACGCGGCGAGCAGGCTCTTGAGGTCATCCCCCTCCACGTACTCCATGGAGATGTAGAGGCTGCCTTCCTCGTCCTGCCCGAAGTCGTGCAGCGTCACCGCGTTGGGGTGGGCCACCCGCGCGTAGCTCTTGGCTTCGTTGAGGAAGCGGCGGGCCACGTCCGGGTCCATGGACAGGCCGCTGTTGAGGAACTTCATCGCCACCTGCTGGCCGATGCCCACCTGTTCGGCCAGGTACACCGAACCCATGCCGCCCTGGCCCAGCCGCCGGAGGATGCGGAAGCGGCTCGCCACGACACGGCCGAGCATCCGGTCCACGGCCGGCGCCACCGTCAGCAGCTCGGTGCCACCACAAGCAGGACAGGCGCCGTCCCACTTCTCATGCTGGACCTCGCACCGCTGGCAGATGAAGAGCGACATGGTGTCCTTGCAGGGCCGGAGGGGAGGGGACCGCGGTCAGCGCGTGGCCGGGGCGTAGCGCTGGAAGAGGATGCGTTCCAGCTCGCGAGCTCCCGCCTCGGGGGACTTCCGCTGGGCGGAGGCGGCGCGGAGCACGTCCGTGCGCGCATCTTGCGGCAGGTCCGTCTCCAGCACCGTCAGCGCGCCGTCCAAATCTCCGGCGCGTTGGAGCGCGGCGGCGCGCCACACGCGGTACTCGGTGCGCTCGGGCGCCGCTGATGCGGCCTTCGCGAACAGGCGCTGCGCCCCGGCGGAGTCTCCACTCTGGAGCGCCGCGAGCCCTTCCAGGAAAGGCGCCTGGGCAGCGGCCGTGGCGGACGACTCCCCCGTGTCGCGAGCCAGGTCGAAGAGCGCGCCGGACTCCCGCAGGCGCGCCGTGGGGAGCGCTTCACCGGCCAGGGCCCGTTGGTGCAGGTTGTCGGTGGTGGACTGGGAGGCCGCGCTCAGCCGTGCGGCCATGTCTCCCAGGTCCGTGCCCAGGTAGCCCTCGGACACCAGCGTGCGCAGCGTCTCGCCCGCCGCGCCGGGGCCCACCAGCCGGCCTTCCTCCAGCGCGGCGAAGAAGCCGGCCTTCAGCTCCACGTGCCGGGCCGTCATGTCGGGCGGCACCTTGTTGCGCTTCTTGCGGCGCGCGGCCTTCAGCTTGCGCTCGCACAGGGCCAGCTCGCGCTGTGCCTTGGTGCGGTCCTGGATGTCCGGCGCGCTGCGCACGTAGGCGCGGTAGGCGGCGCAGGCACCGGGGACGTCCTTCGCCCCCATGCGCGCGCGGGCCAGGCCCAGGTAGGCGGGCAGCAGGGACGGATTGGCGCGCGTGGCCTGGAGCAATACCTCCGCCGCGTCCTTGTGCTTGCGCTTGTTGTAGAGGCGGGTGCCCTCGGCCAGCAGCGCATCGCCACGGCCGACGGAGGGCCCCACCAGGGGCTCGGCCAGGGACAGGCCACACGTCAGCAGAACACACGCCCACGTCAGGCGCCGCAGGTCAGAACGCATAGCCCAGCCCTCCGCGAATGTTGCTCGTTCCGGCAATCTTCTTCAGCAGCGTGAAGCTGTGCTGGTACGCGGCGGAGGCGTACAGGCCCTCGTACACGAAGATGCGCGCGGTGGCCTGTCCGGACGCGTGCAGGTCCATCGCGTAGAGGCCGTCCTTGAAGATGGCCGCGTCACCCGCGCGTTCCTTCACCAGCAGTCCTCGGCCCTCCAGTCCCACCTGGATGGCGAAGGACACGGGCCCGAGCACGTAGCGCAGCTGCGGCTGGAGCGCGCGCAGCGACACCGCCTGCACCCGCGTGTCCAGCGACGACACGCCGTCCGGCCCCGCGCCGCCCACTCCAGGCGGTACGTCGATGCCCAGCGTCCATGTGTCGCCGGTGGAGGCGTAGGTGGCGCCCACCAGCATGACGCCGAAGAACTGGCCATAGCGGCCGTACTCGACGCCCACGCCGCGCAGGTTGCGCGAGCCCGGCGCGCGCACGTCCCGGGTGCGCAGGCTCTCCAGCTCCTCCGAGGTGCTCAGCGGCTGGGACGCCAGCGACGTGCCCGTGAGGCGCTGCATCTCGAATGAGGCCTCCAGGTAGCTTTGCCGCGCCATGGTGGCTTCCTTGCGGCGGCGCATGGCCAGCTTGAAGGACTGCATGGAGGTGGGCGTCAGCGCGTGCTCCAGCGTGTATGTCCCGCCGGGTGCGATCTCCGCCTTCACCTCGTGGGGCTCGTAGCCGTCCAGCGTCAGCGACACCCTGCGCGTGCCGGGCTGGATGCCCTGGTCCACCGCGGTGGTCCCCACCGGCTGGCCGTCCACGCGAATCTCCGCGCCCTCCGGCTGTGCCTTCACCACCAGCCGCGCGGGCACCTTCTCCAGCGCGGCGTCCAGCTTCACCTGCTGGCGCGAGCTCATCACGCGCGTCTCTTCCTTCGGAAGGTGCGAAGCCAGCTCGAAGCGGAAGGTGTGCTCACCCGGAAGCACCTCCGTGGTGAAGGGCGTGGAGCCCACCTTCACGCCGTCGATGAAGACGGTGGCCCCCGCGGGCGTCGTCTCCGCCACCACCGTGGCATTGAGCGACAGGAACTTCACCAGCACGCCGGCCAGGGCCTTCTCGAACGCCGGGTTCGCCGTCTCCGCCTGACCCCGGGCGCCCGTGCCGGGCCGGACGCTGACGGCGCGGAAGCGGTAGCCGGCGTCGTCCTGACCCACCTGCACCAGCACCACACGCTCCAGGCCCAGTGATTCCAGGTACGCCTCCAGCGGCTCCCGGCAGTGGGCCTCCCCGGACACGCAGCGCAGGTCGCCGCCCTGGCCCTTCAGGTGCATTGC
Organism: Myxococcus sp. CA023; assembly: GCF_010998615.1. GTDB lineage: Bacteria > Myxococcota > Myxococcia > Myxococcales > Myxococcaceae > Myxococcus. The sequence goes on along the minus strand of NZ_JAAEAH010000034.1, from coordinate 37,121 downwards.
CAGGGCGCCCCGGCCGATGAGCTGCTCCGCCTGCACGTCCTGCGGTATCAGCGCGGCAATCCCTTCCTCGGTGCGTTGCAGCAACGCGTCCTGTCCTGGGTACAGGGCCTGGACGAGCCACAGCGTGTGCGAAGGGGTGGGAGCCTGGGTGCCCGGGGGCATTCCGGGTGCGGCGCCGGCGCTCAGCGCCAGGCTGACACTCAGGAGACAGGAGACGAACATGGCGTCCTCGGGGGAGGGGGCCGCGGCGGAACCGACCGGCGGCCCCCGTCCAAGGTGTACGCCAATGAACGCTCTCCTGCCTAGGGGGGAGGCCCGAGAACGGAGGGATTTCTGGGAAGGCGCCTTCCAGGGCCTTCCTGCTCGCCTGTCCTTCGGCCGCATGCAGGGAAGCTGGGGGCTGGAGGTCGCCTGGGGTGTGAGGAATGCGCATCGTTCCCCCGGTCGCAACACCTCCGAGGAGGCGGAATGGTTCTCCCTGGCAAGGGAATGAGCTGGAAGAAGTTCTTTCTGGCGCTGAAGGACGAGTGGACGCGCGACGAGGTGGGGGACGTCGCTGGCGCGCTCACCTTCCGGATGATTCTGGCGCTGTTCCCATTCCTGCTGTTCCTGGTGTCGCTGGCGGGCCTCCTCATCGAGCCCGCCCAGGCCCAGGTGCTCATCCAGGAACTGGCGCGGGTGGCGCCCCGGGAAGTGACGTCCATCCTGAGCGAGCGCATCGAGGCGCTGGCGAACAGCCGGCCGGTGGGGCTGCTGACAGTGGGCGGTGTCGGTGCCGTCTGGGCGGCCTCCGCGGGCGTGGTGGCGCTGATGACGGCGCTCAACAAGGTCTACGGCGTGACGGAGTCGCGTCCCATCTGGAGACTGCGCGGCATCGCGTTGCTGGTGACGCTGGGCGGAGCGGCGGTGGCCATCCTCGCTGCGTTCGCGGTCATCGTCACGCCCGTCATCGCTGGCAAGCTTCCCGGCGGGTTGGGCACCGTGCTCATGTGGCTGCGGCTCCCGGTAGCGGGCCTGATGATGATGTTCCTGTGGGCGGTGCTGTATTTCGTGCTGCCGGACGTGAATCAGAAGTTCCGTTTCATCACCCCGGGCTCGGTGGTGGGCGTGCTCATCTGGGTGTTCGCGTCGTGGGGCTTCTCCCAGTATGTGGCCAACTTCGGCAGGTACGACGTCAACTACGGCGCCATCGGTGGTGTCATCGTCATGCTGCTGTGGATGTGGATCTCCGCGCAGGTCATCCTGCTGGGCGCGGAAATCAACGCCATCCTCGAGCACCGCTCCCCGGACGGAAAGGCGCCGGGCCAGAAACTCCCGGAGCAGGGTAAGGCGCTGACCGCCACCAAGACGGAGCTGGAGGCGGGAGGCGCGTCGCTTCCGGGCGCTCCGGGCTTCCAGCCCGTGGTGGACCCGGTGACGGGCCGGCCCCTGGATGACCCACCGTCTGCTCCACCCAGGCTGCGTGACACGCCGCTCGCGGCGGCCTTCAAGTGGACCGTGGGCATCGGCCTGGGGTTGTTCCTGCTGCGCAAGTCGGCCCCCCGGTAGGCCGTCTTTCTTTTCCCAGCGAAGAATGGGCAGACACGCCCCGGCTTCCATCCGCGCCACCTGCCGCGGATGGGAGCGGGGCGTTCGTGCGTGACGACTGGTGGCTTTTGACTCACGGCGCCATTCCGGTGTGAAGGGTTGTCGTGGCAGGGGGCTTGTGGTGCGCCTACCCCCAGTGCGAGCGTGCGCGCCTTGTTGGATGGACGACAGTGACTGACGTCGTCCACTGGCAGTCCCCCTCGGACATTCCCCCCCCCGCACCCTGATTGCCCCCGCGCACGCACGACGTGCGCCCTGGAGTTCCGATGTCTCAGACCCCCTTCTGGCCACTGCGCTGCGGCGCGGTGCTTCTCACGGCTCAACTCGTCCTTGCCTGTGGCGGTGGCGAACCGAAGCCTCCACCTCCCACCGACCTCACGCCGCCCACGACGCGCGCCACGCCCGCGGGAGGCGACTTCACCACCTCCGTGGTGGTGACGCTGGCCTGTGACGACGGCGGCGGCAGTGGCTGCGCGGCCACGTACTACACGCTGGATGGCTCCACGCCCGGCACTGGCTCCACGCAGTATCGCGAGCCCTTCACGCTGGGGAGCACCACCACGGTGCGCTTCTACTCCGTGGACGCGGCGGGCAACGCGGAGGCGCCGGGGACGGCGACATTTACTCTGGTGGGTTCGGCGGACACGGAGCCGCCCAGCACGGTGGCCAACCCCGCGAGCGGCTCGTTCAGCAGCCCCCGGAGCGTGGCGCTGACGTGTGACGACGGCGCGGGCAGCGGCTGCTCGGCCACGCACTACACGCTGGATGGCAGCGTTCCCACGCAAGCCTCGCCGCGCTACACGGCGCCCCTGTCCATCGCCACGTCCACCACGCTGCGCTTCTTCTCCGTGGACCGGGTGGGCAACGTCGAGGCGGTGCGGCAGGCGCGCTACGTCGTGGACACGGAGGCGCCCCAGGTGGCCGCGGTGCCACGAGGTGGCACGTTCACCGGTACGCGTGCCGTCACGCTGACGTGTGATGACGGCGAGGGCAGCGGCTGCGCCGCCATTCACTACACCACCAACGACGCCATTCCCTCATTGGACTCGCCCGTCTATCAGGAGCCCCTGGTGCTGACGGCCACCACCCGCGTGCGCTTCATCGCGGTGGACTGGGCGGGCAATGTCTCCGACGTGGTGTCGGAGCTGTACACGCGGGAGGCTTCAGCGGAGGACCGCACCTCGCCCACGACGACGGCGACGCCCGCGGGAGGCACCTACCGGAGCACGCAGTCGGTGGTGCTGGCCTGCACGGACAACGCCGACGGCAGTGGCTGCGCGGCCACGTACTACACGCTGGATGGCAGTGCGCCCACGACTTCCAGCCTCCGCTACACGGCGGCCATCTCCATCTCCTCCAGCGCCACGCTGCGCTTCTTCTCCGTGGACCTGGCGGGCAACGCCGAGCCGGCGAAGTCCGAGCAGTACACCCTGGACACGGTGGCGCCGGTGACGACGGTTTCTCCCGGGGGCGGATCGTACACGGATGCCGTCACCGTGACGTTGTCGTGCAGCGACAGCGGCTCGGGTTGCCGCGAGACGCGTTACACGCTGGATGGCTCCACGCCTGGCACCGGCTCCACGCAGTATCGCGAGCCCTTCACGCTGGGGAGCACCACCACGGTGCGCTTCTACTCCGTGGACGCGGCGGGCAACGCGGAGGCGCCGGGGACGGCGACATTTACTCTGGTGGGTTCGGCGGACACGGAGCCGCCCAACACGGTGGCCAACCCCGCGAGCGGCTCGTTCAGCAGCCCCCGGAGCGTGGCATTGACGTGTGACGACGGCGCGGGCAGCGGCTGCGCGGCCACGCACTACACGCTGGATGGCAGTGTTCCCACGCAAGCCTCGCCGCGCTACACGGCGCCCCTGTCCATCGCCACGTCCACCACGCTGCGCTTCTTTTCCGTGGACCGGGTGGGCAACGTCGAGGCGGTGCGGCAGGCGCGCTACGTCGTGGACACGGAGGCGCCCCAGGTGGCCGCGAACCCACGGAGTGGCGCGTTCACCGGAACGCGCGCCGTGACGCTGGCGTGTGACGACGGTGAGGGCAGCGGCTGCGCCGCCATCCACTACACCACCAATGGCGCCATTCCCACCCTGGACTCCTCCGTCTATCAGGAGCCCCTGGTGCTGACGGCCACCACCCGCGTGCGCTTCATCGCGGTGGACTGGGCGGGCAATGTCTCTGACGTGGTGTCGGAGATGTACACGCGGGAGGCTTCAGCAGAGGACCGCACCCCGCCCTCGACGACTGCGACGCCCGCGGGAGGCACCTACCAGAGCACGCAGTCGGTGGTGCTGGCTTGCACGGACAACGCCGACGGCAGTGGCTGCGCAGCCACGTACTACACGCTGGATGGCAGTGCGCCCACGACTTCCAGCCTCCGCTACACGGCGGCCATCTCCATCTCCACCAGCGCCACGCTGCGCTTCTTCTCCGTGGACCTGGCGGGCAACGCCGAGCCGGCGAAGTCCGAACAGTACACCCTGGACACGGTGGCGCCGGTGACGACGGCCTCGCCCGCAGGCGGCTCGTACACGGATGCCGTCACCGTGACGCTGTCGTGCAGTGACAGCGGCTCGGGGTGCCGCGAGACGCGTTACACGCTGGACGGCTCGGCGCCGGAGGCGGGCTCGCCGGTGTACGCGGGACCTTTCTCCATTTCCGTCAGCACGACGCTTCGCTTCGCCTCGGTGGACCACGCGGGCAACGTGGAGCTGGCGAAGCAGGCGGTCTACGTGCTGCCCTCCCTGGACCGGCTCGCCTCGGAGCAGATCCAGGCGGTTCGCAATGCCGCGACTGGCTCGGTGAACCTGGTCATCAGCGGCGCTCGCATCACCTATGTCAAGCCGGCCGTGGGCAACATGGTGAATGACGCGGCGGGCTTCTTCCTCCAGGCCGAGCAGGCAGGGCCCGCGCTCTTCGTCGAGGTGGACCCGCTCACGTTCACTCCCGAGCCGCAGGCGGGCGCCCGGGTGCGTGTCACCGTCTCCGAGAAGAGCCTCGTGAATGGCCAGACACGCGCCCGCATCTCCGCGTACACCGTGCTCAGCACGGGCCACTCGCTGTCGGACCTGGTCCAGGACGTGAGCGGCGTGGATGTCACCACGGGCACTCCGCCCGCCTACGAGTCCGAGTACATCTCCATCACCGGCACCATTGGCAACCCGGGCTTCTCCAATGCCGGGCTCGGCCACGTCCAGGCGCCGTTCACGACGGCGGGCGTTCCCGAAAGTTCTCCAGGCGCGGCGGCCCTGCGGCTGCGCGTCGCGGAGCCGTTCCACGACACCCTGGCGCTCTCGCAGGGGTGCTCACTGACGGTGGTGTCTCCGCTCTGGGTCTTCATGAGCGGGACACAGACGACTCATACCATCCAGCCCTCCGTGTGGACGGAGAGCCAGGCCACCGTCCACTCCTGCCCGGCGCCTCGGGTGACGGGGGCGCAGGCGATGCACCACGATTCGGTCATCCTGCGATTCACCCGCGCCATCGACCCGCTCTCTGTCCAGCGCAACGGCAGCCAGTTCTCCATCCCAGGGCTGAGCGTCGTGGATGCGGTCGTGCTGAGTACCGGCGAGGTCTGGCTCAGCACCGCCAGCCAGACGCCGCGGCAGCAGTATACGGTGACGGTGGCGAGCAGCGTGCGGGACCGGCGCGGCGTCTCCGTCGACAGCGCGGCCGATTGGACGAGCTTCCCGGGCTACCAGGTGCCGGCCCGGCTGCGTCTGTCCGAGGTGGCGCCCAATGTTCAGCAGAACCGGGACCTGGTGGAGCTGTCCGTCCTGACGAGCGGCTCCGTCATGGGGGCCACGCTCCTGGATGGAAACGCCATCTTGGCGACGCTGCCGGACGTGCAGGTCGCGTCGGGGGACATCATCGTCATCCACCTCAACCCGGACCGCGTCACACCGGGCGCGGATGCCCCGGGCTCGGAGACGCTGAGCAAGACGCAGTACCCCGCCTCCTCCTACTTCTGGAACTATGACACCGCCTGGGATTTCCACGGCACCACGCTCGGCGTGGGGACCGGCAACCGGACCTTGCGCATCCGGGACGGATTCGACGTCACCCAGGATGCGCTGGCTGTCGTCGTTCCGAGCAATTCCTTCGCGGGCTATCCCGCGCTGCTCCAGGCGCTCCAAGACGAGTCCCTGTGGCTGCCGGCGAACTGCAACGGCGTGCTGTGCACGTATTCGAGCTTCCCGACTGCATGGGAGGTCTCCGTGGATTGGTCTCAGGCCTTCGTCACCCAGGGCCGGTCCTATTCCGTGCAGCGCATCGGTGCCACGGACTCGGACACGCGGGGTGACTGGTTCGTGGGCGGCTCCTCGTTCGGCGTCCGGAACCCGTAGTCCCTCCAGGGCAGGGTGAAACGACAATCGCCGCCTCGTCCCGGGAGCGTATCCCCGGGCCGGGCGGCGATTCGTGTTTCCGCGTCGTGCCTGTTCCTACCGGCGGCGCGCGGCGACGTCGGAGTGCTTCTCCACGAACTCCGAGTAGGGCCCGTTGAAGTCGAGCACCTCCTGGCCTGCCTGGAGCGACCAGATGCGGGTGGCCACCTCGGAGATGAGCTCCTGGTCGTGCGTGACGACGATGACCGTGCCCTCGTACTTCTGGAGGCCTTCGGCCAGCGCGGCGATGGACTCGAGGTCCAGGTGGTTGGTGGGCTCGTCGAGCACCAGCACGTTGTCCTGCATGATCATCAGCTTGGACAGGAGCAGCCGCACCGTCTCACCACCGGAGAGGGTGTCGGTGTTCTTCATCCGCTCCTCACCGGAGAAGAGCATCCGGCCCAGCACGCCGGAGATCTCCTCGTTGGTGAGCTTGTCGTGCAGGTCACGCAGCCAGCCGAAGCAGGTGGTGCCCTTGCGCACGACGCCATGGTGGTCCTGCGGCAGGTAGCCCACGGAGGCCTGGTGGCCCCAGCCAATCTTCCCGCCGTCCGGCTCCAACTGGCCGGCAATCATCTTCACCAGCGTGGACTTGCCCACGCCGTTGCGGCCGATGACGCAGACCTTCTCGCCCTTGCAGACCAGGGCGTTGAAGGGCTTGATGACCTCCTGGCCCTCGAAGGACTTGTGGATGCCTTCGACCATCAGCGTCTGCTTGCCGCTGACCACCTTCTGGTCGAAGCGGATGAACGGGCGCGCGATGTTGGAGCGCTTGAGGTCGTCCGACTTCAGCTTGTCGATCTGCTTGATGCGGCTCTGCACCTGCGAGGCGCGGGTACCGGCGTGGAAGCGCGCGACGAAGTCCTGGAGCTGGGCAATCTTCTTCTTCTTCTCCTCGGTCTCGGACTCGACGCGGCTGCGCACCTGCGCCTTCTGCCGGACCATGTCGTCATACCCACCGGGGTAGTGGATGATGGTCTCGTAGTCGATGTCCGCGATGTGCGTGCAGATGGCGTTGAGGAAGTGCCGGTCGTGGCTGATGGTGACGAGCACGCCCTCGTAGTCGTGGAGGAAGCTCTCCAGCCAGCGGATGGAATCGATGTCCAGGTTGTTCGTGGGCTCGTCGAGGAGCAGGCCTTCCGGCTTGCCGAACAGCGCCTGCGCGAGCAGCACGCGGAGCTTGAGGCCGCCGGTGAGCTGCTTCATGGGCTCTTCGTGAAAGGCCTGGTCGATGCCAAGGCCCGCCAGCAGGGTGGCCGCGTCGCTCTCCGCCGAGTAGCCGTCCTCCTCGGCGATGACGCCCTCCAGGTCGCCCAGGCGGTTGCCGTCCTCCTCGGTGATGTCGGACTTGGTCAGCAGCTCGTTCTTCTCGGACATGGCCGCCCACAGGGGACGGTTGCCCATGAGCACCACGTCGAGGACGCGGTTGTCCTCGTAGCGGAAGTGGTCCTGGCGCAGGATTCCCAGCTTGCGAGGCCGGACGATGTTGCCCATGTCCGCTTCCTCGTCCCCGGCGAGGATCTTCATGAACGTGGACTTCCCGGCCCCGTTCGGACCGGTCAGGCCGTAGCGGCGGCCCGGCGAGAACGTGACGTTGACGTCCTCGAAAAGCTTCTTGGGCCCGTAGGCCTTGGAGACGTTGATGACGTTGAACATGGCGGCGGCGTTGTAGCGGAAATGGTGCGGTGGGCCAAAGCGGCGAGGTGTTTCGCGTTCTGAAGGAGACCGCGAGGACTCCATGTAACCGCTGGGAAGGCGGGAGAATGCCGCCCCGGTGTCGACTTCAGGCCCCGGAAGCGGCGGCGGGGGACGTGAGATGCCGGGAGGCCGGCGGCGTTCCGCCTCGGACGGAATGCCAGGACGCCTGTACGGCTGTCCAGGAGGGCAGGAGGCCCGGATGGCGGGTGGGGGCGCGGGCAGGGCAGATGGATGCGGTGCCTGCCGGGCATGACGGGTATAAGGGCCGGCCCATGGCCGTTCGTTTCGAGCTCCTCACCACCGACCCTACGGGCGCCCGTGCAGGCATCCTGCACACACGCCGGGGTTCCTTCAAAACCCCCATGTTCATGCCGGTGGCCACCCACGCGGGCTTCCGGCACCTGGCCATGGAGGAGGTGAAGGAGGCGGGCGCCAGCATCCTGCTGGCCAACACCTACCACCTGATGCTCCGGCCGGGCGCCGAGGTCTTCAAGCGCTTCGGCGGCATCCACCCCTTCATGCAGTGGGACGGGGGCGTGCTCACCGATTCGGGCGGCTTCCAGATTTTCTCCCTGCCGGAGGACCGGCTCATCACGGAGAAGGGCGCCCACTTCCGCAGCTTCTACGACAACAGCCGGCAGCTCCTCAGCCCCGAGTCGAGCATCGCCATGCAGCAGGCCATCAACTCGGAAATCATGATGGTGCTGGACGTGTGCATCGACTCGCGGACCGACGAGGCCGGCACGCGCGAGGCCATGGAGCGCACCCACCGCTGGGCGGTGCGCAGCCTGGAGGCGAAGGCGTCGCGAGACACCGGGCAGGCGATGTTCGGCATCGTCCAGGGCGGCGTCTTCCCTCACCTGCGTGACGAGAGCGCGGACTTCCTGACGAAGCTGCCCTTCGACGGCTTCGCCATTGGCGGTCTGGCCGTGGGCGAGACGAAGGTGGAGCGCGAGTCCATGACGTTGCGCGCCACCGCGTCCCTGCCCGCTGACAAGCCGCGCTACCTGATGGGCGTGGGCACGCCCACGGACCTGGTGGAAGCCGTGCTGCGCGGTGTGGACATGTTCGACTGCATCATCCCCACCAAGATGGCGCAGCAGGGGTATGCGTACACGTTCAGCGGGCTCATCCGCATCTCCCGCAGCGTGTTCCGCCTCTCCGACGAGCCGCTGGACGCGGAGTGCGACTGCTACGTGTGCAAGCGCTACACGCGCGGCTACCTGCAGCACCTGATGCGGGGCAAGCACCACCTGGGCTCGCGCTTCCTGTCCGTGCACAACGTTCGGCACTACCAGAAGCTGATGGGGCGCATCCGCGAGGGCATCCTGAGTGGTACGTACGCGCAGGTGTACCGCGAGCTGAAGGCGGCCATCGCCACGCCCAAGGACTTGAAGGACGAGGCCAACGCGCGCGAGGTGACGCTGAAGGAGGTCGGGTGAGCACCGCACCCGAAGCCAACCCGCGCGACGGCGACTTCGAGCTCATCACCCTGCGCAATGGCGCTCGCGCCGTGCGGCACCTGGGCCATGGCGAGGTGATGCACCCCTCCGTGGGGCCGTGGCAGGAAGCGCTGCGCCTCTATGTGGAGCAGGCACGGCTGGCGGACCGGCTGCGCCAGCCAGGGCCGCCGCTGGTGATTCATGACGTGGGGCTGGGCGCCGCCACCAACGCGGTGGCCGCGCTCACCTGTGCCAGGAGTCTGGGCGCGGAGCAGCGCCGGCTGTTGGAGGTGGTCAGCTTCGAGGTGGACCTGGCGCCGCTGCGGCTGGCACTGGCGGACGCCGAGGGCTTTCCCTTTCTCCAGCCGTTTCGTGACGCCGCGGAGACGCTGATGCGCGACGGGGTGTGGGAGGAGGAGGGGCTCCGCTGGCGGCTGCTGCTGGGGGACGCGGTGCCTCACCTGGACGGCACGCTGCCCGTGGCGGACCTCGTCTACTTCGACCCGTTCTCTCCGGCGTCCAATCCGGACATGTGGACCGAAGCGGTGCTGGCCCGCGTGCGCCGGCACTGCCGCGAGGACGGGGAGGGGACGTTGCTGCTCACGTACAGCGCGGCCACGCCCACGCGGGTGACGTTGCTGCTGGCCGGGTTCTTCGTTGGCGCGGGTGTGTCGACGGGGACGAAGGGCGAGACGACGGTGGGCGCCACGCGGCGTGAGTCGCTGGAGGCGCCGCTCGGTGAGCGGTGGCTGGAGCGATGGAAGCGATCGTCGTCCCGGGCACCTCATGGTGGGCAGCTCACGCCCGACATCGAGGCGCGCGTGCTGGCGCACCCGCAGTGGCGGTGACGGGCCGGGCCGCACGGTGCCCGTCGGCACGCCAAGATGTGTGGCTCGGCACGGCGTTGGGTCGGGTTTCCGGGGCGGGTGCTGCTTCCTCCCCTGCGTGCGGGCTCCGAGTGACGGAAGACATTCGCCGCGGTCCGGGGTAATCGACGGGACATGCACGACGTCCTTCAGATGGAGGACTGGGGCGGCACCGGTCCGGTGCTGCACCTGGCCCACGCCAACGGCTTTCCTCCGGGGTGCTACCGCAAACTCATCGAGCACCTGAAGCCGCGCTACCACGTCTTCACGCTTCGCACGCGGTGCCTCGTGCCGGGCTCCGACCCGTTGGAGATGCGGACCTGGGATGACATGGCGGATGACCTGATTCACGCCCTGCGTGCTCACGGCGTGCAGGGTATCGTGGGCGTGGGGCACAGCATGGGCGGCGTGGCGACGCTGCTGGCCTCCGCGAAGGCGCCCGCGCTCTTCCGGGCCGTGGTTGCGTTGGACCCGGTGTTGTTCACGGGGGCGCGGGAATGGGCGCTCCGTGCCTTGACGCTGCTCGGGCTGCGAAGCCGCGTGCCGCCCGCGAGTCTGGCGCGGCGGCGGCGTGAGTCGTGGGGCGCTCGTGAAGACGCTGCGCGAAGCTACGGCAAGAAGCCGCTGTTCGCGCGCTTCGACCCGGAGTGCTTCCAGGACTACATCACCCACGGCCTCACCGAGGCCCCGAGCGGTGGCTTCCGGCTGACCATCCCCAAGGCCTGGGAGGCGCGTGTCTTCGAGACGTCTCCGAAGGATGTCTGGCGCGAGCTGGGCACCGTGAACGTCCCGTCTCTGGTGATTCGCGGCGGTGAGTCCGGCACGCTGACGCGCGACGCGCTGGAGCGGGCCCGCCTCACCTTGAATGATCCCCAGACGGAGGAGCTTCCCGGCGCGGGGCACCTCTTCCCGCTGGAACAGCCGGAGCGATGCGCCCAGCGCATCGTCGCGTTCCTCGATGGCCTGGAGTCGGCCCGTTCGGCTGCCAGGGCCGTGCGTTGAACCGCAAGGGCGGGTGCTGAGATGTCCGACCCCGACGGCCTTCAGGGGCGCTGACCGGACCCCTCCGGAGTGACCTTGCGAGGTCGCTGTTCGGAAATGTCGGGACTTTTGTCGCGCCAAAACCCCCGACATTTCCGAACAGCGAGCTCCGTGTCCGCGACCGGACCCCCACCTGCTGAGGCCACTTCGGGGGCGTGCACCCTGCGTTCGGACACCCATCCGTTGGGTTCGGCGCTCGTCGATGCCGGCCCAGCGGCTTGCGCCTCCCGATGGCCCGAGACCTGACGGGGCCAGAGAGCCTGCGCGCAAACGCCCATCCATTGGGCTCGGCGCTCCTTGCGGCTGGCCCAACGGCTTGCGCCCCTCCGGATGGCCCGGTCCCGGACGCGGCCGGGTACCCGCGCGCGGATATTCATCCGTTGATGATCTCGGCGCTCCTTGGAGTCGGCTCAGCGGCTTTCGCTCTCCGGATGCCCCGGGAGCTGATGGAGCAGGGGCGCTTCCAGGAACCTCGCCCGTGCAGCCTCGCGCGCGAGGAAGGCCTGCCTCGCGCGCAGGATGTCCTGGCCTCGCCGTGCTTCGAGGACCTCGAGATAGGGGCCGACACTCTTCCTGACGCGGCAGATTTCCGCGAAGTGTCGAACCTCATCCGAGGTGGTGAGCCCTGAGAGGAGGGAGTCGTGGAGTGCCCGCACTGCGATGGGGAATCCCAGCTTGTTTCGATACTTGAACAGGTCCGCGACCGTCTTCGCGACGCCGTAGACGGTGATGGGCAACCCCCAGAGCAGACGGTGCTCGATGCCCTCGGTCTGTGCGCACCCCGAGAAGCGGACCACCTGGAGCGGTGGCTGGTCCCAGCGCGGTTTACGCGCATGCGCTCCAATGGCCATCCAGACCTCTGTGGGGGATTCAGGCAGCAAGCCGTGGACCCACAGCGCGGACTTCAGGCAGAGCACGCCCCGGGGGACGCGCTTCACGGCAATGGCCGCGGCTGTCACCATCGCGCTCGAGCGAGCCCAGACGCCGGGCGCGACTTCTCGCAGGGCTCCGACATTGCACAGCAGGTTGAGCTGGCTGCGTGGAGCGCCATGTGTCTCCAGGTCTCGAGACCGCAGCAACCCCAATGATTCCGCCAGCGCGGCCACGGAAGGCCGGCTCTTGTAGCCAGGCCGCCGGCGAATTCTGCTTCCCATTCCCCATCCCTCCCCAGCGCCCGGCGTTCCCGGCGCGCATACCGGGATCAGCGTACCGGGGAGGCCCGACAGACTTCCGCCAGGTGGCTCAGCGCGTGGCCTGCTCCTTCGTGGAGAAGGTGAACTCCGCGCGGCGGTTCCTGCGGAACGCATCTTCCGTGTGCGCGTCCGACAGCGGGCGCTCCTCGCCGTAGGAGACGATGGAGAGCTGCGAGGACTCCACGCCCAGGTTGCGCAGGTAGTCGCGCACCACGGCCGCGCGGCGGTGGCCCAGCGCGATGTTGTACTCCGTGGTGCCCAGCTCGCAGGTGTGGCCCGACACCGTCACCCGCGTGAGGGGCCGTTCCCGCAGGCCCGTGGCGAGCTGCGCGAGCATGTCGCGCGACTCGGGCCGCAGCGTGGCCGAGTCGAGCTCGAAGTACACCGGGTCCGACGACAACGAGCCCATTGCCCGGCGGGCCGCTTCTTCATCCTCATCCGCGTTGCGGGTTGACGTCGCCGCCGTGGCGGTGGGGCTCCGGTGCTGGTCCGGAAGATTGTCCGTCACGGAGGACGGCTTCTGCTTGGAGGCGCAACCAACCAGACTGACCGCGGCAAGGAGAGACAGGAGGGTTCGGTTCATGCCTCCTGTCATTTTCAAGCCCCGTGCCGTGCGTCCGTCCCTCTGAGACACCCGAACCGTGGCACGTCCACCGTTGCAGCGTGCCCAGGTCAGCGTTGCGGATTGCCTTCCGCGCGTTCGCGGCGGTGGATGGTGGAGACGTCGATGCCGAGCAACTCCGCGGCCTTCGTCTTGTTTCCCCCGCAGCGAGCCACGGCCCAGGCGATGTACTCCGTCTCCACCTGCCGCAGCGGGATGATGGTGCGCTGCGCCGCGGCCAGCGGGTGGTTCTCCTGGCTGGTGTCCGAGGGCAGATGGGGGCGCAGTTGCGGCAGATCCACCACCTCCGTCGAGCCGAGCACGACCAGCCGCTGCACCAGGTTCTCCAGCTCGCGCACGTTGCCCGCCCAGGGCAGGGCCGCCAGCGCTGCCAGCGTCTCCGGGGAGAACCGCTGCACGACGGAGCGCGGATTGCGCGCCTTGGCCTGCTGGAGGAAGTGCTCGATGAGCGCGGGGATGTCCTCGCGGCGCTCGCGCAGGGGCGGCAGCCGCAGCGTGACGACGTTGAGCCGGTAGAAGACGTCCGCGCGGAAGCGGCCTTCCTTGACGCGCGTCTCCAGGTCCTGGTGCGTCGCGGCCACCACCCGCACATCCACCGTGCGCGAGCCGTCCGCGCCCACGGCCCGCACCTCGCCGTCCTCCAGTACGCGGAGCAGCCGGGCCTGGAGCTCGGGGGCCATGTCGCCAATCTCGTCCAGGAACAGCGTGCCGCCGTCCGCCTCCACGAAGAGGCCACGCCGGGCCGTGGTGGCGCCGGTGAAGGCGCCTTTGACGTGGCCGAACAGCTCACTCTCCAGGAGCGCGTGTGGCAGCGCGGTGCAGTTGACGGCCACGAAGGGCCCCTCGCGCCGGGTGCCCTCGAAGTGCAAAGCCCGGGCGACCAGCTCCTTGCCGCTGCCGCTCTCGCCGCGCACCAGCACCGGGGCGCCGGACCAGGCCACCCGCTCAATCAACGCGTAGAGGTCGCGCATCGCGGTGCTGCTGCCCACCAGGGCGCCCAGGCCCCCGCGGTCCGCGGCCTGCTGCTTGAGCGCGCGGTGCTCGGTGCGCAGGCGGCGCTGCTCCAGCGCGCGCTCCAGGGACAGGCGCACCTCGTCCAGCCGGAAGGGCTTGGTGAAGTAGTGGAACGCGCCGCGCTTCATCGCCTCCACGGCGTTCTCCACGCCGCCGAAGGCCGTCATCATCACTACGGGCAGGTCCGGGTCCAGCTTGCGCGCGGCGTCGAGCACGTCGAAGCCGTCCACGTCCTGCATGCGCAGGTCGCACAGCACCGCGTCGTAGACGCGCGCGCGCAACTGGGCGATGGCATCCGCGCCGCCGGTGGCGATGTCGACCTTGTAGCCGTCGTCCGTCAGCGGTTCCTTCAACATCTGCCCCATCTCGACGTGGTCGTCGACGACGAGGACCCTGGCTCTAGACGACATGTCGCTCCTCTCCGGCGGGCGCCGCGGCGGGCCAGCGCACGGTGACGCGGGTGCCTCGCTCTGGCGCGCTGTCCAGTTCGATACGGCCTCCGTGGTTGCGCACGATGTGCGCCACCATCGTCAGGCCCAATCCGGTGCCCTGGCCGCGCTTCTTGGTGGTGAAGAAAGGGTCGAAGACCTGGTGGACATGGCGGGGGGCGATACCGCAGCCGTTGTCCTCGACGTCCACGCGCACCATGCCCCAGGCGCCCGGTGCGTCTCCGGTGTCCATGCTCGCGCTCAGCCGGACGAGTCCGCCGGCCCCGCACGCGTCACATGCGTTGAGCACCAGGTTGATGAGCACCTGCTGGAACTGGTCGGGGTCGGCCGCCACCGCGGGCACGGGCGAGGCGACCGTCACCTCCAGCTTCAGGCGCCGCCGCTCGGCCTCCATCCACAGCAACTCCCGCACGCTGTGCACCAGGGGCTCCAGCGGGACCGACTGCGCGTCCGCTGGCCGGAGCCGGGAAAAGTCGAGCAGCTGGCGCAGCGTCCGGCTCACCCTGTCTATCTGCCCGACGATGGTGCCCAGGCCGGCTGCCTGCGGGTGCTCGCGTCCCAGCTTCTCCTGCACGTACTCGGCCCGGCCGCGGACGATGCCCAGCGGCGTGCCAATCTCATGGGCGATGCCCGCCGCCAGCACGCCCACCGTGGCCAGCTTCTCCGCGCGCAGCAGCTGTCCTTCCAGCGCGCGCAGGCTGCTCAGGTCCTCGATGACGACCAGCGTGTGGACCTCCGGGGTGTTCGGCTCCAGCGGCACCGCGTGGACGTTGTACTGGCCGGGCTCTTCGAAGAGGCAGAGCGGTTCACCGTGGAGGCTGCGCACCCGGCCGTCGCTCGTGGCCGCGTGAACCAGGTCCTCCAGCCGCTGGATGACGGGGGCCTGGGCCTGGGGAAAGGCCGCCGTCAGGGGCTGGCCCACGACGTCCGCCGGCATGCGGGCGCTCAGCGCGCGGTTGGCGGCGGAGATGTGCCGGGTGGAGGAGAGCGCCAGGACCCCGGTGGGGATGTTGTCGAGAATCTTCTGCGTCTTGTCGTGCAGGTGCGCCAGCCGCTGCGCATGGAGCTGGCTGTCCCGCAGGGCTTCCGCCCGGCTGCGCGCGAGCACCACGTACACTCCGAAGGCGATGAGGAACCCGGAGACGAGCACCGCCGCCAGCGACAGGCGCAGCACCAGGCCGCGCTCATGGATCCGGAGCACGCGCGTCGACGCGAGCGTCGCCACCGGCCATGCCGCGCCATTCTTGAACCGCACCGGGCTGAAGGTGGCCACCACCTCCGAATCGCCCAGGCCGAGCCGGGCGGCCTCCTTGCGATCGATGATGCGCGTGCCCGACTCACCCGCGCGAAGCGCCCGCGCCAGCGCCGCGAGGCCGGGCGTCTGGTGGCCGTCGGTGTCCAGCCGCCGGTACCTGTCCGCCAGGTTCGGGTGGGTCAACGCCGTCGGCGTTCCATCGACTCCCAGCACTAGCAGCTGCGTCTCCGAGTCCGACGCGAGCAGCTTCAGCGGGGCGAAGCGCGGCTCGGCGTCCACCAGCACCACGACGACGGCGCCGCTGTCCTGCGCGTCCTCCGGCAACGCGGTGGCGAAGGCGCGCAGCCAGCCCGATTGGGCCCGGGGAAGGGGCGGGGATGAGATGACGTGGCCCGGCGGATGACTGCGGGCCTGCGCCACGGTGAGGGCCAGGTCCTCCGCGGTGAACTGGTGCGTCATCGTCGCCGCGCTGCGCCGGTCCACCAGTCGGAGCCGTTCCTGTCCGTCCGTTCCGAAGACGAGGATGGCCTTGTACTGACCCACCGCCTCCAGCAGGGCGCGCATCTCGCGCCGGTGCTCCTCGGCGGTGCCCGGCTGGGCCAGCAGCTCGCCCGCGAAGCGCAGGTCCTCCTCCGCGCTCTCCAGGGCGGCGGAGACGCCGCGCACGGCCTCCAGCAGCTGCGCCTGTCGCTCGCGGGCCATCTGGTCCACCAGCGCCTGCCGGTCGCGCTGCATGAAGTGCAGGACGCCCGCGATGATGCCGGAGAGCATCAGACACAGCAACAGCACGGGGAGGACAGGCAGGCGCATGAACACGGGACGCAGGGGCGACACCGGCGCGGGGGCTCCGGTGCTTGCCGGGCCTCCACGCCGCCTGGCAGCGCTTCGTCCCGGAGGAAAGCTCCTCCGATAGCAACGCCCGTGCCCCCCGGCTTGTCCCTCTGCGCGGAGGCGGCGCCCCATGGCGAAGCGCCGCAATCTGCATGGCCCCCGTTGCATCCTGCCAGGGCCGGTGACCGCTTCAGCGGCGGGACGCCTGCTGGGTGAGCTGCTGGGACGCCTCGCGGACCTTGTCCTGGATGCGGCGGAGGTTCTGCGGCCCCATCCGCAGCAGGTGCTTCTGCGCGGCCGTCAGCCCTTCGAGCTTCGGGTCGGCGTAGACGAACATCGCGCCCTTGGGGACCACCTCGACGTCACCGTCGATGACAGGGACGGCGAGCACCTGCTCGAAGGCGAGGTGGAGCGAGGCGTCGAAGGTGCTTCCGGGGCGAGCCGTCTCCTTGTGGAGGCGCTCGGCCAGGTGACGCACCTCGCGGTAGGTGGATACCAGCACGCCCATGTCGAGCGAGCCCACCACCTTGCCGATGACGTCGTAGCGCGCGTAGCTCTGCCTTTCGATGACGAGCTTGCCGGCCTTGCGGCGTGCCTCGAAGGTGCCGGCCGGAGCGAGGAAGCGCACCGCCTCGCGGGGGCTGTCACCATGGGCCACGTTGTCCACGACGGTGACGAAGCGGCGCAGCAGGTCCTGCTCCTTCAGCCACGTGGCGAACTCCGGCATGAGCGACGCCCCAGCGAGCCGTGTTCGCAGCAGCGCGTCCATCTCCGCGGAGGAGGGCAGCGGCGGCTCCGCGCGCGGCGCCAATCCGGGGTGGGACGGCTTGGGGATGACCGCCATGGACGGGTGCGGCAGCTCTGTCGCCGACTGGCGCAGCACCAGCCACGTGCCCACGCCCGCGAACAGCATCACCAGCGCCGCCACGCCCACGCCCCAGTGCATCCGGCGCTGGGACTTCGTCACCACTTCAGGGTTGCTCATGCGTCCATCCTCCGAGGGATGCCGCATGGGATTGCAGCCGCGATGCCAGCAGGTCCGCGCCGCCGTGAAGCCGCGCGTTTCCCTCTGAGACGCAGGCCGCCGTGTGGCCCCGTGGCCACGCTCGGCTGCCTTGCGAGCGTGGCGTGCTGCGCGGCATCCCGTGGCGAAGCGCCACGGGGCGCGCAGGGGATTGCTATGCGCGAGGCCGGGACGCGCCCGAGTCGTCATCCGTGGCGGTGAGGGCGGCCTCGGCTGGGGCCTCGGACCAGCGGATGTGGAAGGTGGCCGCGGTGCCGTCGAACTCCTCGGGGATGCTGACCACCCGCCACCCACCGCACAGCTCCACCGCGCGCGCCAGCAGGCCCGCGGAGAAGGTGGGCAGGTCCGCCAGCACGTCATTCATCCGCAGCTCCACTGAAGTGGGAGTCCGCTCGACGATTTCGACCACACTGAAGTTGTTGCCGGCGCGAAAACCCATGCCTGCGCGAAGCAGCATCCGCCGGGGCCCGGCCAGCCGGACGACACCCAGCAGGGCCCGGCCGAAGAAGGTGCCGAAG
This sequence comes from Myxococcus sp. CA023, assembly GCF_010998615.1. GTDB lineage: Bacteria > Myxococcota > Myxococcia > Myxococcales > Myxococcaceae > Myxococcus. The sequence goes on along the minus strand of NZ_JAAEAH010000034.1, from coordinate 19,187 downwards.
TACGCGTCCATGAACCGCTCGCCCAGCGAGTAGTAGGCCGCCTCGGCGGGGACGCCGCCGTAGACGTGGCCGGCGGCGATTCGGAGGAACTCCTTCCACTGCTCCAGGGTGTAGGCCCGCTCCAATTTCTGGTCGAGCTCCAACCCCGCCCGGCGCAGGTGCTCACGGCACGCCGGGGTGAGGCGGTTCTCGAGGGCGCGCACGAAGAGCGCCTCGACGGTCTGGGTGAAAACAAGCTTCTCGGAAGGAGTCATAGAGGCGCCCCGTATACACCGGGCGGGCCGTGGGATGCTTGCCCACCGGTGAAATTTCGTTCAGTGAAACTGTCAGCGAGTGTCAGAACTGCCTGCGTCACGTACTGGCTGTCAGAGCGACATGTGAGTGACATGCGCAGGGCGCACCTCCTGGTTCCTTGGCGGGGAGTGCAGTTATTTCAGTTCTATCCTATTCATGCGAGGACCTGGGAGGGGGGCGTTCACGGGGCAGGCACGAGAAGGCCATTGCGCCCTGGCGAGCCCGGCCACAATGACGGAGGCCATGGACACGCGCACCCCTGGTACCTCGAAGACGGACCCGTCCTACAACGTGCTCCACCAGCAGCGAACGCGGCTGCCGCTGGACGTCCTCTTCGCGCCGCGCAGCGTGGCCGTCGTCGGGGCCACCGAGCGGCCCGGCAGCGTGGGGCGCACCGTGTTGTGGAACCTCATCAGCAACCCCTTTGGCGGCACCGTCTACCCCATCAACCCGAAGCGGCCCAACGTGCTGGGCATCAAGGCCTGGCCGTCCCTGGGGGCCTTGCCGGAGCGGGTGGACCTGGCCATCGTCGTCACGCCCGCGCAAGCGGTGCCCGGCGTCATCCAGGAGTGCGCGGAGCTGGGCATCCGGGGCGCCATCATCCTCTCCGCGGGCTTCAAGGAGATTGGGGCGGAGGGGGAGCGCCTGGAGCAGGAGATCCTCCGCATTGCGCAGGCGGCCCAGGTGCGCATCATCGGCCCCAACTGCCTGGGGGTGATGCGCCCGCCCAGCGGCTTCAACGCGACGTTCGCCGGCGCCATGGCCCGGCCGGGCAACGTGGCCTTCATCAGCCAGAGCGGCGCGCTGCTGACCTCCATCCTCGACTGGAGCCTGCGCGAGGCGGTGGGCTTCAGCGCCTTCGTGTCGGTGGGCTCGATGCTGGACGTGGGCTGGGGCGACCTCATCGACTTCCTGGCCGACGACCCGATGACGCGCTCCATCCTGCTGTACATGGAGTCCATTGGCGACGCGCGGGCCTTCCTCTCCGCGGCGCGCGAGGTGGCGCTCACCAAGCCCATCATCGTCATCAAGGCTGGCCGCACGGCGCAGGCCGCGCAGGCGGCGGCGTCCCACACGGGCTCGCTGACGGGCAGTGACGAGGTGCTCAGCGCCGCCTTCCGTCGCACCGGCGTGCTGCGCGTGGATTCCATCGCCGACCTCTTCTACATGGCGGAGACGCTGGCCCGGCAGCCGCGCCCCGCGGGCCGGCGCCTCACGGTGCTCACGAACGCGGGCGGCCCCGGGGTGCTGGCCACGGACGCGCTGGTGTCTGGGGGCGGCGAGCTGGCCACGCTCAGCGCGTCCACGCTCAAGGCCCTGGACGCCTTCCTGCCGACGCAGTGGAGTCACGGCAACCCGGTGGACATCCTGGGAGACGCGGACCCGGAGCGCTTCGCGAAGGCGCTGGAAGTCACCGGCCAGGACGAAGGCAGTGACGGGCTGCTCGTCATCCTCACGCCGCAGGACATGACGGAGCCCACGCAGACGGCGGACCGTCTCAAGCCCTACGCGAAGCTGCATGGCAAGCCGGTTCTGGCCAGTTGGATGGGCGGCTCGGAGGTCGCGGCCGGGGAGCGCATCCTCAACGATGCGGGCATCCCCACCTTCGGCTATCCGGACACGGCGGCGCGCATCTTCAATTACATGTGGCGCTACACGTACAACCTGGCGGGCCTCTATGAGACGCCCGCGTTGGCACAGACGGTGAGCAGCGCCCGGGACGAAGTGCGCCGGTGGGTGGAGTCAGCACGCGCGGAAGGGCGGACGCTGCTGACGGAGTACGAGTCCAAGAAGCTGCTCGCCGCGTATGGCATCCCCACCGTGGAGACGCGGCTGGCGGTGACGGAGGACGCCGCGGTGGCGGAGGCCGCGGCCCTGGGCTTCCCGGTGGTGGTGAAGCTCCACTCGCTCACGGTGACGCACAAGACCGACGTGGGCGGCGTGCGGCTGAACCTTCCGGATGCGGAGGCCGTGCGCGCCGCCTTCCGGGACATCCGGACGCGGCTGGAGACGATGGGGCAGGGGCCCGCGTTCGACGGCGTCACCGTGCAGCCCATGGTGCGGCTGGATGGCTATGAACTCATCGTGGGCAGCAGCGTGGACGCGCAGTTCGGTCCGGTGCTGCTCTTCGGCGCGGGCGGGACGTTGGTGGAGGTGTTCAGGGACCGGGCGCTGGGGCTGCCGCCGCTGAACACCACGCTGGCGCGGCGGATGATGGAGCAGACGCGCATCTACGAGGCGTTGAAGGGCGTCCGGGGCCGCCCGCCGGTGGACCTGAAGGCGCTGGAGCAGCTCATGGTGCGCTTCAGCCAGTTGGTGGCGGAGCAGCGCTTCGTGAAGGAGGTGGACATCAACCCGCTGCTGGCCTCGCCCGAGCGGCTGCTGGCCCTGGACGCGCGCGTGGTGCTGCACCCGGTCTCGGTGACGGAGGCGGAGCTGCCGAAGCTGGCCATCGAGCCGTACCCGAACCAGTACGTTGCGCCCTACCGATTGCGCAACGGAGAGGAGATTCTGCTGCGGCCCATCCGCCCGGAGGACGAGCCAAAGATGGCGGAGTTCCACCGCACGCTGTCGGAGCAGACGGTGTTCCTGCGCTACGCGGGGTTGATGCAACTGAGCACGCGCGTGGCGCACGCGCGGTTGTCCCGCATCTGCTTCAACGACTACGCGCGAGAGATGGCGCTGGTGGCGGAGCGCAAGGATGGAGAGTTGCTCGGCGTGGGCCGGCTCACGCGGCTGCGAGGCACGCGCGACGCGGAGTTCGCCATCCTCATCAGCGACCCGGTGCAGCGGCAGGGGCTGGGCGCGGAGATGCTGAAGCGACTGGTGGAGATCGGCCGGGACTGGGGCATGGAGCGCATCGTCGCGGACATCCTCGCGGGTAACCGCGCCATGCAGACCATCAGCCGGAAGCTGGGCTTCTCCATCCTCCAGCACGAGGAGCTGTCGCCGGACATGGTGAAGGCCGTGAAGGTGCTTTGACGCGCGCTGGAGTCGGGCGTTCACCATGCCATCGCCCCCAGGGACAGGGGGCATTGTCAGGAAGCCGCCACGCGCGAAGCGCCGTCACGCTCGGGGCTGCGACTCCCGGGCGGACGGCTGCACGTGGCGGCTACGGCTGCTTCGCGTTGTAGAGCGTGGTCTGGATGTTCGAGGCCTCCTGGAGGTGGGCCTGGACCGTCTTCCGAATCGCCATCAGCTCTTCCTTGAGCGCCGGGTTCTGCACTTGCAGCGCGAGCAGAGAATCCCCCAGCAGGGCGGTACCGGCATGGGCGGCGACTTGCGCATCCATCACCGACAGGTCGAAGGCAGGGGCCTTCATGGTGCTCAGCAGGTCGATGGTCTTCTCCACCGTCTGATGGAGGTGCTCAGACACCGGGCTCTCCGCGGGCGCGATGCCCTGGGCCATGGCCAGCTGCTCCAGGCGCTGGATGACCTCTGAGTGCATGGTGACCATGCGTGCGTTGTAGTCACGTGCCGTCGGGTCGGTGGCCTGCGCCTGTCCCACCTGGCCCAGAATCACCTCGCCCGCGTTGGCCACCAGGAGCACGCCCAGAATCTGGCCGTCCGTGAGCGTCACTGGATGGTCCGCGGCCGCCTGCTGGGGCCCCAGCGTGTTATCGCTGGCGCTGCTCTCTCCGCAGCCGGCGAACATCACGGCCGTCCCCACCATCGCCACACCCAACATCGCTCGTGTGATTCGCATGACTATTGTCCCCCTCAACTGCTGTTCAGCTGAAAGTTGGGCAGTTGAAAAGCACACCGCCATGGCCGGGAAGCACGAGCGAGATGTGCACGCGACAACGCTTTGGTGGACGGGGGGGCGGTCCGAGGCGGCCGGGTCATCGGGGGGGCGCGCGGCGGCATCGAGGCCATGCTCCAGGCAGCCGGGACATGGATGGGCACCGGGCCGCATGCGCTGATGGCGTCGATGAACGACGTGCTGGAGGACATCAGGCAGCAGGGGGCGCAGGCCCCGGTCATCCAGGCGATGCAGCCGACGCGGTAGGCCGCGTCATCTGGGTTTGAGCGCTCGGGATGGGTGGAACGGTCCGCTCATCCCGTTTGTGTTTCGAGGCGTGTCGGGCCCAGGCGACACACGCTCCGGCCGTTCCTCCAGAGCGATTGCAACGCGCGTGGCGGTGAGGTGCGCCGCGTGAGGCGGCGTCAGAGCCCCAGCAGCCCACCGGACCGCGAGACTCCCTAGTCGCTGCCGTCGCCGGACGTGCTGTTGCCGCCACGGGTGCTATCCAGCCCTCCTCTTTCCGAGGACGAGCCACCCGCGCTGCTTCCTCCGCCGCGCAAGCCCGTGCCTCCACCCGAGCCACTGCCGCCGGAGATGACTCCGCTGCCGCCGTGACCGGTGCTGCTGCCGCCCCCCGTCACGCTGTTTCCGCTCGACAGGCTGTCCCCACCGGTGGCGCTGTGGCCACCCGTGAGGCTGCCCCCGCCTCCGAAGCCACCTCGGCCAGCGCCGCTGCCACCACCGGTCCGGCTGCCGCTATCGTGCGGGCCGCTGCCACCACCGGTCCAGTTGCCGCTGTCCCGCGGGCCGCGGCCGGGTGTGTATGCGCTCGCGCCTGGAGTCTCGCTCCGGCTGCCGGTCCCGCCGTGGGCTCCCGCGCCACCCGTGCCGGTGTCGGCGTGGCCTGGCGTCTGGCCCGGCCCTGCGCCAGCATTCCCGCCGTCAGCCGTTGGAATCGTGGTGGTGGAGGGACCGCCTTCCAGCCCCGCGACACCCGGGGCCTCGGCAACATCGGCCGCGTTCACCGTGGGGCCCCGTCGCTGCTCACAGCCGCTCCAGAGGCAGGGCGCGGAAGCCAGACCTCCCAGCAGCGCCGCACGCTTGAGGCGCGTCATCTTCTGTCTGACGGTTCTCCGCATCCCCACCCCCTGACCTTCAGTCCATGGGCAACGGTACGGAGCGGGCCGGGGCCCGGGTATCGCGCCCCCGGACCTTGCGCCCGGGGCCTCGCGGACACGCCTCCAGGGGGCCTTCCCCCGGCCCTTCCGAGCGGGAAGGGGGCGCCTGCCGTCACGCCCCGTGCCGCCGATTGCGATTTTCCCGGTAGGGGCCGGGCGCGCCGCCTATTGTCCACGGGTGATGGCCACCTCTGAAACCCAAGCTCCGCTCGCCGCACTGCTCCCCAAGAAGGGCGAACCGCCCCTGGACGCGGATGAAATCCTCAACCGCTTCGTCGGCTACGTGGCGGCCAATGGCTTGAGCCTCTATTCGGCCCAGGAAGAGGCCATCCTGGAGCTGCTGGCGGGCAAGCACCTGTTCCTCAAGACGCCCACCGGCTCCGGCAAGTCGCTGGTGGCGACGGCGCTCCACTTCAAGGCCATGGCGGAGGGGAAGGTCTCCTTCTACACCTGCCCCATCAAGGCCCTGGTGAACGAGAAGTTCTTCGCCCTCTGCGACGCCTTCGGCGCGGAGAACGTGGGCATGCTCACCGGCGACGCGAGCATCAACCGCGACGCGCCCATCATCTGCTGCACCGCCGAAATCCTCGCCAACCTGGCCCTGCGCGACGCGAGCGCCCGCGTGGACTACGTCGTCATGGACGAGTTCCACTACTACTCGGACCGCGAGCGCGGCGTGGCCTGGCAGTTGCCGCTCATCGCGCTGCCGGACACCACCTTCCTGCTGATGTCCGCCACGCTGGGCCCAACGCACGTCATCGAGGAGAGCCTGGCGAAGCTCACCGGCCGGGAAGTGGCCACCGTGCGCAGCGCCGAGCGCCCCGTGCCGCTGGACTTCGACTACCGCGAGTCGCCGCTGCACGAGACGATTGAAGACCTGATTGCTCGTGGGAAGTACCCCATCTACCTGGTCAACTTCACCCAGCGCACCGCCGCCGAGCAGGCGCAGAACCTGATGAGCGTGGACTTCTCCACCAAGGAGGAGAAGGAGGCCATCCGGCTGGCGCTCCAGGACGCGCCCTTCGACACGCCCTACGGCAAGGAGTTCCAGCGCTTCCTGCGCCACGGCATCGGCATGCACCACGCCGGCCTGCTGCCCAAGTACCGCCTGCTGGTGGAGAAGCTGGCCCAGCACGGACACCTCAAGGTCATCAGCGGCACGGACACGCTGGGCGTGGGCGTCAACATCCCCATCCGCACGGTGCTCTTCACGCAGCTCTTCAAGTTCAACGGCGAGAAGCTGACCACGCTGAGCGTGCGCGACTTCCAGCAGATCGCCGGCCGCGCGGGCCGCAAGGGCTTCGACACCCAGGGCAGCGTGGTGGCCCAGGCGCCCGAGTACGTCATCGAGAACATCAAGCTGGCCGCCAAGGAGGCCGCGGGTAAGAAGAAGACGCCCAAGGCCAAGCCGCCGCAGAAGAACTTCGTGCAGTACGACCGGAGCACCTTCGAGCGGCTCCAGAGCGGCATGCCGGAGCCGCTGGAGTCCCGCTTCGCGGTGTCGCACGGCATGATTCTCAACCTGCTCCAGAGCGACCACCAGACGGAAGGCAACGGCGGGTACAAGCGGCTGGTGACGCTGGTGCAGCGCAGCCACGACTCGGACTACCTCAAGCGCCGGCACCTCAAGGAGGCCGCGCGCGACTTCCGCACGCTGCGCGACGCGGAAATCCTCGAGGTGGAGAAGGGGCAGGGTGGCTCGGGCGCCACGGTGAAGGTGGCGGGGGAGATGCAGCACGACTTCAGCCTCAACCACACGCTGTCGCTGTACCTGCTCGACACGTTGGAGCTGTTGGATCCGACCACGGACACGTACGCGCTCGACGTGGTGTCGCTGGTGGAGGCCATCCTGGAGAACCCGGACGTGGTGCTCTACGCGCAGCTCAACCAGCTCAAGGGCGAGAAGATCAACGAGCTGAAGGCGCAGGGCGTGGAGTACGACGACCGCATGGCGGAGCTCGAGAAGCTCGAGTGGCCCAAGCCCAACCGCGACTTCATCTACGGCACCTTCAACAAGTTCGCGCAGAAGCACCCGTGGGTGGGCGAGGAGAACATCCGGCCCAAGTCCATTGTCCGGGACATGTTCGAGCGGTTCATGTCCTTCCCGGACTACATCCGTGATTACGGCCTGCAGCGCAGCGAGGGCGTGCTGCTGCGGTACGTGAATGACACGTACAAGACGCTGGTGCAGACGGTGCCGGAGCGCTTCCGCACGGAGGAGGTGGAGGACTTCATCGACCACCTGCGCGCCACGCTCCGGCAGGTGGACTCCAGCCTGCTGGATGAGTGGGAGCGCATGCGCAACCCGGACGCCGCCGTCGAGGCGAAGCCGGTGGTGGAGCTCAAGCCGAAGGAGCTCACCGACGACCCGAAGGCCTTCGCCGCGCGGGTGCGCGAGGAGCTGCACCGGCTGCTCAAGGCGCTGGGCCAGAAGCGCTACATGGACGCGTTGGCCATGCTGGACAACGCGCTGGGCGAATGGACGGCCCCCAAGCTGGAGCAGGCCATGGCGCCGTACTTCGAGGAGCACAAGGTCGTGGTGCTCACACCCCAGGCACGCAAGCCCGCCAACACCTTCTTGAAGGAGTCAGGCACGCGGCTGTGGGAGACCCAGCAGCGCATCATCGACCCGGAAGGGCACGGCGACTGGATGATCGACTGCGAGATCGACCTGCGGGACAGGCGCCTGGATGAAGGCCCCATCCTGATGCTCCGCCGCATCGGCGTGTAGCCCGGCTCAGTCCTCGGAGGCCGGTGTCTCCGAGGGACGCGCCGCCGACAGCGACTCGGGCTCCGGCGGCGTCAGCTCACTCACCTCCAGCCCGCCGCCCGCGCCTGGCGTGAGCACCATCCGCCATTCGCCCGCGGCCAGCACCACGCGGTCCGTCTCACAGCGCACTTCCAGCCCTGCGTCCTCGACGGTCCACGAGCCCGCCCACACCGTCGTGAGCGACTCGCAGCCGGCGTCGTCGCACGCCTGCGTCTCCGCCACCCACACCCGGCCCTCGGGCGCAGCGGGGCAGGACACCGGCTCCGCGTAACGAAGGACGGGGCCGTCCACCTCGCCTGGGCCCGCGTCGGGGAACATCGGCTCTGAGGGGAGCAGTTCCGCGCCACGGGCGGCCCTCGCATCCCGGGGCACCCCGTCGAGCATCGCCGTCTCGGCCATGGCCACCGGCGCGGCCAGCCAGCCACACAGCAACGTCACCTTCCACCCCCGCATCGTCCACATGGCGACAAGCTCCTCGGCCGCGGTGTCGTTCGCGGCCCACGGGAGGCCTGTTGTGCAAGGCCTGGACCGGGTGGGTGTGTGGCTCTGGAGCCACGGGGTCGGGTGGCTTTCGGGCGGTGGCGCGTGCTGGCGCGTTTCGGGACCGAGTCTGTCGGGAATGACAGACGCATCGCCGTGATTCGCGGGCGCACGTCACTTTCTCGCGCGGAAATGCGGGCCAGTTCGCTGCTCAGCGGCTACCGTCGCACCATATGGCCCGACTGCGTGCCGTGGATCAGCCGCTGCGCCGGGATGTCCGCCTGCTTGGCCGGCTCCTGGGAGAAGTCCTCGTCGAACAGGAAGGGCAGGCGCTCTTCGACCTGGAAGAAGAAGTGCGCCGCCTCGCCATCCAGCGCCGCCGAGGCCCCGTGGCCGGCCGGCGCGCGGTGGCGGCCGAGCTGGCGGAGGTGCTCCAACGCCTGCCGCTGGAACGGGCAGAGCCGGTGCTGCGCGCCTTCTCCGTCTACTTCCAGTTGGTGAACCTGGCGGAGCAGCACCACCGCATCCGCCGCGCCCGCACCCACGCTGAGGCCGCGTCCGCCAAGCCCCAGCGCGGCTCGCTGGAGGCCACGCTGCTCGTGCTCAAGGAAGCGGGCATCCCCGCGGAGCGCGTGCGCGAGGCCATGCGCACCATGCGCGTGACGCTGACGCTCACCGCGCACCCCACGCAGGCCGTGCGCCGCACCCTGCTGGAGAAGCTCGACCGCATGGCGGGCCTGCTAGAGGAGCGGGACCGCTGCGAGCTGACGCCGCGCGAGTCCTCGGTGAACCTGGCGCTGCTGCGCGAGGAAATCACCCTCCTGTGGCAGACGGATGAGCTGCGCCGCGAGCGCCCCACCGTGGGTGACGAGGTGAAGAACGTCCTCTGGTACGTGGAGGAGGTTCTCGCCGACGAGCTGTCCCTGCTGCCCGAGCTGCTGGACTGGGCCTTCGAGCGCGCCTACGGCGAGCCGCTGGGGCCGGTGGACACGCCCGTGCGCATCCACTCATGGGTGGGCGGGGACATGGATGGCAATCCGCTGGTGACGCCCGACGTGTTCGCGGACACGCTGCGCGCGCACCGGGCCCGTGGACTGCGGCGGTTGCTGCATGACCTGGAGCGGTTGGGCGGGCGGCTGTCCCAGTCGGCGCGTCACGCGAAGCCGTCCGAGGAGCTGCTGAGCTCGGTGGCGAAGGACGCGGAGGCGCTGCCCGACACCGAGCGCCGCTACGGTCCCCGTACCCCGGGCGAGCCGCTGCGGCACAAGCTGCGCTTCATGGAGGAGCGGCTGCACCGTGCGCTCCACTACGTGACGCAGCAGCGCGCCGGGGCGAGCGTCCCCATGCCACAGGGCGCCTACCGCACGCCGGAGGCCTTGCTGGCGGACCTGGACGTGCTGGGTCGCGCGCTGGAGGCGTCGAAGGGCACGCACGCGGGACTTCGCGACGTGCGGCAGGTCCGGGAGCGGGTGCTCGCGCTGGGACTGTCACTGGCGGAGCTGGAGGTGCGCGCGCCGGCCGAGGACGCGGTGAGCGCGGCGGGCTCGTTCAACGGGGGCCCGGCGCCGACGGAAGGTGGGGCGCGGCTCCTGGAAGTGCTGGCACGGCTGAGGGAGGCCCAGTCGGAGTCGGGTGAGTCCGCGTGCCGCACGCTCATCCTCAGCATGGCCAGCACCGCCGAGGACGTGCTCGCGGCCTTCCGCTGCTTGAAGCACGCGGGCCTGTGGGACGAGAAGCGGGGCTGCGCCACGGTGAATGTGGTGCCGCTGTTCGAGCAACTGGGCGCGCTGGACTCGGGCCCGGACGTGCTGCGCACGCTCTTCGCGGACGCGGAGTACCGCAAGCACCTGGACGTGCGCGGTGGCCAGGAAGTGATGGTGGGCTACAGCGACTCCGGCAAGGAGGTGGGGCTCCTGGCGGCCAGCGCGGCGCTGTACCGCGCGCAGGTGGCGCTCACGGAGGTGTCTCGCGAGGCGGGCGTCCCGCTGCGACTCTTCCACGGCCGCGGCGAGTCCGTGGCGCGTGGTGGTGGTCCCGCGCAGGAGGCGATTCTCGCGCTGCCGCCTGGCGCGGTGGCGGGTGGCTACAAGGCGACGGAGCAGGGCGAGGCGCTGGACCACAAGTACGCGCGCCCGGAGCTGGCGCGGCGCACGGTGGAGCTCATCCTGGGCGGCGTGCTGCTGCACACGCTGGATGCGCAGCCGCGACCGGAGCCCGAGGCCGAGCGCACCTTCCGTACCGTGTTCGACACGCTGGCGGAGACGGGGCGCAAGGCGTATCGCGCCCTGGTGTGGGAGGACCCGCGGTTCCTGGAGTTCTTCACCGCCGCGACGCCGGTGGAGGAGATTGCGTCGCTGCCCATCGGCTCGCGCCCCAGCAAGCGCAGGGCGGGAGGCCTGGACACGCTGCGCGCGATTCCGTGGGTCTTCGCCTGGACGCAAAACCGGGCCATCCTCCCGGGCTGGTACGGCGTGGGCTCGGCGCTGGAGGCCTTCTCGAACGAGGAGGGTGGGGCGGCGCAGCTCAAGCGCATGTACCGGGAGTGGCCCTTCTTCCGCGCCGTCATCGACAACGTCACCATGGTGCTGGCGAAGTCGGACGTGGCCATCGCCGGGCGTTACGCGTCGCTGGCGCCTCCCGCCACCCGTTCGGTGTGGCGGCGCATCCAGCAGGAGCACCGGCGCACGCGCAGGCAGGTGAAGCGGCTGACGGGCGAGTCGAAGCTGCTCGACAACAACCCGCAGCTCCAGCGCAGCATCTCCCTACGCAACCCCTATGTGGACCCCATGTCCTTCCTCCAGGTGGAGCTGCTCAAGCGCAAGCGCGAGGGCCAGGCGGAGGTGGATCGTCCACTGTTGCTCACGCTCAACGGCATCGCCGCCGGCATGCGCAACACCGGGTAGGCTCCGCGACGTCGGACATCCGAGGAGACGGCGATGGCCAGGGAGACGTTCAGCGTGGTGGAGGTCAACCCGGCGCACCGCTTTGCGCGGCTGCGGCCCGAATCGGGCGGGCCCCTGCTGCACGCGGGGCTGTACCCGGAGGAGGAGGCCCCGGAGCCGCAGCTCCAGCTGCGTGAAGGAGACCGGGTGGAAGGCCAGCGCCGCGGGCAGTCGGTGGCGGACTGGGGCTGGGTGTCCCGCGCCGAGCCGCCCGCGGACCTGGTGGAGCGGATGGGCGAGCTGCTCGCGAAGTTGGAGAAGTACGAGCTGCGCGTGCCCGCCACGGCCTATGACCTGGCCGAGCACCACTGGCGGCAGAGCCGCGCCAACCCGCTGCACCAGGAGCTGCTCGCGCAGCTGCCCACCTTCTTCGACTGGGAGCTGTCCCACCCCTACGAGGACGGTGCGCTGTTGGAGCGGCTCCAGGCCGCCATGCAGCCGTACCTGCCCGGTTTCGAGGTGACGCCCCAGTCTGGCCGCGCCGCCTTCCACCTGGAGCCCGGTGGACACGACGTGTCGGCACCGGAGGGGAGCCGCGAGGCCCCCGTCTCCACCTTCGAGCCGCTGCTCCTTCAGGTGAACAGCCTGCTGGAAGGGGCCGGGGCCCCGGTGCGCTGGGTGCCCACGGAGGACGACTGGATTCTGGCGCCGCCGGGGCTCGCGGAGTTGCTGGTGCTCCACGGTGTGCTCGGCTCGCGCCAGGGCTGATCGCGGGGGCGCGGCTAGAGGCCGCCCTCTTCGCGCAGCACGCGCGTGACTTCGTCCGCCATCACCCGGTGGCCTTCGACGCTGGGGTGGATGCCGTCCACCTCCAGCCCGTCGAGGAACAGGTGCACGTTCGCTGGCTGGCGCGTCACCGCCTCCAGGTCGATGATGTCCGGGCCGGCGTCGCCGCCGCGGAGCCACGTGTTGACCTCCAGCCGCTGGACTTTCACCACTTCGTAAGGCGCGTAGTTCGACTTCTCCTTGGGCAGCAGGGTGCTGACCCAGGTGCGGCAGAAAGGCGCGAGCCGGCCCAGCATCGTGATCATCCGCGCCTGGATGACGGACAGGGAGTTTTTGTCGCCCAGGTCGTTGGTGCCCAGCAGGACGATGCAGTCGGTGATGCCCTGGAGCACCAGCACCTCGCCGTCGAGCAGCGCCAGCGCGTCGTAGAAGCCCTGGCCACTCACGCCCGCGTTCACCACGGGTACGCCCAGCGCGGCCTCCACCTTGGCGGGCCAGGCGTTGCGGGTGTCGTTCTTCGTGTCGATGTAACCCTCGGTGATGCTGTCTCCGATGGCCACGAAGGCGCGGCCCGTGGGGCCTTCCACGTCGACGGTGGCCACGCCGATGGCGCGGTCGAACAGGGTACCGCCCAGCGCGCCGGTCACCAGCGCATGGTTCCCCGCGCGCGCGAAGCTGCCTGGGAAGGCGCTGATGGCGCTGGCCGCCATCGCGCCCCGGGCCTCGAAGGTGATGGCCAGCTCGTCCCGGAACGTCACCGGGAAGTCCACCGGGTCCGACGTCCTCCGCGAGCGCGCGTTCACGGTGAAGCCCTCCGCGCCATCGAAGAAGAGCTTCACCGGCGTGGACGCCAGCGCTCCATTGGCGCCCGCCTGGGCCACGGTGGCACGCACCAGCGTCATGCTTCCGTCGCCCGAGCGGAACGTCACGCGGAGGCGCCCGCCGTCACGCGCCACCGGCACGCGCATGCGGAAGGTCGTCACGCTTCCCGCTGAGTGGGACGCGCGGAGCGCTTGATGGAAGCCCGGTTGGAACGAAGTCGCCGGCGGCCCGAAGGGTGGCACGGCCTGCACCTGCCGCCCGTCGTTCAGCACCAACACGGGCGCGACTTCCAGTGACGCGTCCGGCGCGTTCTGCTCCATCGTGGAAGTGTGGCTGTCGTCGTCTGGCGGCACGTCGCCGTCGGGTGAGTCCGCCACGCTGCCAGCACACGCCAGCAGCGCGCTGCTCGCGCACACGACGACCCTCCGCCACCCCGGCTTCATTCCCATTCCCATTCCTCCCGGCTTTGCAGGATGCACACCACACCGTGCCCTGCCAGCCGGCCGTCTGGGAACCCTCCGCCTCCGAAGCCTCGTCTGCCTGGCCGCCCGCCACAGCGATCGGCCTGCTGTCTAGGGGACGCAAGCCCCCACGCCTGGGTTGCCCTCCAACGCCCGGCAGTTGCTCGTAGAGCAGGTGGGCGTGCCACCAGGCTGACAGAGCGGGCGACAGGTGAGGCCTCCTCCCGCATTCACACACGCGCTTCCCGGCGCGCATTGATTGCTGAAGTCGCACGACTGCCCCTCCGTCCGATTGCCGCTGCCCGCGCACAGCGGACCGGACGTGGACGGGTAGCAGCTGAGTGGAGCCTCGCAGTCATCGCCAAAGGGGTTGCACGCCGTGGACGGCGGGCCGCAGACCAGCGGCAGCTCGTCGGTGCCTTCCAGGCGGAGCACGGTGTTGCACTCGCTCGAGTTCCCACATTGGGTCGTGGCATGGCACAGGCGCTGGCAGGTGAAGCCACTTCCTTCGCCGTCAGGCGCCTCGCGGCAGAACAATCCGTGCCGGCAGGTGTCGTAGGCCAGGCCCCCGTCACTGGGAGCCAGCGTGCAGGGCGCGCCTTCGTCCGCGGTGCCCGGGGCCACGCAGCGCCGCTGGGTGACGTCATTCTCCATCGCATACGTGCAGCGCTGGCCCTGGGCGCAGTCCTGGGCCACCACGTCGCACTCCGCTTCGAAGCAGCGGCTGCCGGTGCCGCCGTCCGCCATGTCCGCGAAGTAGCAGTCCTGGCCGTCGGCACAGCCTTCCTGCCGAGCCACGTCGCAGGCGAAGTCCCGCGCGCCGCCGTCCGCGTCCGTCCCGCCACCGTCCACGGTGGGCGTTCCGCCTCCATCGGTGCCCGCGTCCCCCTGGTCGCCGGGGCCGGGCCCGTTGCCGCCGTTGCAGGCCACGGCCCAGAGGGCCAAAGCCAGGGTCCCAGTCAACACATAGAGGCGGTCCACACGCATTCCAGAGCTCTCCCGGGGAAGTCTCCGAGGACATAGGCACCCGAATTCGATAGAGGGGGCCCCTTGAATCAGGCGTGGAAAGCAGCGGACACTTGGCGGACGCCCGGGGCCTGGAGGTTGGCCTGGCGCGTCACCCTGTGGAACTGTGGGTGTGGGAAGCAGCGTGGTGTTCGCCAGGAGCGTCGAACGTGGGGGCTATCGGGTGCGTATGACAACCAAGGCGGCGGATGACATGGAGAACGGGGATCCAGCCGCATACGCGAACCGGCGGGCGGATGAGCGTGTGGCGGCGCGGTTCGAGGTTCGCTTCAACCAGACGCAGGACGCGGCGCGGGCGCTGCGTGCGTACTCCATCAACATCTCCGCGGGCGGACTGTGTCTGCTGACGCGGAAGTCCTACGACGTGGGCTCCCACGTCCGCCTGTCCATGGCCATTGAAGGCGAGGAGTTCCACCTCACCGGCGTCATCGCCTGGGTGCGCGACGAGGCCGAGGCCATTGGCGTGCGCTTCACGGACATGAGCGACGAGGACCGGGCCCGGCTTCAGCGCGTGGTGGACAGCTTCAAGCGATAGCGGCCGGGGGCACCGCGAATGACGGTGCCCGCCGCCTCGCCGCGGTCAGCGCTGGGATTCCGTATCGACGTGGCGGAACACGCCCGAGTCGATTTCGGAGAAGCCACACGCCGTGTAGAAGTTGCGCGTCTCCGGCGTCGTCGTCATGGGGGAGACGAGCTGGAGCTGCTTCGCGCTCAGCACCTTGCAGCGCTCCAGAATCTGCCGGATGAGCGCGCGGCCCACGCCGCGACGGCGCCAGGTCTCCGTCACCACCAACTCGTCGATGGTGGCCACGCGTCCGCGCAGCCGGAGCTGGGGACGGTGCGAGAAGGACACCATGCCCACGGGCCGGTCCTGCGGGTCGCCGGCCACGAAGATTTCAATCTCCGGATGGCTGACGACCCAGTGGACCGTCTGCTGGTCCGTCCCCTGGGGGTAGCCCAGCTCCTTGAGGAGCGACGCCATGGCTTCGGCGTCACCCCGGCGGGCGCGGCGGATACGGAAGGCCGGCGCATCAGCGCCAGCGACGGGAGTGGCTGTCCGGAAGATTGGCTGTGACAAAGCCTTTGGAGTCTAACGAATGGGCCGCCATCCCTCCAAAGAGGAATGGCGGCCCGGGGTGCTTCTCCCGTGAGACAAGGGGCTCACGAGCAGGCGACTGTGGGTGTCGCTCTTACGGCTGCTCGCCCGCGAGCGACCGGATGGCGGTGGTGATGTCGCCCAGCTGCGGCACCGACGCCATCTCCAGCGCGTCCGCCAGGCCGATGCCCGGCAGGAACTTGCCGGCAAGCAGCCTCGGCGGGGCCAGCAGCGAGTAGAACAGCTCCTCCACCGTGCGGCGCACCAGGTGCTCTCCGAAGTTCGTCACCTCGGTGTCCTCGTTGACGAAGAGGACGCGGCCCGTCTTCTGGACGGAGGCCTTGATGAGCTCCCAGTCGTACGGCCACAGCGAGCGCAGGTCGATGACCTCCGCGCTGATGCCGTCCGCGGCCAGCGTCTCCGCGGCCTTCGCGCACAGGGGCAGGGTGCGGCCGTAGCTCACCACGGTGAGCTGCGTGCCCTCGCGCACAATCTTGCCCTTGCCGAAGGGCACCGCGTACGCCTCCAGGCCCGCGGGCCACTGCGGCTTCCACTGGGAGCGGTCTCCCAGCGGCGCGTCGATGAGCTTCGACAGCGCGCGGTCATCATCCGGCTCGCCCGGAATCCGCTCCTCGCCCTTCACGCGCAGGAGCGCCTTGGGCTCCAGGAACATGACGGGGTTCTTCTCCTGGCACGCGGTGATGAGCAGCCCGTACGCGTCCAGCGGCGTGGAGGGCATGACCACCTTCCACCCGGCGATGTGGGTCATCGTCGCGTCGAACGAGTGCGAGTGGTAGATGGACCCGCGGATGCCGCTGCCCACCGGCGTGCGCACCACCATGGGCAGGTTCCAGTCACCGAAGGTGGACCAGCAGGTGTTGCCCGCCAGCTTCAGCAGGTCGATGGTGTTGTAGACGTAGTCGCAGAACTGGATCTCCGCCACCGGCCGTCCGCCGGCCATGGCGATGCCCATGGCCGCGCCGATGATGCCGCGCTCGTCCAGGGGAGAGTTCCACGTCGTCTTCAGACCCTGCGTGCAGGTGAAGACGCCGCCCAGGGGGGCGCCCACGTCCTCGCCGAAGATGTCGGTGACGCCCAGGTGCTCCTCGGCGTAGTGCAGGGCCATGCGGATGGCCTGTGCCATGTTCGCCATGGGTTACTTGTCCTCCGCGTAGATGTGCTTCCAGATGGATTCCGGGTCGGGCTGTGGCTCGTCGCGCACCAGTCGGGCGGCGGCGGCCATCTCCTCGGTGTAGTTGTTGCGCAGCGCGTCCATCTGCTCTCGCGTCAGGACGCCGTCCTTCTCCAGCTTCGCCTCGAAGTCCGTGAGGCAGTCGACCTCGTTGCTCGCGTAGTTGGCGCCGGAGGCGGACGAATGGCCGTAGAGGCGCGACACGTTGGCCTCCAGGAGGAAGGGCTTGCGCTCCGTGCGCACGTAGGCCATGGCCTCGCGCAGCTCGGTGTAGGCCTCCACGACGTCGTTGCCGTTGATGGTCTTGCTGCGGATGCCAAAGGCCTTGCCGCGGTCGCTGATGCGCTGCTCGCCGTGCTGGCCCTCCGCCGCCGTGGAGATGCCCCACTTGTTGTTGGTGACGATGATGAGGATGGGCAGTGGGTTGACGGGGCGGCTGCTCCACACCAGGCACGAGGCGAAATCGCCCTCGGCCGTGCCGGCGTCGCCACCGGTGACGATGGTGATGCCGTCACCGCCGTGGCGCTTCTGCACCATGGCCGTGCCCGGGGCGATGGCGTACTGGACCTCGATGGGCGAGGACACCGGCGCCACGTTGTACTTCCGGGCGGAGTAGTGGCCCGCGAAGTTGCGGCCGCCCGAATACGGGTCCGTGGCCGTGTTCTTCATCTGCCGCAGGGAGCCGATGGGCTCCTCACCCAGCGCGAGCAGGGTGCCGGACTGCCGGTAGTGCGCATGCAGATAGTCGAAGTCGGGGCCCTGGCCCTTCTTCATGAGCAGGCCCAGGGAGACGTTGAACGCCTCCTCGCCGGGGCCGCCAATCCAGAAGTATCCGTGGCCCTGCTTGTACATCTGGATGAGACGCTCCTCGAGGACGCGCGTCTTCACCATGAGGTCATGGATGCGGACCAGCAGCTCCCGCTCGAGCGGCGCGGACGCTTCTGAGGATTCTTTGATGAGTCGGGGACGAGACACGCGCGACCTTCCTCTGGCTGGAGGGGACGCCCCTATAACCCGGATACGTGCCTCCCGCTCAAGGCAGTTGATGGGCCGCCTGTCGGGACGTCAGGCGGAGAGCACCTTCTGGCGCGGCGCGGCAATCAGCGGGGCTCATCCGTGGCAGGAGTCCGCCCGTGCCGCAGCGCGGTAATTCGCTCGGTGAGTGTGGTCTCGCTGGCCGTCCCGGCGTGCTCGGAGATGAGGGCCAGCGTGTCCTCGGATAGCTGCCGGGCGTGTGAGCTGTCGAGCAGCGAGGCCAGTTCCTGGAGCCGCCCAGTGTGCAGCAGCGCCAGCACCAGGGCATGGCCGGTGCGCGGCAGGGGCGCCTGCGTGAAGGCGGATTGGAGCGAGCCCACGGCCAGCTCCGGTAGCCCGTTGTCCAGGAGCATCTCGCCCACCAGGGCCGGATCGTGAGGGCCCTCCAGGTCATCATCCGCGTCGGCCGCACCCGGGGGGCGGGGCGTTCCGCGCAGCTCGTCCATCAGCTGCTCGATGGAGATGGCGCCCGCCGGTGCCGCCTGGGGCTTGCGGACCACGCGGGGGAGGGCGAACCGCCGCTTGGAGGGGCGCCGCTTCGGCGTGCGGCGGAGCTGCTCGAGGTTCATCACCCCCAGCACCATCGCCAGCATCCCCATCCACAACTGCTTCGACCAGATGGCCAGCCCCAGCACCACCACCGCCGTGGCGATGCCCACGCCGAGCACCACCCGTTCGTGGCGGTAGCCGCCGCGGGCGCGCACCAGGTCTGCCAGCAGATGTCCACCGTCCAGCGGCTGCATGGGCAGCAGGTTGAAGAGCCCCCAGCCGATGTTGACCCACAGGAACTGCCGCACGCCGTGGTCCGCCAGTCCGCCCGGCTCACCCAGGGGACGGAGCTGCGACAGGCCCCACACGAGCCCGCCCGCCAGGAAGCCGATGCCCGGCCCGGCGAAGCTCACGAAGGCCGACTGCAGGTGAGTGAGGTGCGCGGCGTCGTGGGTCTGGGTGGTGCCGCCCATGCCATGCAGCTCGATTTGAGCGGGACAGCCGTAGCGGCGGAAGGCCAGCGCATGCCCCAGTTCATGGAGCAGTACCGACACAAAGACGATGCCCACCCACAACGCGAGCCGCGCGGGCTCGGTGATGAGCGTCCAGCCCGTCATCAATGCGACGAGGAAGAAGAGCGGATGGAGCCGGACGGGAAAGCCGGCCACGTGGAAGTGGGGCCGCATGGACATCCGACTGTAACGGGCACACCCGCACCGTGCCCGGTGAAGGGGGGAGAGGCGCGGCGGACCCGGGGGGAATGACGCGGGGCTCCAATCAGGGCCATGACATTGGCATGACATGGCTTCAGTGACATGCCGACCGTGGCGTCTTCCCCGGCGCGGCGTGGATGTGGGGACAGGGCCTCGCGAAGCACGAGAAGTGAGATAGAGTCTCGAAACACCCCTGTTTCCCCCGCGCTCCCCCGCGC
>NZ_JAAEAH010000033.1 GCF_010998615.1 Myxococcus sp. CA023 | reverse complement strand
CCCCTGCCGCCAGCCCCCACCGCCAGGAGCCCTGGCGCGTGGCGTGGAACAGGAGCGCCACCGCGACGGCGTTGCAGCCCGTCAGGGTGCAATCCGTCACATCGCCGAAGATGCGCCCCTGGACGAGCTGCCAGCCAAAGGGCATGGCGAGGAAACCCGCCGCCCCCAGCATGGCCCAGAAGCGCCCAGCGGGCCTGCGCGCGATGAGGTAGATGGACACCGCCGCGGCCAGGTGCCCCAGGAGCGAGGCCAGCCGCAACGCCAGCGGCGTCACGCCCACCACGTGCATCATCAGCGCGCCGAACCAGAAGGGCCCCGTGGGCTTGTGCATCCACACGTGCGCGGCCCACCAGTGGCGCGGGTCCGCGGGGAAGACCGGGTCCTTGTAGATGTGCGGCGTGAAGAAGGTGTCGTGCGTGCCGCGCGCGGCGGCCTGGTGCATCGCCTCGTCCCAGATGTAGATGGCCGGATGCGCCAGGTGAGGCGCCAGTTGGGCCAATCCCCAGACGACGAGCGCCACGATGAGCAGTCCATCAAGACGCTTTTGAAAGACATCAGGGGGCGCGGCGGCAGTCGGGGCGTCGGTGCTCATCGGGGCGATGCGTGGGGATAGCACCCCAAGCCCGCCAGAGCCACCCGGAGCCGTGCGTCAGCCGCGCCCGATACCGATGTAGGTGAAGCCCTCTAGCCTGCGGGGACTTCACGCGCCCCTCCCTGCCGGAACGCCACCGGCCGCTCGAGCATCAGGGTCCGCAGCCAGTCGTGGAGCCGGTCCACGCCCTCGGCGATTCCCACCTGGGGCGCCCACCCCGTGGCTGTCTGGAACTTGCGGGTGTCGGAGACGTAGTAGCGCGGGTCCCCCGTCCGCCAATCCTCGAACTGGAGCGCGGGACGCAGGCCGGTGCGCTGCGAGATGAGGCCCAGCAACTCCAGCAGGCTCACCGTCCGCGACGGGCCGCCGCCGATGTTGAAGGCCTGCCCCTTGAGCCGTCCGATGTGCTGCTGCGCCAGGCCGAGAGCGCGCACCAGGTCGTCCACGTCGAGGATGTCCCGCACCTGCTTGCCATCCCCGTAGAGCGTGAGGGGCCGGCCTTCGAGCATGCGCCAGAGGAAGTGCGCCACCCAGCCCTGGTCCTCGGTGCCGAACTGCCGGGGGCCGTAGATGCAACTCATCCGGAACACCACCGTCCTCAGCCCGTAGGCCCGCGCGTAGTCGAGCACGTACTGGTCCGCCGCGCCCTTGGAGCAACCATGGGGGCTATCGAAGTCCAGCGGGCAGGCCTCCCCCACGCCGTGACCGCGCAGGCCCGCGTCCCGAGGCTCGTAGCGGCTGGGCTTCTGGACGAGCTCCACGCCCGGCATGCAGCCGTAGACCTTGTTGGTGGAGGTGAAGACGAGCGAGGCGGGCCGCTCCATGGCACGCAGCGCCTCCAGCACGTTCAGGGTGCCGCCCGCGTTGACCTCGAAGTCGGTGACGGGCACCTCCAGGCTGGTGGTAACAGCCACCTGGGCCGCGAAGTGGAAGACCTGGCTGGCGCCGACGACGGATTGCTTCACCGCATTGGCGTCCCGTACGTCCGCCGTCATCACCTCCAGCCGGGCGCCATGCCGGGCCTGGAGCCAACGCAGGTTGTGCACCACGCCGGGGCGCGTCAGGTTGTCGACGACGCGCACGGTCCGCCCCGCGGACAGGTAGTGGTCCGCCAGGTTGGAGCCGATGAAGCCGGCCCCGCCGAAGATGACCGTCCTGCCCCCATCCACCTCCCAAGGTTCCGCCGCGCTCATTCGGTCAGCCCTCGCGCCTCGAGTTCCGCGCGCGCCTCCGCCACGCGGTCCGTCGCCACCTGGTCTTCGAGCCACGACGACAGCTCCGCGAGCCCGTCGTGGAAGGAAACCCGGGGTGCGTACCCCAGCAGCTCACGCCCCAGGGAGATGTCCGCGAAGCAGTGACGGATGTCGCCCATGCGATAGCGACCCGTCACCGCGGGGCGGAGGCCGAGGCAGCCCATCACCTCCGCGAGCGCCAGGGCCACTTCCTTCAGCGAATGCACCTGGTGTTGAAGCTGCTCGGCCGTCAAACCGGACGGGGTCATCGCGCCTCCGTCATGCACGGGAATCCATGACGAGGGTGCGCAGCACGCAGGAACTTTCCAAGTAGGGCCGGGCGCATGGCCCGTCGCCTGTCGGAGCCCCCGGGAGCGCGGCACTACCTTTCAGGCATGTCCTTGCGGCAGCTCCTGTTCGGCAGGCCCATTCCGAACGAGCAGGCGGAAGAGGAGAAGATAGGTCCGCTGACCGGTATCCCCGTGCTCGGGCTGGACGCGCTGGCCTCCGCCGCCTACGGGCCCGAGGCCGCGCTCACCGTCCTGCTCGTGCTGGGCAGCGCCGGGCCGCGGTACATCGGCCTGCTCACCAGCATCATCGTGGCGCTGCTGCTCGTGGTGCAGTTCTCCTACCGGCAGACCATCGCCGCGTATCCCGACGGCGGCGGCTCGTTCTCCGTGGCCCGCGCCAACCTGGGCGTGAGGCCCGCGCTGCTCGCGGCCGCCGCGCTGGGACTGGACTACGTGCTCAACGTCGCGGTGGCCATCTCAGCCGGCGTGGGCGCGCTCGTCTCCGCCATCCCCAGCCTGTTCCCCCACACCCTGCTCCTGTGCCTGGTGCTGCTTGGCTTCATCATGGTGGTGAACCTGCGAGGCATCCGCGCCGCGGGCATGGCCTTCCTGCTGCCCACCTACCTGTTCGTCGGCTGCCTGGGCATCACCCTGCTCACGGGCGTCTGGAAGGTGCTCACGTCCAATGGAAGTCCCATCCCCGTCGTCGCCCCACCCAGGCTCCCGGAGAGCACGGCCACGGCGAGCCTCTGGCTGCTGATGCACGCCTTCGCCAGCGGTTGCACGGCGATGACGGGCATCGAGGCCGTCAGCAACGGCGTGCCCATCTTCCGCGAGTCCCGCGTGCGCAACGCGCGCCGGACGTTGATGTGCATCGTGAGCATCCTGGTGATGCTGCTCTGCGGCGTGGCGTGGCTGAGCCATGCCTATGACATCGGCGCGACCGCGCCGGGTCAGGCCGGCTACCAGAGCGTGCTGTCCCAAATCGTGGCCGCGGTCACCGGGCGCGGTGCCTTCTACTACGTGACGCTGGCGGCCATCGTCTGCGTGCTCTGCCTGTCCGCCAACACGAGCTTCGCGGACTTCCCCCGCCTGTGCCGCGCGCTGGCGCTCGACAGCAACCTGCCTCCGGCGTTCGCCCACGTGGGCCAGCGCCTCGTGTACTCCACGGGCATCGTCACCCTGACCCTGCTGGCCGCCGTGCTGCTGGTGGTGTTCGACGGCGTGACGGACCACCTCATCCCGCTGTTCGCGGTGGGGGCCCTGTCTGCCTTCACGTTGTCCCAGCTCGGCATGGTCATGCACTGGCGGCGCCAGGGCGGGCACGGCACGCGGCGGTTCCAGTGGGTGAATGGCGTGGGCGCGGCCTGCACCGCCCTGGCGCTGTGTGTGGTGGCGGCGGCCAAGTTCGAGGAGGGCGCCTGGCTGACCGTCGTCTTCATTCCCCTGTCCTATGCGCTGCTCCGGACCGCGCGGCGCCACGCCGAGCGCGTCCGCGCCGCCACCGAGACACTCCACCCCATCCCGGTGCAGGCGCTCGTCGCGCCCGTGGTGGTGGTGCCCCTCCGGCGCCTGGACCGAGTGGCGCAGAAGGGCTTGCGGCTGGCCCTGTCCATGTCCCCGGATGTGTACGCCGTGCAGGTCCTAGGACAACCGGACGCACCGGAGCATTTGGCGCAGCGCTGGGAGTGGCAGGTGGCCGCCCCTCTTCGGAAGGCGGGGCGGCCAGTGCCTCGGCTGGACGTGCTCGTGCCGACCTACCGCCAGGTCGTGGACCCGTTGCTGGGCTACGTCCGGAAGCTCGCCGCGGAGCATCCGGGCCGGTTCATCGCGGTGCTGGTGCCAGAGCTCGTCGAGCGCCGCTGGCACCACTTCATCCTCCCCAGCCACACCGCCACGCTGTTGAAGATGATGCTCCTGGTTCGCGGCGGGCCCCGTGTCGTCGTCATCAACGCGCCCTGGTACCTGCACGAACCCTCGGGCCGGCGGGGGCGGCTCAGATGAGGTTCTTCATGCGGACGACCAGGTTCTTGTCGCGGCTCCCCAGCGTGCTCGCATCGTCCGTGGGAATGACGGAGCCCTCATCGAATTTGACCTCGCCCGGCGTGGGCCCCGTGTTCCGCTCGACATGCCCTCCCCTCGGCCCTGGAATCCCACACGCGGCACGCGGTTGAATGGGCCCGTCGCTCACGGAGGTCCGCCCATGCGCCGTCTGGCCATCATTCCGCTCTTCGCGCTGTTCGGCTGCGGCTACGTGCAGTTGGGCATCCCAGGAGGCCCTGTCGACCTGGGCTCGCCCCGGAACGCGAGGGTGGGCGTCTTGATTCGCCAGCCCGCGAATGAACCGCTGGAAGGAGCGCCGGAGCGCGAGGACAAGGCCCCCGACGCGCCGGTCCCGAGCAGCTCGGACGCCGACACGACGTCGGCCCCCTGAGCAGAGGGACTACAGCAGCTTCTGCCCCAGCACGTCGAACGCTTCCAGGTCGCTCGCGGCGGCGGGGCTGGCCCGGTAGTCCTCCGCCAGGAGGGTCCAGAGCATGATGTCGCGCCACGAGCCGTCAGCGGCCTGGAGGCGCTGTCGCAAGGTGCCTTCGTGGGTGAAGCCCAGCTTGCGGGCCACCGCGACGCTCGGCACGTTGAGCGGGTCGCAGTGAATCTCCACCCGGCGCAGGCCATCCAGCTCGAACGCGACCCGGACGAGCGCCGCCGCCACTTCGGTCGCGAGCCCCTGACCGGTGTGCTGGGCCGCAATCCAATACCCTATCTCCCGGCCCCCCGCGCCCACACGAGGATGCAGCCCGCAGCCCCCCAGGACCTCCGTCCCACCCCGGTCGAACACGGCATAGGTGAAATCCTGTCCCAGGTCGAAGCTCCCGCGAAAGCGCCGCAGGACGGCGGCCTGCTGCTCCACGCTGATGGGGTAGTGCCGCGCCCAGTCCAACCAGGGGCGCAGGTGGTCGAGGCTGGCGTCGATGGCGCGGAGCGCACGCGCGGCGTCAGCGGGTGACCAGCAGCGGAGCAGGGTCCGTGCTGTCTGGAGGGTGTACGCAGGCCCGAAGGGAGTCGGAGTCATGACGAACCAGTGGAAGTAGAAGTGACTTTGGCCCCTTCCATCCCACGGAGTCTACGACAGAGGCAGAAGCCAGACAGGCCCGGGGCCACGAGCAACGCGACGGCCACGGCAATGGCTTATTCAATGCCTCGACGCACTCCGTCCCGTCTAACGCACCACGTGCATCTGGGAGGCACTCACCCCGTCGCCTCGCACACGCACCTCCAGGGCCCCTGTCTGTTCCGCGCGGAAATAGAACACCGCTTCCTGCTGCGGTCCCTCCAAGGCCATGGCGCCGCTGCCATTCAGAGGAACCAGGGCCTGCGTACACGCCGCGTCCCGGAAGAAGGTCACCCCTCCAACGTTCCCCTCCGCCTCCACCACCAGCAGGGACGAAGCCAGGGCGGACAGATTGCCCATGACGTCCTGGCTCTGCACCACCAACGCCTCGGAGCACGCGCCCGCCGCCACGTCTTGCTGGGGTGTCAGGAAGGCCACTTGCGCCGCCGCGTCCGCCACCACGTCCACGTCGAAGGTGACGCCCGGCAGGGTCTCCCTGGCATAGCCCGCGCCACTGATGCGGTTGCGGCTGATGACGTTGGCCCCGCCCAGGTCCGAGATGGCCGCCTGGTACGGCACGCCGTTCGCCACCACGTTGTGGCTCAACGTGTTCTCCACCACGAGCAACCGTGAGGATTGCGCCAGCGGCCCGCCGTCCGCCTCCGCTTGCGACAGGTCGATGCCAATGTCGTTTGCCTCCAGCGTGTTGCCCTGGATGAGGACGTCCTCGCACACCGGGCCGCTGTAGTAGGCCCCACCCGCGACGAGGATGCCGGCCGCCACATAGCCGGTCTCCGTATAGACGTTGCCGGTGACACGGTTGCCCAGCACCTGTCCCGTGGCGCCGAAGCTCAGCTGGATGCCATTCCTGGCAATGACGGCCGACGGACCGCCGCCCTCCACCACGTTGTCCTCCACGGCCACGTCCACCCGGCCCGAGGCCACGATGCCCGCCTTCTGGTAGCCCTCGACGTGGTTGCGCAGGACCTCCACCTGGACCACGTGGGACGCGTCCTGGGCGTTTCGCACCTCGATGGCCACGCCCTCCTGGCAGGCACCCCGGCCCTCATCCTGATGCAGCGCGCGCACCTCGCTGTCGGTGACGGAGCCACTCGCCGCCATGAAACGGATGCCCGCAAGGCCGGCCTCGCCCGCGTCACACGCCAGCTCCGACAGGCCGCGCGCCTCCACCGTCACGTCGTGGACGTGGGCCGTGTCTCCCCGGTTGCGGAGCACGGCGCCCTGGAAGCGGCCGCCTTCGGGGTCCACCGCAGTCACCACGTGCCCGGCGCCGTCGAAAGTGACTCCGTCCGGGATGTACAGCGTGCCCTCCGTCGTGCAGTCCGCCGTCAACGTCACGCGGCCGTTCTCCCACCGGGCGGAGCAGGGAGGAAACGCCCCACAGCGCCGGTCGTCCCAACGAATCCGGAACACGTGCGTCGCGCTCATTCCCGACACATTCGTGACGGTGAGCCGCACGGAGGGCTCCACGTCCGCCGGGATACAGGACAGCGCGGACCAGCGCACCTCGCCCCGCGTCCCGTCCTGGGTGGCGGTTCCCAGAAGGCCGGTGTTCGCGGACCATTGGAAGGAGAGGGCCTCGCCGCGAGGGTCCTCCGCCACCGCCTGGAGCAGGACGGGCTCCGCGCTCAGGGCCTCCGTCCGCGACTGGGCCGTGGAGACGATGATGGGCGGCAGTCGCCGCACCACACACACATCCACCAAGCCGACGTGCTCACCGCCACGGCCATCCCGCATCGTGACGTGGAACTGGCACGCGCCACAGGCCCCCGAGGGCGGCGTGGACGGCGTGAAGCGAGGCGACCGCGCGCTCGCGTCATCGAAGGTGCCTTCGCAACTGGCCGTCCATGCGTAGGTGAGCGTGTCTCCGTCTTCGTCCCGGCCTTCCGCCTGTAGGTGCAGGGAGTCGCCGTACTGGACCTCGCCGGAAGGAAAGGAGCCCAACTCCACCATCAGCGGCCAGCGATTGAAAGCGGCCACGCTGTCCGCTCCGAAGCCATGGTCCCGGGCCACTCGCACGGGGAAATCCAGCGTGGCCCCCTGGCCCACCGCGTTCGTCACCTGGAGCGTCAAGGTAACGAAGCCGGATGCCTCTGGCGCCGTCCAGACGGGCGCCACGGCGCTGGCGTCGCTGAAGCTTCCAGCCGAGGCCCGCCAGGCATACGTGAGCGCCCCATCCCCGGACGCGGCCTCCGCCACCGCGCGCAGCGCCACCTGCCCTTCGGGCCGGACCTCCGCCAACGAGCCCACCACCGCGTCAATGAAGGGCGCTCCGGGCACGCCGGAAACGGTGGCTCGCGGGACCAGGACGACCAGCGCCGTCCGGTGCGCACCTATCACCACGTTCGGGACGTCGATGTGCGCCAGGACCTCACCGCCATCGCCTCGGACGGTGGCACTCGCCTCAGCCGCTCGTCCGGAGGCAATCCGCCGCACCAGCCCCTGCCACAGGCCGTCGCCGCCAGAGAGCACCGCGCCCGCTTCGTCTCCTTCCACGGGCGTGAGCGTGGCACGGACCTCCGTAACGGACCCGGGCGTCAGCGTACGCGGCAACACCACCATCACCCGCGCCGACGCGGAGGGCTCCAGTTGGATGGGCAGCGGGTCCTCCAGGTGACACCCCGCGGTGACGAGCAGCAACAACACGCCCGCGAGGCGCCAGGGGTTCTGCGTGTCCAAGAACGTCATGACGGCATCCTCCGGCGGGAAAGGAATTCGAAACGTTACCGGGAGCCTCCCGGCGGCGCGAGGCCCCTGCCTCCCATGCAACGCGTCAGCCGACCTTCCGGGGAGCCCCCCTGCGGGGCACCCTCCCGTCAACTGTGCGACGAGGGCGCTGACGTCACCACGTCACGCGTTGCCAGGGCCTGCCCCTCCATGCTCGAGCGGCCCATCCGAAGGCCTCGCTTCCAGCGCCACGCCCTGGCCCGGCGCGCGGTTCCCGGGGCGCCATCCTACCTTTGCCCCACCCGCGTTCCGTCGCGCGCCAATCACATCCACCCCCTGCTGGACATCTCACCTGGACCCGGGCAGGGGCGACTGTCCACATCCAGCGCCATCGCCATCCGTGGAGTCCATATGACGCTGCACGACTTCACACTATCGAGTCCATCTCACTGAGCACCCGCTCAGAGAGAGGAGCGTTCATGAGTCGAAATCGATGGCGATGTTTTGGAAGCCTTCTGGTTGGAACCCTGTCACTGCCAGTCGTGGGGTGCTCGGGCGAGGAACCCAGTCACGCAGAGGCCCACAGCAGCTCCAGTGAAGACCTCCACACGGCAGCGCTGAGCACGGCGTCCCCCCAAGAGGGATTCCAGGACCCCACCTGCGGGTACATTCCCTGCCCTGTCATCCAGAACGGAAACGTTCTGACGCTGGCGGGCAACTGCGCCACCTACTCCACCCTGCTCATTCCGGATGGGTACGTCCTGGATGGGGCAGGGCACTTCATCATGGCGCTGGACCCTCCGGGAAACCACTTCAAGGGCGCCATCGCGCGCAACTGCGGCGGCAGCGCGTTCTACATGAACCTCAGGCTCATGTTGAAAGGGCTCTCGGACGTCTGCGACACGGGGGATGACGCGCTCGCGGGCATCCGGTTCGACAATGCGACGGGCTCCGTCATCAACACCCAGATCTTCAACATCCGCCAGGGAGACGGAACCGGAGGCTGCCAGGAGGGCACCGGCATCCTGATTCGCAACCAGGCCCCGTTGAACCCGACGCAACACGTCGGTGTCCAGAACAATCTCTTGCTGGGATACCAGAAGGCCGGCGTCGCGGCGGTTGGCAACGTCGTGGTGGACATCACCAACAACCGGATGGTGGGCGCGGGTCCCATCGGCAACGTCGCCCAGTCCGGAATCCAGGTCGGGCTCGGGGCCACCGGACACATCGTCAACAACCTCATCTCCGGGCACTCCTACACCGGCGAGGGCGTCGCCAGCGGCATCCTCGTCTACGGAGGGCCGATGTATGGGGGCCCGTTGTCCACGGACGTCCTCATTCAAGGCAACCAACTTTTCAACAACGACATCGGCGTCTACCTGTCCCAGGGCAACGCGGATCAAAGCCCTCCGGCGGTGCTGACGAACATCCAGGTCGTGGACAACGTGCTCCACTTCGACGGGGTGACGAATGGCTACGTCTACCAGGCCGGAATCTCCGACCTGGGAACGGGCAATGTCATTCACTCCAACGTCATCACCGGCGCGGGGTATGACCCGGCCACCCTCCCCGGCTCCACCTTCGCCGTGGATGTGCTCGCGGGTCCGGCAGCAAGCCTCGCCTTCCGCAATCCGCCTCAGCAGGTCCCCGTGGGCCTCTGCTCCGGCCCGCTCATCGTCCAGACCCAGGACGTGAGCGGGAACCTGGTCGTTCCCACCACGACGGGCTTCAACATCACCTCAGCGGGCCCGGCCTCCCCCGGCATCCAGTTCTACGCCGACCCCGCCTGTGCGGGCCCCGCGGTGACGACGCTCGACCTGGGGAACCCCCAGGCCCAGGGCCGCTTCTACTTCCGGGCCACCACGCCGGGCAGCGTCACCGTCTTCGTCTGGAATTCGGACTGGACACAAGGCCAGACGCAGCAGGTCTTCATCCCCCTGGAATCGACGCCACCGCCCGCCGGCGCCCTCCGGCTGGAGCCGCAACACTGACGTGATGCCCGGGTGGCCAGACGGCTCGCTCACGCGCTGGCCACCCGGGCCGCCAGCAGCAATAGACATACAAATACAACTCACCATCAATACATCCCGGAACGAGGCGACCGCGCCTGGCCCTGTTCGAAAGCAGTGGCTGCGCTGGGCCAACTGAGGGAATGTCACCGCCTCCCTGGTCCCGGAAGGCGCCCCCTGGGCGCTCGGATGCGGAATCCGCAACATCCCGCAGATAAATACATTTCGACTGTCGCATTGAAAGTCATTGAGGCGACCTTCGGGAGGGCTTTGCCATGAAGGGCTTCTCCCCCAGGTTGCCCGAGGCCCGTCAATCTCAGTCAGGCAACGAGACCGTGTAGCACGGCTCACCGCGAGTGAGCGAGGAATGCCGACGGGCCTCGACAGGAGAAGCGAATGAACCGGTTGGTCGTATGGTTGGTTTCATGGATGGCCATGGTCCTGGCTTCTGGCGGCAACACGGCATGGGCCGCCCAGGCCGAAGCAAGGCCTCCCGCGGCAGTGGTTGACAGGGACGGAGGCGTTCCCCCCGAGCGGGTCTCCTTCACGACGAATTGGATCTACCGCGACGCCATGGAAGCACCGTGGCAGGACTACTCCTGGGCCACCCACTCCCTCACCAACACCTCCCCCGTCGCGGCGGGGCGCTACTCCATCTCCGTGACGATGCGCTCCAGAGAGGCGCTGTATTTCAATACATCGCCGTTCACCTGGAGCCCGGGGATGACGCTCACCCTGAGCGTGCATGGCGGGACGTCCGGCAACAACGCGGTGGTGCTGGCCCGGGCCGTGGTGAACGGCGGCATCACGCCCGGCACCGAGCTGGGGCCGTACTGCACCGGAGGCCGTATCCGCGCCAATACCTGGACGACGTGCTCCGTCCCCATCTCCGTCCTGGCGCCGCAGGGGGCACGACTGACGGGCCTCGTGCTCCAGGAAGGCCAGGGACTGAGCCTGCCCACGCTCTACTTCGACGAGCTGGGCGTGCGTAACATGGCCGAGCCGCCTCCGCCGGTGGAAGTGGCCATCAACCCCTCCTCCGCCACGGTTCCGGCCGGGGGGACGCAGGCCTTCACGGCCACGGTGACGGGCAGCACCAACACGGCGGTGACGTGGTCCGTGCAGGAGGGCGCGGCGGGAGGCACCATCACCCAGGCAGGCCTGTACACCGCCCCGTCCACCGCGGGGACGTACCGCGTGGTGGCGACGAGCCAGGCCGCCCCCACGAAGTCGGCGGTGGCCACCGTCACCGTCCAGAGCACGCCCCCACCGCCGAGCGGCAAGTGGGTGTCGGGCTACTACACCGGCTGGAACTCGGACCTGTACCCGCCGGAGAAGGTGGACTTCTCCGCGCTCACGCACATCCTCGTCGGCCGCGTCACTCCCAATCCGGATGGGACGGTGAAC
This sequence comes from Myxococcus sp. CA023, assembly GCF_010998615.1. Taxonomy (GTDB): domain Bacteria; phylum Myxococcota; class Myxococcia; order Myxococcales; family Myxococcaceae; genus Myxococcus. The sequence continues at coordinate 77,948 of NZ_JAAEAH010000033.1, read as the reverse complement.
ACCCAGTTCGACAACTCGAATGGCCCGGCCATCGCGCGGACGCTGTCCACGCGGGCGCACGCGGCCGGACGCAAGGCCATCATCATGGTGGGCGGCGCGGGTGAGCACGACGGCTGGGTGGGCGCGGCGTCCAACGCGAACCGCGCCCGGTTCGTCCAGAACCTGCTCAACGCGGTGGATACCTTTGGCTATGACGGCCTGGACCTCAACTGGGAGCCGGTGGAACAGGTGGACAAGCCGGCGTTGCTCGCGCTGATACAGGCGCTGCGCGCGGCCCGGCCGCAGATGCTGCTCACCATGCCCATCGGATGGGTCAACAGCAACTTCCCCGAGGATGCGGACCCGTGGTTCACCAACCTGGTCCCCCACCTGGACCAGATGAACGTGATGACCTACGAGATGACGGGCCCCTGGGGCGGCTGGCTGTCCTGGTACACCTCCGCGCTCATGGGAGAGTCGGGCAACCACCCCACGTCTGTGTCCGCCAGCCTCAGCGCCTGGGCCAACGCGGGCATCCCCAAGAGCAAGCTGGGCATGGGCATCCCGTTCTATGGCATGGCGTGGCGGAACATCACCGGCCCGTATCAGCCGTACACGGACTGGTCCGACTACGTGGGCAGCGACAATTCCTTCACATACAGCAAGATTCTCCAGCTGTCGGCGACGGGCGTCTACCACTGGGACGAGGCGGCGAAGGCCAGCTACGTCACCTTCGACGTCCCCGTGGAGGACGGCACGGTGCGGTGGATTTCGTATGACTCACCGCAAACCATTGCCGCCAAGGGCGCCTTCGCCCATGACAACGAATACGGAGGCACCATCATCTGGACCATCAACCAGGGCTGCACCGACCCACAGACTGGCGCCAATCCGCTGCTCGACGCGGTGAAGGACGCCTTCCTGCCATGACCCGGTGAGGGCAAGGGACCGCGCTGTGCACGCAGCGCGGCCCATGACTCCACAAGAAATGCCCTCCCTGGGGCGTCAAAACGCCCCCCGTGTGAAGCGACGGCCACTGCCGACACGCGCGGCCATTGACGAGACACCATGACACCTGTTCTCGGGGGCGCGAGCGCCGTGCTCGCCTGCCCCCGCGACGGGGACACGAATCTTCCCACCGACACCTTTGGAACGGCACTCCGGTTGCTCATGGCCTCCCACGATGGATGCGTGACTGCCTACAGCGGGCATCACCAGGGCCAGGGCGGCACATGGGGGCAGACAGCGATGCGTTGCGGGTGGAAGGCAATGGCGGGCACAGTGGGTATGTGGGCCGTCACGGTCCGGCTGCTCAACATCGCGCTGCCGAAGCCAGGGGCGGACCTCTTCCGCTTCGGAAACCGCAACAAGAGCGCGGTGGCGGAGTCGCTGAGGGGTTTGGGCAACGACACGAATGACGGCGTTCGCACGCTGGTGAGCGACAAGAAGGCGCTCTACGTCGGCACCGCGAACCCGATGAATCTCCATCCGGACGGCGGCTGGGAGCTCCTCCAGCTGAAGAAGGACTGAGGCGGCCCTCCCCCGGCCGAGGTCCAGTCCCACAAGGTCTGGGCTTCGGCCGGGGTGCCAGGAATGGAGAACTCCTATCAGATTGCAGTCAAACTCCGTGTCGGCCCATGGGGGCCTCCCTCAAGCAGAACTTCGATGACATCTGTGGCGACACGTTCTGCGAGGGTGAATACAGCAACATCGAGTCGCTGCGCTTCCGCTGTTCCGTGAATGCCCTGACGGGCCGGATTGGCCTGTGCGTCTGGGTGTTCGCCGCCAGCAACGAGGAAATCGACCCGGCGACGGGCGCGGTGACGGTGGATGCGCGGACCTGGGCCTGCCAGGTGCCTGTCGCCCCTCGCGCCACGATTCAGGAGTTCCTGACGGCGCTCGCGGGCCCGGCGCCGCTCTACGCCACGCTGCCGCGCACCCAGACCACCCTCTACGAAGGTCTGGGCAACTGCCTCTGATTCACGGCGACGCGGAGTCCGAGGGCGCCCCTTCACGAAGGGGGCGCTCACGGGTGCATCCGTCAGGCCGCAGCGGTTGCGGACGATTCAGCCTGTCCGGTCTTCCCACGCAACCAGGCGCGTCCGCGCGGCGCGGGATTACTCGTTCGCGTAGGTTTCGATGAAATCGTCGATGACGGCGACGATGTGCGTCGAGAAGTCCCGGAAGTGCTCGGCGTGCTTCGTGTCCAGCAACTGAGGAAGCCCGAAGGTCTCGTCGTGGTTGTAGGCGACGACACCGAGCTCACCTTCCGGCGTGCGGTCACGCGGATTGAAGCACCAGAAGTTCTCCACCGCGTCGTCATCCTTGCGCTGGAAGAACAGCGCCTCGTTGATGGCGTCCGCCACATCGGAGTCGTCGCCATCCACCGCGTCCGACGGGTCCGGCGCGGCCGCGCGCAGGAAGCCCGGCTCCTCCATGCCAATGAGCTCCTGCCCACCGTACAGCACCTTGAAAGTGCCGTGCGTGCGGATGAAACGCACGTAGCTGGGAGGCAGTTGCAGCTTGTACTTCTTCTCCAGCTTCGCCACCTCCTCGGCGCTCACAGGCTCGGAGAACTCCACGGACATGTCCTCCTTCTCCTCCACGAAGGACTTGAGCCGCTCCACCGCTTCCGCCACCGTGCTCTCACTCGACGTCTTCGCCATGCGAACTCCAACCACGGACCAGGACGAGCCCTGGTGCGCGCACGGTAGCGCGTTGCAGCGCGCAGTCCATGGCGCTCAACGCAGCAGCGGCCGCTTGCGAAGAAGCCGCTTCGCGACATCTTCGTAGGACCAGCTTCCGTCCTCGCTCACCACGTCCGCGCTCAGCAGCTTCGCCAGCTCCGGACCTATGACACTGCTGTGTCCGACCAGGCGGTGGTCCGCCCGCACGTCATCCACGGCATCGAAGCGGTCATCCGCCACGACGATTCTCGCCTTCAGCGAATCGGCGTAGGTCGAGTAGTCGTTGTAGTAGGTCCACGCTACCTCCTGCACGGTGATGGGGCCCAGCGACACCAGTTCGCCGTGGAAGAGCAGGTTCTTCGCGGAGAGCGCGCCGCCCGTGAAGAGCAGCGCGTAGTCGAAGCCCTCGTGGATGATGTTGCCCTCCACCACCAGGTCGCCCGCGACGAGCAGCCGGGACTGGTCCTCCAGGACCAGGTTCCCCTTCACCACGACGCGTGACGCTTCCAGGACGCGGTCATCCCCCTCGGAGAGCTTTAAGTCTCTGGACACCACCTCCGTGGCGCCGGAGTTCGTCAGCTTCGCCTTGAGCGCTGCCCGCCGCGCCGCCGTGCCGCAGGGCGTGTGGAGCGAGCCTTTCTTGAGCAAGTTATCGAGCAGAGACATGGCCGCGCATCAAGGCACGGTGAACCTGGACTCTCAATGCTCCAGACGTAGGCTGCGGCCCATGCACGAGCAGGCGCTGCAATCGCGTTACCGGGATTTACTGGAGAGCGTGGAAGCCTGGGCGAAGGGGTTTGGCGGAAGGCTCGTCCTGGGCCCCCCCGTACCGGACGAAGACATCGACCTGGTGCCGGAGCTGCTCGGCATCCCGTCGTCCAACGGAAGGCCCGTGCTGCCCGCGGGGCTCCGCGAATTCTGGCGGCACTGCGCCTTCGCGCGCGTCGAGTTCCGCGACTGGGATGATGGCGGCGCCTGGACGCCCCTGCCCGCCAACTTCCGGGTGTACTCACCGGACGAGGTGCTGGAAGAGACGCGCTGGGTCCGCATCCCCGCGGACGTGACGCTGGGCAACCGCCCCCTGTCCACCACGCACCTCTACGCCCTCGCGACGTGCGACGTGCTGCCCCGGGACGCACAGTGGTGTGTCGCGGCGAGCGGAGGTGCGTTGACGGCGCCCGCCATCGTCCTCAACCACATGGGCGACCTGACGTGGGCCCAGTTCCAGGACTCGGGGCAGTTCGTCTGGGCCGAACAGCAGACGGCCCACGGCGCCACCTTCACGACGTTCCTGGACTGGTTCGAGCACTACGTCCGGCACACGTGCCAGCTCGCGCCCGAGTCACTCTACCCGGACGGCATCACGGCCCGCCCCGAGTAGGGACAACATGGGAGGAAGGCGGAGGCCCAGGTGTGGCCTCCGCCCTCCTAGGACTTACTTCAGCGCGGGGGACACGACCTTCAGCTGCGGCGCCACCAACTTCTGGTCGCCCACGACGATGAAGGTCATCGCCTCACGCGTCAGCATCTTCGCGGCCAGCTGCTGCACCTGCTCCGGCGTGACGGCCATCACCGACTGCACGTAGTTCTGCAGGTACGAATCAGGCAGGCCGTGCAGGTCCACGAAGCGGAGCTGGTAGATGATGCCGCTGCGCGACGAGTTCTGGAGCAGGAAGGAGCCCGCCAGATAGCTCTGGACAGCGCTCAGCTCGTCCGCGGGCGGCGGCGTCTTGCGCAGGGTGGCCACCTCCTTGAGGATCTCCTTCAGCGACTCGCCCGTGACGGCCGTCGTCACGTCCGCGTTCTGCACCCAGTAGGCATCCTCCAGCTGCGTGGACACCTCGCTGTAGGGCGAATACGTGTAGCCCTTCGCCTCGCGGATGTTCGCGGTGATGCGCGAGCTGAAGTAGCCACCGAGCAGCGTGTTCAGCACCGTCTGCTTGACGTAGTCCGGGCTGGAGGGCGGCAGGCCCTTCACCGCCACGCGCACCGTGGACTGCACCGAGCCGGGGCGGTCGATGAACTGGACCGCCTTCGCCACCTTCTGCTTGGGCACGTTCTGGAGCCGCGCCGAGCCGGCCTTCCAGCCGGTGAACGCGGCCCGGATGGCCTTCTCCACCGGCGCCGGCTCGAACCGGCCGACGACGTACAGCCGCGCCCGGGCCGCGCCGATGTTGGCGTCGTAGTGCGCGCGGACGGCCTCCGGCGTGTAGCCCTTGAGCTGGGCCTCCGGCGGGAAGTAGCGGCCATACGGGTGGTCACCGTAGAGCGACTGGATCAGCCGCTCGTCGGCGAGCGTGCCCGGCCGGCTCTTGTAGATGGCCATCTCCCGCACGAGGTCACCCTTGACGCGCTCGACCTCCGCCGGCGGGAAGGCCGGGTTCTGGATGACGTCCGCGATGAGGGCCACGGCGTCCGGCGCCGACTCGGAGAGGACCTCCAGGCCGACGAAGGTCTGGTCCATCGTCGTGCCGATGTTGAGCGAACCACCCAGCTGCGCGGACGCCTGGGCAAGCTGCTCCGCGGAGCGGGTGGTGGTGCCCTCCGACAGCAGCCTGCCGGTCAGGTCCGCCAGCCATGTCTCCGTGGCCTTCTCGTGGATGTTGCCGGTGTCGATGGCCAGTTGGATGGCGACCTTCGGCATGTCGCCGTAGGGCAGCAGCGAGACTTCCAGCCCGTTGTCGAGCGTGAACTCCGTGCGGACGGGGACCTTGAAGGGCTTGGGCGCGGCGGCGGCCGGAGGCGCTTCCTTGGTGGGCGCCGAGGCGGGAGCGGCCGCGAAGGCAGGCGTGGACAGCATCCCGAGCACCATCAGCGCGGGCGCGACAAGGCGGGTGCGAATTGAGTGCGTGGTCATGGGTGCGTGTCCTCAGGGGGCCTGCGTCTTGGTGGCGGTCGCCGCGGCGGGCGTCACCGTCAACACGGTGCGGTTCTCACGGCGCAGATACTCCTTCGCCGTCTTCTGGATGAGCTCCGGCGTCACCTTCATCAGCTCCGTCTCCAGCCGGTTGATGCGCGCCGGGTCGTCGAAGAAGAGCGCGAAGGACGCCAGCAGGTCCGCGCGGCCGAAGCCGAGGAAGCCCTCCAACTGCCCGTACAGCCGCGAGCGCGCCTTCACCCGCGCCCGCTCCAGCGTCGCCGCGTCGATGGGCTGATTCTGCAGCTGCGCCACCACGCCGTCGATCTCCGCGAGGAGGGTCTCCGTCGTCGTGTCCGCGTCATGGAACAGGTACGCGGTCCACTGCATGGGGCCGTTGTAGTTCCAGTGGTTGCCCAGCTGGTTCACCCCGCCGGAGACCTCGCCCGTCAGGCCCTTCTTCTGCACGAGCTGCTGGTAGAGCGCGCTATCGTTGCCTTGCAGGAGGACCTCGTCGACCAGCGCCATGGCGAAGTACTCGGGCGTGCCCACGTCGGGCATGTGGTAGCCCACCGCGAGCGCCGGACGCTGGGCCAGCTTGTCCTGCTTGTCGTGGCGCTTCTCCTTCGTCTGGCGGGGCTCGGAGATGTCCGGCTTCGACGGCTGCGCCACGGTGGGCAGCGGCCCGAAGTACTTCTGAATCCAGCCCTTCACCTGCTCCGGCTCGAAGTCACCGACGATGACCAGCGCGGCGTTGCTGGGCGCGTAGTACGTCTTGAAGAAGGCGCGCACGTCCTCCAGCGAGGCGGCCTCCAGGTCCTTCAAGTCGCCGTAGAAGTTGTGGGCGTTGTACCAGTTGGTGTTCGCCACCTGCGGCATGTCCAGCCACGGGAAACCGCCATAAGGCTGGTTGAGGACGTTGACCTTCACCTCGTTCGTCACCACGCCCTGCTGGTTCTTCAGGTTCTCCTCCGTCACGTCGAGCCCGCGCATGCGGTCAGCCTCGGCCCAGAGGATGGGCTCCAGCGTGTTGGAGGGGACGACCTCGAAGTAGTTGGTGAAGTCGAAGCGGGTGGAGCCGTTGAGCACGCCGCCGTTCTTCTGGATGAGGCGGATGAACTCCATCTTCCCGAGGTTCGTCGAGCCCTGGAACATCATGTGCTCGAACAGGTGCGCGAACCCGGTGCGGTCCTTCGGCTCGATGCGGAAGCCGATGTTGTAATAGACAGCGACGACGGCCTTGGGCGCCGAGCTGTCGCGCGAGAGGACCACCTTCAAGCCGTTGTCGAGCTTGTAGTAATCCACGGGGACCTGAAGCTTCGGCTGTTCGGCGGGAGCTTCCACCTTCGCCGTTTCGACGGCGGGCGGTGTCTCCGGCTTCTGGGCTTCCTGCGTGGTCGCGCAGCCGGTGAACGCGGCCAGTGCTACCGCTCCGAATACTTTCCTCATCGGACCTCCCCTGGATGACCTGGCATCTCGTCGAATGACGGAGCCACTACGGCGCTGTGCGCCTCCCGATTGCCAAAGATTCAGGGTCCCGGCAACCCGAACGCACCGCAAGGGAAGGTCTATTGTCCTATGTCACGAGGAATGGCGCGGCGCAGTAGGAGCAAACCACCTTGTCCCCCGGCTGGACGGCCTCCGCGCTCACGGGGGCATCACACGAAGGACAACGCCGGGCGACATTCTTCCCCCGCTCCAAAGCTTCGCGGTGAAGGTAAACGCGCGAGTCGGCGAGGTAGACGAGGTCCACCTCGTGACGGGCGATGAGCGTGGTGAGCATCGCCGCGACCTCCTCCTCCGGGAGCCGGAGCTGCGAGGCCACGTCACTGACGCGGATGCGCGTCTGCGCGCGGATGAAGCCCAGCAACTGCTCGCGGCGGCGCGCGGTCCGGAAGGGAGACAGCCCCTTCTTCCACGCGAAGCGGCCCACGGCGACGAACACCGCCGCTACCAGCAGGATGCCCACGCCATCCGAGGTCGTCTTCCCCTCGTCCGGAGAGACGCTTTGCACGGCGCCCACCATCACGCCCAGCGCGCCGACGAAGACGAGGTTCGCCCCCCACAGGGCCAACAGGGCCCCCAGCCCCATCTTGAGCCAGTCCCAGTATCTCCGCGGCGCGGGCGCTCGAACGGCATGCGGACGGGGGACGGCTGTCACGGAGGGCGACGGGGCATCGCGAAGATGTGGGGCGTTCATGGGTTCTCGCGGAACGAGCCGGCGCATTCTAGGGGGCGACCCCGGCGCGTCACCTCCGGGAATAACAGTCAGCACGGCAGCTCCCGCCCGCCGGGCCCGGCTCAACTCCATGCTCTCAAAGAAAAACCTGTATAACGAGAGGAATTCCGCATGGCCAGACAGGGTGTGCCCCTCGTGTGCGGGCTGGAATCTGCCTACGCTCCAGGTTTCCACCAGGAGGTGGCGCGATTCTCCCTTCGTCCTCCCAAACCTCCCCCGCCGGCTGGCACGACACGCTCGTGCGACACCTGGAACCGCTCCTCGGCGGGTTCACCGCGAAGATGGCCATTCAGACCGCCGCCCTGCGGACCCTCAAGCGGCCCCCCGAGCAGCTCAAGCGAGAAGACCTTCCGCAGCTGCTCGAAGGCCTCAAGCCCATGCTGAACACCTTCATCGGCGCCCTGCACGCGAAGGTCATCCTGGCGGAGATTTCCGCCTCCTTGGAGAAGCTGCGATGAGCACTCATTCGACGGGCCGCGCGGCCGGAAGCATCGTGCCCTGGTTCGGCGCGGTGCTCGTGCTCCAGTTGGCGCACGCCTTCGCGGCGACCTCCGCGCTGGACGCGCCGCGTTCGCTCGCGCTCGTGCATGACGTCGCCGGCTGGGGCAGCGGCGTGCTGGCCGTGCTCGGGACGCTGGCGGCGGCCCGTTCGTTCGCCCAGGGCGACTACCTGCGCAAGGTGTGGGGCGGCCTGGCCGCGGGCGCGCTCCTGTCGCTGGTCAGCACCGCGCTGCGCAGCTACTGGCTCCACGCGGTGCCGGACGTGCCCTTCACACAGTCACCGCTGCTGCCCGTCCGCATGCTCGTCGTCGTGCTGGCGAACATCAGCACGACGTACGCGCTCATCCTGCTGGCGATGACGTACCGGCAGTCCGGACTCCAGCCGCCGTCCAGCTTCCGCTCCAACGCGCTGTGGGTGGGAACGGCCGTGGCCGCGCTGGCCGTGGGCGTGCCCGTGCTGGCCACCGAGGTCCGCCACCTGGGCACGGACGCCATCAGCACCATGTCCGCCGTCATCAGCCTGGCTTCGACGCTGGCCGACATGACGACCATCCTGCTGGTGGCCCCCATCCTGGGCGTCGCGTACATGCTGCGCGGCGGACGGCTGGCCTGGGTGTGGTGGGCCATGGGCGTCTCTGGCGCCATGTGGCTCTTCTACGACGCCCGCGTGTGGCTGGCGCCCCTGCTGCCCGGAGACGCGGCGCAGAACGCGGAGCTGCTCCGTACGCTGCGCACGTCGGGCCTGGTGCTCCTGGGACTCGCGGGCTGGCTGCAGCGCACCGCCCTGGCGCCGCAGCCGTCCCCCGCGGCCGAGTCCTCCGCCCAGACGCACGCTGGCATGTCCTGAGCCGTCCCGCGCGCGGCTACGCCCCTTCCAGCGCGGCCGCCGGCTCCGTCAGCACCGTGAGGATGGGCTTCGCGTCCTCGAGCGAGGGCGCGAAGAGGGAGGGCTGGCCGGGGTCGTCGAACACCGTCCGGAAGTCCTCCGGCGTCAGCGCGCGCACCAGCCGCGCGGCGAACGTCTCGCGCAGGAGCCGCACGTAGTACTCCACGTCGTAGTCGCGCGGGTCCTCCTCACGTGACAGGGGCCGCGCCGTGCCCGGGTCATCCGCCTCCGGAATGGGGAGCAGGCCCGCCCGGCTTCCCACTGCACGGTAGACGCGGACCTGCTCCCCCAAAGGCCATTCCTTCCGGCCGCTGGCCAGCATGGCCTCGTAGGGGAGCTCGCGCCGGCGGGGCCGGAGGGCGAGGTACTGGGCGCTCGTCTTCGTCAGGCGGACGTGCGCGCAGACCTCCGGCGTGGGCAGCTCCCGGCGGCGCAGGGCCATCACCGTCGCGACGTACACCTCACGCACGCCCGGGATGTCTCCCGCCAGGAGACAGCGCAGCGCGCGGCGCAGGAAGGCCTCGCCGAAGGGCTCCGCGCGGCTGGAGCGGAAGGCCACGCCCCGGAGCACCAGCGGTCCGTCATACGGCTGGAGCGCGTAGTTCTTCGGTTCGTGCGACAGCATGGCGGCATAGCGCCCGTCGAACTCCAATTGCACGCGGGGCGGCAGCAGCGCGGCGACCTCCGAGACGACCCGGCGCTCGTCGGCCTCCCGCCAGTCCTCCGGGACGGCGAAGTACACGCCGTCCGTGTCCGCCTCCAACAGCGTGACGCCCCGGCGAGCCAGCTCCCGGCAGAGGAGGCCCAGCACCTCGCGGCCCTGGCGCGTCACCTCGTTGGCCGCGTGCACGTCCGAGAAGCGCGTGAGCCCCACCGCGCCCAGATAGCCGTAGGCGGAGTTGACGACGATTTTCATCGCCGCCGACAGCGCCTCGTTCGTGAAGCGCTCTTGCGAGCCAGGCGCCGCGGCACGCGCCCTGCCCTTCGCCGCCAGCCGCTGGTCCACCAGGCGGTCCACTAACGCCAGCAGCACGCCCAGCCTGTCCCGCTTGGGGCCAATCCGGTACTGGCGCATCAGGGAGGGATAGAGGCTGGCGACGTCCGCCTTCACGATGCGCCGGGCCACGCCAGTGGCGAACAGGTGGAGCGCCGCGCCGCTGTGCGACGTGCCATCCCCCTCCTGGTGCGCGGGCAGCGCCGCGCCCTCCCTGAGATAGGCCCGGACGAGCAGCGGGTCCAACACGCCGGTGGCCGGCCCCGCGTCCGCCAGCCGCTCGTAGCGGCGGGGCGCCATGCGCGCGAGCGCGAAGGCCGCGCCCCCGAGCAGCCTCGCGAGGCCGCCCGCCTCCGTCACGTCATCACGCGCATAGCGCCGCACGCGCGCCGGGTCCGTGCGGAAGACGTCGTACACACGGGCACCGGGGATGTGCTCGCGCTCGGGCCCCGCCAGGCCCAGGTGCTTCGCGACGGCCTTGAGGCCATGGCCCGGCAAATCCCTCGTGGAGAAGTCATGCCGCAGCACCGCGTCCAGCGTGTCGATGAACTCACGGCCGGGCACGGTGTAGCGCGCGCGGCGCATCGCATCCGGAGGCGCGCCGGGCAGAGGCCGTCCCAGCGCGGCCCCCCTGGCGGACGGACGGTGCCGCAAGCCCGGTGCCCCCGCGCGGCCCAGCGCCAATGACACCCCCAGGTGCCTGGCTCGCCGCGCGAGGAACGGCAGGTCGAAGCCGTGCAGGTTGTGGTTCTCGATGACGTCGGGGTCCCAGGCGCGCACGCGCTCCGCCAGGTGGTAGAGCAGGTCCGCCTCCGCCGAGTCGTCATCCCCCTGGGCTTCGAGTGTCTCCGTCGCACCGTCCGGGCCTCGCAGCGCCACCAGGAAGACGCGGTGGTGCGCCGGGTCCAACCCGGTGGTCTCCAGGTCGAACTGCATGCGGCGCAGCGCATCGAAGGCGAGGTCGCGGAAATACGTGCGGCCCGACATCGTGAGGTACTGCTCCTCCGGAGGCAGCGCGAGCACCGTGTTCGCGCCCAGCTCCTTCAGGTGACTCACCGGCTGGCCCAGGCGGCGTGACGCGCCTTCCAGCACCGCGCTGGTGAGCGCGCGGCCGTCATCTCCGCGGACCAGGTAGCGCAACGCCCCGGGCCCTTCGAGTTCCTGCCACGTCACCCGGTAGCGCGCGGGGCCATCCGACTCCGGACGCAGCCGAGGCCCCAGGTGCGCCAGGTCCTCCAGGGACGCGAGCAGCAGCCACGGGCGGAAGCGCACGTCCTCGCGAAGCAGCTCCCCCGTCTTCGGGACGCGGCGCCAGACGAAGGCGCGGCCGTCGGGCTCCGCCCACACGGAGACGATGCCCGGCGTGGGGTCCCAGCCCCAGAGCCACTCGTCCTCCATGGAGTCCCTCCGGGCGGAAGTGCCGCGAACGCGCGCGATGCAAGCCGCTCGCGGCGTGGGATGCAAGGCACGTTGCTCCAGGGACATCACGTCATCTTGAGGGAGCGGTGTGACAGTGGTATGTCAGGTTTCCTCTCCATGCAGCGCACCGAGCGTCTCTTCGCCCTCGCCGAATACCTCCGGGGCCGCCGTACCGGTGTCACCGCGGAAGTCCTCGCCGAGCGGTTCGGCGTCACGGTGCGAACCATCTACCGGGACCTGGATTCGCTGCGCGCCTCGTCGATGCCGGTGTCCGCCGAGCGCGGCCGTGGCGGTGGCTACGCGTTGGATCGCAGCTACAGCCTGCCGCCGGTGAACTTCACCGCGCGCGAGGCGGCGCTCGTCGTCGCGCTGGGGCGCTTCGCCATCGACATGCGGCTGATGCCCTTCGCGGGCACGCTGGAGTCGGCGCTGGACAAGGTGCGCGCGGCGCTCTCCACCTCCGCCCAGCGCGAGCTGCTCACCCGGCTGAGGGAGTTGGCGTTCATCGGCGTGCCGTCACTGCCGAGCAAGAAGCCCGTCCGCGAAGCGTTGGAGCGGGCGTGGTTCGAGCAGCAGCCGTTGCGCATCACCTACGTCGACAGCAACTTCCTGGAGACGGTCCGCGACGTGCGGGTGATGTCCGTCATCATGAACCGGCACGAGACACGCGTCGACGGGGAGGACCTCACCACCGGGGAGCGCCGCCACTTCCGCCTGGACCACATCACCCGCGCCGAGGTGCTGCGCGCGGCCGGACCGTGAAGGCCGCCCAGGAGCGCTGGCTGCGTTGACGTGAGGGGAAGTGGCTACTGCGTCCTCCCGGGGGCGGGGGCGCCGTCCCGGAAGGTTGCCCTGGGCACCACAGACCACGTGGCAAGCCCAGGCGGCACGAAACTGGGCTCAAATCTCCAGCGGCGGCTGGGGACCGGGGATGATGTCCGCGATATCGGGGTCGACCTCACCCGGCTGGCGCGGCCCGCGCTCGGACTTGACCTTCTTGCGCTCCTCGCGCTTCGCGTTCTTCTCCTGCTGGTGCTGCTTGCGCGCCTGCTCTTTCTGGCGCTTCGTGGATCTGCCTTGCATTGAGCCTCCCTCGCTGAAAACAAAAGCCCGGCCTCGCAGTGAGGAGACCGGGCTGATGGTGCTGAGCCTGAGCTCTCAGCCGACTACGCGGACGTTCTCGGCCTGGAGGCCCTTGGGGCCCTTCCGGGTCTCGAACTCCACCTTCTGGCCTTCGGCCAGGGTACGGAAGCCATCCGTCTGGATAGCGGTGTGGTGGCAGAACACGTCGGCCCCACCGTCGTCCTGGGCGATAAAGCCAAAGCCCTTCGCGTCGTTGAACCATTTCACGGTGCCAGTTGCCATGTTTCTTCTTCTTTCTGCGTGCGGCGCGAGACCGCGGCCCGTCCCAGAGAGCGAGACAGGCAGCCTCTAGCCTGTCGAGGGGCCAATGTCGAATGTGGAAGGCCCCGAATCTCCACCGGTTGTTCGCCGCGTGAAGGAAACGTGGCGTAGAACCGAAGAATTCCAGCCCCTTGACTCGTGGCACCACGCCCCGAAAATCGTCTGACGCCCCTTCATCGCCGGACGTTCCTTCAATGTGGGGGCGCCCGCGGCCCCTGGGGAGCGCCCTGGAGGGCACATTCCTGGACACCACTGGCCCCCCGCCCTCCCGGAACGAGGAGCAGCCAGGGGCTGCCTTCCTGGCCTAGCCCGCTAGGTGCCGGGGGGCGTGCGCGGAAGTTCCGTGCCAAACACCACCTGGAGCAGGTCCATGAGCCCGGGCCAGGCCTCAGCGGCCAGCCACAGGCCCTCGGACTGATGCTCGGCGGTCATGGCCAGGGAGGCCGAGTCGAACAGCCGGGCGGGCAGCACGCCCTCTTCGGGCAACGGCCCTTCCACCTGTAACACCTGACCGTCCCAACGAATGCCCGGAGGAAGCAGCCGCTCCGCCAACACCCGCATCGCGGCCCGGCCCGCCCCCGCGCGAAGCACGCCCATCATCAGCGACGAAGCCGTGCGGGACTCCTCCAGCTCCACCACGCCCGGCGTCTTCAACCACAGCCGGTAGCGCCCGGAGGCCAGCTCCACGCGCTCCAGCGCCGTCTCCACGCGCAGCTTCCAGCCGTGCACGGAGAAGCGGACGTCATAGACGTTCTCCCGCGCGGACCACTCCCGCAGCTCGAAGTTCTTCAGCCGGGCCAGCAGCTGGCTCACCACGGTCTCCACGCGCGCATGCGACAGGCGCACCCGCCTGCGGCTCACGTCCACCGCCATGTCGTTGGAGAGCGCATTCGGCAATCGCTTCGCCCATTCCCGCGCCCCTTCCAGCATCTTCGCCGCCAGCGACTGACCCGACATCCGTGTCCTCCCGTGACGCCGCCTCCCTGGGCCCAGGGGCCTCGTACCGGCGGCCCAGCGTCGTGCGCGCAGCATGCACCGGATTCGGGGACAGCGCGCGTCCTGCTCGCAGGGCAGGCGGGCTGGCGTCGCCTGGCTGGCCCTGCGCCGCCCCCAGGGACGTGGACATCACCTGGCCGCCTGCCCTCCCTGCGCACCCGACAGCAGGGGCGGGAAGACGAGCGTCGGCGTGCCACAGCCCTCGGCGGTGGGGAAGAAGGTCAGGTCCGTCCCCACGCCGCGCAGCGCGCGGAAGGTTTCCAGCACGGGGAGTTCCAGTTCCACCGGAGCAATGCGGCGCACACGACGGCCGTCGCGTACCTCCCAGCCGCCTGCCACCAACGTGACGGTGCCGGGACGCGGCATGGTGGTGAAGGTCTCCACGCGTGCGACGAGTTCCGTGTAGTGCGCGGGGAGCACGGCGGTCTCACCGGGCACGAGGGAGGGATTCACGGCTTCGGGCGTGGGTGGTGACATGGTGGTGCGGAAGCCGCGCCCGTTGAGCGGCGCGCCGAGCCGCGATGCGGTGTCGGAGGCGTGGAGGAATCCTCGCAGCACGCCCGCGTCGACCAGCGACAGCGTGTCTGTGGAGAGCCCTTCGTCATCCATGGATACGCGCCGCGTGCCCGTGGGGTGGTTCGGGTCGTCCACCACGCTCAGGACCGAGGGAAACAACTTGCGCCCCACGGCCCGGGCCAGCGCGGGCGTGGCGGCGGCCACGTCGCCCCGTAGCAACCAGATGAGCCCCGCCGCGAGAGGCGCGGCCACCGCCGGCCGCAGCACCAGGGGGAGGTCGCGGTCCAGCGACTCCGCGGGGCCCGTGAGGGCTTCAACAGCCTCCGCGAGTCGATGGCGCAGCGGAATGATGACCGTGTCGTCCGCCGCTGTTTCGGGAAACGCCACCGCATCCACCACGGCGCCTCGCGGTGTCTCACAGCGCACGAACAGTTCCTCGCGCCATTCCGTGCGAGCACGGCGCGCGCCACTTGCACGCACCAGGGCGCGCCACGTGGACACCTGGGTGAGCAGCGCGGCCTGCACGACGCTGCCAGGGGGCACGGCGGCCTCGATGAAGTGTTTCATCCGGCGCGCCGCGCGCTCCGGCTGGAGTGGCGGAGGACTCGAGACATTCGGGGAATCAGTCTGAGCTGGCAGCTCTGGCAGAGGACTCGCACGTCCTGAAGTGGCCTGTCGCGCGGTGCGCTCCAGGAGCAGCGACAGCGCGCCTGCCTCACCCACCGGCGCGGTCAGCATGCCCTGCCGCGCGTCCCAGCTCACGCGCGCCATGGCATCCAGGGTCTCCCCCTGGTTGACGATGGAGCGCCCCGTCCCTGCGTCGTATTCGAACGACAGCCTGCGCTCCGCGGCGAGGAACAACTCGGCCTGCGAGGGTGCGTGGTGCCGCGTGAAGGCCTCCAGCGCTTCGCCAGCGGACGTCAGCCATTCGCGAGGCTGAAGGCCCGCGCATGCCGCCCCCCCGCTGTCCTCCTCGGAACCGGAACCGCCCCGCATCCACTGCCTCCGCCGACACACGCTGGGACTGCTCGCGAGGATACCGGTGAATCCGTACCGGTGGTTCAACCGTCCGTCCGTGCGTGCACGCAATCCAGGCGCGTGCATGGGTCCGCCTCACCGTCTGGCGTATGCTCCTGAACCTGTGCCCGCCGTTTCACGGTGGGCGTCACCGAAGCCACGGCCAGCCCGCGTGGTGCCCGGCCGGAGGACACACGCTTGGATTGGTTCGTGGAGCGGCGCGAAGTCACCGAAGTCCTCCACCAGCGTTCCGGGCTCCGCGTCTTCCCCCCCGTGCTCGACCAGGGCTGGTCCATGGGACAGACCACCCCGGACAGCATGACCTGGCAATGGGCCCAGGTGGCCGGCGCCCGATGGAAGAAAGGCCTCATGCCGGAGGCGCTGGCAAACCAGGCCCGCCCTCTGCTCGACGCCGAGCCCCGGCTCGCGAGCGACACGGAGGCCCTGTTGTCGCTCGTCCGCCAACTGGAGGCGACAGCGCGGGCCGCGGGCGCCCAGCACCTGGACGTGCTGCTGCGCGAAGTGGAGCGGCACACGCTGTCCGCCAGCGACGCGCACCTGAGAGAAGACCGCCAGCGCCATGCCCTGCTCGAAGTGAAGGCCTTCCACGACACCGGCGCGGGCATGGCTGAGCTGTGGCGCTGCGCCGCCTGGCCGGATGTCACCGGGGCACGCACCGCGCTGCCCTCGTTGGAAGCGCTCGTGGAGAGCATGGCGCGGGAGCTGCGGGATACGACACCCATGGTGCCCTGCCCCCGCGACGTGCTGCCCATCGTCTTTCCACCGGGCGCCGCCTCCGGCTGCTTCTTCCACGAGGTGTGCGGACATCCCCTGGAGGGAGACGTCGTCGCGCGCGGCGGCTCATACCTGGCGCGGCGGCTGGGGCAGCAGGTAGCCGGTGCGCACCTCAGCGTCTCGGACGACCCGACGGACGGCCACGGCGCGCTCGGCTTCGCCTGGGACGATGAAGGCCACGCCGCGCTCCCGGTGACACTCATCCGCGAGGGCCGAGTGGACGCGCCCCTTCTGGATGCCCGCAGCGCCGCCGCGCTGGGCCGCGTGCCCAACGGACACGGGCGGCGCGTCAGCTACCGGCACCCGCCCCTGCCTCGCATGGCCCACACGCGCGTTGACGCGCACCAGGGCCACCTGGAGGCGCTGATGGCGGACATTCCGCACGGGCTGCTGGTGCAGCACCTCACGCCCCGGCAGATGGACCTGCTGTCGGGCGACTTCAGCTTCTACATCGTGGAGGCGCGGGAGATTCGAAACGGACGGCCTGGGCGCCGCATGGGCCCCGGCATCCTCCGGGGCAACGGGCTGGAGGCGCTGGCCGCCATCGACGCGGTGGGCGCGGACACGAAGAACCTCTTCGCCACGCGCGGCTGCCGGAAGCTGGACCACGGCCCGCTTCCGGTGTCCTTCGGGCAGCCCACGGTGCGCTTCCGCGGGCTCGCGGTGGAGCCCTCGCGGTGAGCGCCGTGGGCGCCTGGGTGCGTCACCCCTCCGGGTAGCAGAGGAAGCCGAAGTCCGGCGGCGGCGCGGGCTCCTCGTAGGGGTTCTCCTCCATGGGCGGCGTGGCCTCCATGGCGAACAGGCGCGTGAAGGACACGCCCGGCGGCAGGCCCTCGACGAAGAAGGGAGGCACCTCCCAGGGTCGGCCCTCCTCCTCGTCCTCCAGGGTGTCCACGAAGCTCACCGTCAGCGCGCTCGGGGCGCCCGGCTGCACCACCAGGGCGTAGTAGCCCAGGCTGCTCATGCCGTTGGGGATGGCGAAGTAGCCCATCTCCGTCTGGCCCGGGAACGAGCCCGGCGGCGCCCAGTCAATGGCGTACAGCGTGCCCGCCGTCGTCTCCGCCGCGATGTCACCGCTGGGGAACAGGAACGCGTCCAGCACCGGGCTGGGCGAGTAGACCCACAGCAGCGCCACCGAGCGGCCCGACGAGGCATCCGCCAGGCTGGCCGGAGAGACAGACGTCCCCGTCTCCTCGGAAATCACCTGCGCCAGCGCGCCGAGCGCGCCCGCCTCGCCCACGATGGCCGGCGACTGGATGAGGCACTGCGTCCCGGTGGCCGCGATGGGCCGCAGGCTGGTGGTGGCGTAGTACGGCACCGCGGGGATGGGCGCGTGGCCCTCGTCCTCCGGGAACATGTCGGCGGCCCCCACCGAGAGCCCGGGCGCGGGCTCGGCGCGGATGAGGTACGGCACCGTCGGGTCGGAGGGAAGGCCTTCCGTCTGGAAGTTGCCCCAGGGCGGCATCGCGGGGCCGCTGGTGTCGACCACCTCGCCGGTGGGCCCCACCATGCTGACTTGCGCGCCCCACACGGACGCGCGCATCACCGTGGGCATGCCATACAGCAGCGCCGGCAGCGGCGGCCCGGCCTCAGGGTCCTCCGGGTCGGGCGGCCACATGACGAAGGTATAGAACATCGCCTCCGGATCGAAGATGACGCCGGAGACGGGCACCCGCCGGTCGGGCAGGTTGATATAGGGCGCCTTGGCGTCCAGCTTGGGCGGAGGCGGTGCGCTGCTATCAGCGCACGCGCTCAGCACGGCGGCGGACAGGGTCGAGGCAATGAGAGAGCGAACCTTCATGGCGTTCCTCTGAGGGCTCAGCGGGGCGGGAGGATGTGCTCGGCCGGCGGCGTGGTGACGTGGCACGATTCGGCGCAGTTGCCGTAGCCGTTGGGCGTGTTCTGCATGGGCTCGAAGCGAAGGTCGAAGTACTCCGTGCCGTGCGACGCCACGTGGCAGCCATTGCAGCTCATCAGGCTGGGCCACAGCGTGCTCTCCCGCGTCAGGTGACACATGGTGCAGTCACCCTTGTTCTGGTTGTACTTGCGCGAGCTGTTGTGGATGCGGTGGATGACGTCCGGCAGGTAGCCGTAGCCCTCCTCGATGTGGCACGTCTTGCACGCCTCCACGTGGTCCACGGACATGCCGTGGTGCACGTTGGAGAGCGAGTTCACCCCGTTGTGGCACACCTGGCAGTTGCCCACGCGGCCCGGGTACGTGGTGGGCTGGGCCTGGCCCACCTGGAAGAAGAAGGGGTCCAGCCGGTTGAGGCGCTCGCCCATGAAGGTGCGGTGCCCCTTGAGGAGGATGGCGTAGGTGCCCGCCTTCGCGTTCGGCGGCAGCGTCACCGAGTAGTGCGTAGGCGGCTGGGCATCACCGCCGCCCGCGAGCTGGTTGGCGCCGGGCGGCAGGTAGAAGTGCGGCTCGCTGAACAGCGGGAAGGAGAAGTACGGCAGCGTGTAGGAACCTCGCGACACCTGCAGGTCCTGCAGCGGGCCCACCACCTTGAAGCCGGACTCCGAGGAGCTGGCCTCGCGGTAGGTCAACAGCATCTCCTCGTTGAAGTACGCGAGGCCGTTGGAGGACTCGCCCATGTACTGGTTGTAGCTGGGCATCCGGTTGCGCGGATGCAGGCCGTTGCCGTCCCCGTCGCGCAGCGACACCATGAAGTCCACCGAGTCACCGGGCATGAAGTAGCTGCCGTTGGCCGGGCGGTTGACGCGCACCGCCTGCGTCAGGCCGAAGCCACACGGCACCTGTTCGTCGGTGGCCAGCCCGCTTTCATCCAGCCGGTAGCAGGTGGCCGGACGCTCCGCCTCGGGGGTGAAGACGATGGGGAAGAGGAAGGGCTTGAGGGGCAGCTGGCTCCAGGTGACGCGGATGAGTCCCTCGCCGGAGAGCTGCGGCATGGTCAGCGTCTTGAACGGGTTGGTGGCGCCGGAGAAGGACGCCTTCACCATCGTCTTGTAGGTGGGCTCGGTGCCGTCCGGCAGCAGGCTCACCTCCGGGTCTCCCGGGAAGCGAGGCCGCGCCAGGTCCGCCACCAGCCAGCTGGCGCGCGTGCGGCCCGTGGTGGCGCTCTCACCCATGAAGTCACGGCGGCTGTAGCTGATGGAGGTGCGCACGGCGCCGTCCGCGTCGAGCACCTCGATGAGGAAGGTGTCGTCCAGCGAGCGCATCCACGCGGCGTTCTCGTAGTACGTCTCGCGCTGGAAGGTGGAGTCGAAGTCGTTCGTCCACTCGTCCCGGCCCACCGTCACGCCCGACCAGTCCAGGTCCTTGAAGCGCGACTCCTTGCGCATCCAGAAGGACGGGGCGTGCTGGTTCTTGAAGTCGGTGTGGACGTCGGAGACGGCGTCCACCGCGGTGAACTCGCGGACGAAGTAGCTGACGCCCGGCGTCACCTCGAACCGCGCCGAGGGCGGCACCGACTGGCCCATCCTGTTCATGGCCTCGCAGGTGGCCGGATAGTCCGGCAGGTCCAGCGAGCCGGCCGACACCGGCTCACCGGTGGGCAGGATGGCGCAGCCATTGAAGTACAGCAGGGACAGGGAGATGGCGCCGGAGGCCGAGCTCGAATACGGGTCGAACGCCCTCGCGCCGCGGCCACGGGTCCCTTCGGCGTCGCCGATGTTGAAGACGTCGCAGCCGGCGGAGCACACCAGCACGGACAGGAGCAGTCGCTTGAAATGAGATTTCATGGGGGCACGCGTCACGCGCGACCATGGGGGAAGGGCGCGGGACGTTGGGCTTTCAGGGGACGCGCTGGGAGTCTACCGGACGCTCCCAGGTGGCGCCAGAATGGGTCATTTGCCAGACGCGGACGGCGCAGCGGGGGCCACGGCGGGCACCGTGCGCAGGTAACGGTAGAGGGCCTTGAGGTCCGCCTCCGCCAGTCCGGCGAAGAAGCCCCAGGGCATGGTGAGCTTGTTCACCTGGCCCGCCCGCGCGGACGCGGGTGCCAGGTCCTTGAAAGCGGTGAAGCGGGCGACGAAGGCCGCTTCGTCCACGGCGCCCAGTCCGCGTGCATGCGGCGTGAGATTGGATACGACTTCCGGGCCGTGCGGCGTGGGCAACGGACGTCCTCCCACGAAGGGCGTGCCCGCCTCGTCCATGCCCGCGTGACACGCGGCGCACTGCGCCATGGTGGCCAGGTAGCGACCGCGAGAGACGTCATCCGCGGCGGGCTCCGGCACGGCCGTCTTCATGGGCGCGGCCATGTCCTTGTACTGCGCGTACACCTCGTCGGGGATGACCGAGCGGGCCGAAGCGCGCGGGGTGGCCGGGGCCTGACGCAGCCAGGCAATCACGGCATGGGCGTCCGCGTCCGACAACTCGCGGTAGAGGAGGAACGGCATGAGCGGGAAGAGCGTCTTCCCATCGCGCCCGGTGCCCTCGCGCAGCGCGCGCATCAGCTCCTCATCCGTCCAGCGGCCGATGCCGTGCTCGGGATCGGAGGTGATGTTGGGCGCGCAGACGCGACCGGGCAGCTCCCAGGCCGCGTCGTCCCAGCAGGCGCCGGAGAGCGCGGGCCCGGAGGCGGGGCCTCCATACCGAGACCAGTCGCGCGGCGTGTGGCAGGAGCCACAGGCGAGCACGTTCTCCACGAGGTACCGGCCCCGCTCCAGCTTCGCCGCGTCCGCGGACGCGGTTACGGCCGGGACGGCGGGAGCACGAGGTGCCGGCGTGGATGCGGCCGGAGCCTTCGCGGGTGGCGGCGGCGATTCGTTGCGCTGACAGGCGCTCAGCGCCAGCAGCAGGAACAGGAGATGGGAGCGCATGGGGGTGTGGGTCCTCATTCCGGGGCGGGTCCGTCCACGGGCTTGCCCAGCCGCAGGGCGATGACACCCCGGCGGTATTCGATGGGCAGGCGGTCCGCGTGCGTGTGGACCTCGCTGGCGAAGTCCAGGGGCTGGGCCCGGGGACGCACGCCCTCCAGCGTGCGCCGGTCCTGCTCCAGGATGGCCAGCTCACTCTTCACGAACATCTCCGGGAAGTGATTGCGCAGCCGGGGGTGGTACGAGGCGAAGTAGAAGCACCGCATCTTCTCCTCGGAGAGCGGAGAGGCGATGGCGTAGACGGTGTGGACGTAGAAGAGCGTCGGCTTGAAGGCCAGCTTCGCGGCGAAGGGCAGCGTCACGTCGTAGGTGAGCGTGGTGCGATCCACCCGGGGCGGCATGCCATCCGTCGCCGGAGCCAGCGCCGGATAGACGATGCGCGCGCCGACGCCGGTGGCGCGCCGCTCCACTTCATAGGGAGGCACTTCCGGCTGCTCCGGGTTGCCGAAGGTGCCTTCGTGCACGAAGGACAGGTGCGCCACATCCAGGACGACCTCGATCATCCGGCCCGCGGCGACGTCCCAATCCAGCACCGGCAGGGGCACGGTGGCCAGGGCACCGTCTTCCAGCTCCGGCCACTCCGGCAGCGGCGCGGCGGGCTCCGGGGACAGGCAGACCCAGACGAGGCCGTACCGCTCCGTGGCCTGGAAGGCGGAGACGCGTGCCCGGGCGGGAATGGGCGCGGCGGGCTGTGACGGCACCCGCACACAGCGTCCGTCCGTGCCGTAGGTCCAGCCATGGAAGCCGCAGCGCAGCCCCTCCGGGGTGACGACGCCCAGGCTGAGGTCGGCGCCCCGGTGTGAACATCGCCGGTGCGTCACGGCCACGCCCGAGCCCGTCCGCCACAGCACCAGCTCCGTCTCCAGCAACTGCACGGGGAGTGGAACGGCCGTCAGCTCGCTCGAGAAAGCGACCGGGTGCCAGTACGGGGAGAATGCGTCAACGTAGGAACGCACGACCCTTACGCCAGCGCGAGCGGAGCAATCTTGCTCTCGATCTCCTCGAGCAGGAAGTCGATCTCCTCGATCTCATCCAGCTTCTCGGGCGCGGCGGAGGCCTCGTTGTGCGCCGCCTCGGAAGTGGCGGGCTCGGAGTGGGCGGGCGCTGCGGACAGGGTCTCTTCCGAAGCCATGAGGCCTCCTGAATCGGGGGGTGGGGGCGCGATTGTGTCCGGCTGTCTGGGGGGCCTGTCAATCCGGAGTCCCTTTTCTTAAGAATTTTTCGACATATGTATCGCTGATTGAGACTCGTATACGCTCTGGGGGCCCCTGTGATGATGCCCCCCTTGCCCGTTCGAGCCCTGGCCGCGGCCATCCTGCTCTGGAGTCTTGCCGCGTCCGCCGAGCCCTGGAACGGTACGGAGCCGGGCACGACGACGCTCCAGCAGGTCCTGCTCTCGTTTGGCCCGCCCACCCGGCAGGTCCACGAGGACGGCGCGGTGGTGCTGACGTACCAGCGCAAGGCCGCGCCGGGAGGCACGCGGAGCACGCGCTTCCACTTCGACGCCCGGCAGGGCGTGCTGCGCCGCATCGAGGTGGTGCCCACGAAGCCGCCGACGCAGGCGGGGCTCGTCGCGCTGTACGGCCCCGCGTGTGGCGCGGCGAAGGCATCCGAGGGCAGCCCGGACTGTCACGAGGAGGAAGCCGCGCCCGCGCGCCAGCGCTGGTGGCACTACCGCGCGCGCGGGCTGAGCGTGCTCCTCGACAAGCAGCGGCGCGTGAAGTCGATGCGCTACACCGAGCCCCTGGCCTCCGCGAGCCCGCCCCCGGCACGCGGCTCCATGGCTTCGGCCGGGAGTGAAGGCACCACCGTGCCGGCCGCGGCGGCGGCGCTCGATGTCCCGAGGGCGGCGCCCGCCACGGGGACGCTGCCGCCCGACACGGACTCCGCCTCCGGGCTCGCCACCGCCGCCGTGGACCCGAGCGGGGCCGGTGCGCCTGACGGTTTCGAGGACCTGCTGGACGCTCCCGCTCCCGCTCCCGCGCCTCGGCCGGCCGGTACATCGGGCGCCATCGTGGAGGGCTGGCAGGGCCCGGAGGGCGAGGCCGCGGACCCCTGGCATGAGACGGCGCAGGAGCGTCAGCAGGACGTGCTCGCGGTGGGCGGCATCTACTTCCAGCGAGCGGAGCTGACGGGGCTGCGCTCCCAGGGGAAGACGTCGTACCAGCCCGTCCTGCCCGCGCTCGCGGACATCTACCTGGACGCGACGCCGTCGAAGCACGTGCGCGGCTTCATGATGGGGCGGCTGGCGTATGACCCGCTGTCCACGGAGGCGAACGGACCCGCCGCCGTGCTGGGCCAGATGTGGCTGAAGTTCGACGTCGCCCAGCGGCTGTTCGTCACCGCCGGGCGCCAGGAGATTCGCTGGGGCAGCTCGCAAATCTGGAACCCGACCGACTTCCTGCAGGCGCCCAACCCGGATCCGCTCAACATCTTCGACCTGCGCACGGGCGTCGACATGGTCCGCCTCACGGTGCCGTGGGAGGCCATGGCCGCCAACCTGTCGCTCCTGGGTACCGCCAACGTGGAGGACGTCAGCGAGGACCTCCGGCGGGTGCGCTACGGCGGTGGCGTGCGCGCGGAGATGGCGGTGGGCACGGGCGAAATCGCCGCGACGGCGGTGTTCGACCAGTCGCGCCGGCCCCGGTACGGCCTGGACGCGACGATGGCGCTGGGCCTGCTGGACTTCAACGCCGAGGTGGCCTGGGTGGGCGACGGCAACACGCGGCTCTGGGCCCGCGATGGCGACAGCTTCGTGGAGCGCACGCTGGAGGGACGCAAGCTGCTGGTCAGCGCGGGCGTTTCGGCCACGTTCAACTTCGCCGAGCTCTACCGCGCCGTCATCCGGGTGGAGGGCTTCCACAACCCGCTGGGCTACGACGACCGCGCCTTCCTGCCCTGGCTGAGTTCGCAGGGGGACTTCCGGCCGCTCTTCCATGGCCGCTACTACGCCCTGGGGCAGGTCAACATCGGCCGGCGCGGCGTGTCCCAGATGTCGCTCATCTTCACCACCATCGCCAACGTGCAGGATGCGTCGTACCTGTCACGGCTGGCCTTCAACTCCTCGCCCTTCGACATCCGGGACATCTTCGTCCAGACCTTCGTCGAGGTGCCCTACGGCGAACGTGGCAGCGAGTTCCGCTTCGAGAGCCTCCCCGCGGACCCCACCGTTTCCGGTTCGGGGCTGGGCGTCTTCCGCGCGGGCGTGAGCCTCTACGTTCGCATCTAGCCCACCGGGCCTTCCGGAATCCGACTTCATGACCTCGCGATCCGACTCCGACTCCCTCGCCGCTGCGAAGCGCGAGCAACTGCGCAAGTTGCTGGAGCAGCGCAAGAACCCCAGCACGGGGAGCGCCGCGCCCTCCTCGCCACAACGGAACGTGGTGGGCCCCTCGCGCCGCCCGGCGGGGACGACCGACGTGCTGTCGCCCGCGCAGGAGCGTATGTGGTTCCTGCACCAGCTCCGCCCGGACACCGCGACCTACGTGGTGCCATGGGCCGCGATGCTGGAGTCCCCGGTGGACGCAGGCGCGCTCGACGCGGCGCTGCGAGCCCTGCTGTCGCGCCATCCCCTGCTGCGAGCCCGCTTCCCCGCCGAGGGCGGCCGTCCCCAGGTGCGCTACCTGGACCTGCCCGAGCGCGTCCTCGACGTGGAGGATGCGACGGGCGCGAGCGAGGCCCAGCTGTCGCGCAGGCTGCGCGAAGAAGCCTCCCGGCCGTTCGACCTGGAGCAGGGGCCGCTGTACCGCTTCCGGCTGCTGAACCTCTCCAGCCAGCGGCAGGTGCTGGTCCTGGTGTTCCACCACCTCGTCACCGACGGCGCGTCCATCAACGTGTTGATGCGCGAGCTGGGTGTGCTTCATGCCGCGCACGCCCGTGGTGAAGTCCCCGCGCTGACGGCGCTCCCGCTGGAGTACGCGGATGCCGCCGCCTGGCAGCACACGCCCGACGCCGCCGCGAATGAACCGGAGCTGATTGCCTTCTGGAAGCGGCAGCTCGAAGGCGCCGTGCAGGGGTTGGAGCTGCCCACCGACAAGCCTCGGCCCGCCCGGCGGTCGGACCGGGGGGCGCTGACGGAGCGCATCGCCCTCCCCTCCTCGCTCACGGGAGCGCTGCGCGCCTTCAGCCGGGAACGGCAGGTGTCGCCGTTCATGACGCTGTACGCGGCCTTCGCGGCGCTGCTGTACCGGTACTCGCGGCAGGACGACTTCTGCGTCGGCACGCCGGTCTCCGGGCGCACGCACGCGTCCCTGGAGGGGCTGGTCGGCCTGTTCGTCAACACGGTGGTGCTGCGCACGCGCGTCACCGCGGCGGATGCCTTCACCGCGCTGCTCGACCAGGTTCGCGCCACCACGCTGGATGCGCTGGGCCACCAGGCCCTTCCTTTCGAGCGGTTGGTGCAGGCCCTGGGCGTGGAGCGGAGCCTCAGCCACTCCCCGCTGTTCCAGGTGATGTTCGACCTGTACCGCGTGGAGCATTCCCTGGCAGGCGCCTTCCCGGAGGCCCGCGACCTCCCCATGGACACGGGCGCGTGCGAGTTCGACCTGCACGTCACGCTCTTCGAGAGCGCATCCGGCTTCGAGCTGTTCGCCCGCTACAGCACCGACCTCTTCGAGGCCGCCACGGTGCGACGGATGCTGGGCCACTATCTCCAGCTCCTCACGCATGCGCTGCGCGCGCCGGACACGCGCGTGGATGCGCTGTCGCTGCTGCCTGATGCGGAGCGCGCCCGCGTGCTGGCGGATTCGAACCCGCCGCGCCGGCCCTTCCCGCTGGAAGCCGCCTTCCCCGAGCACTTCTCCGCCCAGGCCGCGCGCACGCCGGACCAGGTGGCCCTGGCGTCCTCCAGCGCTCGGTGGACGTATGCGGAGCTGGAAGCCCACACCAACCGCGCCGCGCGACGGTTGGTGGCCCAGGGTGTCGGCCTGGAGTCCGTGGTGGCCGTGCTCGGGCGCCGCAGCGAAGCCACCGTGCGCGCGCTGATGTCGATTCACAAGGCGGGGGGCGCGTACCTTCCGCTGGACGCGCAACTCCCCGCGGCTCGGCTGGCCCGACTCCTGGAGGAGAGCCGCGCGCCATTCGTGCTTCCGCTGGGCACGGACGAGGCCTTGCTGGCGGAGGTGCTCGCGGGCGTGCCCGAAGCCCGGCGGCCTCGGGTGCTGTCGCTGGAGGGACTCGAGTCGCAGAGCGCGGAGCGGCTGTCGCCACGTGCCACGCCGGACTCGCTGGCCTACGTCCTCTTCACCTCCGGCTCCACCGGCACGCCCAAGGGCGTCATGGTGGACCACCGCGGCATGCTCAACCACCTGCTGGGCATGCGCGAGGCGCTGGGCCTGGACGGGTATGACGTCGTGGCCCAGATTGCCGCGCTCAGCTTCGACATCTCCATCTGGCAGATGCTGGGCGCGCTGCCCGGTGGCGGCACCACGTACCTCATCGAAGACGACGTGATGAGGGATCCGCCCCGGCTCGCCGACGCGCTGGAGCAGGGCCGCGCCACCGTCATGGAGATGGTGCCCTCCGTCCTCCAGGCCATCCTGGAGGGCGCTCGTCCGGAGCAGGACTTCCCGGACATGCGCTGGGTGGTGCTCGGCGGCGAGCCCGTGCCGCCCGCACTGTGCCGGACCTGGCTGGAGCGCTGCCCGGGCTGCCGGATGGCGGACGCCTACGGCCCGACGGAGAGCTCGGACGTCGCCAGCCTCCACTTCATCAACGAGGCCCCCGAAGGCAGCTTCACCCCCATTGGCACGCCCAAGGCCAACATGGAGGTGTACGTGCTGGACGACGCCCTCCAGCCTGTTCCGGTCGGCGTCGTGGGCGAGTTGTACCTGGGTGGCCTGGGCGTGGCCCGTGGGTACGTGGGACACGCGGACCTCACCGCCGAGCGCTTCGTTCCGCACCCTTTCAGCGCCACGCCGGGCGCACGCCTCTACCGCTCGGGAGACCTGGGGCGCTGGTTGCCGGACGGCGTGCTCCAGTTCGTCTCTCGCGCCGACCTTCAGGTGAAGGTGCGCGGCATGCGCATCGAATTGGGCGAAGTCGAAGCCGCCCTCGCCTCGCTCCCCGGCGTCCGCTCCGCCGCTGTCACCGTCCAGCGACGCGGGCCCTCCGACTCCTGGCTCGCCGCCTGGGTCGTCCCCGCTTCTCCCGACGCCGACGTCCACTCCCTTCAGGCCGCCCTCGCTCGTCTCCTCCCGGCCTTCATGCTTCCCTCTCGCTGGGTCCTTCGGGCCCAGCTTCCGCTCACCTCCACCGGCAAGCTCGACCGCAAGGCCCTCGCCGCGCTTCCTCTCGACGAGGCCCCTTCCCTCTCCGAAGGTGGGCCTCCTCGCGGGCCCCTGGAAGAGCTGCTTGCTCAGCTCTTCTGCCAGGTCCTCGGCATCGAGCGCATCGAGCGGGAGGCCAGCTTCTTCCACCTCGGTGGCCATTCGCTCTCCGCCACCCGGCTGGTGGCCCGCGTCCGACACTCCCTGGGCGTTCAACTCCCCCTCTCCTCCCTCTTCACCTCCCCTTCCGTCGCGGGCCTCGCGCTGGAAGTCGCTTCGCTTCAGCGCGACGTCTCCTCGCTTCCTCCCCCGACGCCTTCTGACTCGGCTCCTTCGCTCTCCCAGGCTCAGGAGCGGCTCTGGTTCATCCATCAGCTCCAGCCGGGCTCGGGCGCCTACCACATCCCCCAGGCCGTCGAGCTTCGCGGGACGGTGAGCGCCGACGCGCTGGATGCGGCGGTGCGGTGGCTGCTGGAACGCCATCCCGTGCTTCGCACCACCGTGGTGCCACAGCAGGGCCAGGCGCGCGTCGAGGTGTCCTCCGTTCCCGCGCGTGTGCTTCAAATGGAAGCGCTGCGCGCGGCCCCCGAGGCACTGCAGCTTCGGATTCAGCAGGAGTCGTGGCGGCCCTTCTCGCTGGAGCAGGGACCGCTGTACCGCTTTCTGCTGCTCGACGTAGGGGCGGACCGGCACGTGCTGCTGGCCGTGTTCCATCACCTGGTGGTGGACGGTCTCTCGCTGGACATCCTGCTGCGCGAGCTGGGTGAAGCGTATGCCGCCTTCCAGCAGGGTCATGCGCCCACGCTGGCCCCGGTGGCGCTGCACTACGCGGACGTGGCCAGTTGGCAGCGCTCCGAGCCTGTCCATGCGCGCGACACGGCCCAGCTCGACTACTGGAAGCAGCGGCTCTCCGGCACGCCGGGGCTTCTCCAGCTTCCCACCGACAAGCCGCGCCCCGCCGTCCTCACGCACCAGGGCGCCTCCACGGGGACCCAGGCACTGCCTGCCGCGCTGACGGACACTGTGCAGCGCGCTTGCCGTGAACACGAAGCCACGCCGTTCATGGTGCTCTACGCCGCGTTCGCCGCGCTGCTGTACCGCTACTCCCAGCAGGACGACTTCTGCGTCGGCACGCCCGTCTCCGGCCGCACCCACCCTTCGCTCGAAGGTGTCGTCGGTCTGCTCGCCAACACCATGCCTCTGCGCACGCAGGTGGATGCGTCCACCTCCTTCGCTTCGCTCATTGCCCAGGTCCGCTCCACCACGCTGGATGCGCTCTCGCATCAGGACGTGCCCTTCGAGCAACTGGTCCATGCGCTCGGCGTAGAGCGCAGCCTCAGTCATTCGCCCCTGTACCAGGTGATGTTCGACCTGCACCGGGTGCAAGGTTCGCTCGCGGATGCATTCGCGGGGCTGGATGCGCGTCCGGTCCCCGTCGACATTCGCGCCAGCCCGTTCGACCTCGCGTTGAGCGTCATCGAGCAGGCAGGGAGCTTCGAGCTCTTCCTCCGCTACAGCGGCGAACTGTTCGAGCCGGAGACCGCTCGACGGATGTTGGAGCACTATCAGCGTCTGCTCACCCAGGCGCTGGCCGAACCGCATCTGCCGCTGTCGCGGCTGTCCTTGCTGTCGTCCGACGAGCAGGCGCTGGTGCTTCGCCACGCCCGTCCCGCGCCGCTGGCTTTCGACCTGGACACCTGCCTGCCTGAGCGCATCAGCGCCCATGCGCGCAACACGCCCGAACGGCTGGCGCTTGCCTCCGCCGACGCGCAGTGGACCTACGCGCAACTGGAGGCCCTGAGCCTTCGCGCCGCGCGCACGCTGCGCGCCCAGGGCGTTGGGCACGAGTCCGTGGTGGCCGTCCTCGGCCGCCGCTCCGAGGCCACCGTTCGCGCGCTGCTGTCGCTGCACAAGGCTGGTGCCGCCTACCTCCCGCTGGACGCGCAACTGCCCGCGGCGCGCCTCGCACGGCTGCTGCTGGAGAGCCGCGCGCCCTTCGTCCTTCCCCTGGGCCCTGTCGAGGCGATGCTCACCGAGGTGCTCGCGGAGATACCGCTCGAGCATCGACCGCGCGTGCTGACGCTCCAGAACCTGGACGCCGAGTCTGACGCGCCGCTGCCTTCCTTCACGACGCCGGACTCGCTGGCCTACGTCCTCTTCACCTCCGGATCCACCGGCACGCCCAAGGGCGTCATGGTGGACCACCGCGGCATGCTCAACCACCTGCTGGGCATGCAGCACTCGCTGCAACTTGGCGCGTCCGACGTGCTCGCGCAGACGGCGCCTCTCTCCTTTGACATCTCCATCTGGCAGATGCTGGGAGCGCTGGCCGCCGGAGGGACGACCTCCGTCGTGGATGATGACGTGGTGCGTGAGCCCGCCCGGCTCACCGCGGCCTTGCAGCAAGCGGGGGCCACCACCGTGGAGCTGGTGCCCTCGCTGCTCCAGGCCCTGCTCGAAGAGCCTGGAGAAGCGCCGCTGCCCGCCCTTCGCCAGATGCTCACCATTGGCGAGGCCCTTCCGCCTTCGACCTGCCGTGCGTGGTTCGAGCGCCACCCCGGCCTGCCACTGGTCAACGCCTACGGCCCCGCCGAGTGCGCGGACACCGCCACCCTATGGCGCATGCACGCACCGCCCGCGAGCGCCAGCACGCCCATCGGCACGCCCAAGGCCAACATGGAGGTGTACGTCCTGGACGACGCGCTCCAGCCGCTGCCTCCGGGTGTCCCGGGTGAGCTCTACATCGGCGGCACGGGCGTCGGTCGCGGCTACGTGGGACGCGCGGACCTCACCGCCGAGCGCTTCATCCCGCATCCCTTCAGCACCATGCCGGGCGCCCGCCTCTACCGGACGGGAGACCGGGGCCGCTGGAATGCCGACGGAACACTGGGCTTCCTGGGCCGCGTCGACTTCCAGGTGAAGGTGCGCGGCATGCGCATCGAGCTGGGCGAGGTCGAAGCCGCCCTCGCCTCGCTCCCCGGCGTCCGCTCCGCCGCTGTCACCGTCCAGCGACGCGGGCCCTCCGACTCCTGGCTCGCCGCCTGGGTCGTCCCCGCTTCTCCCGACGCCGACGTCCACTCCCTTCAGGCCGCCCTCGCTCGTCTCCTCCCGGCCTTCATGCTTCCCTCTCGCTGGGTCCTTCGGGCCCAGCTTCCGCTCACCTCCACCGGCAAGCTCGACCGCAAGGCCCTCGCCGCGCTTCCTCTCGACGAGGCCCCTTCCCTCTCCGAAGGTGGGCCTCCTCGCGGGCCCCTGGAAGAGCTGCTTGCTCAGCTCTTCTGCCAGGTCCTCGGCATCGAGCGCATCGAGCGGGAGGCCAGCTTCTTCCACCTCGGTGGCCATTCGCTCTCCGCCACCCGGCTGGTGGCCCGCGTCCGACACTCCCTGGGCGTTCAACTCCCCCTCTCCTCCCTCTTCACCTCCCCTTCCGTCGCGGGCCTCGCGCTGGAAGTCGCTTCGCTTCAGCGCGACGCCTCTTCCCTTCCGCCTCCGACGCCTTCTGACTCGGCGCCTTCGCTCTCCCAGGCTCAGGAGCGGCTCTGGTTCATCCATCAGCTCCAGCCGGACTCCGGAGCTCATGTCGTCGGACAGGCCGCGGAGTGGACGGGTTCGGTGGACGTGGCCGCGCTGGATGCGGCGGCGCGGTGGCTGCTGGAGCGCCATCCGGTGCTGCGCACCACCGTGTCCTCACGACAAGGTCAGCCGCAGGCGAGCGTGTCCCCGGTCCCCGCCAGCGTGCTCCAGGTGGAGCCCCTGGCGCCGGGTGCGGACGTCCAGGCCCGTCAGGCTCGACGCCTGACGGAAGAAGGCAATCGGCCGTTCGATGTGGAGCACGGTCCGCTGTATCGATTCCTGCTGCTCGAAGCCGAGCAAGCGCGGCATGTGCTGGTCGTCGTGTTCCACCATCTGGTGAGCGACGCGCTGTCCGCGGGCCTGCTCATGCGCGAACTGGGCGAGGCGTATGCCGCCTTCCAACAGGGCCATGCGCCCACGCTGGTCCCGGTGGCGTTGCACTACACAAACGTCGCCGCCTGGCAGCGCTCCGATCCTGTCCGCGCTCGCGACATGGCTCAGCTCGACTACTGGAAGCAGCGGCTCTCCGATGCGCCGGAGCTGCTTCAGCTCCCCTCCGACAAGCCGCGCCCCGCCGTCCTCACGCACCGGGGCGACAACACCGGCTACCACCCGTTGCCGTCGGCCCTCTCCGAGAGCCTGCGAGCGTTGTGCCGGCAACAGCAGGTCACGCCGTTCATGGTGCTGTACGCCGCGTTCGCCGCGCTGCTGTACCGCTACTCCCAGCAGGACGACTTCTGCGTCGGCACGCCCGTCTCCGGCCGCACCCATCCTTCACTCGAAGGCGTCGTGGGACTGCTCGCCAACACCGTGCCGCTGCGCACGCAAGTGGACGCATCCACCTCCTTCGCCTCGCTCCTTGCCCAGGTCCGCGCCACCACGCTGGACGCGCTCTCTCATCAGGACGTGCCCTTCGAGCAGTTGGTGCGCGCCGTGGGCGTAGAGCGAAGCCCAGGGCACGCGCCGCTCGTGCAGGTGATGTTCGACCTGCACCGCACCGAGCTGTCCGCAGCCAGTGGCTTCCATGCCCTGGGTGCACGGCGCGTCCCCATCGAAACGTGGACGTGCGAGGTCGACCTCTTCCTCACCGCCATCGAGGTGGGCGAGGGCTTCGAGGTCTACTTCCAGTACAGCACCGACCTGTTCGAGCCCGGCACCGTGGAGCGACTGCGCAACCACTACGTGCAGCTCCTGGCCCACGCGGTGGCCGCGCCTCGCACGTCCGTGGGTGAGTTGCCCCTGCTCTCCGCCACCGAACGCGAGCAGGTGCTCCAAGGCTTCAACGCCACCGAGCGCCCCTTCGACTCGGAGGGGACCATCGTGTCCCTCATCGAGGCCCAGGTGGCCCGCACGCCGGACGCGCCAGCGGTGGTGGCGCCGGAAGGCACGCTCACGTTCCGGGAGCTGCACGCCCGGGCATCGCGGCTCGCGGCGCACCTGTGCGCGGCGGGCGCGGGTCCCGAAGCCGTGGTGGGCCTGTGCCTGGAGCGCTCACTGGACGCAGTGGTGTCCCTGGTCGCCATCTTCATCAGTGGCGCGGGCTGCCTCCCCCTGGAGGCGTCGCATCCACCGGCTCGCCGCGCGGCGCTGCTGCGCCAGGCCCGTGCACGGCTCGTTGTCAGCCGCCCGGGACTCTTCGCTGGCGTGGAGCCTGGGGTTCCCCTCGTGTCGCCCGACGTGCGTGGAGACGTGGTGGCCGTCCCCCGCCCCCCGCGCGCCGAGCACCTCGCCTATCTGCTCTACACGTCCGGCTCCACTGGCGAACCCAAGGGCGTGGAGCTCACCCACCGCAACGTCGTCCACTGCTTCGCGGCATTCGACACGTACTACGCCACACAGCCGGGAGACTGCTGGGCGTCGTCGGGAAGCCTGTCCTTCGACATCCACCTGGAGGAGCTGCTCTTCAGCATCACCCGTGGCGCACGCACCGTGTTGCGCGAAGTGGGCCCCCTGGGCCTGGGCCGCGACATCCTCGGCCACGGCATCACCCACGTCGTCATCACTCCGTCCTCGCTGGCCACCGCGCTGGAGGAGCCCGGTGCGGCGGAGGCGTTCCGCTCGCTCAAGGTGCTCGTGACTGGCGGCGAGGTGCTGCCAGACCCGTTGGTGCGGCAGCTCGCGCTCACCCACACGCGGCTGGTCAACACCTATGGCCCCACGGAGACGAGCATCAACGTCGCAGCGGAAATCACGCTGCCCGACCGCCCCGTGCGCCTGGGCCGTCCGCTGGACCGGTGCCGTCTGTACGTCCTGGATGCGAACGGCGCTCCGGTGCCGCCGGGAGTCCCCGGCGAGCTCTACATCGGCGGTACCTGCCTGGGCCGTGGCTACCGCGACCGGCCGGACCTCACCGCCGAGCGATTCATCCCAGACGCCTTCTCCGGCAGGGAGGGTGGCCGCCTGTACCGCACGGGTGACCGGGTGCGGTGGAACGGTGATGGCTCGCTCGGCTTCCTGGGCCGCACCGACTTCCAGGTGAAGGTGCGCGGCGTCCGCGTGGAGTTGGAGGAAGTGGAGGCCGCCCTCCTGCGCCAGCCCGGTGTGAGGCAGGCATCGGTGGTGGTGCGCGGCACTCAGCGAGATGCACGCCTGGAGGCGTTCCTCGTTCTGGAAGGCACTGCTGCCGGCGTCGAGTCCCGGCTCCGCGAAGGACTGTCGCGCGCGCTGCCCGAGGCCCTGGTGCCCTCGCGCTTCACGGTGATGACCGCCCTGCCGATGACGACCAGTGGCAAGGTGGACCGCAAGGCACTGGCGGCCCTGCCCCTCCCGGACATCGAGCCGGAGGCCGCGCCCGAAGCGCGTCCCCGTGGCGCCGTCGAGGAACTGCTCGCCCTGCTGTTCTGCCAGGTGCTGGGCCTGCCGCAGGTGCGGCGCGAGGACGACTTCTTCCACATCGGAGGTCACTCGCTGGCCGCCACGCGGCTGGTGGCGCGCGTGCGACAGGCGTTCGACGTGGAGTTCCCACTCCAGGCGTTCTTCACCGAGCCCACCGTCGCGGGCCTCGCACGCGAGTTGGAGACGCGGCGTGACGGCGCGGCCCCGCTCCCCGCGCCCGTGCCGCGTCCAGCGGACGCCGCGTTGGTCCTGTCTCCCACGCAGGAGCGGCTGTGGTTCGTGCAGCAGCTCCATCCGGGCACCAGCGCCTATCACCTCGCGGAGGCGGTGGAGCTGGACGGCCCTCTGGACGCGGCGGCGATGGAAGACGCCTTGCGCTGGCTGGTGACGAGGCATCCGGTGCTGCGGCTCGCCGTGCCGGCGCGCGACGGCCTTCCGGCGCCCGTGCTGTGCCCCGTGCCTCCGCGCGTCCTGGAGGTGGAAGAAGCGCCGTCCGCGGCGCAGTGGGCCCGGGACGCGGTTCACGCATCCTTCGACCTGGCGCGCGGCCCGCTCTATCGTTTCCGGCTGCTGCGCACGGCGCCGGAGCAGCACGTCCTGCTACTCGCCTTCCATCACCTGGCGGTGGACGGGCTGTCGCTGGATGTCCTGGTGCGCGAGCTGGGCGAAGCCTACGCGGCGTTCCATCAACGCCGCACGCCCACGCTGCCGACGCCCCGGCTGGAGCATGCGGACATCGCCGCGTGGCTGCGCACCCCTCCTGCTCGCGAACGGGACGAGGCCCAGCTCACCTACTGGAAGCAGAAGCTCGAAGGCGTGCCCGGCCTGCTGCGGCTCACTCCGGACAAGCCTCGGCCCGCATCGCCACTGCTCACGGGCGCCATCACCCAGGGCCACGCCCTGTCCGCCGACACGGTGCGCGCGCTCCAGTCCTTCTGCCGCGAGCACCAGGCAACGCCGTACATGGTGCTGCTGTCCGCGTTCTCGGCGCTGCTCCACCGCTACTCCGGCCAGGAGGACTTCTGCGTCGGCACGCCTGTCTCCGGACGCACGCATCCAGCGCTGGAGGGGGTGGTCGGGCTGATGCTCAACACCGTGGCGCTGCGCACGCCCGTGGCGCCGGATGCGTCCTTCACCTCGCTGGTGGCCGGCGTGCGCGCCACCACGCTGGAAGCGCTGGCGCACCAGGATGTTCCGCTGGACCGGGTCGTCCAGGCGTTGGGTGTGGAGCGCTCCGCCGGGCACTCGCCGCTGTTCCAGGTGATGTTCGACCTGGTGCGCGCGGACCGCACGCTGGCGGACGCCTTCCCGGGACTGCGCGCCCGGCCGCTCCAGCCGGAGCTGCTCACCAGTCCGTTCGACCTGTCGCTGTGGGTCGCTGAATCCTCCACCGGCTATACGCTGGCGCTGCGCTACGGCACCGAGCTGTTCGAGGCCGCCACCGCGCAGCGGCTCATGGGCCATTACGTCCGGTTGCTCCAGCACGCGCTGGAAGCGCCGGACACCGCGGTGTCCGCGTTGGAGCTGCTGCCCGCGAGTGAGCGAGTGCACCTGCTCCGGACGTGGAACGACACTGGCGCGGACTTCCCGCGCGAGCACACCGTCCATGCGCTGTTCGAGGCCCAGGCCGCGCGCGCGCCGGATGCCCCCGCCGTCCTGCACGACGGGGACGTGATGACCTACGGCCAACTGGATGCACGTGCCAACCAGCTCGCGCGGCACCTGCGACGGATGGGCGTCCGGAGCCAGACGCTGGTGGGTCTGTGCCTCCGCCGTTCCGTGGACATGGTCGTGGCGGTGCTCGGCGTGCTGAAGGCGGGAGGCGCCTATGTTCCGATGGATGCGTCCCAGCCTCCCGCACGGCTGAGCTTCCTTCTGGATGACACCGGCGCGCCCGTGCTCGTCACCGAGGACGCGGTGGCGGACACGCTGCCCGTCTCGCAGGCGCTCGTGCTGTGCCTGGACTCCGAATGGGAGCGCACCGCCGGGCGTGAGTCGGACGCGCCGCTCGAAGCCGTCTCTTCGGCGGAGGACCTCGCCTACCTCATCTACACCTCAGGCAGCACCGGGCGGCCCAAGGGCGTCATGGTGGAGCACCAGGGCGTAGTGAACTACCTGCACTGGGCCCGGAAGGCGTATGCCGTCGACGACGGCGCGGGCGCCCCCGTTCATTCCTCACTGGCCTTCGACCTCACTGTCACCAGCCTGCTGCTGCCGCTCACCGCGGGCAGGCCCGTGACGCTCGTTCCGGAAGAGGACGGCGTGGAAGGCCTGGCCGCCGCGCTTCGCACAGGCGCGGACTTCAGCCTGGTGAAGCTGACGCCTGCCCACCTGCAGATGCTGGCCGCGCAGCTTTCGCCCGAGGCGCGCACGGGCCGTACCCGCGCCTTCGTCATCGGTGGCGAGGCGCTCACCTCCGCCACCGTGGAGCCCTGGCGGCAGCACGCGCCGGGCACGCGGCTCATCAACGAGTACGGCCCCACGGAGACGGTGGTGGGCTGCTGCGTCCACACCGTGGAGGCAGACACGCCGGTGGAAGGCGCGGTGCCCATTGGGCGTCCCATCGCCAACACGCGCCTCTATGTCCTGGACGCCGCCCTCAGGCCGGTGCCGGCGGGTATCCCTGGCGAGCTCTACATCGGGGGTGCAGGCGTCGCGCGTGGGTATTGGCGCAGGCCCGAGCTCACCGCCGAGCGCTTCGTGCCGGACCCGTTCTCCTCCGTTCCGGGCGCGCGGATGTACCGCACCGGCGACCGGGTGCGTCTGCGGCCGTCGGATGTGCTGGAGTACCTGGGCCGCGTGGACTTCCAGGTGAAGGTGCGTGGCCACCGCGTGGAGCCGGGCGAGGTGGAAGCCGCGCTCATCGAGCTGCCGGGTGTCGCCGCCGCGGTGGTGGTCCTCCGTGAGGACGGCACCACGGGCCCTCGGCTGGTGGGCTACGTCACCGGCCACGACGCGATGCCAGAGACGGAGCCCCTGCGCGCATCACTGGCACAGCGGCTGCCCGCCCACATGGTGCCCTCCGCGCTCGTCGCGCTGGCCCGGCTTCCGCTGACGGCCAATGGCAAGGTGGACCGGGAGGCACTGCCCGCGCCGGAAGCCCCCGTGGCTTCGGACGAGGACTTCGTTTCGCCGTCCACGCCCACCGAGCACGCCCTGGCCCAGCTCTGGGAGGAGCTGCTGGGCGTGCAGCGAGTGGGTGCCCGGGACGACTTCTTCGAGCTGGGAGGGCACTCGCTGCTGTCCGTCCAGCTCGCCTCGCGTGTCCGGGAGCGGTTGGGCGTCGAGCTGCCCGTGGCCACGCTGTTCGCCACGCCCACGCTGGCGGCGCTCGCGGCCCGTATCGATGCGTCCCCCAAGGTCGCGGAGCGTGTGGAGTCCATGCCCCAGACGCGGCCGGAGCGCATCCCCGCGTCGCTGGTGCAGGAGCGCCTCTGGTACGCGATGCAGCTCCCGGAGGCGCCGCCCTTCGTCGTCGTCGCCGCGCTGGTGCTCGACGGCACGCTGGACGTCGCGTGTCTGGAGACCGCCTTGGAGGCCGTGCTGGAGTGCAACGCCACGCTGCGCACCACCTTCCGACTGGAGCACGGAGCCGTCTTCACCCGGGAGCATCCCGTCACCCAGCCGGTGCTCGTCCAGACGGACCTGTCTCACCTGTCCGCCGCCGAGGCCCTGGACGCCGCGCGCGCCATCGCCACCCGGCATGACCGCGAGCCCTTCGCCGTGGACCAGGGCCCGCTGTACCGCTTCGAGCTGGCACGGCTGGACGCCAGTGGCACGCGTCATGTGCTCGTCGCGTCCATGAGCCATCTGGTCAACGACGGCATCGGAATGGGGGCCTTCCTGGAGGAACTCGCCCAGGCCTGGGCCGGAACCACGGCGCACGCGCGCACCACGCCGCTGATGCCTCCCGCGGCGCGGACGTATGCGGACTTCGCGCTCTGGCAGCGGAGCCCCGAGCACCTGCTCGAGGTGGACGCCGCCGTGGCCTCCTGGAAGGCCGCGCTGGCACACGCACCGTCCGTCCTCGACCTGCCGCTGGACTTCCCTCGCCGCGCGCCCGCGCTGAACGCGAACATGCGGCCGGAGCCCCTGTCCCTCAGCTCCGAGGCGATGACAGCGCTCCACGCGCTGGCCCGGCGCGAGGGCGTGTCTCCCTTC
The DNA here is from genome assembly GCF_010998615.1 of Myxococcus sp. CA023. Taxonomy (GTDB): domain Bacteria; phylum Myxococcota; class Myxococcia; order Myxococcales; family Myxococcaceae; genus Myxococcus. The sequence goes on along the minus strand of NZ_JAAEAH010000033.1, from coordinate 39,984 downwards.
ACCGCGGTGCTCGCGCTGATGCAGTTGTGGCTGCACCGCCTCAGCGCGCAGCCGCACGTCGTCGTCGCGTCACCCTTCTCGGGCCGCGTGCTGCCGGGCGCCGAGCGGCAGGTGGGCTACTTCGCCAACGTGCTGCCCCTGTGCACCGAGGTGGCGGGCACGTCGTCCTTCCGCGCGCTCCTGCGCCGCGCCTGGGACGTGGTGGGGCACGCCACGGCGAACCAGGAAGTCCCCTTCAAGCGCATCGCGGACGCGGTGCAGCCGGATGCGCCTCGCACCGCGCCGCCGCTGGCCCAGGCCCTGCTGCTGCTGGACAGCCCCGCGTCCCTGTCCTTCAACGGACTGGGCACCACCTACCTGGACGGCGAGAGCATCTTCCCCGCCTACGACGTGGTGCTGCACCTCATCGAACGCCCCGAGGGCGGAACGCTGGGCTTCCTCGCCACCGACAGCGCCCTCTTCACCTCCGCCACGGCACAGCGCATGGCCCGCGCCTTCGAGCAATTGCTCACCGAGGCCGTGCGCACACCAGACGCGCCGCTGGCCCGGCTGTCGCTGCTGTCCTCGAAGCAGCGCGCGCAGGTGCTGGCCACGTTGGACGGTGGTCCTCAGGACATTCCAGAGGGCGCCTGCATCCACACGCTCTTCGAGGCGCAGGTGCGCCGCTCGCCACAGGCCCCTGCCGTGGCCCATGGCGATTCGACGTGGAGCTACGCGGAGCTCAACGCCCGCGCCAACGCGCTGGCCGCACGCCTGCTCTCCCGGGGCATGCAGCCAGAAGAGCGCGTGGGCGTGGTGATGGAGCCCTCCAACCAGGGCATGGCCGCGCTGCTGGGCATCCTCAAGGCGGGCGGTACCTACGTCCCGCTGGACGCGGGGTGGCCGGAGCCTCGTAAGCGTTCGGTGCTGACGCGCTCAGGTGTGCAGCGGCTGTGGGTGGATGCCGAGGCGCTGGAGGCCCACGCGGGCCTGGTGCCCGACGTGGAGGTGCCGCCCCAGCCCGCGCACATCGCCGAGGACCTGGAGCCCGGTCCCCGGCACGTCGCGGCCTCGCAAGTGGCGTACATCGTCTTCACGTCCGGCTCCACCGGCGAGCCCAAGGGCGTCATGGTGGAGCACCGCAGCGTGGTGAACCACAACGTCGCCCTGGCCGCGCGCTTCGGCTTGCGCCCGGGCGACCGGATGCTCCAGTTCGCGCCGCTCAGCTTCGACGCGGCGGCGGAGGACCTCTACCCGCCGCTCGTGGTGGGCGCCACGGTGGTGATGCGCAGCGGACTGGTGCCCGCGCACGTCATGACGCCGTACCTGGAGGAGACGGACATCACCCTCATCAGCCTGCCCCCCACGTACATCGAGGAGTGGATTCGCCAGATGGAGTCCCACGGCCAGCGAGTGCCCGCGCGGCTGCGCCTGCTGGCGCCCGGTGGCGACGTGCTCAAGCGCGAGACGTATGAAGCCTGGGTGCGCGTGGGTGGTGGCCATGCACCGTGGCTCAACGTCTACGGCCCTACCGAGTGCACGATTACCTCCGCCACCTGTGACATCCCGGGCGCCGATGGACTGGGCACCGACGCCACGTTCCCCATCGGCCGGCCCATCTCTCGCGTGCGCATCCACCTGCTCGACGAGCACCTGGAGCCGGTGCTGCCAGGGCTGCCCGGACGCGTGTACATCGGCGGCGCGGCGCCGGCTCGGGGCTACCTGGGCGCTCCGGACATGACGGCCGAGCGATTCATCCCCGACCCCTTCGCCACCGAGCCCGGCGCGCGCATGTACCACACGGGTGACCTGGCCCGGATGCTGCCGGACGGGCGGCTGCGCTTCCTCGGCCGCGCGGACCATCAAATCAAGATTCGAGGCTTCCGCGTCGAGCTGGCCGAAATCGAGGCCTGCTTGCGCCAGTTCCCAGGCGTCGAGGAAGCCGTGGTGCTGGCGCGCGCCGGCGGCTCCGGACAGATGCAGCTCCAGGCGTTCCTCCAGGCACCGCCCAAGCATGTGCGCGCGGACGCACTGCGTGAGCACGTCGCGGCGCGGCTGCCGTCGTACATGGTGCCCGCGGCCCTCGTCGTCCTGGAGGCGCTGCCCATCAACGCCAACGGCAAGGTGGACCGGCAGGCGCTGCCGGACCTGTCCGCACAGCCCGCCGTGGCGCCCGCGCAGGAGACTCCGGGAGAGCACCTGGAGACGCCCTTCCGCACCACGCTGGAGATGGCGATGGAGCGGCTGTGGCGCGAGGTGCTGGGACGCACGGACGTCAGCGCGAGTGATGACTTCTTCCAGGTGGGCGGCGACTCCATCCTCGCGATGCGGCTGCTGAGCCGGCTGGAGGAGGAGCTGAGCGTGCCCGTCCCCCTGGCCACGCTCTTCCAGTACCCGGTGTTCCGTGAGACGGCCGATGCCGTGCACGAGCTGCTGGCCGAGGGGCCCCCGCGCTCCAGCGTGGTGTCCCTGTCCAGCAAGCAGACGCCGAAGTCCGCGCCGCCCTTCTTCATGTTCCACCCCGCCGACGGCGAGCTGCACTACTACCGGAACCTCACCCCGCTGCTGGAGCCCGGCCTGCGGTGCTACGGCGTCCAGGCCCCCGAGACGCAGTCGAAGCACGGCCACGCCACCTTCGACGCGCGCATCGCCGCGTACGTGCGGGACATCCAAGAGGTGCAGCCACACGGCCCCTACCGCTTCGCGGGCTACTCGTTCGGCGGTTACCCGGCGCTGGGCGTCGCGGCGGCGCTGGAGGCGCAGGGCGAAACCGTGGAGTTGCTGGCCCTGGTGGATGCCCTGCCCGCGGTGGAAGGGCCTCAGGGGTCGGCGGAGGACCCGGTGCGCTCCATGGCGGAGGAGTTCGGCGTCCTGGACGCCGCGCTGGAGGCGGAGCTGGCCCCGCTGGACGACGCCGCGCGCTGGGAGCGGGTGACGGCGCTGGGCCGCGAGCTGGGCATGCTGGCCCCTCACTCTCGCGCCGCCGACCTGCGCCGCATCTGGCACGTGCTGGGCGAGGTGCTGGTGCCGCAGGTGGTGGGCTGGAAGGTGCCGTCCGTGCGCGCCCGGGTGCAGCTCTTCACGAGCGCGCCGTCACGGGCCCTGCACGGGGACACGCTGGGATGGGAGCGGCACCTGACGCGCGAACAGCTCGACGTGGTGCCGCTGCCCAGTTCCCACTTCGGCACGCTCCAGCAGCCCTGTGTCCAGGAGCTGGCAAACCACCTCCTGGAGGTGCTGAAGCGGCAGGGAGGTTAATCAGCGCAGGCGGCTCTCCAGCCACGCCTTGGTGAAGATGTTGGCGTCCAGCGGCGCCAACACCACCTCGTCGTAGCGGACCACCATCTGCGTGCCTTCCTGCTCCTCCGTCTCCAGCACTTCCTTGTAGTGGAGGACATGCTTGCCGGAGAGCGGGTCCTTGATGCGCTGGTAGCTGCGCACGATGTCGGTGCGCAGCGTGCGGCCGGACGCGGTGTAGCCCACCTTCTTGACGATGTTGTTCTGCGGGTCCACCCAGATGCGCATCAGCGGGAACGTCACCTGGTCGTTCTTCGCCGTCAGCAGCAGCTTGCGGTACGCCACGCCGTTGACGGTGTCGTCGCCCTCGTCCTTGCCGGCGTAGTCCTCGGCCAGCCGCGAGCGGTCGAAGTCCGCCTCGCAGGTGAAGGTGTTGAGCAGGTTGGTACGCTGGGTGTTGCGGCGCCACGAGCCCGTCGTCGCCTCGTAGTCCCACAGGTTACGGCCGATGCGCAGCGTCCCCATGCCCGCGAGGTGCCGCGGCTTGGTGGAGAGGAAGAGCAAGTCGTTGTCGGCCTCGCGCCGGTAGACGTGGACCTCCATGGCCCGCTTGGCGCCATCCTTGCGCGTCTCATAGAGGCGGATGACGCCCTTGTAGTCGCTGGTGAAGGACATCTTCTCGTCGATGTGGCGCAACAGGGCATCGGGCGCCAGCTTGGGCTCGGCCTCCGCGAGCGCCACCGCCGGAAGCAGCAGGGTCCAGCCGAGCAACAGGACGGACAGCGGGCGTCGTGCGTTCATCACAAGGACTCCATGGCGGAACGAGGAGGAAGCGAAGCGGCCCGGAAAGCCGGGACGATGGAAGCCAGGCCCGCCCCCAGCGTCACCAGGAGCACCGCGGCCACCACATGCCCCAGGGTGGGCGCCAGCGGCAACGTGCCGCTGAAGAACAGGGTGGAGAGCGCGTCCGGCACTGGTAGCACGTCGCGCAGGAGCCCCCCCAGACCCGCCGCCATGCCAGCGCCCACGAGCGAGGCCGCCCACCCCACCAGCAGCCCCTCCAGCATGAAGGCGGCCACCAGCGAGCGGCGCTGCATGCCCATGGCTCGCAGCGTTCCAATCTCCCGCGTGCGCTCGCGGACCGACACGTTGAGCGAGACGAAGAGCCCCACCACCACGACGCCGAACACCACCGCGCCGACCAGCACCAGCAGCAGCCCCAATCCCTGGCCCACGAAGTCGAGGAAGGCCGCCTCGTCCTCCCAGGTGCTCACGTCCAGCTTCTGGCCCGCCCAGCCCTCGCGCAGCAGGGGCCCCAGCTTGTCGCCGTAGGCCTCGTGCGCGGGCGGCAGCACCTCATAGCCGGCCTTCTGGAGCGCGCCACGCAGCGTTCCCGCCAGGGGTTCCAGCTCCGTGCCGTCACCGCAGAGGAGCTGAATCACGCTGGCCGAGTCCGGACGGAAGCCATACAGCTCTCGCAGCATCGCGTTGGACACCAGCAACCCCGCGGACTCGCCCAGGACACCCGCGCGCTCCAGCAGGGCCACCACCTCCACGTCCACCGCGTTGCGCTTGCCGCCCGGCATCTGCACGAAGAGCGTGGCCAGCTCACCCACCTCCACCTGGAGCCGCTCCGCCAGCGACGTGGAAAGCGCCACCGTGCGTGGCTTCGCGAGGGCTTCCAGGGAGCCGGTGCGCACCCGGAAGCCCGCGTCGCCCTCGGCCGCGACATCCAGGCTCATCAGGTACGAGCGCACGCGGTGCCGTCCCGCGCCCGCGGTGGCCGAGCCCCGGCCTCGCTCGCGCACCGTGCACTCCGCGGGCACGTGCGGCTGGAGGACGGAGCGAACCCGCGAGGTGTCGCCCACCACGGGGAAGATGGAGTCGGGATGCTCCTTGAAGTAGCCCCCGACGTTGAGGTCGCCCGCGAGGAAGGTCCGCACCGCCTCGCGCTGCGCCCGGGCCACGCCCGCGCTCACGGACATCACGCCCACCAGCACGGCGCTGGCGCCCGCGAGCACGATGAGCAACAACAGACCCCGCTCACGGTGGGCCAGGAGATTTCGGAAGGCAATCTGGAGAAGTGCGCGCATCGGTTCAGCCCTCGCCCTTCCGCATGGCTTCGATGGGCGCCACCGCGCTGCCTCGCCAGGCCGGTACCAGTGTCGCCAGCAGCACCACGGCCGTCACCGCCACCACCACGGCCACGGTTCCGCCCAGCGCCACCTCCGGGCGCAGCACCGGGCCGCCCAGGAAGAACTGCAGGGAGCCATCTTCCACCGCCACGCCATCTCCGGTCGCAAGCCACAGCAGCGCCGCGCCCAGCACCGCGCCCAGCACGCTGCCGATACCGCCCAGCAGCGACCCTTCCAGCAGCAGCGAGGTGAAGACCTCGCGACGTTGCATTCCTACCGCGCGCAGTGTGCCGACCTCCGCCACGCGTTCCCGCGCCAGCAGCAGCAGCGTTCCAGCGGCGACCAGCGCGACGAAGGAGGACATCAACAGCGCGAAGAGCAGCATCACCGCCTGGAGCATCACCACCAGACCGCCCAGCAGCCCACCCGCCTCCTGCCAACCCACCGTGGCCAGGGCTTCACCACCGGGCAGCGCGCGCATGCGGGCCGCGACGTCCTCGGCGGAGGCGCCGGGCGCCAGCACCACCGCAGCCTGCAACACCGTTCCGCGTGAGAGCTCGTCCTCGGAGAAGGTCTCCGGCAGGGCCCGAGCACGCTCGAAAACAGGAGCCTGTTCGGTGTGCGCCGTCTGCGCCTCCGCGTCCACGATGTCGGGTGGATGGAAGGCGTCCAGGGACTCGGGGGGCGCCATGGCCTCCCCTTCCATGCCAAAGGTCTCGAACAGCGCCCGCGCCTCGTCCTGCTGTGCCTGGGTGAAGCGGCCAGACAGGTGCCGCGCCGTGACGAGGTCCACCACGCTCATGGTGTTGACCCGGCCGTCGTCGCCACCCAGGCCCCGGAAGCGGAAGGTGCCGAAGACTCGCACTGGCACGGCGGTGCCACTCTCCAGCGGCGTCTTCAGTGACAGCACGTCCCCGGGCTTGAGCCGGTACAGCGGCAGCGAGGGCGCCAGCTCCCCGTAGAACTGTCCGAAGCGGGTGTCGAAGTTGCCGTCGTCCACCGAGAGGAAGCGCGCCAGCAGGGCCTCCAGTTCACCCGGCTCGCCCAGCACGCGGGCCAGTCCGGCCTGGAGCACCGTGGCGCGCTCGATGTCCAGGCGCGCCACCAGGTCCGGCACCTCCGCGACGTTGCGCTCCACCAGCGTGCGCAGCTGCTCGTCCTCCGCCAACGTGAGGCCCCGCTCGCGCTCGCGGCGCAGCGTGTCCATGCGCACGGCGATGGGGTGCTTGAAGTGCTGCTCGTACGTCGCGTGCCCCATGACGAGGCCCCGCGTCCCTGGCGGAGGAAGCTGCCCGGAGACGAGCTCGAAGCGCGGGAAGGCCCGGGCGAACCGCGCCACGTCCGTGCCCAGGTAGTCCACCGGAAGCTCTTCACCCTCGCCCGCTTGCCGCGCCACGCGGTTCTCCAACACCTCCAGCAGGCCCTGTGGATCCTCGGTGAGCCGCTCCCAGAAGGCGGGCTCGGCCGCGTCCCGCAGCACGCGCAGGTCATCCGCGAAGGCGGGCTCTTCCGCGAAGGCCTCGCTCCGGCGATCCGCGTTGCGCGCCACCCGCGCCAGCGTCAGCCGCAGGTCCTCGCCCAGACGGCGCAGCCGTGCGTCCCGCTCCTCGGAGGCCGGCGCCCGCGCCGCCTCGCGCAACACCGCCAGCTTTTCATCCAGGGCGTTGCCACGGAACACGGCGCCCATCCCCAGCTCCAGCGGCACCACCTCCTGGATGCCCGGGAGGTCGCGCAGCCGGGGCTCCAGTGCGCCGTAGTCCGGAATGGGTTGCAGGTCCGGGACGCCCCCTGGCCCCACCACCACCTGGGGCGTTCCCGTGGAGGCGGCGGCGTAGACCTGGAGGTCCCCCGCGCCGCTCTCGATGAGGCTTCGCCGCGTGCCGTCATGGATGCTGCCCATCAACGACACGCCCGGCGTCAGCAGCGCCGCCGCGCCTGCCGCCAGCAGCCCCACCACCCAGCTTCGGGGGCGGGCCAGCACACTTTGAACGGTGAGCGACCACAGCGTCACGCAGACTCCTCGGTCCGGTGCCATGCCCGGGCAAGACAGGTGCCCGGGTCGTTGGACGCTACAACGGACGGGGCGGAGGGACTACCGCCTCTCGCTCACGTGGGCTCCAACACGCGCAGGAGCAGGTCCACCTGCGCGTCGCTGAGCACCGAGATGTCCAACTGCGTCAGGTCCACCACGCGCCTCACGTGCTCCGCCAGCGCCGTGGCCGTGGGGTGCTCGAACAGGGCCACCTCGCGCAGTTGCAGGCCGGTGCGCTCGTTGATGCGCGCCACCACCCGGGTGGCCTGGAGCGAGCTGCCGCCCAGCGTGAAGAAGTCAGAACCGACGCCCACGCCCTGGGCTCCGAGGACCTCGTGGAAGGCGTCCATCACCACCGTCTCGAATGGCCCGGCGGCGGCTCCGTCACCCACCCCGGAGAGGTCGGCGGCCAGGGCATCACGGTCCACCGCGCCGCCCGCTCGGCGGGGCCATTCCGGCAGGGGATGAAGCACCGCGTCGGAGAGTCCCACGGGCGGGACGTCTCCCGGCCGCTGCACCAGGAAGACATGGGCCGTGTCCAGGCTCTGCCCCTCGCCCAATCCCGCCTGACGCCAGGGCCAGGCCGCCCCCACCACGCCTGACAGCAGGTGCGCGGGCGCGTGCTCCACCGCCAAGGCCACGGAGGCCAGGGCCTGGGATGGCTCCAGCACCCGGTAGCCCGGCGGCGCGGCCCCCAGTGAGCGCGCGAGCCCCGTCTCCCGCACCTGGCTCAGCGATACCGCCACCGCGTGGCGGCCCTGTGCGGTCAGCCGCTCGGCGAACCGTTCGAGGAAGGCCGTGCCGGCGCAGTAGGCCGCGTGGCGGCCCGCACCCAGCGTTCCCATCAACGACGCCGCGAAGACGCAGACGGCTTGGGGCCTGTCCTTCAAGACTGTCGCGATGGCCCTCGCGCCCAGTGCATGTGCGGCGGCGCCTTGTACCAGTGTCTCCGGCGTCTCGTACTCCAACGCGACGGGCGTCAGCGTGCCCGCGAAGTGGAAGGCGCCGTCGAGCGACTGACCGAAGTGCGCCTCCGCGTCGCGCACGGCATTCCGAAGCGCGACCTCGTTCGTGACGTCCACGGAGACATACTTCGCGGTGCCCAGCTCGGACTCCAGCGCCCTTGCCTCGGGACCATGAGGGCGCCGCCCCACGAGCAGCAGCCGGGCGTCCAGGCCCTGCCGCAGCTGACGTGCCCATTCACGTCCCAGGCCACCGAGCGCGCCTGTTACCAGGTAGAGCCCTTCCCGCTTGAGGCGCTGGGGTGCCGCGAGCGGTGGCGGCATCCATGGGGTGAAGACGCGCTCCCACCGCGTGCCTTCCCGCCACGCCACCTCGCGCGCGGCATCCTGGGAGGCGAGTTCGCGGGCAACAGCATGGGCAGTGGCGGATGCGTCCGGAGGCGTCCATGCCACCCGCGCTTCCAGCCCCGGAACCTCCGCCACGGCGGTCCAGAGCAGGCCCGGCGTCAGCAAGGCGGCCAGCGAAGCCGCGTCGTCCCCTCCCGACTCCGGAAGCACCGCGAGCACGCGCACGACCGGAGCGTCCTCGTCTCGCTTGGACAGGGACTGGAGCGCATGAAGCAGTGGCGCCATGCGAGAGGCCACCGCCGCTTGCATCGCGCCGTCCGAGGCCGTGCCCTGGGCAGGTGCTGCAACGCCCCCGGACACGCCTCCGCCAGGCGCGCTGGAGGCAGCGTCCTGGAAGCGCGCATCCGCAGCCGTCATCTCCCCGCGAAGCAAAGACTCACGGACCGCAGGCGTCTCCTGCGCCTCCGGCAGCAGCACCACCACGTCGCCACAAGGCACACGGCGCTCCGCAAGGGCCTCCATGGCACGAACGAGTTCACCGCTCGCCTCCGGCGCCACCCGCACCACCTCGCGGCCGTCGGCCTGTTCGCGCAATGCCTCGGCGAAGGCTTCGTCCGCGATGACGACCATTGCACCGCGTGCTCCGGACCTGGACGCCAGCGGCCGAGGCTCCCACCGGGACACCGCCAGGCACGGCGGCATCGTGGCGGGTCCGCCCAGGACGCTCAGCGCGCGGTGGTACTCGGCCCCCAGCTCACCCGCCTCGAAACGGCGCCGCACTTCGGTGCGGCCCCGCTTCCCCAGCTCCGTGCGCGGCACCTGCTGGCGCGCCAGGGGCAACAGGTGCGCGACATGGAAGCCGAGCACCCGGCCCACCTTTTCCCGGATGCTCCGCAGCAACTCCGCCAGCGGCGGCGCATCCGGCGTAGGCACGAAGCAGACAGCCAGTTCATCCGTCTGTGCCGTACCGCTCCGCGTCGGGCAGGCCACGGTGTACGACGGCAGCACGCCAGGCACCGACTCCACCACCTCCTCGATGTCCTGCGGGTAGACGTTGTTGCCGTGGAGGATGAGGACCTCCTTCTGGCGCCCCGCGATGGACATCTGTCCGTCCTGAATCACGGCCATGTCCCCGGTGCGAAACCAACCATCGGCTGTGAAGGAGCGCGCGTTGAGTTCCGCGTCATCCAGGTAGCCGGACAGCACCTGCGCACCCCGGGCCTGCAGGTGGCCGACCTGACCTTCGGGAACCACCGCGTCGGCGTCGTCCACCACACGCAGGGCCGCGCCCACCGGAGGCGGTCCCAGTTCCGTCGCCGCTTCCACGGGATGGGTCCGCACGCCCCGCGTCATCGAGAAGTAGGACGACGTCTCCGCCATGCCCCAGCCCGGGCACATCGCATCCTCGCGCAGTCCGCTGCCGCGCAGGGGCTCGGAGAAGCGCCGAAGCGTCGCGGGCAACACGGACTCTCCAGCACAGGCCAGCACGCGCACCTGCTCCAGCCGCCACGCGCGACGCTCCTCGCGCTCCAGCCGGTCCGCCACCAGGCCGTAGGCGAAGTTGGGGGCCCAGCTCATCGTCCCACCGAACTCCGAGAGCAAATCCAGCCAGCGGAGCACGTCCGCCAGGACGTAGTCGCGCGCCACCAGCACATGGGGCGTGCGGGTACGCAGCGCGAGCAGGTGGGGGTAGCTCGTCCCCGCCACGTGGTCCAAGGGCATCCAGCTCACGCCCAAGTCCCCAGGCAGGTACCAACCGCCGGCCACCATCCCCTCGCCCATCGCCATCAGGTTGGCGTGCTTCAGCACCACGCCCTTGGGACGTCCGGTGCTCCCAGACGTGAAGGAGAGGATGGCGGGCGCCTCCGGGTCCACGGCCGCGAGGAGCCCCGGCTCCGCGCCCGACAGGGATTGCAGCGACAGGGCGCGCAGCCCCGCCTCCGACAGCGGCGCCGTGGCCCTCGCCTCCGTGAGCAGCCACGGTGTCCCCAGCCGCTCCGACACCGAGATGAGCCGCGCGACGCCAGGCTGCGAGCGTTCCAGCGACGCGGGCAGCGCCAGCGGTACCGGCACCACGCCGCCGAGCGTGCAGGCCCAGAAGCCACGCACGAAGTCGCCCGGGCGCTCCATCGCGAGCATCACCCTGTCACCCGCCTTCGCGCCCCGCGCCCGCAGACCGCCCCACAGCCGGAGCGCCTCGTCCCAAAGCGCGGCGAACGTCAGCGTCTCCCGCTGCCCCTGTACGTCGATGAAGGTGATGACATGACCGGGAGCGTGCGCCACGGCCTGCTGGAGCAGCTCGACGAGCGTCCGTGGCGCGCCTTCAGGCCTGCGACGCGCCCCTGAATCGATGACGGAAGGCCGGCCTCCCGCGTCCATCCGCGCCGGAACCGGGGCCGAAGACACGGGCGCCACGCCACCCGCCTTCAGTCGCAGTGCGGCGGGAAGCAAGGCGTCCAGCGGCGTGTGGACCTCCTCGTCCCGCCGGGCCCCCACGAGCGCCACCGCCTCGATGCCCTGTTGCCGGAGCGCGTCCTCCAGGGCCTGAAGCCTCGCGGGCACGGGCGGCATGCCCTGGCGCAGCGCCGCCGCATCCACGTCGCCGGAATCGAGCCGGGGCAGCGCATCCACCAGCGCCACGGCGGGCACATCCGGCCCCAGGTGCTCGTGAAGCAGTGCGTCCAGTTCGGCCGCTCGCACCGCGCGCCGAGGCACCACCCAGGCCACTTCGGGTGACACCCAGACTTCACGGACGCGCGCTTCCGCACGCAAGAACTCCTCAACGAGTTGCACCATCGACGCGCGTGATTCCATGTCTCAAGCGTATCAGAGCCACTCCCGGCCCTGCCGAGAGGGAGCCGGGTTGCACCCGGAGGACGGGTGGGAACAAGCTGCGGGCTCATGGCCGCCCCCCACGAGCCCGTCTCCCTCGCACAGTCACTCCACTTCTGGGCGCGCAACGCCTCCAACGAGTCCGCCCTCTTCCAGACAGCGCTCCGGGTGGGACTCTTCGACTCACTCACCGTGGAGGGCAGTGGCGAACCACTGCCGGTGGAGACGCTGGCGGAGCGGCTCGGCTGTTCCGCGCGAGGACTCCGCTCACTGCTGGAGTTGCTGGTGTGCCTGGACTTCGTCCGCATGGACGACGCGCGCCGCTTCAGCCTCGCACCCCACACCGCCACCCTCCTGGGCGACGCGGCCTTCCGCCAGCGGCTTCAAGCCGAGCTCCCCTGGTGGGGCCCCATGGGGCTGCTGACCGACGCCGTGAAGTCCGGCGAGCCGGTGGACTTCGAGGGACAGCGCTGGGACGTCCTCAGCCACCTCCGCGAGCGACTGGTGGCGCCCACGCCATTCGCCACTCCCGCGCACGAGGACTTCTTCGACCGCTTCACCCGCAGCGGCCTGCGTACCCAGGTTCTCCTGGCCGCGGGACAGAGCGGGTTGTTGGCGGCGCTCGCCGAGGACGTCCGCACGGAGCAGGCGCTGGGCGAGTCCACATCCACGCGTGCCCCCGGGGTGCTGCTGGAAGCGCTGGCCGTACTGGGAATGACGCGGCGTCAGGAGGATGGGTGGGCGCTGACACCTGATGCGAAGACACTGCTGGAAGGAAAGGCCCTGGCCTACCTGGTGCGCTCGCTGTCCGTGTCCGCGCGGTACTGGGAGGCCCTCGGACGCCTGGACGAGACGGTGCGCCACGAGCGCTACGTGCTCGACCTGAAGGACCCCGAGGTGAGCGGGCGCTTCTACGCGGACAACTCCCAGCAAATCACCGCCGTGTTCGCCACCCATTTCCAACTCAGCCGCCGCGCCGCAGCCACGCTCGCGGGCGTGCGTCCACTGGAGGGCGCCGCGGTGCTGGACATCGGCACCGGCTCGGGCGTGTGGGGCGCGGCCTTCGCGCGCACGTCGTCCTCCACACACGTCACGTACTTTGACCAGGCCATCGTGCTGGAGCAGGTGCGCCGCAACGTCGCGAAGCTGGAGGTCGCGGACCGGGCGCGCTTCTGGCCAGGGAACCTCTTCACCCAGGACTTCGGCGCCGCGGACTTCGACGTCATCATCCTCCCCCAGGTGCTCAACGTGCTGAGCCCGAAGGACGTCCCAGACATCTTCGCGCGCGTGGCCCGGGCACTGCGTCCGGACGGCATCCTCGTCATCGCCGAGTACGTGCTCAACGAGCGCCGCGACGGCCCCCTGGACCACCTCTACTTCGGCTTCCGTCGCTTCATGACGAACGAGGGTGACCTGCTGTCCGCGTCCGAGTACGCGAAGCTGCTCGCGGACGTGGGCCTCACCACGTCCGTCTGCATCCCCCTGCCGACCCAGGAACTGGTGTTCGCCGCGCGAGACGGCGTGGCCCTGCCCACCGCGCTGGCCCCACCGCTCCGGCCGGCTTCTGTCTGACACAGCGCGATACATCTGACACAGCGCGATACATCTCCAGCCCCTCGCCTTGCCCGGGGGATGGTGCCCGGTTAGCGTTCACCCCGTCCGCCCCCCTCGCCCCGAAAGGTCTTCCGTGAGCGCCGCGCCGCAGGAGGACAGCGACGCCCTGCCGTCCCCGGCCGCCCGGCCCGTGCGTGGCGTGCGCCCGACGTCTGTCGCCGCGAGGCTCCGCTCCGAATACGCGCGTGAGGTCGCCGCGCTCGGCTACCACGCGCATTCCGTGCCCGGAGCGTTGGCCCACCTGGCGCTGCACCTGGGCCTGGCCGTGGTCGTCGCGGCGGCCTTCGAGCTGCTGCTGCCACACGCGCCACGCGCCGCCTGGCTCTTGTACCCGCTGATGGCCTTCCTCATCGCGACGCGCTTTCGCGCGGTGGGCAACATGCTCCATGAGGCGTGCCACGGCATGCTCGTGCGCGGCAAGCGCCACAACCGGAACCTGGGGCACCTGCTGGCGGTGATTGACCTGACGGCGCTGGACCCGTACCGCAGGGACCACTTCAGCCACCATCTCCACCTGGGTGACGCGGAGAAGGACTTGGACTTCCAGCCGCGCCGCCGCTTCGGCTTCGCGGACCCGGACCGGCCTTTCGTGAAGTCACACCTGCTGCGTCCCCTGCTGCTCATCCACCTGCCCGCCTTCATCCGCCCGGTGTTGTTCCACCGCGAGGACCCGGTCTGGGTGACGCTGCTGCGCTGGAGCTTCATCGGCGGCCTGCTCGCCGCGGCGCACTTCGTCGTGGGGTGGGACGTGTTCCTGCGCGCCTACGTCATCCCCTACTTCGTCGCCTACCAGGTCATCCGCTACTGGTCGGACGCGGTGGACCACGCGGGCATCATCGCCTCCGCGGACGAGTTCCACCGCTCCCGCAATCACGTCTTCGCGTGGGGCTGGCTCAACCGGCTCGTCTTCCCGCGCAACGACGAGTACCACCTCACGCACCACCTCTTCCCCGCGGTGCCCACGCCCTTCCAGGGGCGCGTGCATCAACTGCTGCTGCGCGACGCGGACTATGCCGCGCGCGAGCATGCCTTCTCGTCCCTGACGCGGTAGCGCAGGCGCTCAGCGCGCGGTGGCGCGCTCGATGGCGTCCAGTGCCTCGGAGAAGCGCTCCGGCGCGATGCCCAGCCCCAATCGGAAACCGTGCCCGCGCTCCAGCGGATGCGTTCCGTCCGGCGAGCCCGCCTCCATGGCGCTCAACGGCAGGACGAACACCCCCGCGTCCGACAGCGCCTTGAGCAGCGCCTCCGCGCTGGCGTCGTCCCGAGCCTCCCGCAGGCCGATGCAGGTGACGAGCCCGCCCTGGGGCGCGACGCCATAGACACCGCGCGAGCGCGCCAGGAAGGCAGAGAGCGTGGCGCGATTGCGCAGCCAGTCCTCCCGAGCGCGGCGTAGCGCCGGACTCTCCAAATCCCGCAGCACCTCGCGCGCCACCCACTCCGTCACCGGATTCACGGTGTGCGTCGTGTAGTTCTTCTCGTTCTGCATCCGCGACAGCATGGCCGTGTCGCCCACCGTCCAGCCGATGCGCAGCCCCGGGCAGCCCAGGCACTTGATGAAGGAGCCGGTGACGAAGTGCCGCGAGCCCGGCCGGTACACGGACGCGCCCAGCACGGACGTCTCCGAGGACAGGAAGCGGTAGTGCTCGTCCCCCACCACCGTGGCGCCCGTCCGCTCCGCCCAGCGCTCCACCGCCGACAGCAGTTCCGCCGTCAGCACCAGGCCGGTGGGATTGTGCGGGTTGTTGATGATGACGGTGTCGGGCTGCTCGCGCTCAAGCCGCTCCAGCCACAGGTTCGCGTCCACGGACGGCACGCCGTTCGCGTCCCATTTCACAGGCAACCGCACCACCTCCGCACCCTGCCGCTGGGGCAGTTCGTAGAGGAGCTGGAACGCCGGCCACGCCAGGGCCACCTTGCGCGGGCGGAGCTGGCGGAACAGCAGCAGCAACGCCTCGCTGGTGCCGGTGGTGATGAGGACGTTGTCCCGCGTGGCGCCCGGGTGAATGGCCGCCACCGCGTCGCGCAGGTCCGCGCGGCCCCAGTTGGGGCTGTCATTCAAGGGCGTGGAGAGGAACACCTCGGCGGCGCGCTCGGCGCTGACGCCCGAGCCAAGAAGCAGCTCGCCCACGGTGACGGGGCGTCCACCGGACTCCCCCAGGTTGAAGCGCGCGGTGAAGCGCGAGCCCTCCAGGTAGTCCTCCATGAAGAAGGTGCGCAGCGGTTCCATGATGCTCCCAAAAAGGAATCAGGCGGAGGGGGCGACGTCCGGCCACGCGACGTCCCCCCGATGAGCGATGACGACCTGCTGAATGGGCATGTCGAAGCCGCGGGCGTCCGTGAGGCCCACCGGCCCCAGCAGCGCGCGGAACTCCGGCAGGGACAGCACGTCCCCCTCGTTCGTCACGTACCGGCGCAGCGCGAAGTAGAGCGCGTCCAGCGGGCCGTCGCGCCGGTCCGTCAGCAGGTAGCCGGAGATGAGCAGCAGCCCGCCGGGACGCAGCGCCCGAGCCAGCCGAGCGAAGAAGCTCGGGAGCTCCGAGGGCGGCAGCGCGGGGATGATTTGCGGCAGCAGGATGACGTCGTAGCGGGACTCGCCGTAGTCCACCGAGAGGCAGTCCCCCGCCCACAGCTCGGAACGGGCCTCCAGCTTCAGCTTCGCCAGGTGGGGGCGCACCGCGTCCAGCACGTGCGGCGAATCCAGGTACGTGACATGCGTGGTGGGGTCCGCCAACCCGAAGGCCGCGCCCCACACGCCCGAGCCCGTGCCGACGTCCAACACGCGCGCCTGTGCCAATGGCCGCATCGACCGCACCAGCGTCGCGGCCTGCCGGCTCAGCCGCAGGTGCGAGGCGAAGATGCTGGAGATGCGTGAAGCGTTCTCCTGGTAGATGCGCCGCGCCGTCTCCGGGTCACGCAGGTCCAGCCGGAAGCGCTGCTCGCGCACCGCCTCATCCAGGTGCCCCAGCGCATCCCAGTAGGCCATGGTCGCCGGCAGCGCTCGCTGGAAGTACGGAAGGCTCTGTGCGTCCAGCGCCCGGCCCGCGGCCTCCGTGAAGCCCCAGCCTGTCTCCTGTGCCTGGACGATGCCCATCGCCGCCAGCGCGCCCAGCAACACCTCCAGCGCCTCCGCCGGCACACCCACCTCCCGCGCCAGCACGTCCAACGGCACAGGCCCGCGCACCAGCTTCACCAGCACGTCCAGCTCCGCGGCCGTCACCAACGCCAGCGTGCGCGCGGGGTTGCGGGCGAAGCGGTCATGGAAGTCCCGGGCCTCGGCGCTCGGGGTGGATGGCGCGGGCGACAGGAACAGCGCGCGGTACCACCCGAGCACGTCCCACGACTCCCCGCCCCACTCCACGGGGCCTCCACCGCGCACGGCCTGGGACAGCAGCGCCAGCGGATGCCACCACCGCCGCGCCTCTCGCAGCCCGGCAATGAACGCCTCATCCCGGAGAAAGGCCGCGGTCGACGCGGGCAGCGAATACCCCCGCCCCCCCTCCAGGTGGACGAAGCCCAACGCGACCAGCGGCTCGACGACGGAGCGCGTCCCTCGCCACGTGCCGCCCACCCGCTTCGCGAGCACCTCCAAGGGCACCGGCTCGTCCGAGCCCGTCTCCGGAAGGTGTCCGAAGAGGCCGAGCGCGAAGGCGGCCTGGAGTGCCGCCGCTTCGTTGCTGGCGTCTCGCGCGTGGAAGTTGAGCTGCTGAACGAAGGCGGGGGACGGCGCGGAAACGGGCTGTGACACGAAGCAGCGCTCCTTTACGTCCAGCGGAACCAACGAAGGGCCAGCAGCAGTGGCACCACGGTCCACGCGGCCAGCACCAACATGGGCGCACCCAGTGAAGCCAGGCCCGCGCCCTCCAGCATGACGGCCCGCAGCGAGTCATTGATGGCCGTGAGCGGCAAGGCACGGATGACCGGCTGCAACCAAGAGGGGAAGTTCCCGGACGCGAAAAAGACGCCGGAGACGAACATCATCGGCAGCGAGACGAGGTTGACGAGCCCGCCCACCGCCTCCTCCGTCCGCGCCCGGCTGGCCACCAGCACGCCGAGCGCGGCGAAGCACAGCGCCCCCGCGAGCCCCACCAGCGTCAACGTGAAGTAGCTGCCGAACATCGGCACGCCGAAGAGCCAGCGCGCGAAGGCACAGAAGAAGACGACCTCCGCCAGCGCGAACCCCGCGCGCGCCAGCATGTAGGACAGGAAGAACTGGGAGCGCCGCATGGGCGTCGCGGCCAGCCGCTTCAGCAGCTTGCCTCCGCGCATCGCCACCAGCGAGCCCGCCACCACCCACAGGCTGCTGGACATCAACGACATGCCCAGCAGGCCGGGGATGAGGAAGTCGACGTAGCGGTTTCCCGGCTCCGACACCGGCGTGGCCTTCACCACGGCGGGACGCGCGGCGTCTTCCGGCGCGGCGAGCGCCTGCTCCACCAGGAGCCGCGCGGTGCGGCCCTCCGCCTGGCTGGGGTCCACCAGCGCCTCGGGCACCGCGCCCGGCAGCAGCACCAGGGAGAGCTGCCCGCGCGCCAGCCGCCGCCGGGCGGATGCTTCGTCCGCGACCTCGGCCGACAGCTCCGGCACGCCCTCCAGCTTCGCCATCAGCGCCGGTGCGCCCGGCCCCTCCGCCACGGCCACACGCACCGGGCCCAGGGAGTCATTCCGGAACGCCAGCCCCAGGAACAGCGTGGTGACGACGGGGAAGACGAACGTCCAGAACAGCACCTCCGGCTGCCGCATCAACATGCGCAGCCGCATCAACACCAACTGGCCCAGGGCGTTCATCAGGCCGCCTTCTCTTCCGCGGACTCGCGCAGGGAGCGGCCCGTCATGTCGATGAAGACATCATCCAGCGTGGGGCGCCGGGTGGACAGGTGCAGCAACTGGCCGCCCCCCGCCGCCACCTCGCGCAGCACCTCCGGCAGCGCCAGGTGCAGCTCCCGCACCCGCAGGGTGATGCGGCCGGCGTGCCGCTGGGCGGCCACCACCGACGGCAGCGGGCGCAACCGCTCCAGGTCCGGCGAAGGCTCCGCCTCCAGCTCGATGACCTGCTCCGCGCCCAGCGAGGTGATGATGTCCCGCGGCGTCCCGCGCGCAATCACCCGGCCCCGGTCGATGATGACCAGCCGGTCGCACAGCACCTCGGCCTCATCCATGTAATGCGTGGTCAACACCACGGTGCGCCCGCGCGCCTTGAGCTGCGCCACCACGTCCCACAAGGCGCGGCGCGACTGGGGATCCAACCCGGTGGTGGGCTCGTCCAGGAAGAGCACGTCCGGGTCGCCCGCCAGCCCCAGCGCCAAGGCCAGCCGCTGCTTCTGGCCGCCGGACAGCTTGCCCACCCGGGCATGGCGCTTCTCGCCCAGTTGCACCAGCCCGATGAGCGCCTCGACCTCCAGGGGGCGTGGGTAGAAGGAGGTGAACAAACGCACCATCTCCTCCACCGTGAGCTGGTCCACCAGCCGCGTCTCCTGGAGCGTCATGCCAATGCGCTCCCGCAGCACCGGCGCGTCCGTCTCCCAGCGCAAACCCAGGAGCCGCACCTCCCCCGAGGTGGCCGTCTGGAGGCCCTCGAGGATTTCCACGGTCGTCGTCTTGCCCGCGCCGTTGGGGCCCAGGAGGCCCACGCACTCGCCACGGCGGATGTCCAGGTCGATTCCGTCCACGGCGGTGACGTCGCCGAAACGTTTGACCAATCCCTTCACCTCGATGGCGAGCTCGTCCTGATGTGTCATGGATGGGGGGCTGGGGGGCGCGCGGGCGAGTATCGCTCAACACCCGGCGGGTGCCCAACGAACCCGGTGTGGAAAGCGGCGGGGCTGGGCACGTCGGGGTGGTACGGTGCCCCCGTGGCCCTGACCGACTCATTGGAAGCCCGGGTGAACCGGCTGGAACTGCCTTTCAACGAATACGGCGTCGACCCGTACGGCATCTCCAAGTCTCACGTGAAACATGCGCTGCGCGTCTTTGGCGCCATCTACCGCTACTACTTCCGCGTGCGCTGTTATGGGGTGGAGCACATCCCCCCGCGGGGCCGCGGAATGCTGGTGGGCAACCACTCCGGCGGCGTGGCGGTGGACGGGGCCATGGTGCTGACGTCCACGATGTTGGAGATGGACCCGCCCCGGCTGGCGCAGGGCATGGTGGAGCGCTTCCTCCACAACTTCCCCGTGTCCTCGCTGTGGGCCAGCCGCACCGGCCAGTTCATCGGGCTGCCCGAGCACGCCAAGCGGCTGCTGGAGGATGACCGGCTGCTGATGATCTTCCCTGAGGGCGCGCGCGGCACGGCCAAGCTCTACAACGAGCGCTACTCGCTGGTGGACTTCGGCACCGGGTTCGTCCGCCTGGCGTTGCAGACGCGCTCGCCCATCATCCCCTTCGCGTTCCTGGGCGGCGGTTCGGCCGTCCCCACGGTGTTCAACGCGTACACGCTGGGGAAGCTGCTCGGCGTGCCCTACGTCCCGTTGACGCCCTACCTGTTGCCGCTGCCGTTGCCGGTGCAGTTGGAAATCCATTACGGCGAGCCGCTCGTCTTCCAGGGCACGGGGGACGAAGAGGACCACGTCATCGAGGGCTATGTGGAGAAGGTGAAGCAGCGCATCGCGGGGCTCATCGAGCGCGGCCGCGCGCAGCGGCACAGCCGGCGGATTGGAAGGAACCTGCTGCCATGAGGGTGCTGATTCCAGGCATCTCCGGAGGCATTGCCCGCCAGCTCGCGCTGCACCTGCACGCGCGCGGGCATCAGGTGGCGGGCATCGACACCCGCCCCTGGGCCGAGGCCAACGAGGCCGGCATCCAGGTCTACCGGGGCGATGTGCGCAAGCGCGCCGCGGAGGACGTCTTCCGCCGGTGGCGTCCCGAAGCCGTGGTGCACATGGCCACCGTCACCGCCTTCACGGTGCCGGGCAAGGAGCGCGGGCGCATCAACCTGGACGGTACCAAGGCGGTGTTCGACCACTGCGCGGCCCATGGCGTGAAGCAGATGCTCTTCGTGGGGCGGCACACCTTCTACGGCGCGGCGCCGGACTCGCCGCTGTACCACTCCGAGGACGAGCCGCCTCGCGCGCTGGAGGCCATTCCGGAGCTGGCGGACCTGGTGGCCGCCGACCTGTACGCGGCCACCGCGCTGTGGCGCCTGCCGAAGATGACGACGGCCGTGCTGCGGCTGCCCTACACCCTGGGGGCTCCCGGCACCGGCACGCTGTCCTCCTTCCTCAAGGGCCGTCGCGTGCCGCTGGTGCTCGGGTACGACCCCCTGTTCCACGTCCTCCAGGAGGAAGACGTGGTGACGGCGTTGACGCTGGCGCTGGAGAAGCAGGTCCGGGGCCTCTTCAACGTGGCGGGCCCTCCGCCGATTCCGCTGTCCGTCATCGTCCGGGAGACAGGGCGCAAGGCGGTGCCTTTGCCCGCGCCGCTGCTATCGATGCTGCTGGGCCGGGCCGGCCTCCCCCGCCTGTCGATGGGCGCGCTGGACCACCTGCGCTTCCCCATTGTCGTGGACAACCGCCGCTTCCTGGACGCCACGGGCTTCGAATACCGCCACAGCGTGGCGGACTCGCTTCGCATCTACCGCGAATCCTCGCCCATCCTCCCTGCGGGGGGCCAAGGACGTTAGACTTCTCCCTGCAGCGGACCTGCTTCCGGGGGGAAGTCCATGTCGGCCGACATCGAGGAGGTGGATGTGGTCATCGCGGGAGGCGGGCCGGTGGGTGTACTCACCGCCAACCTCCTGGGACTCCAGGGCGTGCGCGTGCTCGTCCTCGAACGGGAGGCCGCGCCGCATGGCCAACCCCGGGCCTTCTCCTGTGACGACGAGGCCCTGCGCATCTACCAGGCCGCGGGGCTGCTCGACGCGCTGAAGCCCGACCTGCGCCAGGGCCGCCACGTCACCTTCACCGGCGTGGGCGGCCAACCCATTGCCCAGGTCCACCTGGGCCAGGTGGACTTCGGCTACGGCCACGCGCCCATCTGGTTCTTCCACCAGCCGCTCCTGGAGAAGGCGCTGCGCGAGGGCCTCTCACGCTTCCCAGCCGCCGAGCTGCGCACGGGCACCGAGGTGGAATCACTGGAACAGGACGGCGCGGGCGTCACCGTCCGATACCGCACGTCCGGAGTCCGGCATGGGGTGCGCGCCCGCTACCTGGTGGCCTGTGACGGTGGGCGGAGCACGGTGCGCGCGCTGCTGGGCATCCCCATGGAAGGCCGCGGCGGCCAGGAGCCGTGGATTGCCATCTCCGGCACCGTGGCGGAGGAAGACGCCCCCGTCGAATGTCATGTCGTCTGCGACCCGGTCCGCCCCGGCTTCGTCGGGCGTGGTCCCGTGGGGCGGTTCCGCTGGGAGTTCCGACTGCGCCTGGGCGAGACGGGCGAGGAGATGACGCAGCCCGGCACGATTCGCCGCCTGATTGGGCCTTATGTGAATCCAGACCGGGTGACGGTGGAGCGAGCGCAGCTCTACAGCTTTCATTCGGAGGTGGCGCAGCGCTGGCGCGTGGGCCGCACCTTCCTGGCGGGAGACGCGGCCCACCTGTTGCCGCCCTTCATGGGTCAGGGTCTGGTGTCCGGGCTGCGCGACGCGGCGAACCTCGCGTGGAAGCTGGCGTGGGTCCTCCAGGGCCGCGCCCCCGAGGCGCTGCTGGACACCTACGCCGTGGAGCGCCGCCCTCACGTGCGCGCCTTGCTCGAGGCCACCGCGCGGCTGAGCTCCGTGTTCACCGCGCGTAGCACACCCATGGCCTGGGTACGTGACACCGTACTTCGGGGCCTCCAGGCCGTTCCGGCCGCGCGCCGCTTCGTGGAGGGATTCCGCTTCAAGCCGGCGCCCGCCATCGAGGAAGGCTGGATGCTGGGCGGCCGCCGCTCGGGTCGGAAGGCCGCTGAAGGCAGCTACCTTCCCCAACCTCGCGTGCGTCGTGCGTCCGGTGAGGAACACCTGTTGGATGACAGCCTGGGCTCCGGCTTCGCCGTGCTGAGCCGGGGCGGCAGCCCGGGGACGGAGGTGGCCCGTGAGCTGGCCGAATCCCTGGGGGCCCGCGCCGTCACCGTGCGCTCCGCGGGTGTCCCGGGACTGGGCGACGACAGCGTGGAGGACCACACCGGCAGGCTGTCCGAGTGGTTCCGGGAGCACGGCGCGGACGTGGCCGTGGTGCGGCCGGACCGCTTCGTCTTCGGCGCGGTGCCCCTGGCCCGGATGCCCGAGCTGCGCGCGGCGCTGGGCGTGGAAGAGGCGTGAGCCGTTGCACAGACGACAGACATTGCACGCACGGGGTCCGGAAGACCTCGGGAGGCAATACCTGACTCGCCCAAGCACAATCACTCTCATCTGTCCACACCTCCCCTGGGGGTTGCATCGGAGTCCATGAGAGGAGCAGGCTTCCAACCCTCCGCGAAGGCAGACCATCACGCGACCTCGGGGGAAATGGCTTGCACCCACCATTGGATGCAGCGCTTCTCGGCTCACTGGACCGGCATGCCCGGAGACGCGCGCAAGGCATTGCAACGCTGAGCACGCTCGTCGGGCCGCCGGAGCGGGCGCTGACTCTCTGGACGGAGTGGATTCAGCGCCGGGGATTGAGTGTCGTTATCGTGGACGGGGATGACGTGCGCGCCGTTGTCTCCGCGTGGGCGGCGGCGCTCGCCAAGGAACGGGACCTGATGGGTGACGCGGAGGCGTTCGTCGTTCGCTCCCAGCCTCAGAGCCAGGCACGGACGCTCCAGTTCCGAGGCAAGACGGCGCACCAGCGGCGCGTATTGATGGAAGGCCTGACGCCCCCACAGGGCCAGTCCGCCACCTGGGAGCTGTGCCGGGCCCTGCTGGAGAGCCCGGCCCCGCCGCCGTCCGGTGTGCTTCCAGACGCGGTGAGTCAGGCCATTGCGCGCGCGCCGCTGCCGGCCCTCCAAACGCTGATGGCATTGGTCCCCGCCGGAAGCACGCCGGCCCTGCGCGTGCGGGCCGGCCCCTCTGACTTCCGGGCGCTCCGCACCGCCGCGGCCCTGTGCACCGCGGCCCCCGCGCTCACGACGGGCTGCGTGCTCGCCGCCGAGGTACTCGCAGAGCACCTCCAAAGGGAGGAGTCCCACGTCCTCGCCATGCTGCGGGAAGGCCGGCTGGACCTGGCCGAGCCGGAGCTCGACGAAGACACCCCCGAGCTCCCCGAAGCCGCGGTGGCGTCCACGCGCATCCGGCTCCGGCAGGAAGGCTCGTCCGAACAGGTCGTCGCGCTCTACGACTCGGCGGTGCGCACCATCGCCTCGGCCTACCGGGACGCCAATGGCCGCGCCCGGAGCGAGGCGGAGAAGTTCCTGCACGCCCGGCTCCAGGACCATGCCTCCACTCGAGGCCTCTTCGTCCTCAATGGCCACGTGGACCCGGTCGGAGGCGGCCGGAGGCTGGAAGTGGACCTGCTCTGCACGGAGCTGAACCTGGCCGTGGAAATCGACGGCTACTTCCACTTCCGCAGCCCCGACGGCTTCCGCCGAGACCGGCGCAAGGACGTTGCGCTCCAGTGCTCGGGCTACTGGGTGGTCCGCTTCCTCGCGGACGACGTGGTGACGCGACTGGAAGAGATTCTTGAAACCCTCGACACGTTGATTGCCACCCGCAGGGGTGAGTTCACCGGGAAGGAAGCATCGAATGGGAAGCGCTGACCACCGGCTGTCAGGCATTGCCTTGTCCTGGCTCATGACGCGCAGCGAGCGGCGCGGTACGCGCAAGGAATTGGAGGATGCGCTCCGGCCCTTCGTGGAGCATCAGCTCAGCCGTGCGGAATGGAAGCTCCGTTTCGAGGCGCTCATGGAGGCGCTGCTGGGCGGAGGAACAGTGGCGGTGCGCGGGCGCAGCGGCTTGGAGCTGACGCCCAAGGGCCGGACAGAGGTGCTGCGCTTCCTCCAGTTGGACCAGCCGCCGCGCGGGCTGACATGGAAGAAGCTGAAGGCCACGCACCTGGTGGCGCGCAGCTTGGACCTGCCGCCATCCAAGGCGGTGGTGACACGAATGAAGGGTGCCGACGGCGTGCGCGCCGCCGCGCTTCAGCGCCAGCACGGACTGGACACCGAGGAAGGCCTCACCCTGGCGCAGACGCGGGACCGGTTGTTGTGGCGGCAGCTCGGCGTCGAGACGGACCGGCCCTTCACCCTGAGCGCGGTGCAGGCCCACCTGCTCGGGCAGATGCTGGACGCGAAAACGACGGACCCGCGCAAGGGTGTGGAGCAGCTCGCGGCACGTGCGGCGGGCGCCCCCCGCGTGGATGCGGAGGCCGTGCGCCTGTCACTGATGCGACGGTGGGCTGTTGCGCAGGACGCCGGCGCCTCCGAGGACAAGCCGGCGGACCGTGAATCAACGAGCACGGGGGCCCCTCCCTCTCCGGCTGCCTTCGCCGAGCGCGTGCTGTCGGTCGCCCGCGCCCTTCCCACGGGCCGCTTCGGCGAGAACAAGGTCTTCATCTCCCACGTGTGGAAGGCCCTCCAGCCGGAGTGGAGCACCCGTGAGGCATTCGACGCGGCGCTCCTGGAGGCCAACCGAACCCGCCTGTTGTCCCTGACGCGCGCGGACCTCGTGTCCGCCATGGATCCGAAAGATGTCGCCGAGTCCGAGGTCCGGTCCTTCGGCGCCAGCTTCCACTTCGTCGTCGTCTAGCCCGACCCCAGGAGCGCCCCGTGGCCAACGACCCCCGTCTCGATATCTTCCTTGATGACTCTCGCGAGGTCTTCACCAGCGTCGAACAGGGCCAGCACATCTGGCAGGCGGATCCGTTCGATGTGGAGGCCCTCAACGCGCCGGCTCGCCGTTCCTTCAAGCGGCTGCTCGACAAGGCTTCCTCGGACACGCCCCCGAGCGCCGGCAAGCTGCTGCTCCTGCTCGGCGAATCCGGCAGCGGCAAGACGCACCTGGTGCGCGCCTTCCGCAACCTCGCGCATGGTCAGCGGAAGGGCTTCGTCGGCTACATGCCGATGACCGTCGATGCGACACAGTACGACCGCTACATCCTGTCCAACCTCATCGATTCCCTGGACAAGCCGTTCGTTCGGGCGGGAGGCGATGACGACAGCGGGCTGATGCACCTGTCGGACGCGCTCATAGCCCAGTGCAACAGCGCATTCGTACTGCACCTGCAGGACGAGAAGATTCTGGAGGATGAGGAGCTGCACGGCACCATCCGGGCCGTGGCGGACGAGCTGCTGCTGGACCCTCGCTTCCGGGAAGTGGAAGTCGACCTGCTGCGCGCCCTCATCTACCTGCATCGAAGAGACCCTCGGCTCAACCGCCGCATCTTCCACTGGCTGCGCTGCGAGGCACTGTCCGAGGCGGACCAGCGCGTCATTGGCAACCTCATCCCCCGGACCGCCGACGATGCGCCGGCGCGGATGGTGGAACACCTGGGGCGACTAATGGGCGGCCTGGGCCAGGCGCTCGTGCTCTGCGTCGACCAGGTCGAGGACGTCAGCGACTTCGAGCAGCGCCCGCAGATGGAGAGCTCCTTCCGGCGCGCGATGAACAGCCTCGCTGCCATCGCGAGCAAGGTGCCTCGCGCTGTCGTGGTCTTCTGCTGCCTCGCCGACTACTGGGCGAAGATGAAGCCCCTGCTCAACCAGGGAACGGTGGATCGCATCGAGAACGACCCCGAGCCCGTGACGCTGGAGCAGACGGTGACGGCCGACACTGCCAGGGACCTCGCGGCGCGGCGACTGCAAGACCTGTTCGAACAGCGAGGCTTCACGGTCTCCCCGTCGGACCCGACCTGGCCCATTCCGGCGAACGGCTTCGACGCGCTGGGCGGACACCGCGCCCGTCACGTCCTGGATGAGTGCCGCCGCTACCGCGACCGCGCCATCCAGGACGGCAAGCTGCCCGCCAGCTTCCCGTTGCAGCGTCCCCAGGGCCCGGGCATGGCGAAGACACCTTTGGCCCAGCAGCAGCAAGTCTCCAAGCTGGATATGGACCAGCTGTGGACGGACTTCCGCGCCACCCTGCGAATTGACCCGCCCGAAGAGCCCGCGGATGTCGCGGAACTGCTGGCCTGGGCCATTGAAGCCGGCGGCAAGGAGTTCGGAGACGCGAAGCGCTTCGACGTCAAGCCCAAGGACAAGGAGATGCTGGACGTCCAGGTCCACCCGGAGGGAAGCAAGCTCCTCGTCGCGCTATGTGAGAGGGACTCGCGTGGCGGCGGCCTCGGCAGGCAGATGACCGAAGCGCTCAAGAAGGCCGCGGGAAAGACACCTGTGGTTGTGCGGACCACCGACTTCCCTCCAGCCCGCCCCGGCGGTGTCGTCGCCGAGCAATTGGGCGCGCTGCTCCGCAAGGGCGGCCGCCGGGTCGTCGTCAGAGACACGGAGCTTCGGGACCTCATGGCCCTGCGCACCTTCCGTGAGAGGCATGCGGGTGAAGCCGCCCTCCTGGAATGGAGCCGGACGGCTCGCCCCATCACCCGGCTCAAGTCCGTGAGCGACATCCTGGGGCTGGAGAAGCCGGACGCCACACCCAGAGGTGGCACGGGTGTCCCGATGGGCAATGTCGGAGCCCGGAGCACCGCAACCAAGGCACAGACAGAGCTGTTCAACAGCCCACCGACGTTGCCGTATGGAACGCCTGTCCCGGCCGAAGTCCTCTCGGGAGCGAAGTCCACCCCTCCGGCCCGTACCGAAACGAGCGCACTGGAGGCGAGAGGCGTGCGCTCCGCCCGCGAGCCCATCGTCTCCCAGGGGGTCAAGAAAGGCCGGGCCGAATCCCTTTCGGATGACCCGTTGCAGGACATCACCATCGAATCACCGATGCTGACGGGCCGCACCATGACACCGCCCCAGGGAATGAAGCCCCCCATCGGCTTCAGGGGCAACGAGAGCCCCTCCGCCCCGCCTCTCTCGGAAACACCCACAGGACCGCTGCGGATTGGCTCCTCGGAAGGTGTGTTCAGCCAGGTGGTGACCGTGGACCCCTCCGAGCTGACCCGCCACAGCGCCTTCCTGGGCACCACGGGGAGCGGCAAGACGACGCTGGCGCTCAACGTCCTGGAGCAACTGCTCCTCCGAGGCGTTCCCGCCATCCTCGTCGACCGGAAGGGGGACCTCGCCGCGTACGCACGGGACCTCTCCTGGGAGGAACATCTGGACGACCCCGCGCTCATCGAAAGGCGCCGCCTGCTTCGCGAGCGCGTCGAGGTCGCGCTCTACACGCCGGGCCGCTCCGACGGACGGCCGCTGGCCATCCCTGTGATTCCACGCGGCCTTGAAAGCCTGTCGCCGGAAGAGCGTGAGCAGGGCGTGCAGCAGGCCGCGGACGCCATCGCGGGCATGCTCGAATACAAGACCAGCCCCAATGACAAGGCAGCCCGGGCGCTGCTCACGCAGGCCTTGCGCCTGTTGGTCCAGCGACCTCCGGGCACTGAACTGACCCTGGAGATGGTCCAGAAGTTCGTCGCGGAGCAGGACGAGTCGCTCCGGCAGGAAACGGGGGGCCTGCCGACCAAGACTTTCGCCAAGCTCGCCCAGGACCTCGAAGTGCTCCGGCTAGACCTCCGCCCCCTGCTGGCAACGGGTGGAGAACGTCTGGACATCAGCGAACTGCTTGGGCTCGGCGCCGCGAGCACACCGGGCAAGACGCGACTGAGCATCATCAGCACCAAGTTCCTGGGAGACCTCAGCCGCGTCCGCTTCTGGGTGTCTCAACTGCTGCTGGAGGCGAACCGCTGGACCAGCCAGCACCCCGCCTCCAAGCTCCAGGCCGTCATGCTCTTCGACGAAGCCGACATCTATCTGCCCGCGACGAGCAAGCCCGCGACGAAGCAACCGATGGAGAACCTGCTCAAGCGCGCGCGCTCGGCGGGCGTGGGCGTCATGCTGGGCACGCAGAGCCCGGGAGACCTGGACTACAAGTGCCGGGAGAACGTGCGCACCTGGTTCGTCGGCGGGGTGAAGGAAGACAACGCCCTGAAGAAGCTCAAGCCCATGTTCACCGAGGCCCGCATCGACGCCGAAACCCGCCTCCCCGGCCAGAAGCCGGGCCAGTTCCATGTCCTGCGCGAGGGGAAGGTCCAGCAACTGAAGGCGGACCGCTCCGCGATTCGCACCGACCAGCTCTCCGAGGACGAAATCCTCAAGGAGGCACGCCACACGCGGGAACGCGGCTCACGCTGACCTCACTGACTCCTACAGGGCGCCCCCGGACGCGGCCGCGTGGACGGAACGTTCATTCCGCCGCGACACCCCGTACAGGGGCCATGGACGACTCGGACTGGACGGAACGTTCCTGGTATCAAGCGCCTCGACATGAGCCGCCCGCCCTCCCCCACGCGCTTCCCGGACCGGACGTCCTTCGAGACGTTCGTGGCCCAGGGCTACAACCAGGTGCCCATGGTGCGGCGGCTCCCGCTCGGGGCGCTGCGTCCGGTAGACCTCCTGCGAGCCCTCCCAGCGGAAAGCCGGTTCCTGCTGGAGAGCACCCGGGTCAGCGCCGAGGGGCGCTATTCGTTCCTCGGCGCGAAGCCCTTCCTGCGCTTCACCGCGAAAGAGGGACAGTGCTTCATTGATGGTGCGCTCCAGAAGGGCACGCCGCGGGAGGTGCTGCGCTCGCTGCTACGCCGGTGGCGTGGCGTGCGTCATCCCGGAATGCCGCTCTTCTGCGGCGGCGCGGTGGGCTTCTTCGGCTACGAGGCCGCGCACTGTTTCGAGTCCCTGCCCCGGCACCCACGGGACGACCTGCACCTGCCCGAGATCGACCTGTCATTCATCGATACCTTCCTGACGGTGGACCACCACGAGGGCCAATTGCTCGCGGTGGCGACGGGCTCGGACTGGGGGGACTGTGAGCGCAGGTTGGACGCGTTGGAGGCCCACGTCCGCACCGCGACGCCCACGGCGCCACGCGTGCCCCCCCCGATGGATGGGCCCACCTCGGCGTATCGCTCCAACTTCACCCTCGATGCCTACCTGGACGCGGTCGAACGCGTACGCGAGTACATCCGCGCCGGTGACACGTATCAGGTCAATCTCTCACAGAGGCTGGAGGTGGACTTTCCCGGTGAGCCGCTCGCGCTCTATGAGACGCTGTCCGCCATCAACCCCGTCCACTTCGCCAGCTATCTCGAAGGTGACGGATTCCACGTCGTCAGCGCCTCACCGGAGCGGCTGGTGCGCGTGGAGAACGGCCGAGCCACCACGCGGCCCATCGCCGGAACGCGCCGGCGGGGCACGCCCGAAGAGGAAGCGCGCTTCGTCCACGAGTTGCGCACCAACGAGAAGGAGCGCGCCGAGCACGCCATGCTGGTGGACCTGGAGCGCAACGACCTGGGCCGGGTGTGCACCTATGGCTCGGTCGAGGTGACGAAGCTGATGGACATCGTCGAGTACGCCCACGTCCTCCACATTGAATCGGAGGTCGTCGGCCAGCTCGCGCCGGGCGTGGAGCCGCTGGACGTGGTGGGCGCGCTCTTCCCGGGAGGGACGATTACGGGCGTGCCGAAGATACGCACGATGCAAATCATCACCGAGCTGGAGCCACATGCGCGTGGGCTCTATACGGGCTCGCTGGGGTACCTGTCCTTCACGGGTGATTTGGATTTGAACATCGTCATCCGCACGCTGGTGGTGAAGGACGGCCAGGCCTACGCGCAGGTGGGAGGCGGCATCGTCCACGACTCGCAGCCCCGACAGGAATACAAGGAGACGCTCAACAAGGCGCGCTCGCAGCTCCTGGCCCTGGCATCGGTGGGGAGGCCGGGATGATTCTCGTCATCGACAACTTCGATTCCTTCACCTTCAACCTCGTGCAGGCGCTGGGTGCCCAGGGCGCCGAGCTGAAGGTGGTGCGCAATGACGCCATCACTGTCGCGCAGGTCGAAGCGCTCCGGCCCGACCACATCCTCATATCGCCCGGTCCCTGCACGCCCCACGAAGCTGGCGTGTCCATGGACGTCATCCGGGCCCTGGGCGGGCGGGTGCCCGTGCTCGGGGTGTGCTTGGGACATCAGTGCCTGGGCCAGGTGTTCGGCGCGAAGGTGGTGCGCGCACCGGTGCCCGTGCACGGCAAGACGGCAGCCATCGAGCACTCGGGCCAGGGCGTCTTCCGAGGACTGCCCGCCCCCTTCACCGCGGCCCGTTATCACTCCCTGGTCGTGGACGCGGAGAGCCTGCCGGCGTGCCTGGAAGTGACGGCGTGGCAGGATGGGCTCATCATGGGCCTCAAGCACCGCGAGCTGCCGCGCCTGGAAGGCGTCCAGTTCCACCCCGAATCGTTCCTCACGCCCCAGGGGCCCCGACTGCTCGCCAACTTCCTGGAGCCGGCGCACTGAGCGCACAGGAGGCCGCCATGTTCTCCACGGTCGCGGTGGACGGTGAGGTACGGCGCTGGGAAGAACTGCACCTGCGGGACTTCGCGCAGGGCTTCTTCTTCGGCGCGGGCTTCTTCACCACCTTCCGCATCGAGGCCGGCGAGCCCTGGTTCCTCGCCCGGCACCTGGCGCGGCTGCGCGCGAGCCTGGCCGCCTTCCCCGGCGCCGTCCGCACGCCACCGCCGGAGCACCTCGCTGAAGCCGCGGTGCGCGAAGCGATTGAGCGCTGCCTGCGAGCCGACGCCGCGATGGGCCCCGCGTTCCGAGGTGTGGGCAAGTTGTCGGCAAGTGATGGCCGGGTGCTGCTCACCTTCCGCGAGCACGCCCCAGACCTGGAGCGGATGCACCGCGAGGGACGGGCCCTGGACAGTCAGGAGCCGGGGGCCTACCGCCGCGGCGAGTCCACGCTGAATCACAAAGGCCTCGCCTACTTCCGGCAGTTCAGCGTGATGGAGCGCCTGCCCCTGCTCGGCAATGAGGCCGGCGAGGTCTGCGAGCTGCCCACGGCCAACGTCTTCTTCCAGTGCGGCGGGGTACTCGTCACGCCGCCTCTGTCCGCGCCGTGTCTCCCCGGCATCATCCGCGAAGTGCTTCTGGAGGCCGGACATGTGGGGACGCTGCCCATCGTGGAGCGGCCTTTCTCGTTCGCGCAGCTCGCGCAGGTGAGCGCCTGCGTCTTCACCAACTCCGCCCAGGTGGCCACCGGCGTACCGAGCCTCCTCGGCCGGCCGCTCCCCACCAGTCTGGCGCTGGCCCAGGGCATCCGGAGCCTCGTCGAGGCCGTCGCAGCGCGCGAACGCTGAGGCCCACCACGCGGCGGATGCCTACGGCGCGGGGACCGCCTCGCGTCGGTCCACGGGAGACGCGCGGCCCACAGGACGGATTTCCCAGACGGTGTTCCACACGGTGGACCAGTAGGCGTTCATCTCCAACCGGGCGACCTCGACGGCCTCGAAGGCAGCCGCGTCGACGGGCGGAGGCCTGGTATCGAACCAGAAGAAGCGCTCGTAGGCGGCGCCGTGCCGCCGCAGGTACGCCCCCAGTGTCTGCCGCGTCAGGAAGCCTCGCTCGGGGTAGCCATCCGCCACCACGGGGGCACGTGAGAAGGGATGGACCCACCAGAGTTGCGGCCCCAGGAGCAGGTCCCGCTCGGTGACGTGGGCCTCTACCCACGCCGGCAGCGGGGCAACGCGCTCGCGAAGGTGATGGAGCCCTAGCCGGGGCTGACGGACGCGCGCGTGCAGCGGCGCCCAGAGGTGTCCCGCCACCACCACCACGCCGGTGATGATGAGCACCGGAGGTGACATCAACCGGGAACGCTCCACGAGCGACACCAACACCGCCGCCGTCACCGGCACCAGCCCCACGCCCAGCGGCGCCAGCAGCCGGCCATCCAGCGTGTCCATCTGCGTGCGGGTGGCCGTCCAGAACAGGCCCGCGACATACGACACGGCCATCAGCGCCGCGGGCCGCAGCCGCTCCAGCGATGCATCCGGCGGGCGCTCCCCCCGAACACCGCGCAGCGCGGGCATCAGCAGCCACACCGTGGCCGCCACGCAGAGCACACCGAACGCGCCGAAGGACGCCTCCCCCAACAGGGTATCCACCCCACTGAGCAGCGAGGACAAGAGCCCCGCACCACGTGGTGCCCTCGGCGGCCCCATGGCGTGGCCGAACAACACAACGTTCCGGACGAACCACGGCGCCACCACGAGTCCGAGCCCCGCGCCCAGCGCCAGTGCATGTACGGCATGCCGCCGCGGCCCCCCCTCCTCACGCGCCCGGACGAAGCGCCACAACAGGAGCCCGGGCAGGACGAACAGCGCCGCGTAGCGAGTCAGCACCGCCAGGCCCAGCAGCGCCCCCACCAGGAAGGAACAGCCGGCACTGTCCGCACCCCGGACCTCCCGCGCCAGGGCGAGCGCGAGCAATGCGACGCACAAGGGCTCGGACCACGCCGCCGCCGCCACGTGCCCGAAGGGGCGGTAGAGGACGATGAGCACCGCGCACGTCCAGACGTAGCGCGCGCCCTGTCCCTCGGGAGCCATGGAGAAGAGCGCCGCGGCGAGCACGGCGAAGCACAGCAGGTGCAGGGTGACGACCGCCGCATCCGGCCCCAGCCACAACAGGGCCGCCCAGGCCATGGGAAACAGGGGCGGCCACAAGTCCAACGGCCGGGGCATGGCCGTGTCCACCGCGAGCAGCGTGCCCGACAACCCCGAGCCCGACAGCAGCCCACGCGCCACGGAGAGGTAGTGCAGCGAGTCCGGCGTGTACTCGACGCCCAGGCAGAAGAGGCTGAAGGCCGCCGTGACGCCGAAGACACCGAGCCAGAAGGCCCGAGCGGGGAAGCCGCCACGCTCACGGGCCGCGGAATCGTCCATGGCCCCGAAGTCTACACGCGGCGGGCGCGGCCTCAGGAAACGGAGAAGGACAACCCCTGGGACACTTCCTCGTCCGTCAGCAACCGCCACGCGCCCTCGGGCACGTCCAGCGTCACGCCGCCCACGGCCTCGCGGTGCAGGGTCCGCACCGGATGTCCCACCGCCGCCAGCATCCGCTTCACCTGGTGGTTGCGCCCTTCTGTCAGGGTGAGTTCCACCACGTCCGGCGCGCGCAGCCGGGCCCCCGCGGGCCGCGTCGGTCCGTCCTCCAGCACCAGGCCCTCACGCAGCCGGCGGAGCGCATCCTCCGGTGGCGGCCCCACCACGCCCGCCACGTAGCGCTTGGGCAGGTGCCGCTCGGGCGACGTCCCGTGTTGGACCAGACGCTCGTCGTTGGTGAAGAGCAGCAACCCCGTGGTGTCCCGGTCCAGACGGCCCACCGCGAGCCACTCATAGTCGCGCAGCGGCTGGGTGAGCCGCTCACGCAGACTCTCGAACACGGTGCCCACGCCTTCCGCGTCCGAGCCGTGAACCACCAGCCCCCCTGGCTTGTGGAACATCAGCGCCAACACGGGCGCCTCCAGGTGCCGCACCAACCCGTCCACCCGCACTTCCATCCCCGGACGCACCGGCGCGAAGGGCTCGTGCTCCACCCGCCCATCGAGCGTCACCCGTCCCTCGCGGATGGCCGCTTCCGCCTGGGCGCGAGGCATCACTCCGGCCTTCCCCAGGGCCCTCGCCAACCAGTCCGACCTTCCAGAGGGTTGCACGTCCTCCGGCCCCCTCCGCCGTGCCGCTTCCAGCCACCTCGGGGTCCGCTGCTTCCGCGCCATCCACCCACGTCCTCTCTCATTCCACCCACCTTCGCCCGCGCCCTCCACCGCCCACCCTGCCTGCGTACCAGGCTCCGTCCAGGCCAGCCATGCAGCATGTCTACCTTCTGAGGCGAAGGCACGCGGGGACGATGACCTGTGAAGCCCTCGCGACAGTTTCCCCCTCGGAACCTGAAGGAGTCAGCATGGGAAGCGTCATTGACGGCAGCATCCAAGGCAGCGGGTACGGGCAGCGCTCGGAAGAGGGCTCCCGCATCGCCCGTGACGAGTCCGGTACGTCCGGAATCGCGCAGACCGGCAAGGAGCAGGCGAAGCAATTGGGCAGCGCCGCGAAGAAGCGCGTTTACCACCAGGTGGAGAGCCGCCGGGGTGACGTGGCCAAGGGGATGCGGGGACTCGTCTCCAGGCTGGAGAGCATCTCGGACAGGGACGAGGCGAAAGTGGCGCGGCCGCTGCTCGGCAGCGCAGCGGGACTGCTTCGCCGCACGTCCGACCGGCTGGAGAACGAAACCACCGAAGAGCTGCTCGCGGATGCCCAGACACAGGTCCGCGAGCGGCCCGGACTCTTCATCGCGGGGTGCGTGGCCGCGGGCTTCGTACTCGGCCGGCTCATCAAGTCTTGAGTGGAGGATTCAGGAAAAACGCGCTGATGGGCGGAACTCCCAGGAGGAGGCGGACCTGAACCCGCGACGTTGAAGGTGCGGAGCGCCGGGCGAGGCAGGCGGGCGGCGCCCCTGGAGCCAAGGGGTGTGACCCACTGCCGTTTGACTCGGCGTGGAGCGTCTGCCATGTGCGCCGCCGTGGCCGTCCCTCCCGAACTCCTCACCGCCGTCAGTCATTCCCCGCCGCCGGGCCCCGCCGTCGCCTTCACCATCCGGCTGGGCGAGGCGCTGCACCGCTACGGCACGCCCGCGCATCGCCTGGAGCTGCTGATGCAGCGGGTGTCGGAGCGCTTCGGACTGGAGGGGCGCTTCTTCTCCACCCCCACGTCCATCTTCTCGTCCTTCGGACCGCCGGAGGCCCTGCGCACCTCGCTCATCCGCGTGGAGCCGGGGGACATGGACCTGGAACGGCTGACGCTGCTGGACACGCTGGCGGACGAAGTCATCCACGGCCAGGTGCCTCCGACGGAAGGGGCCCAGCGCGTGGACGCCATCCTCGCGCAACCCGAGCGCTTCGGCCCCGCGCTCCAGCTCCTGTGCTGGACGCTCGCGGGCGGCGCCGCGGGGCGGTTGTTCGGCGGAGGACTCAAGGAGATGGCGGTGGCCGCGTTCAGCAGCCTGCTCATCGGCACCCTGGGCGTGCTCACCCGGAAGCAGCCCACCACGGCCCGGGTGCTGGAGCCGGTGGCCGCCATCCTGTCCTCCGCCGTCGCCGCGCTGGCCGCGAGCCTGATGGGGCCGCTGTCCGCGCAGGTGGCCACGCTGGCGGGCCTCATCGTCCTGCTCCCCGGCCTGTCCCTGACGGTGGCCATCAACGAGCTGGCCACCCGCAACCTCATCTCCGGCACCTCACGGCTCACGGCGGCGGCGCTCGTCTTCCTCCAGTTGGGCTTCGGTGTCGCCCTGGGCAGCCGGCTGTCGGTGGTGCTGCCCGAGCCGCCCGTGGCGCCGCTGCCGCCCGCGCTGCCGGACTGGACGCAGCTGCTCATGCTGCTGGTGGCCATCTTCGCGGTATGCGTGCTCTTCCGCGCGCGCCCCAGGGATTGGGGCTGGATTGCCGGAGCCTGCACCTTCGCGTTCGCGGGGGCCCGTCTGGGCTCGCTGCTGCTGGGGGCTCAGTTGGGTGCCTTCGTGGGCGCGCTGCTGCTGGCCATGGGCAGCAACGCGCTGGCCCGGCTGCGCAACAAGCCCTCCATCACCACGCTGGTGCCCGGACTCATGCTGCTGGTGCCCGGCAGTGTGGGCTTCCGCAGCCTGTCATCCCTGCTGGAGCGGGACGTGGTGGCCGGCGTGGACACGGCCTTCTCCATGCTGATGGTGGCCGTGGCGTTGGTGGCCGGACTGCTGTCCGCCAACGCCCTGGTCCCCACCCGCAAGGTGCTCTGACTCAGCCCAGGCGGGTGACGTACACCGCCACCAGCGTCAGCAGGAAGTAGTGCACCAGTCCGCCCGCGCCGGCGTAGTCCTTCGCCACCCGCTGGCCGAAGAAGAGCGCCACCAGCGACACCGCGGAGAGCAGCGCGCCCCAGAAGGCCAGCGTCGCGCTGCCCGTGGCCACCAGCGACACCAGCCCCGCGGCGCTGAGCGCGCCCGCCGCCAGCTCCAGCACGGTGACGGTGGCCAGCATCAGCGGCACCACGCCGCGCAGGGGGCTCTTGGAAAAGTGGCCCGTGAGCCAGCCCAGGTTGCCCTTCCAGTCGATGACCTTGTCGAGGCCGGACTGGAGGAAGAGGATGGCCAGGAAGACGGCGCAGAGCGCCTGGAGCAGCCAGACAGTGAATTGGGGGGATTCGAAGGGCGGCATGGCGCGGCCACTCTAGCCGCCTTGGGGCCGGGCCCAAGCCTTCTTGGCAGGACAGCAGGCGGGCAGGCCAAAGCGCCACCCGTCCCTACCCTTCTGTGACGGCAGCCCTACCTTGACGGGTATGGCAACCGAGCAGACCGCCCGGCGGGTGTTCACTGGCCTCATCATTCTTTCCATCATCCTGCTGGCCCTGGTTGTCCGCCCGTTCGCCAAGGCCTTCTTCCTGGCGGCGGTGCTCGCGGGAACCTTCTACGGCCTCTACTCGCGGCTGAGCCGGAAGCTCCGCGGACACAACAACCTGGCGGCGGGGGTCATCGTCTCGGGAGTCATCCTGGCCCTGCTCCTCCCCTTGGGAGGTCTCACGGCCTTCGTCGTCACCGAGGTGTCGGACGGCGTGAAGTTCGTCTCCGACACGGTGCAGCGGGAAGGGATGGAAGGACTGATTGGCAAGATTCCCAGCCCCGTGCGAGGCCCGATAGAGAGGCTGCTGGAGCGCATCCCCCTGGAGCAGGCCCAACTCGACGAGACGCTCCAGCAGCAGGTGAGCACCCAGGGCGGCACAGCGGCGCGGGCCGTCACCGGAGCGGTGGCGGCGACGGGCTCCATCGCGTTCCAGGCGGTGATGATGCTCATCGCCCTCTTCTTCCTGCTGACGGAGGGCGCGCGGCTGGTGAGCTGGGTGGAGAGCGTCTCGCCACTTCGGCGCGGCCAGACGGGGGAAATCCTGCGGGAGTTCCGCAGCGTCTCCGTGGCGGTGCTCGTCTCGTCGGTGGCCACCGCGGGCGTGCAGGCGGCGGCGGCGCTCGTCGGTTTCCTCATCGCCCGCGTCCCCGCGGCGCTCTTCTTCGCGGGCGTGGCGTTCTTCATGGCGCTCATCCCCGCTGTGGGCGCCGCCATCGTGGTGCTGGTCGCCGCGGCGCTGATGTTCTTCAGCGGCCACCCGTGGGCGGCGCTGTTCCTCGCCATCTGGGGCACCGTGGTGGTGGGGCTGGTGGACAACATCGTGAAGCCGCTGCTGGCCAGGCGCGGCATGCACCAGCACGCGGCCATAGTCTTCTTCGCCCTGCTCGGAGGCCTGGCCGCGTTTGGCACGGTGGGCCTGCTGTTGGGGCCCCTCATCGTGGCCTTCTTCCTGGCCCTGCTGCGCATCTACGAGCGCGACTACGGCCGGCCCACGCCGCGCCCCGGAGACCCGGCCACGCCCGGAGGCCCGGGCGGCGGCGAAAGCCTCATCATCCGCCCGTCCGTGCTGTCGGCGGAGACGCACGAGCGCGTGCCCCTGTCGCCCACGCCGCCGGAGAACCACTGAGGCTCCGCTGAAACAACACGGCCCCGCTTCCCGCGCGAAACGGGAAGCAGGGCCGCGACACTTCAAGCGGGGAGGCTCAGAACGCCGAGCCGTTGACGCGCCGGCCCGGCGAGGCCTGCAGGCTGGACAGGCTGGTGTGCAGCACGAAGGTCGCCGTGGCGCCCAGGTCCGGGCTGCGGTTGGCGGACACGCCATCCGTGCCACTCACACCGGAGGACAGCACCGCGGACTCCACCACCGTGCCGGTGGCCGTCTTCACGATGACGGTGTCACCGCTGTTGGACAGGCCCAGCGTGCCCGTGGAGGCGGACACCGCGTTGGGCGTGCCGGCCGGGATGCCCGCCTCGCCGCCGAACACCACGATGACGCCGCCCGCCGCCAGCGAGGTGCCACCGGGGAAGGTGTGACGCAGGCTGGCCGCGTCGGACACCGTCCACCCGCTCAGGTCCACCGCCCCGGTGCCGGTGTTCACCAACTCCACGAACTCGCCCGCGACGTTCGAGCCCGGCTCGTTGACCATCACCTCGTTGATGATGACCGTGCCCGTGCCACCCGCCGGAGCCGTGGTGATGGTGAAGGCCGCGTTGCTGGTGTTGCTGACGCTGGCGTTGGACGCGTCGCTGATGCGGACCCGCGCGGTGGTGGTGGCGCTGGACGGCACCGTCCACGCGTAGCTGCCCGCGGAGGCGGCCGTGCTGGCGACCAGGGTGCTCCAGGTGCTGCCATTGAGCGTGTACTCCAGCTTCACGTTCGTGACGCTGGTCGACGTCCAGGTGATGTTACGCACGCTCCCGCCCGCCCAGCTCTCACCGCCGTTGGGCGACGTCACCGAGACGGAGGCATTGTTGCCGGGCGAGCTGTCGCCCGGGATGATGAAGTCCTTGATGACGGCCATGTGCTGCATGCCAGAGGCCCCGCTGTCACCGGACAGCGCGGGCGCGATGTCGCTCAGCGGCGAGTAAACGCGCGTATCCACCACCAGGCCGTTGGTGAAGGTGCTGCCGCCGATGACAACGGACGTCTGGTACGCGAACAAGTCATTGTCCACCAGCACGTGGTCATACGGCGAGTTGCGGCCCGCGTTGGTGTTGCCGTTGCCGTTCTTGTCCACCGGGTGCGGGCCCGCCGTGCGCACCACCTGGGACAGCGTGCCGAAAGCAGACTCGTTGCGGCTGCCAGTGTTCAAGTCTCCGCCGATGACCAGGTAGTCGCCCGCGGGGATGTTGGCCTTGATGCGGCTGACCAGACTGCTGGCCTCCGAGTTGCGGTTGCTGGTTCCCGTGGTGAGGAAGTGCACGCTCACCGCCCAGAGGTCCTTCGGGCCCGGCACGTCAATGCGCGCCCAGGCGAAGTCACGGTTGGAGACGTACGGGTCATCCCACTCGCCCGAGGCGATGATGGGGTAGCGGCTGATGATGCCGTTGGGAATCTGCGCCCCACCCTCGCGGTAGTAGTGGAACTGTGTGCCGAACGCCGTGTCCACGAAGCCACGGAGGTCCGCCGCAGAGTTCGACTTGTAGTTGAACTCCTGAATCATCACCACGTCGGCGTCCGTGCCCTGGAAGATGCGGATGCCGTGGCCCGGGTCGTAGTCCTGCCCGTTGCCGCTGGACGTGTTGGCCGCCAGCAGGCGAAGGCGGACCTCGCCCAGCGCGTCCTGCCGCTGCCCGACTTCCGCGCCGTCGAGCCCCACGGGCTCCAGCGCCGAGTCCTCGCCACCACACGCCGCGAGCACCGCCAGCAACAGCGCGGCGGCATGTCGCCGCCAGTTCGACTGCACACGGCTTGAAGGAGTTGCGTCGTCACGCATGATGTCCGGTCCTGCCCCTGACAAGGAGCCGTTGAGTGGTCGGATGAGACATCCACACGCTACCCGATTCACGGGGAATGCGATGCTCGCCCGTCTTCGTTATCGAGCGAAACGCAGACACGTTGCGTGAAACATCGGTGAAACCGTCTGGGACGGGCTCTACAGCGCGGCGGCGGACAGGGCGACGGCGAGGTAACGGAGGCCCTTGCCGAGCGTGACGAAGATGACGAAAGGCACCAGGCGCACCCCCAGCATGCCGCCGGCGATGACGAAGGCGTCACCCACCACGGGCAGCCAGGACATGACGAGCGCGGGCGCGCCCCACTTCCGCGTCCAGGCCTCCACGCGCTGCATGCGAGGCCCCTCCTTCTCACGACGCCGCGCGTACCAGCGCCCCAAGGCGCCTCCACCACCGCCCGCCACCCACCGGCCCAGCACGTAGAGCGACAGCGCGCCCAGCACGTTGCCGGTGGTGGCCACTCCAATGGCGGTGATGGGCGCCGTCCCGCCGTAGACGAGCGCGGCCAGCAGCGCCTCCGACGGCACTGGCACCACGGAGCCCGCAAGCATCGCGATGAGGAACAGCCCCGGGAGGCCCCAGGTGGCGAGTACGGACGGGTCGGGCATCAACGATTCGAAGGTGAGAGCCCCCAAGCCTGCCATGCCCCCCCGCCGCGGCGCACGCGCTCAGATACCCAGGGCGCAAGGTCTGCGCCCCACCC
>NZ_JAAEAH010000032.1 GCF_010998615.1 Myxococcus sp. CA023 | reverse complement strand
CCCGTCCCCCTACGCCCGACATCGTCCTGGTGCGCCCACCTCCCGCCAGCCCCATCCGGTAACCCCGCCAACAAACGTTCGGTCCGGCCTGACCCGCATGTTATGACGCCGCCGGCCGCAAGCACGAAAGGTGGGAGGAGATGCGCCTCACACCTGGGAAGCCCTTCTGAGCCATGAAGCAGCCCGCGACATTCTGGGGAGGACTGGGTGCACTGGCGCTGCTCGCGCTGGGCGGCACGGCCTCCGCCCAGGGCATCGCGACGCCGCCCACCGGGGGCAACGGCTTCAAGGTGGGCAACGGGCGGCTGCACCCCTACTTCGACCTGGAGACGCGGCTGGACAGCGGCGTGGGCT
This sequence comes from Myxococcus sp. CA023, assembly GCF_010998615.1. Taxonomy (GTDB): domain Bacteria; phylum Myxococcota; class Myxococcia; order Myxococcales; family Myxococcaceae; genus Myxococcus. Next base: position 89,288 of record NZ_JAAEAH010000032.1, on the reverse strand, counting down.
ACTTCTCGCCCACCTCCAACGCGGAGCCCAACAGCGACCCGGTCTCGGCCAACCTGGCGAGCGACGTGGCGCTGCGCTTCCGCCCTGGCTTCCGGCTGGAGATTCCGTCGTCCACGCTGGCGTTCAACCTGGGCGCCAACCTGGACTACGTGCTGTACACGGGCCTGGTGACGAAGAACTCCAGCGCAGCCTCGCGCATGGAGGGCGCGGCGGACCTCAACGCGCGCCTCAACCCGGACGCCCCGCTGTCGCTGGAGGTGTCGAACCAGTTCGCGCGCTCGGACCGCACGCGCACCGCGGCCGTGGGCGTGGGCGTGCTCAGCCTCTTCAATGAAGCGCGCGTGAAGGCCCCGTGGCGCCCCGGCGGCGGCGCGCTGGAGCTGACGCCCAGCGTGGCCTACGCGGTGGAGTTCTTCCAGCCGCTGAGCTCGGTGAGCCCCGTTGGCTGCGCCGAAAGCGTGTGCGACCCGGCCGCCGTGGAGCGCTTCGACTACGGCAACCTGCGCGTGGGCGCGGAAGGCCGCTGGCGCTTCCTGCCGAAGACGGCGGTGGTGCTGGACACCCACCTGGACGTGCGCAGCTACTTCAACGACAGCACGCCGGGGGCCTCGCTGTTGCGCATCATGGGCGGCGTGGCGGGCCTCGTGTCCCCCAAGGTGGCCGTCACGGCCAAGGCGGGCTGGGGCCAGAACTTCGGCAGCACCGGCGGCGGCACCTTCCTGGGGCAGATGGAGGGCACCTACCTCTACAGTCCCACCCTGAGCTTCAAGGCGGGCTACCTGCGCACCCTGGAGCCCGTGGCCGCCTACGGCTTCTTCACGGACAACCGGGGCTACGGCGAGGTGCGCGCCCTCTTCGGCGGCAAGCTGACGGTGTCCGGCGGGCTCGCCGTGGACTTCCTGCGCTTCGACGGCGGCCGGAAGGACACCGTCGTCGGCGTGAATATCGGCCCGGAGTACCAGTTCTACCCGTGGCTGACGGGCGCTGCAGGCTACATGCTGGGTCGCCGCTCCTCCTCGGTGGATGGCGGCGGTCTCAACTACTCGCGGCACGAGGGGTACGCCCGCCTCTCCGTGACGTACTGAGTGAGCGTCTGTCCCTCCTGGAGATGAACAGCTTCCGCGCCGCCCTCACCGTGCTGTCCCTGCTGACGCTGCCCGCCTGCTTCGGCACGTCGCAGCGCCCGCCGCCGCCCGCTCCCACGCCCGCCGCGGAGGCGGAAGCCGCGCGCTCCAGTGGCGGCAAGCTGGGGCCCGGAGACGTCGTGGAGGTGCGCGTCTTCCAGGAGCCCGAGCACTCCGGCACCTGGCGCCTGTCCAGCGAGGGCACCATCGACTACCCGCTGTGCGGCAAGGTGCCGCTGTCGGGGACGACGCCCAGTTCGGCGGCGGACCAGCTGCGGGACTGCCTGGCGCGCTACGTGCGCCGCCCCCAGGTATCGGTGCTCATCCGCGAGTACAACTCGCAGAAGGTGTTCGTCTTCGGCGAGGTGCAGAAGCCGGGCACCTTCTCCGTGGACAACGAGATGTCCATCGTCCAGGCGATTACGCTGGCTGGCGGCTTCACCAAGCTGGCGGCGAAGAACAACACGCTGGTGACGCGCGTGGTGGACGGGCAGGAGCGCAAGATTCGCGTGCCCGTGGAGGACATCGGCGTGGGGCGGGAGAAGAACTTCATGCTCCAGCCCGGCGACATCGTCTTCGTGCCGGAGAGCTTCTTCTAGCCTTCGCCTGAACCTCAGCCGCGCGGAGGCTGTTCGCGAAGCCCGTCCACGAAGCGCTTCGCCTCGGACAGCAGCGCCGGGGCCAGCGCGGGCGCGGAGGCAATCACGTCACCGCGCAGCACGTCGAAGGGCTCGCCGGAGATGTGGCGGACGACACCGCCCGCCTCCTCCACCAACAGCGAGCCCGCGGCGATGTCCCACGGCTTCAAGCCGAACTCGAAGAAGCCGTCGAAGCGGCCCGCGGCCACGTAGGCCAGGTCCATGGCGGCGCTGCCCGTGCGGCGCATGCCCTGCGCGTGGAGGATGAGGCGGGTGAAGAGGCCCACCGGCCCCTCCGGGCGTTCGCGCACGTCGTAGGGGAAGCCCGTGCAGAGCAGCGCCCGGTCCAACGAGGACACGGTGCTGGCGCGCAGCGGACGGCCGTTGAGCGTGGCGCCCTGCCCGCGCGCGGCGGAGAACAGCTCGTCCAGCATCGGGTCATAGACGACGCCAGCCAGCACGCCGCCGGGGCCCTCCACCGCCACGCTGACGCAGAAGTGCGGCACGCGGTGCGAGTAGTTGGTGGTGCCGTCCAGCGGGTCCACCAGCCAGCGCAGGCTGTCGGTGCCCTGCGTGGCGCCGCTCTCCTCCGCGAGGATGGCGTGGTCGGGGTGGCGCTCGCGGATGAAGGCGAGCAGCGCTTCCTCGGAGGCCTTGTCCGCGTCCGTCACCAGGTCGATGCCACCCTTGAACTCGATGGTGCGCTCGCCCAGGAACCGGTCCGCGAGGATGCGGCCAGCGAGCCGGGCCCCCTCCTCGGCGGTGCGGCGCAGGCTGTCGGGCGAGTCCTGGGACATGACGCTCTCCTCTACGGGGTGGGCTCGGCGAGCAGCGCCTCGAGCTCCGTCTGGTACTTCGCGAGGAACTCCTCGGCGAAGCCTTCATGGACGTGGCGCACCATGCCCTTGCGGTCGATGAAATACGTGGTGGGCATGCCCCGCACCTTGAGGGTGCGCTCGGCCACCTGGGCGTTCTGGTCCAGGAGGATGGGCAGCGTCACGTTCGTCTCCGCCAGGAAGGCGGGGATGGCGCGCGGGTCCTCGTCGATGTTGAGCGCGTACACCTTCAGGCCCTGGGCCGCGTACTCGTTCGCGAGGTCCTGGTAGTAGGGGAGCGCGTCCTTGCAGGGCTCGCACCAGGTGGCCCACACGTCGAGCACCACCACGCTGCCCCGGTCCGAGGCGAGGTCATACGGCTCGCCGCCGGGATAGCGCTTCACCTGGAAGTCCAGCGGCTGCGAGCCCTTGAGCCCGCTGCGCTGCGAAGTCCCCTGCCCCTCTGGCCCCAGAGGCGGAATGGAGGGAGCGCTCGCACAGCCGGACAGCGCGAGCGCCCCAACGACGACGGCGAATGGCAGGCGCGGCATGTCAGGCTCCCTTCTGCGCCCGGGCCGCGAGGGCCGCGAGCACCTTGTCGATGAAACCACCAAAGGCCCCGTTGCTCATCACCAGCAGCACATCGCCGGGACGGGCCTCGCGGGCGGCCAGGTCCACCAGGGCCTGCACGTCCGTGGCGCCCTCGGCGGGGATGCCCTGGGCCTGGAGGTCGGTGACGAGCTTGCGCACGTCGAGTTCCTCGCCCACGGGCACCTTGTCGTGGCGCTCGGGCACCTTGAGGCTGGCGCGGGCCGCGCCGGGGAAGGCGTGGGCGTAGTCCTCCTGGTGGATGTTGCGGCGGCTGGTGTTGGAGCGCGGCTCGAAGATGGCCCACAGCCGCCGCTCCGGGTAGCGGTGGTGGATGGCAGCGATGGTCTCCCGCACCGCCGTCGGGTGGTGCGCGAAGTCGTCAATCACCATGACGCCGTCTGGCTCGCCGCGAATCTCCTGCCGGCGCTTCACACCGCTGAAGGTGGCCAGCCCCTGCGCGATTTCGTCGAAGGTGAGCCCCAGGCCCTGCGCCGCGGCGATGACGGCCAGCGCGTTCTCCACGTTGTGCGCGCCGCCCATGGGGAGCTGCACCGTGCCCTGCACCTCGCCGCGCGCCACCACATCGAAGCGCGCGCCATCCGGGCCGAAGGACAGGTTGCGCGGCGTGTAGTCCGCGTCCGCGCCCTCCTTCGCCACGTACGTCACCACGCGCCCCGGGCAGCCCTCGCGCGACAGCTTCACCGCGTTGGGGTAGGCGGCGCAAACGACCAACTGCCCGTCCTGGGGGATGAGCCGGACGAACTTCTCGAAGGTCGCCTCGTAGTGCGGCAAGTCGCGGAAGATGTCCGCGTGGTCGAACTCCACGCTGGTGAGGATGGCGGTGCGCGGCCGGTAGTGGAGGAACTTGGAGCCCTTGTCCCAGTACGCGGTGTCGTACTCGTCGCCCTCCACGACGAAGTGCGGCCCCTTCCCCACGCGGTAGTTGCCCGCGTAGTTCTGCGTGACGCCGCCCACGAGGAAGGACGGGTCCTTGCCCGCCGCCACCAGCACGTGGGCCATGAGCGAGGACGTCGTCGTCTTCCCGTGCGTGCCGGCCACGACGACGGAGTGCGACCGGTCGAGGAAGAGCGAGCCCAGCGCGGCGGGGAAGCTCATCTGCTTGAGGCCGCGCTCGCGCACGGCGGTGGCCTCGGGGTTCACGCGGCGGATGACATTGCCGATGATGACGAGGTCCGGCTTCGCCGCGTCCAGGTTCTCCGGACGGTACGGCGTGGCGGCGGGGATGCCCCACGTCCGGAGCATGTCGCTCATGGGCGGGTAGACATTCTCGTCGCTGCCGGTGACGTCGTAGCCGGCGGCCTTGAGCATGCCGGCGAAGGAGCCCATGCCCGTGCCCGCCACGCCCACCAGGTGGATGCGGCGCACGCTGCCGGGTTCGAGGGTGTCGAGGACGTTTCCGTTGTCGTCAGCCATGGTGTCCCTGCTTCGTTTCAGTGAGTTCGAGCGCCTCCACGACGAAGTCATGGAAGAGCGGTCGGAAATCCCGGATGCGCGTTTCCTGGCGGCCGTTGGCCACGCGGTTCGTCACCAGCGCCACCACCAGCGAGCGGCGCAGGTCCACCCAGAGGCTGGTGCCGGTGAAGCCCAGGTGCCCCACCGCGCCCGGCGGGGTGTCGCCAATGTAGTGCCCGGCGCTGGACACGCCCTCGGAGGGCGAATCGAAGCCCATGGAGCGGGTGCTGGCCTGCACCTTCGGGTCCGTGGCCAGCGCCCGGTGCCACAGCGGCCCCGGCGCGATGATGGCCCCACCCGCGCAACCGTCCAGCACGGCCTGGCCGAAGCGGGCCACGTCCACGGCGGTGCCGAAGAGGCCCGCGTGGCCGGCGACGCCGTCCATCACCCAGGCGTTGTCGTCGTCCACTTCGCCCGTGCGCGTGGGCTGGGTGGGCACGTCCTTCCACAGCGTCTCCTGCCCCGGAGCGGGCTCGCGCGGGCGGGTGGCGCCGGTGGGCGCGGGCATGGCGTCCGCGGGGAAGTCGGTGAGACGGTGGAAGCGGGCGCTGAGGCCCAGGGGCTCGGCGATGTGGCGGGAGAAGAGCGTGTCCAGCGGAGCGCCCGCGGCCCGCGAGAGGATTTCGCCCAGGAGGATGAAGCCCACGTCGCTGTAGGCGGCGCGCGTCCTGGGCTCGGCAGCGAGCGGCGTGGCGGCGGCGGCCTGGATGACCTCGTCGCGGACGCGTGCGCGCAGGGCGGAGGGACAGTCCGCGTCCAGCAACTCGGGGTGCGCGGTGAGCGCCTGCGCGAAGAAGGGCACGAAGGGCGGCAGCCCGGAGCGGTGGTAGAGCAGGTCCGCCACGGTGACGCCCGCGTCGCCCACGGGCGTGCCCGGGAAGTAGCGGGACACCAGCGTCTCCGGCCCCACCTTCCCTTCCGTCCAGAGGCGGAGGAAGAGCGAGGTGGTGCTGATGACCTTGGTGAGCGACGCCAGGTCGAAGCGCGTGTCGCCGGAGACCTTGCCCGCGACGCCGCCGAACACCTGGACGCCCCGGTGCAGCACGACGGCCTGGGCCGAGGGGAAGACGCCCAGGTCACAGGCGTCATCGAGGACCTTCTGCAGAATCGCGATGGGGTGGGTACCGCCACTCATGCCCGCACGGCTCCTTCGAGGAAGGTGAGGCGCGCGGCGTCCGCGTCCAGGCGGACCTGGGTGCCGAGCGCCACGGGGTAGTTGATGTCACCGTGGCCGATGGGGAAGCCCGCCGCGCAGGGAAGGCCCGCCTCGCGCGCGAGCTCACGGAGCACGTCGGCGCTGGAGTAGTCCGCGCCCTTCTCCTCGCAGCCGGTGAAGTCGCCCAGGACGATGCCTCGCACGCGGGAGAAGACACCCGCCAGGCGCAGGTGGGTCCACATGCGATCGATGCGGTACGGGCGCTCGGTGACGTCCTCCAGCAGCAGCACCGCGCCGTCGAGCGGCGGCATGTACGAGGTGCCGATGAGGCGCGACAGCACGGACAGGTTGCCTCCCACGAGGTGCCCCTCCGCCATGCCGGGCACGTAGGTCGCCGAGCCCGTCAGCGGGGGCGGCGCCTCGGGGGACTCGAGGAGTCGGAACAGGTACTCGCGCACCGCGGGAGGCTGCCGGCCGAGCTGCGTGAGGACGGGCCCGTGGAAGGAGACGCGCCCCAGCGCCTGGAGCGCCCCATGCACGGAGGTGAGGTCGGAGAAGCCGACGAAGGCCGCGTGCGAGGCGTCCGCGAAAGGAAGGTCCGGCAGGAGCCGGGCGCTGCCGTAGCCACCGCGGGCGCTGAAGATGGCGCGGGCGTCCCGGTCCAGCAGGGCGCGCGACAGCTCCCCGCCCCGGCGCGCGTCATCCCCCGCGAGGTAGCGGTGGGCGGCGAAGATGTCGGGGCCGTGGACGGGGCTGTAGCGCTCCGCGATGACGGCCAGGCCGGCCTCGAAACTCGGGCGGTCGAAGGGCCCGGAGGGGGCGACGACATGCACGGCGTCGCGAGGACGGAGCGGAAGGGGCTTGAGCCAGCGCACGGGGCGCTTCATAGCACCCGGGGCCCGAGGGGCACCGTGATTCGAGGCCCGGACGGGCGAAGCGTTGAGTTCCCCCGTCCGTCGGGACACGGACACTGCGACCGCCTGCCGCCCCCGCCCCTACCCTGCCGACCGCTCCAGGACCGCCGCGAAGAAGGCGTCCGTGCCATGCCGGTGGGGCGCGACGAAGAGGAATCCGTCGCGGAGACACGCGTCGGAGAGCCACCCCGCCCCGGGCCGTACGAGGCGGAAGTCCAGGCGAGAAGCCAGGAAGGCGGCGACGACGTCCTCATTCTCCGCGCGGTTGACGGTGCAGGTGGCGTAGACGAGCCGCCCGCCGGGCCGCACCAGACGGGCCCCACGCTGGAGGATGTCCTGCTGGAGCACCGGAAACCGGGTGAGCACCTCCGGCTGGATGCGGAAGCGCTGGTCGGGGCCCCGGCGCAGGGAGCCCAGCTCCGAGCACGGCGCGTCCACGAGCACCCGGTCCGCGTCCAGTCCCTCGGGAAGGCTCCGGAGCACCTGGACTCGGGTGAGGTGAGCCCGGGCGGAGCGCTGGAGGAGCCGGTCGAGCCGCTCGGGGTCCGGGTCATAGGCCAGGAGCCGCCCCGAGTCCTTCATGTCCGCGCCCAGTTGGAGCGTCTTGCCGCCCGCGCCGGCACAGAGGTCCAGCACCGTCTCCCCGGGCCGGGCCTCCACGAGGAGCCCCAGGAGCTGGCTGCCCTCGTCCTGGACTTCGAACAGGCCCTCCTGGAGGGAACGGAGCCCATAGAGGTTGGGCCGGGGACCCTCGATATGGAGCGCCAGCGGGCTCCAGGGCCCCGGGCGCGTCTCGACGCCCTCGGAGCGCAACCGCTCGGCAAGGGCCTCCCGCGAGGTGCGCAGCACGTTGGCCCGGAGGGTGATGGGCCCGGGGACGTTCAGGTGGGCGCAGAAGTCGTCGGCCTCGGGACCGAACTCCCGGGCGAAATGGTCGGCGAGCCAGTCCGGCAGGGAGGCGCGGAGTGCGAGCGTGGGGGGGAGCGCCGAAACCAACGGGGGCGGCGCCTCAGCCCCGAGCCCGGCCAGGGCGGCGGACTCCACAGCCGGGACGCCCGAGAGGCCGTGCATCAAGGCATGGAGCAGAAAGGGAGGGGCGGCATCCTCGCGGCCCAGGAGGAACCCGAGGTGGCGCCGCCAGAGCCCGACGTTGAAGACGGCCTCCTTGAGGGCCTGGCGCTGCTCTCGGGTCAGGGAGCGACGGTCACGTAGAGTACGGTCGAGCACGCGCTCAGCGGCAGAGCCGGCGAGCACCTGGGCGATGGCATCGGCCGCCACGGGGCCCAGGCCGGTGAGTGCGGACCAGGGCTGGAGGCGAAGCCGAGAGAGCGGATCAAAAGGGACTGTTGACAGAGCGGGCACCATTCTCTAGAAAGCGCCTCATCACGGCAACGCGGTTCCGCCGTGAGGACATATTCCCCGATAGCTCAGCCGGTAGAGCGGGTGACTGTTAATCACTAGGTCCGTGGTTCGAGTCCACGTCGGGGAGCTGAACGAAGGGCCCTACCAACCGGTAGGGCCCTTTTGTTTTACACGGGCCTCGCGATGAATATCGCGGGGCCTTCGTGCTTAAGCCCCTGAATCACAAGGGATTCTGGCTCGCGGTGCTGCAGAGGGCGCTCTTGGCTCTCCGCTCTGCAGAGCGAGATGCCCCCTCTCCTCCGCCGCCAATTGGGCTCTCTGGACCGCTCTTTCACCCGTTCTGGGGAGAGAGAGGCCGAGAGTGGTTAACAGGTGCTGTTAACTTTTGGGGAGGCGGTTAACAACATTCCCCTGGAGACCCGCTCTTTCCGCTCTGAATTTTCTGAGAAGGCGTCTCTCTCCGCTCTCTAGATTCGTCTCTCACTTGGTTTGCGGCTCCCGGCAAGCGCGCCGCAAGGCGGCGATGGACGCCTCAACCCCATACTACCGGTGATATCGTATGCAGCGGGCCACTGATCGCGCAGCGCCAGTCCACGTCGCCGCCTCTGCGCGCCCCGCGATGCCACCGGTCTAGGCATCAGTCCGCTTTCGAGAGCGTCTCGCCGAGACCTTTGAGCCTGTGGAGCACAGGCAATTGACGTTCGCAGTCGTTCGCTGTCTCCGGCTCGCGACTCCTTGTGTTGGGCCTCGGCCCGAGCCGCCGTCGAGTCCACGTCCCCTCGCAAATCAGGCGCCACCGCCGGCACCGTCTCCGCCCTACGGCCGAAGACGTGGCGCTGCAGTGCAGCAAGCTGCCACTTGCGCGCGCCTACCTCGCTACCCATGCGGCTCACCTCGGCCTTGAGGTACTCAGCCTCCTCACGCCAAGCACAGCAGTGGCCTTGAGGCAGCTCTTGAGTCACCAGGCATCAACACACCGCAGCCGCACCGCATACCGGGCCGGGCACGTCAGGTATCCGTACGCCCCGGAGGAGCCCGGGCAGGCTGGCGCCTGACTTGGGCCAAGTAGCTGCCGTCCACCAGCATCGCCAACTGCGTTGCGTCCAGGTGCACCGTCTGCGCGCCCTCGCCACCGGTGGCAGTTGGACGCGCCCCGTCTCCAGCCGATTTTAAAGCAACACGAAGCCGCCCCGGCGCCACGTCAGCACTTTGATTCTGTCCCCTTTGTGCGAGACAAAGGCGAAGAGGTGGTCCGAGTAGACGTCCTCGCCCCACGCTGCGCGCACCAGCGCCGTGAGGCCATCTATCGGCTTGCACATATCCACCGGCTGAGTCGCCAGCACCACGCGCACCGACGCAGGCGGCGAGAACACCGCCTCACCGCCTCACCGCCCCAGCGCGGCGACGGGTCTGGACGCGAACTCCACGTCGGTGCTGTCCGCGAAGCGCACCCGCGCCGATTGCCATTACCACATTGAGCTGCATCGTGCGCGGCTGCGACGCACCAGCCACCTCCACCGGCAGTAGGCGCACCGGCTCCGTCTTCCCAGCCTCCTGGCGCCGACGCCAGTACATCCACGACTGCAACGTGCTCAACCGCATGCATCTCTGGTGGGAGAACTCCTTCTGCGTCAGTCGGCTCGTCTCAAAGGCTTCCGCAACCCGCAACCATTCCGGCTTCGACATGCACGCCAGCGTCCACGGCGCCGACGCCTCACTCAACACCTCTCAGCACGTCCTTGGCCGGACGGACACAGTGCAGACGCACCCCAACTCGCGCATAGGAGAGCTGCTACCCCACGAGTGGAAGCGGCGACGTGCCGCCGACCCGGTCGAGTCGCCCCTCCAGCCCAGTCCCTGAACACCTCCCGGTGCTCGCCGAACACGGTCCTCGTCCGCCATAAAGCGTCACGGCACTACGTCCACCGGACGGTTACGAAACAACTCCACTACTTGTGAAGGATGATGAGCGACTCTCGAAGTGGAGGTTTCGCTCCGGGAGAGAGATGCCTCCAGTGTTGGCCTGAGGCCCTGAGCCCCCTGAGTACATTGACTGAAGTCAATGACCAGCGCTGGCGCGTCGCAATATCTGCGATGATCAGGTCAACTGGAATCTCGACTCCATCGTAAGCTGATGTGCTCACTACGATCCACGCTTGGCCACCTTTCCTCGTCACACGGTGACCCTCCCGAAGGATGATCTGCATGTCCTCGAAGTATGCCTGTACCATGCTCGGGATACGATGGTCCCACAAACGCTCCGACCCCACGAGCCGTTCCAACAATGGAACAAGCATTGGGGATACAATATCGCGCGGTTTCCGCCAGTTAGCCTGAACGTGAGAACGAATGGTGCGCAATCGAACCTGATAGAGTTCTTGATTGTTCTGCACAAATCCGCCCAGAAACATTTCCGGGCGGTAGACATCGGTATAATCGAAGGAGTTGAGGTACGGGGGGGACGTCACTAGGAGGTCATGGCTCTCGCTTCGGAGCCTCCGGATTAATGACCTAGCGTCTCCATGGCGTACCTTTACGGCGTTGCGAGAGAGTGGCTGGGCATTCAAGTCATCGAAGATGATGCGCGCCCGTCTCTGAAACGAAGAACGCAGGTCCTCAGAAGAATAGCCGAGAGATTCCCAATTCTGCCTGTATCGAAGACACTTGCCGTCAGGCGTAGCGTTGCAGCACTCCATTGCAGCCGCTAGTAAGGCAAGTTTAAGAGGCGCATAGGGGCCAATCCTTCGGTCCAACCTGGAATTGATCGCAGAGAAGCCGCGGGCAACGCTTCGGTTGAACAACCACCGCGAAGCACCCTCGCGCTGAGTGAAAGTCGAAAGCCCCTCCAATGGGGATCGGATTTCAAGCCGCCCTTTGCTGCACAGGCGCTCAAGCGTTCGATTGAAGCCCTTCTCTGCCCAGGCACCGACATGACACTTCGCGCCAGCCGCGAACGCTAGAAAGGGATTTACCTCAAGCCCCGTTGCCGAATGCCCCAAACGCGCGGCAGCAACAAGAGATGTCCCACTACCCGCGAACGGGTCAAGGAGTCGAAGTCGCTTGCCGTATCCGCGCATCTCTGCAAGCGCCTCCTCAACAAGTTCATCGGAGAATCCCTCTTTGAACTCGTACCATCTGTGCCGTGGCTTGCCGCGGTTGGGGGCAAAGACAGAGAGTTCTCGACCCACAAAACGATTATCAAAATTCGGCTGAATCACTTTATCTAGACTTTCTTCTTCCGCCTCTTTGGTGTTGAAGAGGCGCTGCGAAGTGCCTTCCGCATAGATGGCTTGGCTGCACTCGGCGATGAGTTCTTAGGCGCAGTTGCCGCCCGACTCTTCTTCCGCGTAGATGGCTTAACGGCACTCGGCGAGGGGCTCTTGGGCGCAGTTGCCGCCCGGATTTTCTTCCGAGTTAAAGGTTCAGGCGTGCTTGGTGAAGACACTTTCAGGGCAACTGCCGACCTGCTTGACTTCTCAGCTGATTTGCTCGGGGTGTCGCTCTTGAGAAAGACGATGTGCGGAATGGAACACTTCAGATGCCGAATCCGGTCGTCGTGGGCAGAGTTTGACGCATGTATATCAGGCTCCCGCGCGTCGTATACGACAACGTGTCCAGCCACCAGTTGCGGGTCTTTCTTAAGATAGGTGTCGACCTGAGCAAGCCCCTCATTGATCCTGGGCGGGTGCTTGTATTCAGTCGAGGCTTCGTTTCGACCTAGCCACTTAATCTCGATAACGTGACTTCCTGATGCGGTAATCACGGTAATGTCGGTTGCGTCCTGCCCTAAACCCCGAGTTTCGCCAACTACCTTAAGCGCATCATTCACATAGTTATCGAGCCACCAGAAAAGAGGCAAATGGAAGATGTGCTCCGTTCCCTTCCTGCCTGCCAAAAGAACTCTGTTCTTCTTGTCCGCCCAGTATTCCACTCCCCGCTCATAAGATATGCTGTTCTCCACATGATCTTTGAGGATTTTGTCAAAGTCTCCAATGGGGCGGTTCCAAAGCGCAGACAAGCGGCGATTGTTCTCATCTGGGGGTTGCCAAACAGCAACCAGGACCCCCTGAACTACAATCCGTGAGTACCCCCCCACTGCCGTCAGCACCTCGACGATACCTTGTTGCTCCGAACGTTGCGTAACGTCGAGCTCGGAGACGGATGCCGTTTCGACCTGAACCAATCTCAGCTTAAGGTCCACTGTAAATCTATTTAGCTTCAGGGCCAAGGATGCCGCAATCGTTGCGCTAGTTAGGGTGGCCGAACCGGTCCCCGTCGGAAGCAGTGCAACGGAGTAATCACCCTTCGCGATTCCTCGCGTATCTTCTGTGTGCTTTCGCAGGAGGGCAAAAAACTCCTGAGTAATGTCGAAGTCCAGGCCAAGGCGGCTTCCCACCTTGGTCCCCAGTTCTCCTAGCACTGACTTCAGAACTTGCTGTTGGTCAATTGTGAGGCTCAAGCTCAGCTCCCTTCGGAGTTGAAGTTCCACGTCTTGAGTAGGCATCCAAGTAGCGAAAGAAGACGTCGGCAATAGCATCTTCGCTGACTCGAAAGTCAGACCAACCGGCCTCAAGAGCCTCGCAGATTACGCTAACAAGCTCGCGAGTAGATGCGTCGAAGGCAGTCGCAGGGGAAAGCTCCTGACCGTATCCAACTGAGGCGCGTTCGACAAACGTAGGCTCTGCGTAAACTAGTTCGCGAAGCCGCGTCCACCCAATCCGCTCAACTCGTCGAGCGATAGCATCCCCAGCGCGAAACCTCCGACTCAACAATTCTGTTTGGCGAAGAGAGTCAACCCAATAGTTACCGTCACCCGTGAGACGATATCGGGCCATCACACCTCCGCCACCATGACGCTTAACTGCTTCAATTCTGACCAGCCCCCGAAAGGAAAGACTGTCAACCGCGTCTTGAATGGCCCAATCATATGGACCATGCAGATAAGTGCGGTGCCCCTCCGAGGGAGCCAATGTTTCAAAGACCCCACCCAGGGCGTCAAGCAGGTAAATGTACTTTTGTAACTGGAGCTTACCCAGCGGCTGATTGAACACGCCAGCTGAGGCAAGTGCTACGCCGACATCGCGCATTCGCAGCGCAATCCGAACTGCTCTCATAAAGCAACCTCAGATTTTCGGGGAGTGTTTCCGCAAGTCGTTGACCGCAGCCTCGTGGACTTTGCTGAGACGCCCATAATCCAGCAGATTCAGCACTCGCTGTTGAATTTGTTCCCGCTTAATGCCGCTCAGGAGATGATGATACAGGCCTTGCTCTTGGATATTTGCCGTAAGCACAACTGAGTGACGCTCTTTGGCAAACGCGGTAAACATAGTTGCCACATTCTTGACGTAGCTCATATCCAGGGCATTCTCCGGCGTCTCGCACAAGAAGGTTGCAGGCTCTCCAGAGAGCGTCCGGCTAAGGCTGATGAATGCCATGCGAAGCGCAATGTCGAGGAAGAACTGCTGCGCTTCAGAACAAGACTCCGGCTGATGCCGAACGACACCATGAAAACGCGGGACCAGTTGCTCAAGGCGAAACAGTCGGTCGTTATTGGGGACATCCACGAGCGAGCATTCGTATCCCAGGAATGCGGTGGCATACTCGGCATATAACTTACGCAGCTCTTCGAGACGGTCCGCTATCCCCCCCTTGAAGCGCGAGTATGATCTAGCGAGTCGATGCTGGTAGCCCTTCACCTCCGATAAAAGCAGGGCTTCAGTTTCTTGAGCAGTTACAAGCCGTTGGCGCAGCTCTGTTGGGCGCGGTCGACCCTTAACGTCACTAGTAGGCGACAGAGGTTCGATTCGCGCCGGCGATTTGAGCGCTCTGGCAGTGACTCGCAGAGACAGTCGATCCTCCTCGCGCTGGGCAAGTTGTAGCTGTCCCAGTGCGGCGCGCCTTCGCTCGTCCAGTGCACGTTGAGCGCGCAGCTTTTCGGAAAGCTGTGAGTGCAAACTCGAAAGATTCTGCCAGTCAACAGATTCCTCTGCCGTCCCGCAGACTAGACACTGGGAGTCATTGGCGTGCTTGTGTGCGAGCCGCTGCAACTCTGTGCTATGCGTCCCGCACGCGGGGCACAGCCCTCGCTCCAGCAGCTTTGCCAGCGGGAGTCGCCGCTCAGTCTCGATTTCGCCTAACGATTCCTGAACAAGAGCAACCTCCGCTGCGTCGATTTGTGCTCGAAGTTGGTCAACTTCGTTGCTTCGTTGGCCGAGGCTGCGATCAAGTTCCTGGAGCACCTGCTCTGCAGCCGCCCGCGCGCTAATTGCGCGTTCGAGCGATTCAAGCACTGCTGTTGCACTTACCTCGGATTCGTCCTGATCGTCCGTTCCAAGGACCGACTGTGGCACTTCATTGGGTCTAGGCTTAGGAGGTTCCGCCTTTTGCCCAAGCAGGCTCTGAAGCTTGCCCACCGCAACATGCGCGTGCCGTCGGCTCGAATCCACCCGCTTAAGGTTCTCCCTGCTCTTTCGGAACTGCTCCTCGCTAATCGCTTCAGGGCTAAGCAGCATCAGGAGGCGTACTTGGGCAGATGCATCCCAGGCTATCGCACGCCGGTCTTCTGCAAGGTAAAGCAACCGATGCACAACAAATGCAAAATCATCCACCGAGCTAAAGCCCGCAACTGCCAATTCATTCGCAAGCGCAGAGGCCGCTTCTGGCTTATCCGTGATCCACTCGCTTGAATCAGCAAGCTTTACGGCGGAAACGGCTGATGAGGAAAACTGCCTGCGGATCCCAATACGCCGCTGTCCTAGATAGAATTCAATCTCAACGAATGCACTTGATGCATTGTCTGGGTCAACGCGTCCGGAAAACCACTTGTGGTTCCAGCGAAAGGAGCGATCAGGCTCGAAGTGCTTTGTGATGCCGCCGCTCAGTGCGAATACAAGGGCCTGTATGGTGGTGGTTTTTCCGAGACCGTTGCCACCTAGAATGAAGTTGATACCTGACGTAACCTCTCGCTCAATGTCGCTTCTGAATACCGGTGAGGCACCGGAGACTTTGAAGGACACGAGCCTCGGAAGTAGCACCTTAGTGTTCATATCGACTTCTCTGGGGCATGGTCCCCCAAGGGCCTCCATGGGTCTGAATCGACTCAGCAGGTTCTGCTGAAGTATCCACTTGGCGGAAAGTGCAGTTCCGTACAGTCGAAGCGTGCCCTTTTTGGAATTCCCAGTAAAGAGGGGACACCGCTTGGAGCCGGTTTTTCTCATTTCACGAAAGTTCTATGCTGGTGCTCGTGCCACCAGTCGCTGCCGACCCAGCCATACATGGGAGGGCGCCCTGTCGGTGATTGAGAAACGGGTGGTGTCAGGGTCGACTGAACGGATCGCAGCCGCAGAGTGCTCAGGCCTGGCCGCTGGCAGTCGGTCGCCCTACGCCCGCGCCCAGAGGGATGTTCAAGGGCGCAGAACCGTTCGGGATTCGGCGCAGCCTTCGCTTAACGCTGCTGATGATTCGCGAGAGATACGACCGGGTCCCCCATGACTGCTTAGCACGCGCCGCCCGTCGGCGTTTTTGCGCCTTTCGATATGCCTCAAGCTCGAAAATGTGCGACGACTACATGAATCCGTCCAATGCCTTTCCTGGAGCATCGGGAAGAGGTGCCGACAAGCCGGTGTGCCCCTCCATCTGCTGCGTCAGAGATGCGCATGACAACGCCCTGTACGAACCCTTGACATCCAGATTGGATAGAAGAAAGGCAAGGAACAGCGTGGCTCAAGAGTGCGTAAGCCCGAGCTTGCGACACGGTCGGCAACGGCGCCTCGGACGATGGCGCCCCGCGGGCGGTGCTTAGTGGTGAGCATCAAGGCAACCCACCGCCATCGCGGACTCTCGGTAAACTCGATGCACAAGCTACTAAGCCTTAACAGAATGCCGTAAATACCTAACGGCCAGACAGCGGCGTGTTCTTCGTGCTTCCTCTGCCGCGCCCAAACGTCGGCACCGACCTCTCCAGTTCCTCTTCGTAGGCGCCACACTCCTCGTTCACACAAACTGCCGCAACCTGCGCGCCAGCCGCCACTGCCTAGCGCGCAAAGAGCGGCAGCACCAAGTCAGGGCCAGTACCGCTCCGCCTCCTTGAAGAACTGCGTGAGCGAATACTCCAAGAGCGATTCGCGCGACTGCATGTACCGGCGAGTTCGCAGGAAGGGCAGCCAGACGCGCATTCCAACGCGCAACTGGGGCTCCTCCATCTCCTGTCGCTGCACCCACGGACATCCCTGTCGCCGCACCAGCACCGCTCCCAGGCAGGCTCCAGTGGCCCCAGGGTAGGAGTAGTGCGGCGCGTTCGAAGGCACCGCCGAGCCTCCTGGTCCATACCACTCAGGGGTTAGGCCCGAGCGGCCAGCCGCTCCTCGACGTCTCATGGAGGGCTCGCTACTGTCCCCACGGTGAGCGGCAGCAGCGCCATGCGCGCGGGGAATGCCCAATGCCCAAGAGGGTCCAGAGCGAGCTGAATGGCTGGCCTGGGGGGTAGTGGCCGATGCTGCGAAGAAGCAGGAGGTGGAGCTGCCGCCAGAGCCGGGGCAGAATCCACCGCGTCCTGCTCCAAGGGGAAAGCGCCCAATATACTCACTCACCAGGAACGCCTGGCGGAGCGGCTACAGTTCAAATCGCACCAACCACACAGGAATCAGAAATGCTTACTCGAGGCCACCTCATCGGCCAGATCGTCGATGACTTGTCGGGCATTGCAACGCAGGCCAAGCAGCGGGCGCGCCTACACCTGTTCGACATCCACACGCATGTCGAAAACTTCGCCATGGAATTGCTCAATCGAGTCCTCAGCCTCGGGCTGTCCAACCTCAACGGCGAGCGTTCCAACAATCCTGGTCTTGATCTCGGAGACGCCACCAACGGATGGGCCTTCCAAGTCACCACCGACAAGTCCGGTGCCAAGGTAAAGGAGACGCTAGAGAACATCGACGATGTAGAGCGCGCGAAGTATCCGAACATCCGCATTCTGATTATCGGGGAGAAACAGGGCTCCTACACCATGAATGGTGAGCCCTATGAACGCTTCGGCTTCAAAGAAGAGATGGTCTGGGACTTCAATGACGTATGCAGCCGCATCATGACGCTTTCGATTGACGCCCTGGTGGACCTTGCCCGCTATGTATCGAGCGAGACACGTCGAGTCAAAATTGAGCTGGAGATACCCGACGAAGAAGGTCGTTTCCCTACCAGCATAGACAATCTTATTGAAGCGCTTCCGAAGCCGCAGCTCTCGGACGCCTCTAAAATGGAGGCACATTTTGCCGCCAAGAAAGAGCCGATTGATCGCAACGAAGCGAAGAACGCGATTGCCGAATTGAGTACCAAGCTCGCAGCGCTGCCTCGGCTGACGCGCGAGGTATTCAAGCTCCTCATTGAGCGCCGAGACAATGAATTATCGAGAGCCACCGAGGATTATCGGATCAGCGAACCCAAGCTGCGCCGCATCTATCATGGCGACGACCTCGACGGAGATCTGGCGCTTCTGACGGAAGCCGGCCTGATCGACATCAACGAGCCACATGATTCAGACGGCACCTATTATTACCGCATCCTTTTCCCCGGCCGAGGGAACGCTTTCCATCTGCTGTTCATCCCGTATGCAAAGGAACTGGGGCTCAACCTTCGCAAGTCGCTCGTCACTCTTGATTTCTCGGACTTCTAAATTTCGTGTCCATCGCGAAGGAGGAACCGCGTGGCCGGTGCGCTTGCGGTTCACAATTAGGGGCGTCGGCGAAAGTTGGGCGCCTAGCTTGAGCATGCCGCCAGGAGCGAGCCCGACTGAACCGGGCCCCTCCTGCGGCGATCACAACTGCTAGTACGACCTGGTCACGTGTCCCGGGTCGTACAGCGGCTCTGCTCCTGTAACTCGCCAGCGCTTCACCCGATGACGCGCAGGCGGACGACCTCAGTACTCAGGAAGCTCCACGCGCCAAAGGAGGATACGATCCTCGTGGCGTACGAGGACCTTCAGCGGCCCATCCTCGGAGGCGATGAACGCGAACCCACCACTCTGGGAAACGAAAGTGGCTGCAGCCTTGTGCCGCGCCCCATGTTGTTCGAGTGCATACGGCTTCTCGCTGACGCGCTTGCCCTCGGCGTCGGAGGCTTCAAAGATGTCCAACACCTTTCCCGTTCCGGTGCCCGTCACCATGTAGCCAGCTCCGAGGACGGCGAACTCAGGCCCCATCAGTAGCGCACCATCCGGGGCTGTGAGCCGCGCAATGTCGTCCACTGCCGCCTCGAGGTTTGCTTCGGCGACGTCCTCTTGCTGCTTCCACCGTTCGAACGGAAACTCGTTCGGGTCCTCCGCACCAAACTGCGCCTTGAACCTCTCAGTGTGGACGTCGACGTACGCTTGGGCTTGTACGGCCAGCACGTCCGCTCGAAGCAGTCGGTACTTCGGCTTCGGTGCCGCCTCGCCGTCGGGAACCGCAGGCAGAACGAGTACAGAACCGCCATGTCCTGTCGCCCGCATCCCCCGCACCAAGCGCGAGAAGACGCGCTCCCCAACGTTGTGAGGCGAGAAGAGGGAGTTCTTCATCCGCGCCAGAAACTCTGGAATTGAGCTGCGGATTGCGCGGGTCACTACCCCAGCCTCCGAGAAGACGTCCACCACGGGCGGCACGAGCAGTCCACGCTCGTAGCGCATGATGCGTCGCCCCTCGAAGTAGACGGACACCGCACCCGGTGCCGATGTGGAGACGACGAGCACCCTGCCGCCATTTGTTCGAGGATTGCGTCGTGCAACTCCGAAGATCCAGAGCTGGCCATCTTCGTTGCGCTGGTCGAGCACCAAGGCCGTGCGCCCGAACTCCGTAGCCCCTGCGAGTTTCACGAGGGCCTTGGGGTCGACCCGGTGCGGCTCGATCCGCATGACCGTCCAGGCCAGCTCCTGCTCCTGCTCCGGGATGGCGTCAGGCCACTCCGTGTCCGTCACTTCCTCCAACTTCTTCTTGCCTGCGACGACCACATGGAAGCGGAGGTTCTCGCCCTCCTCCGTCGCGAGACTCGCGAAGAAGACCTGGTCCACTAGCTCGCCGAGGTCCTCAAGAAGGTCGGCGTGCTCGAGCCATTCGGGCACAGAGGCTGCCAGGGCAGCGTGGAGGTGCTCCCTTGGGTATTTTGGTTTATCCATAACGTGGTGGTGTAGCCCGGACACGTCGCTTCGGCGCACCCTAGAAATGCGCCGTCACATCGACCGCGCTGACGGGCGAGAAGCGCTTGTGAGAGAAATCCTCTGCGTCCCTGGCACCCAAGCTCCATGCTGCCAGATGACCAGGTAGTACTAGGCATCCATGTCGGAATCGCTTCAGGGCCGGTACCGCTCCACCTCATGGAAGAACTGCGTGAGCGAGTAGTCCAGCAGCGACTGGCAGGACTGCATGTACCGGCGGGCGCGGAGGAAGGGCAGCCATACGCGCTTGCCCACCCGAACCTGGGACTCTTCCATCTTCTGCCGCAGCACCCATGTCCCGCCCAACCGCCGTACCAGCACGTCCCCCAGGTAGGCTCCGAGCGCCGGTGCGGTGTGTCCATCGATGAGGTGCCGCTCGTACCGTTCGGGGAAGTCTTCCCTCCAGAAGAAGAGGTCGAGATCCGTGAGGGACTCGGCCGTCTCGTCCATGATGGAGGGCACCTTCGTGTGCAGCGCTGCCACAAGACTTTCGGACAGGTCTCCGTAGGATTCGAGGACGCGCTCCGGATTCGCCACGTCCGATGGAAGGGCGACCGGCAGCCACTCATCCGGCACAGGAGGCTGGAAGGCGTTGAACTCGGCGATCTTGCGTTGCCGCTCGCTGATGGCGAACTCGTCCGTCAGCCGCGAGAGGAACGGCGCCACGTCGGGGTGGAAGCGCGACTCGACGGGTACGAGTGCGGCGCTCCTCTCCCGCAGCGTGCGCAACACCGTGTCGAAGTCGAGGTCCGGCCGCAGGTGAACGTGCGCGCGGGCCTGGGCCACACGCGCCTCATCGCTCGCGAATTCGGCGGGAGTTGGCCACAGCACCAGGAGGACAGAGCCATTGGGCAGTTCCTCCACGAGGTGCACAGGAGTCGAGAGCATCCGCTCGCGACCTACATTTTCCACGAGCTTGGGGCCGAAGACGTTCAGCCAGAACAACTCATAGATTCTGTCGAACCCATCCCGTTTCCATGTCGCGTCGTCACGACCGAAGGAAGGAGCCCCCGAAAGTTGCCGGTCGGCCACACCATGCGCTGCAGCATGTTCCGCCGGATATCGGGATGCCCAAGCCCGAGCCATTGCCACCAGGCCGCGGCAGGCGTCCACATCTTCAAAGAAAGAAAGCGGCTGCACATCAAGACTGGCGCGCAAGGTGGACTGACCTTGTGCAAGCGTGAGATTGAGCACCAGCGACACTGCCGGGCTCTCTGAACGGTACAGTCCGATGATCGATCCATACTCATCGCGACGTTCCTCTATCGCACGCCACACGGCCTCTCTTGAATACCTACGCTTCCGGGTCGACTTGACGAGCGTCGGCATCCATCTGTCCGCATACCTCTCAAGAGCATCAACCAGAGGCGTCAATGCAGGTTCCACTCCCTCGGTCGAGTCGAATGCGCCCTTGAAGGAGAAGGTCAGGCTATCTGCCTTGTTCAAGTCGTTCAGCGTCAGCAGTTTCATTGAAACAGCACCTCCACGCCCTTGATTCTCTCCTGTGCCGCATCGACCGCATTGACCAGCATTTCCCGATCTTTAGGCAGAAGCTTTTCGCCCTCGTAGACAAGGCGCACCCGCTTCACAGTCGCTTGCTGTCGCATACCGTCCCGAAGAATTTTTAGCGACCCACCGTAGTACCTCGTCGCATTGCTCGCATCCGTATTCACCTGCACTTCCAAGTCCTCCTTTTTCAGGATGCTGAGGTTCCGGCTCTTGAAGCTGAACGTCTCCACCCGGGGCGACTGGCCCGCTGGAGGGCGCTCCTCGATGACAAGGACGTCGGCATACCGGAAGTCCACCTTCGACACGCCCACGTGCGTCTCGATGCGCGGCTGCTCGAAGTCGCCGAGCCAGCGCCGCTGTGAGCGGGGCAGCGCAGCGTCCGCCTCCAGGATGGCGACCATGGTCCTCTCGAAGGCCATGCCCCGAGCATAGTAGGCGCGCATCCCTTCGTAGCCCTCCCACTTCAGGGGGCCCTTGACGGCGTCGCCGTCCTGAATCTCCTTCAGCCTCCTCTTGCGGTAGGCGACGTACTCCTGCCAGAGCGGCGCCCCCTTCTCGACTCCCGGCGGCGGCGCCTCCAGCTTCGGGGCCATCTGCTTCAGCAGCTTCGCGTCCTTCGGGAGACGGGGCCCCTGGGACTCCAGTTCCGCCAGGAACAGCTTCGCCTTCGCGGCCTCAGCAGCGCCTACCTTGGCGTCCTGGGCGAAGAGGTCCAGGTTGTCGAACTGCTGCCTTTTCGCCGATGACCGGGCGGGCTCGCGATTCGCCCCTTCCCTCGTCGTTGCAGCTTTGGAGGACTCGCGGCTGGCCGCCTGCGACTCCGCGGCGGACACCTCGGCGTTCTGCTCGAAGAGGTCCAGGTTGACGGGCCGCTTCCCCGCAGAGCCCCTCGTGGCCACGGCCTGGGCGGCCTCGCGGCTCGCCGTCTCCATCAGCACGGCCTGCGCCTTCGCGGGGTTTCCGCGGGCCTCGTACAGCGCCAGCAGTCCCGCCTCCCCCCACTCAGCGGCCAGCAGGGCCCCCTCGCGGCTCGCCTGGAGGTAGCGCAACAAATCGCGCGCGGCGTTGATGCCGACCTGCTCCTCCAGGCGCGCCAGCAGCGCCTTCATACCGGCCACGTCGAGCGCCGGCATCTGGAGTCGCCTCAGCCCTCCGCGTGACTCCACCAGGGCCCGCGCACCCTTCCCCCCGGCGTACACCGCTACCGCCAGCGCGGCCGGCGCAAGCTCGCGCGTGGCCTGCTCGTACTTGCCTTGCGCCAGCGAATACGCCCCGTGCCCCGTCCCCACCGCCAGGTGGTAGAAGCCCACCGGCACACCGAAGGTGAGGGAGTCAAAGGCTCCCGCCGAGACACTTCCCGGCGAGTAGTGCCTCTCCAGCAGGGCCTTCTCCACCTCTTCGATGGCAAATTGGTAGGGCGACGGCATGTGCTGACGCCTCGCCATGAGTTCCGTGTACCGGGCCTCACCACTCACCAGGCTGCTGGAGAGCATGTCCCGACCCGCTCGCCCCAGCCCGCGCAGCACGTCGCGAGCTCTCTCTCCCCGCTCCGGGAAGCCTTCCAGCTTCAGGCCCCGCCGCTTCAACTCCTCGCGGACAGAGGCCATGGCGCCCAGTGTGTCTTCCAACTGTTTGTCGCGGGCCAGCCGCTGCACTACCTCGCGCAGTTCGTCGTCGAAGGATGCGTGGAAGACGAAGAGGGTGAACACCTCGGCGTACGGCACGCCGTACCTCTCCACGGACGCGACGATGAAGTCCGCGCGCTTGCGACTGAGGACTTCCGAGGCGTGCTCGTCCAGAGGCCCCAAGGCGCCCAGGCGGACCGCGTCCCAGGGAGAGAGGGACTGCACCAGCGCGGCCATGTCCACCCCACGCTGCATGGCAACGAACTCCGCAGGCGAGGTACACGCCAGGAAGGGCGCCAGCACTTCGCGGCTTTGAGTCAGGCGGGGCCAGCCCGAGGGCAAAGCCTTGCCGCCACAAGCGAAGGCCCCGCCCCCGCCGTTCGAGCCGCGCGCGCCCTCCTCGTTGAGGGCCCTGCCGATGACTCCACGTCGAAAGCCCATCGGCCCTGGCTCTGGCGTCCCATCCGCGGAGTCCGACGCATCCCCCTGGTACACACCCGTCGCCGCGCTCCTCGCCGCCTGGGAGGGCACGGAGAGGGGACTGAAGGCCAGGATGGCCCCACGGCCCGCCGGCCCCGGCCTCGCCGGCAACGAGGCGCACCCGGAGGCCAGGAGGGCCACCAGCAGCGCCGCGCCAAACCCGCCGCACCAAGGCCGCTCAGCGCGCATTGTCCACCCCCAGTCCCACGGAGGCGAAGGCGCCTGGCCGCAGCGACCCTTCCGCCGTCGGGAACAGCAGCGTGCCCCCCTGCCCCACCGCGTACAGCTTCCCGCCCAGGAAGCGCCACCGCGCGTCACCCGAGGCGAGGTAGCGCGCTCCTGGCTGGCCCGCGCCCACCGCCAGGCCGCCCACGCCCACCGAGAGGTTGCGGTGGAAGAGCTGCGTCTCCAGCCGGCCGTCCACGTCCACCCGGCCCCAGTTGAACACCTCGGCGCCCATCGACAGTCGGAAGTGGCGCTGCCCCAGCACGCCCAGACTCTCCGCGTCCCAGCTCACAATCAGCTCGCCGTGGGCCGAGTACCCATCCGGAAACGGCGCGTCCGCCTGCGGCAGGGCAGTCGGGCCCGCCACCTGGAAGCGCGCCAGCTCGTAGTCCGGGCCGAAGGCGCCCTGACGGAAGCCTCCACGCTGAAGGCGGCCCTCCAGGCGCGCGCGCATGTCCACCGTCGAGGACATGTACTCCGCACCCAGTCCCGCCACCGCGCCCCACGCGCCGCCCTCTCCGGGACGCCCGCCCCAGCCCGCGTTCGCCTGCAGCTCGAAGCCCCCTTGCCCTTTGCGACGGCTCACGAGGATGGCCGTCCCGTCGAGGTGGGCCAGCGTCATCGGCTCCGACACCCCTCCCGCCTTGCCCCAGTCGTGCACCGCCGACAGCGACAGGGCGTATTTCATGGGGTACGGCTGGCGGCCCATGAGGATGTGCTGCACGTCCAGGACGACTTCCGCCCCCATCAGCCGCGCGCCCAGCACGTCCGAGGCGAAGGCCTCGACGTAGAGGGGCCTCAGCATCCCCGTCACCACCGCACCGGCTGGGTTGTAGTTGGGGTTGCCCCGGTTGTTGTAGCGGCGCACCAGGTGCCCGGACAGCAGCGTGTACGACTCCAGGGCGCCCACCCACACGAAGTTCGGCGCGTCGCCTCCCACCATCAGGTTCTGCACCACCTGGCCCCAGTCGGAGAGCTCGTCCCAGTCCTCTTTGCGCACCAGACTGCCCCCCGCCTCCCCGCCCCACATGCGCAGGCGCACCGGAGCGCCCAGTTCGACTTGGAGAAAGCCCGGCTTGACGAACTCCAGCCGCGGATGCACCTGCAGGAAGCCTTCGTCCCTTCCGGCCCCTCTCCGAGGCAGCAGTGCCCACGTCGTGGTCTCCAGGCTCAGCCGGTTCGCCCAGCCAGAGCCCAAGCCGGACGTGGCCGGCGCCTCCTCGACCAGGGCATTACCCTCGTCCATGGAAGGCTCGAGCAGCGCATCCCCATCTGCCTCGACAGGGTCGACTTCCTCTTCGGCCACGTAGTCATCAGGATAGACAATCTCCTCCGCCCACCCCGCTCCGGGAACCACCAGCAGCAACACGACGACCCAGCGCATGAACATCGACGTCTCCTGTGAAGGCCCCGAAGGAGGGGCAATGGACAGAGGCCTCCCGTTCAGTCCGGCAGGGCGCCGGACTGCGGGGTGAATGCATTGCATTGCGGGAGCCGTCGGCAGGCCGACTGGGCCAAGCAATAGGCAGACGTGTCACGTCTCGGCGCCAGGAAGCCCGGCCCGACCCGACAGCGGACAGACGCGTCACGTCTCGGCGCCCGGAAGCCCGGCGCCGACCATGACTCCAAACGCGAATAGGGATGACTGAGGAAGGGCTCCTCAGCGCCCGTCAGGCATGCGGCCCAACGAAGCGCAGACGGCATCTCGGCGCACGATGACCGTCCACACGTGCCTCACATGACAAGTGCGGGAGGTCCTCTGCGCAGCGCGAGAGCCCAACGCCTACTTCGATGCGGAGTTAGGAAGGTGGATCAAGCGCGTCGCCCTCCGGGCGCTCTCCGCAGCCACCAAGGAAGCGCGCAGCCGCGCGCATGCACTCCAGCACAGTGGGGAACACATCGCCCTCCAGGGCACGCCAGAATGGACTAGACCAATAGGTATAGTCCATTGGACCCCAGATTGGTATTCGGCACAAGCCCCCGATGCCGGAAACCCACGAAAGGGTTTGGAGGTAGTGCTCGCAGGGCTAAGGAAAGGTGACGTTGCCCAACGTGACGGTGCGGCGCCCGTCCGCATCCCAGAGCTTCAGCGTGAAGGGTCCTCGAGGAGACTCGGATGCTGCCTCAGCCTCTACCACTACGCGCTGGGTATCCGCTCCCGGTGCGATGGGGCCCGACTGCCATACTTGAAGCACCTTCAGCTCCTCGTTGGCCTTGCCCCTGAGCATCGCCCCCACTGCTGTCCATGGTTGGGCGTCCCCGCCTGACTTGAGGGTGACCTCAACAGCTACCCTGCGGGCTGCGCGATATGCATAGACATACTGCTTGGCTGCGGCCCCTCCTGGGGCCTGGGTCACCCCCTCGGCCAGGTCGCGGAAGTCAACGCCTCGCTTGCTAAGGACTGCTGTCGAGATGAGTCCCGTCAGCCCATCAGGAGCACTTCGCTCCGCGCGCAGACGCTCATTCTCCTCTTTGCACTTCTCAGCTTCGATGCGTGCCTGACGGACTTCCTCCTGGTACGTCTCGACGCTCCTTTTGCGTCGATAGACTTCGACCTGCGCCTCCGACCGTGCGGGGTGCGCGACCAAGACAAACGTCGCACTTGCCGGGGCCGCGCCATCCTGAAAGCGCACCGTTAACTTGAGCCGCTCTCCCGCCGAGATTTTCTCTGACGGAATCAGGCGCAAGGTAGTGAGCCCAGCGTCCACCATCACGAAGCGCTCGCGTCCCTCGAGCGTCAGCCCCTCTCGACTCACCTCCGAATCAAAGAGGAACACCGTCGAAAGCCCTGGGCTCACCGCCACTTCAACTGCTGGCTCAGCATCATCCGAGACCAGCTCGATTCGGCGAAGGCTCAGCCCCACGGTGGATGCGGGCGACTGCGCTAGGGCCGTCCCCTCTCCTGCGAGAAGGAGGAAAAGCAGCACGGCCGACACGGAATGATGCACTCGACGTTTCTCCTGGACCAAGCCAGCGGCGGCACCGCTGGCGACTCACGAGCGCCTGCCCAACAGCGACACCTCACTCAAACTCACTCACTGCCTTGACGGAAACGGCAGAGAACACGCGAGCTTTTCCGGACTCCCCTCCTCCGTCCTTTATCGCCAGCCCGCGGTTGCCTGAGCTGTCCAGCACCTCCAAGCACACGGGAAAGCTCTCTCCGCGAAATCGCGCTCGAGTCAGTCGGACATAGACGCGGTCGGCAATAACGAGCCGCCCAGACAAGGTGGCCTTGTCCGAGCCAAGGATGATCTGCGCAGTGCCTTCCCTCACCGTTACGGGCTTTTCTTCTCCCCTGACGAAGCTCGCCCCCGCATCGTCCCCAATCTCCATGCCGAGCTTCTTCATGCCCTTGGTGGCGCCTGCCGGGCACGGTTCAGGGTCCGGAGCCGGGCGCACCTGGGGACCAGAGCAGGCCAGCGCGCCGCAGAGGGCCGTCGCCGCCAGGGCAGTGCGGACGCTCCTCGCGGCCTTCTTCGCAGGCACTGGCTGGGAGGAAGCGGTGTCGTTCTGGGGGGTCGTCACGGTTGCAGTCACCTCGGGAAGCGTCGCAGGGGGCGCGACGGCCGCAGGTGTTGCCTCCGGCCCGATGGGAGCTGCGGCCGGGGCAGCTTGAGGTTTCTTGGCATATGTCGCTACTTCTTGGCCGGGGCCGGCCTGCGGCTGCGGCGAAGCCGTCCGCTGTGAGAGGTACGCCCCAGACGCGAGGGCCATGGCCAGCAGCCCAGCGCCCAGCAGCCGCCCTTTCCTGATGCGAGCGAAGAGGGAGCGCCGTCTCACTTCGACGACGGGGCCCACGAGCGCCGCTTGCGCGGCTTCCGCCTCCATTGCAGCTTCCGCTCCCACCCCCGCCTCATGCGCCAAGCCCAGCACCTGCGTCTCCACGGGCCACGTGGCCGCAGGCGCCAGCGGGGCCTCGGGCGGCAATGCCGCGGGCCTGCCTTCGCCTGGGACTTCCGGCAGCTCCGGCCCCGGCGCCTTGCCACGACGCATCTGACGCAGGGGCCGCTTCGCCCACCGAGCGAACCCATTCACCTTGCCCTCATTCTCCGTGGTGGCCGA
The DNA here is from genome assembly GCF_010998615.1 of Myxococcus sp. CA023. Classification (GTDB taxonomy): domain Bacteria; phylum Myxococcota; class Myxococcia; order Myxococcales; family Myxococcaceae; genus Myxococcus. Next base: position 62,135 of record NZ_JAAEAH010000032.1, on the reverse strand, counting down.
GTTAGGGCCATACGTGTCGAACAAGGGGGTGTCCCACGCCTCGCCTTCTGCCCCGGGCAGCAGCTCCTCCAGGGCCGCACAGACAGCGCTCGCGGTGGGACGTGCAGCAGGCTCCTTTTCCAACAACCGCATGCACAGCTGACTCAGCCGCTCCGGGACGAAGCGGTTGACGAGGTGAGGGGGCACAGGCGACTTGCCCATGACGCCCTCGACGTACTCCGCGTCCGTCCCCGCGTCGAAGGGCAGCCTCGCCGTGAGGAGGCGGTAGAGGACAGTGCCCAGGGCCCACATGTCGTCCGAGGGGACGGACACGTAGCGGGCGCCCGACTGCTGGCCCAGGTGCTTCCTCATGAAGGCCCAGGCCTCGGGGGGCCGGTACTCCATCGTCCCGGGCGGCAGCATGGACTGGGTGACGCCGGGGGCGCCCTTGTAGTCCCCAATCCCGTAGTCCACCAGCACCGCCAGGCCGTCCGCGTCACGCACCATGACGTTGGCGTCCTTCACGTCCCGGTGCACCACTCCCGCCTCGTGCGAGGCCTCCAGCGCCCGCGCCATGTCGAGCGTCACCTTCGCAATTCGCCGGGCACAGGGGTTCTCATCCTTCACCCACGCGCTCAGCTTCCGGCCCTCCACGTACTCCATTGCGATGAGGGCGAAGTCGCGCTCCTCGGCATGCCAGTAGGTGAAGCCGCGAATGCCCACCACGTTCGGGTGCGTCAAGCGCAAGAGGATGGAGACTTCCTTCTCCACCCGCCCCTCCACGCGCTGCCGCTCCACGAGCTTCAGCGCGCAGGGCTGCCCGCCGTTCGTCGCGAGGTACACGGTGCCGAAGCCACCTCGGTCCAACTGCCTCACCACCGTGTAGCCCATCACCGAGTCCCCAGGGGACAGCACGGCTGGGGGGCCGTTGTCCCTCATGGCGACTTCCTCGAGACTCTGTAGGACAGCAGGACTGCGGCCACGCGCATGCGACTCCCTCCCCGGCGCCGGCCCACGCTACCAGAAGCCCAGGGAAATCGCGCGAAGTCTTATCCCCCCCAGCCACCAGCCGCAGAGGGTTTCAAGCCTATCTCAAGGTAAATCAAACTATACTATCAGGTACAGTTGATTGGGAATGTACATCCACCCTGACGCCCGTGGCTTCGCCCTTCCGAAGGAGCCCTCCCGTCCCTTGCCCAGCATCGTCGGCGGCACCCTCCGCGCAGCCCGCCTTCGCGCTGGCCTGAAGCAGACAGAGGTGGCCCAGCTCATCGACATCTCCCCTATCGTCTACAGCCGAATCGAGCGCGGCCGAATGCTTCCCAGCGTCCAGACGCTGTACCGTCTGTGCTCCGCGCTCCGCACCACTCCCAACGAGTTACTTGACTACCCCGCCTCACTGCCACCGGACGTCGTCACCGCCGCCAAGGAGGCCCTGCTCCGCCGTGTGCGCCAGTTGGACGCGCACCAGGCGCTCGCCCTCATCCAACTCCTGCCGGACGTGCGCTGATGGATGATACTCCCTTGACAACTAGCAATTCAGGTATACTCCCTTGTACCTATGAACGAACAGCTTGCAGCGCACCTGGGCTCCATCGCCCGCCTTGCTCGGGAGCAGATGAGTCTGACGCAGGTCCAAGTCGCGGAGCGCGTGGGGCTGGCCTCTGCCGTCTACAGCCGGATTGAGCGCGGGCACATGATTCCCAGCGTCGAGACGCTGAAGAAGTTGTGCATCGAGTTGATGGTTAGTCCCGAAGACATGATGGGGCTCACCGAGTCCCCCAACAGCGGGAGTCCAACTCGTCCGGACGACGACGTCACCTTGCGCCGGCTTATCTTCCTCGCGCGGAAGCTCGATGCGGCGAAGCTGGACGCCCTCGTCCGCATCACCACCGAGCTGGCCCGCTGAAGCTGCGCCCCGTGGGCGCCCGCCCTTGCAGCGCCAAGGCTGCTTGCGGCCGGCGCTCCGGCGTCTCCGAGCAGGGAGCAGGCCTGGCGGGCAGAGCCCCATACCTCGGGGCTCTGCACCGGAGCACGCGCGCCCCCAACCGAGCGGACCCCGGCGATGACGGAGCGACTCCCCGTCCGAAGGAGGAGGCACCCCGCTACGCCGCGCCGCGCTCCCGCAACTCCGCATCCACCTCAGCGAGTAACTTCTCCAGGCGCGTCTTCTGCAACTGAAGGCGGGAAACGTCGTCCAGCCCCGCCTCTGGGTCGCTGCGGCGCTCCTTCGGTGGGTCGGCTTCCAAATCCTCACGCACCTCCACGATGAGGACATCGCCCGCGCGGATGTTCGCGTCACACCACGTCAGGTGCTCGCGGTACTCCCTACCTTCAGAGCCGCCCACGTGGAGTGTGAATTCAGGGATGGCGCTGGTCTCGTCGTCAGGGCGGCGCACCCACGACAGGATGGTGTGGAGGACTCCGAAGTCCGGCAGCCCCGCGGTGGTGAGGTGCTCGCCATTGCGAAGGACGCGAAAGCAGAGCATCGGCGGCCTACTCCTTCTTCGGGAGACCCAACTCGTGCTTCTCCAGCCCATCCGGGTAGATGCCAGCCTCGCCGAACTCCACCTGGTCGCGCAGTACCCCGCCCTCGGACACGACACGGGCGGCCTCCTTGGCGGCTTCCGCTCGCCCATAGGGCTCGAGGAGCTCGGCGTGGGCGACACCACGCAGCGCATCCCTCATGTCCGCCGCCGTCGCGAAGCGCTCCTCGGGGTTGCGGCGCAGCGCGGTGTGCAACACCGCCTTGATGTCCTGGCTGAGGTGGCCCACCGCCTTCTCGACGACGTCCGGGTTGAACGCCTCCATGAGGGCCTGCATCTGCTGCAGCGGCAACGAGGGCTGCGACTCCGCGACAAACCGGCTCTCTTTCGCCACCACTGGGACGTCGCGCACCTCGAAGAGGTGTTTGCTCGTCAAGACTTCCACGAGCAACACCCCCAGACTGAAGACGTCGGAGCACGGCGTCAGCCCTTCCTTGCGCAGGTACTCCGGAGAGGCGTAGGCCACGTCCCCTCGCAGCAGATTCTCGGGCGACTCCTCCCGCCCCACCAGCAGCGAGAATGCCGAGCCGAAGTCCAGCACCTTCACCTCTCCATGGAGACCCAAGGCGATGTGCCGGGGACTCACGTCACGGTGGACGATGCCCAGGGGCACACCCTTCTCTGACGTCAGCGTGTGCGCGTAGTGCAGCGCGTCCGCCACCTCCGCCCCCACGTACAAACCAAAGCCCTCGGAGAGGGGCTGCCCTCGCACCAACGCCGCACACACCAGCGTCTCCAGCGAGGGCCCACCCACGTACTCCATGATGGCGTAGGGGGCGTCCTCCTCCTCATCCACCTGCATATGGAAGACTTGCGCAATGTTGGGGTGATTGAGGCGAAAGGCCAGCTGCACCTCTTCAATCATCCGCTTACGCATCATGTACGTGGATGGGCTGGCAATTCGGCGAACGAGGGAGAGGCCAGCCAAGACTCCATCCGCCACTCGCCGCTCCACCTTCAGGAGCTTCTCGCCATTCGACCGCACCTCGACCTCCCGCACCGCCTCGTAACGCACGCCCTCCACTTCGAAGAGGAAGCGCGGCGCGCTGGGGCTAGGCGGGGTGGAGAGTCTGGACGGAAACTCCTCCGTCGACACTTCATCTTCCGAACGCTTCGTCATGGCTGTGAATCCTCCTGAAAGCAGGGGCGCGGCCCCACGGACACCGAGATTCGCCGCCGCGGCAAATCTCCCGGGGCAACAAGGTCTAGTTGACTCGACCGTCGAATTAACATGACCTTTGGGAGTCTGTGAAGCCCTCTACCACTCGTAGCGAACAGGCCACCCCAAGCGCGCCTATCCCTATCCAGGGTGAAAGAGACCCAGCCTCGGCCTCACGCGCTGGGCTGGGCAGCCCCGCAAAGGAAACATGCATCGTGAGTAAAACCATTAACGGGGGGCAATTCGCACATTGGCGCGTCGTGTCCTCACCGAAGGAGAGCGCCTGGCCCTCACGCGGAAGGAGAAGGCGCTGCTGAAGCGCACGGCCGCCGAGGTGGGCATCAGCGCCAGCGAAGCCAAGAGCGCGCTCGCTACGGAAGAGGTGGCGCTGGGCCTGTTGCAAGAGGAGTCTCAGCGCATCCGCGAGGGCACTCGCCGGCTCATGGACGCGCTGCACCGGATGTACCAGCACAAGGACAAGGGGGACTTCGTCAGCGCCCGCCAGGAGATGCGGGACGTGCTCGAGGTGGAAGTCGTGCCCCACTACCGCGCCATCGCCCAGGGGCAGCTCGACGCCATGGCCGACGAGCCGCAGGAGCGCCCTCCGAAGAGGGCGCTTCGCGGCCCAGACTCAGGCTGGCGTCACCTTGTCGAAGGGACGCACCACCTGCTTGCCGTCGGAGACGCGCTCCACCGTCACCGTCTTCGCCTTCTCGTCGACGGCCTTCACCTTCGCATTGAAGGCGCCCCGCCCTTGCTTGTAGCGCACCTCCTGTCCCACCGCGAAGGAGACGGGTGCCTCGGGACTGGGACTGGCGCTGGGGGCTGCGGCCGTCGCAGTGCGTCCCGCTGCGCGCGGGCGCCCGCGGCTCTTCTGGGGCGCGGGGCCGGCCCGCGTGGGCTTCGGCGCAGCCTCCGGCCTCACATACTTCCGCACGGGCACCGAGGGCGTGCGCTTCGGCGTGGACGCTGGCGCGGGCGCGGGTATGCGCTTCGACGCGGGAGGCGGCACGGGGGCCCGCTTCGGCGCGGACGCCGCATGAGCCGAGCCGGACTCAATCCCCAGGAACTGAGCAATCTTCCCCAGCAGCTCCAGCTGCCGCTCCTGTAGCTCCAGTTGCCGGCCCATCGTCTTCTCCACCGCCTCCGCCACCGCAGCCTGGATGATGCCCTTCATGTCGTTCTGCATGTGCTCTCGCTCACTTTCCTCGCGGGGCTTACAGCCCGCGCACTCTCAACGCGTACAGCAATTCAGCCTCTTCCACTCACGCTACACCAAGGATTTCGAGTATTCCGGCTCCAGCTTCAAAATGAAGCCTTCACCTCGCGCCAACGCGAGCGCTGCACCTCCCACGTCCCCGCGTGTGCAACAGCCCGGAGGACTCGCTCGCTGAGGGGCTCCTTCCCTTCGACGGCTTCGAGAAACAGCACCTCCTCCTGGATGTCCGGCGCCAGCAGCAGCAAGTCCAGCAGGTGCGTCACACGCGCTCGAGTAAAGCCCAGTTGACCTGCGACGTCCGCTGCGCTCGCCACGAGGCCCCGCCCAATGGCGGACTCCAGATGGTGCGCCAGGGCCAGCATTCGCGCGACGTGTGCTGGCCGGCGCGCCACCTCTCGCGGCGGGGGTGGCGCCCCCCCTCGGAGGCGCACCACCTTCGCGCGACGCACGCGGTGGAAATGCGCACTGACGAGGCCGGCCTCCGCCGGCTGAGACTCCGGACTCGCGCTCACGCCGCCACCTCCTCGCGCCCAGTCGCTGCGGCCTCACCAGCGTGGGCCATATGCACGTCGACCTGGCCCGTCGCCTCGTTCACCACCACCCGGCCAACGAGGGCCCGCAGCAGGCGCCCCCGATTCGTAGAGGTGAGGGCGTCCCACACCGCGTCGAAGTTCGCCAGAGCCTGGGCCACCCACTCCGCCTCCACCTTCTCCCCCTCAATGGCGTCCAGGGCGCGCTCCACCTCCGCCAGCCGCTTCCGCATACCGGCGACCTCCTCTTCCGCGGCCGTCAGCTTCTCCTCAACGAGGCGCCGGGCTGGGCCCTCCAGCTTCGAGAGGGAGTCCACCCACTTCGCGGACGCCGCAGCGCGCTTGGCCACGTCTCTCGGAAGCTGCGCGCGCTCCGCGCGCAGAGCCTGGTGCTTCTCCTCCAACCGCGCCGTGAGGCGGGCATGCACCTGGGCGGCGAAGCCGTCACCTACCGAAACCTCCCGCAGCTGCGCGACGACGAAGTCCTCCAGGGCGCCTGCCGGCAGGGGAGCGGCCCGGCACCCCTCCTTCCCTTGCTTGTCCCGGGTGACGCAGCGGTAGTAGCGGTACTCGCGCTCGCCCTTGCGCGTGCTGCCGGGCGTCATCGCCTCGCCGCACAGGCCGCAGCGCAACAGCCCTCGCAGCACGTAGTCGGGGTTGCGCCCGTGATACTGGAGGCCAGGGCCCTCCAGCATGTCCTGCACCCGGTGGAAGGTGGCCCTGTCTACAATCGCCGGGTGCTCGCCTGGGTGCGTCTCCTCCCCATAGGGAACGAAGCCCGCGTACAGGGGACTCCTCAAGAGGCGCAGCACATCCTGCGTCGTCCACCTCCGGGCCGCGCGTGTCGCCCCGTTCTGCGCCTCGTACCGCTTCGTCGTGCGCCCCTTCTCGTTGAGGAGGCGCGCCACCGCCGAGGCCTGCTGGTGTTGGAGGTACAGCTCGAAGGCCTCCCGCACCACCACCGCCTCGTACTCATTCACCACGAGGCGCTTGTCCTTCACCTCGTAGCCCAGCGGCGCGCGGCCTCCCGTCCACTTCCCCTTGCGTCGCGCAGCAGCCACCTTGTCCCGCGTCCGCTCGGAAATCATCTCCCGCTCGAACTCGGCGAAGGACATCAGCATGTTCAACGTCAGCCGGCCCATGGCATCCGCCGTGCTGAAGTTCTGCGTCACCGAGACGAAGGAGGCGCCTGCCGCGTTGAGGCGCTCCATGACTTTCGCGAAGTCGAGGAGGCTGCGGGAGAGGCGGTCCACCTTGTACACCACCACCACGTCTACCCGGCCCGCGTCCACGTCCTGCAGCAGCCGCTGGAAAGCGGGCCGCTCCATGTTGGCGCCGGTGAAGCCACCATCGTCGTAAGACTCGTCCACCAACACCCAGCCGGGCTGGCGCTGCACGTAGGCGACACAGGACTCGCGCTGGGCGTCAAGGCTGTTGAATTCCATCTCCAGGCCCGCTGCCGTGGACTTGCGCGTATAGACGGCGCAGCGCTTCTCCTCGGTAAGCGGTGCTTTGCTCTTCCTCATGGCTCCTCCGTCCCCGCTGTCGTTGTCGGCTGCACCGGCTCGGCGCTCGAGGCATCCTTCTGCCCGGCGAGCTGCTCCGCGACGGCCACAAGCCGCTCCAGGTTGTTGTTGAGGCGCGTCAGCTGGCGGACGAGCTGCGGCATCGTCGTCTCGTAGAAGCGCTGGCCCATGTACGTCTGGAAGAAGGCGGGGCCGCTCACGGTGTCACCGCGTTGGTGCTGCCGGCCTTGAGGCCGAAGAAGGAGAAGCCATTCCAGGCCGTGCCCGTAATCAGCTTGGCCACGCTGGAGAGGCTGCGGTGAAGCTGTCCCTCGTATTCGATTCCGCCCTCGCGCACCGTCACCCGATGCTGCGTGCCCTTGAACACGCGCGTCAGCACCGTGCCCAGCGGAGGAAGGCGTGCGTCGCGCCCGTCCGCAGCGGCTGCGCGTCCGGCCCCAACGGCAGGCGAAGGCGGCGGCGCGCAGGGCTTCGTCTCCTCCACCTGCCGCATCCGCCAGCGCTCGGGCAGCTTGTCTCCCAACTCCGAGATGCGTGCGACGGCGCGCGCGGAGAGGCCCCCTTCGGCCAGCTCCTGAATTCGGAAGGCCAGGCGCTTCTTCAGGTAGTCCCGGTTCCGGCTGCGCGTGGGCTCGCCGTACACCTCCAGATACTTCTCCGCCAAATCCGGCACTGACATGCTGGCCAACGCAGCCAGTTGCTGCGGAACGTCCGCCAACTGCTTGCGCGCGGCGCGCGCAGTCTCCTTCTTCGCCATGGTGGTGTCTCCTTCGTCCGGGGCAGCACGCCCTCGGGCGAAAGCCATGGACGCTCTGTCCCCAGAAGAAGACAAGTCGAGAGTCTGCGGCTCAGCCATGCGCGCTCTCCTCCGCGCCCCACGTTGGCGTCTGTCGTTGCGACTGCGCATGTCGACGCAGCCACAACTCCCACAGGACCTCGGCCAGCACGTCGACGGCATCCTCGCGGCGTTGCCGCCGGAGGCTCGGCCGCTCAGCCACCGTGGCGTCATCCTCAACCTGCTTTGACATTCTCGGGTCCATCACCATGACAAGAGCCACCTGCAGGCATTTGGGGACACGCCCACGCGTCTCCACGCCCCACGGCTGCCAGCCGTAGGGCACTCACCGCTCGGGCCGGCTATCCGTTGACGTCATCCGCCGTGTAGTCGCCGTTGCGCGCGCGCCAGTCGTGGGAGTGCGGGAAGTCCTCTGCCGAGACGAGGCGCGTGCGCGACAAGTCCATCACCACGGCGCGGCGGCGGTTCATTCTCCCGTCGAAGCAGACGCGCTCGTTCAGGGCGACGACGTAGCCCCCCTCGCGGAGATTCTCGTGCATCAGGCGCCGCAGCGCCTTCGTGTCCACGATTTCGCCCTCGTAGTCGATGCGCTTGCAGTGGGCGCGGAAGGCGTCGTAGGCGCTCTCCAGGTGCAGGCAGAAGCGCTCGCCCTCGAAGGCGTAATGCACCCGGTGCCGCAGCTCCCCCTGAACGGCCATGACGCCCAGCATCTCCAGGAAGACGTCGAGGGCATTCTTCACCCCGGCTTCCGTCTCAAGGATGTCCGCCAGCACGGCGTTGACTGCTTCGCGGGCCCCCAAGTCCACGGGCAGCTCGTAGCCGCACTCTTGGGCGAATGTCTCGAAGAGGTGCAGCCCCAGCAGCATGGCCACCACGTTGTCGACGACGCGCGGTGGCACTTCACGTCCCTCAAGGAAGTCGTCCGCCACGGTGCGGGCCACGCGGTAGTCCGCGTCGAAGTTTCGCCCCAGGCAGAATTGAATGTAGCGAGGCGCGAAGAGGGCCAGGTTGGCGGCCTTCAACTTGCGGAAGGCCGCCCGGCAGTCACGCCGCTTCAGCGTCGCCTTCTCGGGGTTGACGGTGAGAAGGCGCTCGAGGAGAGCGGCCTCCGTGGGGCGTGTCTCGCCGGCCACGCACAGCGGCGCTTGCAAGCGGTAGCTCACCACCGACAAGTCCGAGCGGCCACGCTCCTCTGTCTCCCCGCGGTAGAGGCGCCGCATGTAGCGGTGCAGCATCTGAAGGCGGTGCAGCGGCATGTCGTAGGGCTTGTACTCGTCGGCCACCACGGGCACGGAGCGCGTGGCGGACAGCAGCTTCACCAAGGCGAACTCCGTTTCCGTCACGCTGTAAGCGTCCGAGGCCGGCACGCCGAAGAGGGGCCAGAAGACGTCGGTGCACATGCTCGACTTGCCGCTACCTTGAGTCCCGTGGATGAAGAGGAGCGGGAAGGAGCCCACCTTCTCCATCAGGCGCGGCTTCATGGGCGTGGCGAAGAACCAGCCCAGCATGGGCAGCACCACCTGGGGCGTGTTGATTTTCAGGAGGCACTCGAAAACCGTTCTCGCCACCTCGTGAAAGGTGTCGTCGTCCGTGGCCTCGTAGCGAATGCGCGATTCCAGCGAGGTGCCATTCGGCAGGTACGCCACGGGGGAGTCTGAGAGGAAGCCTCCCACCCCAATGGTGCACTCAGGCGCCACCCAGACGTGGTGCGCTCCCCGCTTGAAGTCCCCAAGCATCGTGGTGCCTGGCAGCCGCGGCGCCGGCCGGCGAGCCACCACGCGCAAGAGGCCCTGCACGTTGTTGTCGCTGCCCGTCCACTGCGTGTGGACGGAGGGCAGGTGGTGCAGCAACTCCTTGCGCGAGCTGAAGGCCCGTCGCGGCAAGCGCGCCCCGTCCAGGTGGGTGCCCTTGTCCGTGCGGATGTCCCCGAGGAACACCTCCCCCTCCTCGGTTTCGACGACGGCCCTGGGCGTGAAGGTGAAGGAGGAAATGGCCTTCGCCTCACCCCGCTGCGTCACCGTGTAGTAGCAGTAGGCGTCCTCGTACACCTCGCCGTCGATGGTGTCGTCGCCGCTGCTGCCCTTCCCGCCTCCCTTGGAGTCCGCGCCCTCCGCACCCTCTCCCGCTGCTGAAGTGCGCACGGCACGGGCCATGGACAGCCGCAGCTTCTGCGCGGGCAAGCCCGTGCGCACCTCCAGCAGGCCCAGGTACTTCTCCTGTGCGGACGGAGGCCGGTGGGCGATGGCCTCCAGAATCGGCTTGAGGCGGTACTCGACGTCCTGGGCCGGTACCGTGGCGAGCGCCTCCACGGCCTTCTCCACGTCGAAGACGACGTCGTAGAGCTCGCAGCGCACGTCCGGCTCGCGGTTGACGCGGCAGTAGCCCATGCCCTGGAGGGAGTGGCAGGGCGGCGCCACGGCGCCATCCTCGCGGGCGGTGGCCACCACCTTCTCGTAGGCCTTGCGGATGTAGCCGACGCCGTCCCGGCCCTTCAGCTTCCCCAGGCCCCGCCTGTCGTACTCGAGGACGAGTTCGGTGATTTCGTCGAGGCCCAGCCCCTTGTGCGCGAAGAAGCGCACCATGTTGAAGATGGCGACGCTCCGGTCCTCCGCACCCTCCTGCCACAAGCGCAGCACCGGGCCGCACATCTCCACCGGCTGCGCCCAGTCGTACTCGCCCGTCGCCGTCCGGCGGGCCTTCACCGTCCCCAGCGGTGCCGAGGCGGAGGGTGCCAACGGCAACGTCACCTGGGCCGGACGCGCCAGGTTCGCCACGGGCTGCTGCACCGGCGCGCGCAGCAGGCGCTCCAGGAGAACTGCGTCTTCCATGCGCTCGAAGCCGGCGAGCGCCCGAGCTGCTCGGTGAGGCCGCTCCGCTGTCCCCACCCCTTTCCGGCTGACGGTGCCCACCACCTTGATGATGCGGGCCACGTCGTGGATGGAGTCCACGTGCACGCATTCGGAGGCGAATCGGGCACGCACCTCGGCTTCGAAGGCCTTCAGGCCCGCCTGCACCCGCTCGTGGCTCTCGCCCTCCAGGGACTGCGGCGGCAGGGCGAACCAGAGCTGCGCCCCGTTGCCGCTCATCATCAGCCGCGGCCGAACGAGGCCCTGCTCTTCGCACCAAGCCGCAGCGGCCTCAGCCACCTGGAGCGTCAGCGAGAGCTCGTGCTCGGTGCTGGCCGTGTCCTTGGGGCGCACCGGGTCCAGGTCCACCACCGTGGCCGTCACCACCTCGATGTCCTTGCTTCCCGCCCCAGTCCGCAACGGGCGCAGGACGTTGGGGGCCAACTCCAGCAGGCGCCGGGGGCGCGGCTGAATGCCCACGTACACGTTGCCGGCAGCATTGGCCTCGACGCATGCCGCGACGAAGGACTCCTCGTCGTTGAAGTAGCCAATGCCCACAATTCCTCCGCCACCCGGGCGGATGACGCGGACTTCGCTCACACCATGCGGCGCGTGTGCCAGCCACCGCCAGATGGAACGAATGGATTCGGGATTGGGAGTGGTTTCAGTAGGTGTCGTCGTCATGGGTGTGCACTCCTTGCTTCAGTTCAATGAGGGACAGCCGCGGGCGCTGCTCCTACCCCCAGCACTGCGGCGTACTGCTGGCGGCGCTTCACGTGGTGGCGCCGCAAGAGCGGCACCTTCCTGTCGAGGAAGTCGATGAGGACAGCGCTCTTCTTCTCCGGATGGGGACGCATCAGGCGTCCGAGGCGCTGGACGGTGCGTCCCTTGGCGCAGCCGGGGTACGCCACGAAGACGCGCGAGAGGCGCGGCAAGTCCAGCCCCTCATCCGCCAGGCTGGTGGCCACGAGGACGCGGACGCGTCCATCACGAGCCTTGTCCAGGAGGGCCTTGCGCTCCTCGCGCGGCACCGCGCTCGTCAGCGCGGCGGCGGGAATGCCCGTGGCCGACAGCCGCTGCGCTAGCAGTTCGCAATGGTCCACCCGCCCCGTGAGGACGAGGCACAGGTGGCCTGCCCATGCTTCGCGGGCCACGGCGCCAAGGACGAGGTCATTGCGAGCCTTGTCCTCCACCAGCGCCCCCAGCATGGGCGCGTAGTCCGCCGAGCCGACGTAGGGGTACTCGAAGGCCGTCTCCACGGCGCGCACCTCGGGCACCACCAGCACGCCGCGCGCAACGAGGTCCTCGTGCTTCACCACGGCCAAGGGGGCGCCCAGGTAGAGGCGCAAGAGGGGAGTCAGCCCGTCCTCCCGCGCGGGCGTCGCCGTCAGGCCCAGCCGGTAGCGCGCCGGGCAACGGTCCACGATTCGGTGGAAGGCGCTGGCGGCGATGTGGTGGGCCTCGTCCAGGACGATCAGGCCGAAACGGTGGAGGAAGGCGTCGAGCTTCGCGTCCTCCCATCGGGTGAGGGACTGGACGACGGCCACGGTGACGGGCTGCACATCTTCCTCGCCCGCGCCCACGAGGCCTGCCTCCAGGCCCAGGCGCTCACGCACGTGCTCTCGCCACTGCTCCGCCAGGTCCAAGGTGTGGACGAGGATGAGCGTCGGCGTGCGGAGCCGAGAGATTGCGCCGACGGCTAGGACGCTCTTCCCCGCCCCGCATGGCAGCACTGCCGTCCCCTGGGTGGCCTTCGCCAGCCGCTCCACAGCCTCGGCCTGGTAGTCGCGCAAGGACACCGCCGGCAGCTTCGCCAAGCGCTTGGGCGGCAGCACTCGCGCGTCCTCGAAGGACAGCGTCAGGCCCGCCTCGTCGGCGGCCCGGCGCAGCAGGTGAATGGCCCCGCGCGGCAGCACCAGCTCGCGCCCCTCCTGGCGGAAGAAGTACAGCGTCTGGGGCTCTGCCCCCGGGCGCTTGCGTAGCCGCACCAGCTTCCAGTACGCGGGGTTGGGCAGGGAGAGCGCGCGGCAGAGGCCCTCCAGCACCTTGGGCGGCACGTCGCCCACCGCGAGCCGCAGCCCGGCATCCACACGCACGCGCAGCGTCCGCTTGCCCGTGCTCGTGTTGCGCGTAGGCGCAGACGGCGCGGCCCCCACGCTGGAGTCATGGGTGCGAGAGACAACACGTCCCCCGTCCCCGCGCATTTCGGAGAAGTCTTCCACCATTCTTGTCTTCCTCAGAGAAGCGCGTCGGGGGCACGCAACAGGCCCCCTTCGCGCACAGCTACGGCAACCAACTTCAGTGGGGCGTGCTTACGGCCCGAAGGGGTCCACGTCCGCGACACTCTCCGCGGAGTATTCGGCGACGAGGGAGTCGACGAAGGCGCGCGCCAGCTCGCCCTTCGACGCCGGGATGTCCCGGATGCGCTGGACGGCGAACTTCTGGAGGAAGCGGTCCACGGCCTCTCGCGGCAGCGCCTTCAGCGCGGTGGCCATGGCCTGCGCGAGCTTCACGTCGACAGGCTCGCTCGCCTTCGCGCTGGAAGCGCCCGTTGGCGACGCGCCGCTCACCGCGCCAGCCGCCTCCGCCGCGTACAGCTTCGGCAGGTCATGCTGGTGCAACGACTGAAAGGCCGACATCTCCTCTGGAGTGAGTTGCCGGTCCGGGAGAATGCTGTACGTCGTCTTCGGGTCCTTCGGCGCCCCGCGCCGCTTCACCTCGAAGGCCCACTTCTCCAGCCCGTACTTTGCCCGGAGCTCCATCAGCGTGTTGAAGAAGGTGACGGCCTGCTCCACCACCTTCACCTCGCGGCTGTCGTAGAGGGCCACGTTGAGGGACACCCGCAGCGAGGGCTTGTGCCCCTGGGCCTTCAGCTTCTCGTCGAAGGGGACGAACTTGTTGTCGACGAAAACCACCTCGCGCGGGTGCGGCTCCCCGAGGAAGACGACGACGGCGGTGTCCCCGTCATTCGCGAGCTTCAGCCAGGCACCGCCCTGCTGCTCATTCTGCTTGGCCATTGCGGCCGTCTGTTCCCACATGTTGGCCATGTGCTTCACTCCTCCTTCTGGCAGTGCGTGGTGGTGGGGTGCTCGCGCCGGTACACGGAGAACAACTCAGTGCCATCCTCCGCGCAGCCCGCAGGCTCGACGTTGAAGTCCGCTTCGGCGTCCACCACATGCTGAATCTCCCAGCGGCGGTAGAGGCCCGGCAGGCGGACATAGTCATTGTCCTCGGGCGCTGCGTACTCACTGCAGTGGCATACGCCCCTGTCGGCCGCAGCAGTCCCTGCCTCGTCGCCAGCGACTCGGAGGTAATGGGAAATGAGGCGCACATGCGTCTCCTCACGCTCAAATGGTCTTCGCGTGGCTGTCTTCACTCCAGCCCTCCAAGCCCTCTCGGCAATAGGAATGCGGCGCTGTCCACGGGAGGTGGACAGGCTGCGTAAATGCACTTCCGGAATGGGGCCCGAGAATGGCCCCGTCATTCAGTCAAAGGCAGGCTGTAACGAATCGGGGACATCAGCCGCCTGACATTGCAGGCCACCGCGCCGTCTCCCGCTCTGCTGAGCCTTCAATCCCGTCCAGGTTGTTTCAAATCTCACCACTACTAAAAGCACTTTCGCGAAGCGATTTGGGACAACGAAATTTTCCGGGCATTTTTTTCTTCATTTTTCGCAGACGCCCCAGGGCCCGCTGGACGCGCTTGCGCACTGCCGCAGGCGCAAGCCCCAAGCTCGTCCCCACCTCGACATAGCCCTCCTCATAGAGAAGGACGGACACCAGCAACTCCGTGTCTTCTCCAACAAGTGGGCGGAGCCATGCGCGCAGCTCCTCCACCTCCGACTCGAAGGAGAGGACGAGTGACACGGAAGGTGTCGGTAGGTCCAGTTGGGGCTCCCCGCTCCCCGACGCTGCCAGCACGCCATGGAGTTCAGCCCCTCGCTCCTTGCTCAATGCCTTCAGGACGTCGCGCTCCGTGCCCAGCACGAGTGTCGCGGCTACCCGCTGGACGCTGGACAGGTTGACGCGCGTCACCAGCCCCAGGAAGGACGCGGCAGTCGCGGAAACCACTTCCGCGGGCGAGACACGTAAGCGCCTGAGACAGCGGCGGTACACGCCGTCCAGCCCGGGCCATACTCCCAGCCACAACAGCGCCGTGAAGAAGCCAGACTCCGCCCGCATCTGCACCAGCGTGACGAGGCCGGCAAGCACCGCGTCCTTGACGTGGGAGTCCCCCTCGCGCGCGGTGAGAAATGCAACAAGTGCCTCCGGCTGCTCGAAGTCCGTGAGCGCCGCCCAGTTGCGGCGCAGCAGGCGGTAGGCGCGCTGCGCCTCGGCCGTCCGAATGGACACGCCGAGTTCCTCGTGAAGTCTGTTCCAGCATCTACGCACAGGCGCACGTCGTCCCGGCCCAGCGCTCGGCAGGGGCCAGCGGAATGGGGAAGCGTGGCGAGTCCCACAGGAGAAGCGACGTCAGCGTCCAGCAGCTCCCGTATTCGTGGGAGCGCCAGGACGCTGTGGGGACTCAATCGGGATTCGGCCAGACGCGGCACAGGCCCAAGTCAGCGGCCAGTGGCTCCGCGACAGCAACGAGCGAGCCCTATTGAGACTATCGGAGCGACTGCTTGGGCAACAGGAGCAGGACAGGCCAGCCCCCACAGGTCGCGCCGAAGCCGGGCGACGACTTGGACACCCAACACCACCGACAGCACCAGGCCGGCCGCAGTTGTTCCACACATCTCGCTGAATCCGGAATTCGCGGCACCTTCTCCACAACCCTCAATACCACCGCGCTGATACATGCCCGCACACTACGGACGAGATGTCGAAACCTGAGCGCGACAAGCCCGACAACACGGACAAACGCAGTACCGGCGTCGCCATACCGGGGGCATTCACACGTCCCTTCCACGGGATGCAGACCACGCGCACCATGCAGCCTTCGAGCATTGGCATACACGGCCAAACGCGAATTCAGTGCTATGCCGACGCACCCAGATTCTCGGGCGAAGGCGCCGTCACGTGAAAAAATCTGCTGTCTCAGCGTCGGGGACATGCGAGCGCCGCTCTGCGACTTTCATGCCGAGACGACACCGCCCGGGGCACCCTCTACACGGGAGGGAGAAGCTCCAACGGCTCCATCCGCCATCCACGCAGGCAGAGACGCGCCGTCCATGAATCAGGACGCGCACTCCGTGAAACACAATCCCCTCACAGCTCAATCATATCCACCGCCCAGGGGCTGCGGCCCTTCCGTTGGCCCTCCCCAGGTGGATAACGGCCCAGCAAGCCCCAGGAATCGCCGAGGGCCCTCTCCCCAGGGGGGAAGGCGCCCCCTGCCCCTTTCTCGTGCCAGGAGGCCGTTTCCGGCCGTTCTGAGGCCATTCACAGGCCATGGCATAGCCGCGGCCACCCACGCCACGTGCACGCTCGCGTGCGCCTTCACAACCAGCCACACCCGCTTTTACATCGCGAGTGGGTGTGGACAGCACTCTGTCCACACTTAACTCCATGAGTTCTTTAAGGAAAACACCACTGTGGACAGTGTGGACAGCTTTTATAGGGAGAGACACGTATGCGTGCGCGCGCACTTGTACATAGAGCCTTCGCGTGCGCGCGCACATGACGTAGGGGTACTCTTCAAAAGCTGTCCACACTGTCCACAGCCACTTATCCCCCGGCAATCACTCGCAAAACCTGTGGACAGCAACCTGTCCCAGGGCTGTCCCGGGGCTGTCCACAGACGAGGGGATGTCCCCGATTCTTCGCCGGATGCCTTTGTGCTTCTTTCCCTCGGCGCTTCGCTCGTCCGGGAAAATCAAAAATAAAATCGGGCAAAAAGATTTCTTGTCCCAAATCGAAGGGATGGGGTGCTTTTAGGGTGTATCGGCAAACACGCGCCGCCGACCTCCGCGCATGGCCCTTACACACCTCCTCCAGCCCACCCCCGCCCCGCAACGTCCGTCCGGCGTGACGTGCGAGGCCTACGTCCGCGGCGAGGGCAAGCACTGCCTGCACTACCGGCCTGGCGGTGGCTGCACGCTGCCCGGCGTGGGCACCTGCACCGAGTGGCTGAAGGTGAATCGGCAGGCACGGCCTCATCGTGACGTGGCCGCGCCGCCCGCCCTCGTGCCTCCGGCGAAGGCCGCTCCAGTCGCTGTGGATCTCTTCGGTCATCCCCTTCCCGAGTCGGACTCGAAGAAGCCCGCCCCGGCTCCCGCCTCCAGGCCCTCGACGCCAGCGGCGTCTCCCGATGTGAAGCTGCCGGAAGTAGAACCCTCGCTCTCCGCCCTGCGCGGCCTCGCCGACGAGGACATCGCCAGCTTCAAGTCCCTCAACGCCGAGGTGTGCTTCCGCTCCGAGACCTACGGCGAGGTGTGGCTCGTCCCGGCCTACACCGGCCAGGCTCGAAAGGAGCTCACCCCGGAGCACGCCGCCACCCTGGTGCGCGTCCTGTCTGCCTTCCCGGGCTCTCGCGTCATGTCCTTCGAGAAGCGGCAAGCCTCCGCGGACGAGGTGTCGCCATGAGCGCGCCCCGCGCCTGTGAAACACACGCAGGTGGCCGCGCTGCCTGCCCCCTTCGACTTGATGTGTCTCTCGAAAAGAGCGTGATGACTGTCTCGCGACACGCGACTGCACCGGCCCGGAGGCCCACGTCATGAGCGCTCTGCGAAACGAGCATTTGTCATACAGCCGGCTGAGCCGCTTCGAGGCCTGCCCGCTGTCCTACCAACTCCACTACCTCGACAAGCGCACGGCGGAACCTGGCGTGCCGCTGAGTTTCGGCAAGGCGCTGCACGCCGTCCTTGAGCGGCTCCTCCAGGAAGTCATCGACACCGAGTACGCGGGCCCGCTCTCCGAGGAGCGCGCCCTCCAGCTCTACCGTGAAGCGTGGGCCGCCTCGGGCCTATCCGGCCTCACCCTCTTTCAGCAGGGCCTCGGCATCCTCCAGGACTTCGTCCGCCAGCAGGGCCGCGTGGACTCCCGCGACATCCTCGCGGTGGAAAAGGAGTTCCGCCTGCCGGTGGGGCCATTCACCGTCCTGGGCTTCATCGACCGCGTCGACTGGGTGGACGATGAGACAGTCCACGTCATCGACTACAAGTCCAACCACCAGCTCTTCACCCGCGAGGAGCTGGACTCCAGCCTCCAGCTCAGCCTCTACGCCCTCGCCGCGCGCCGCATGTGGCCTTGGGCGAAGAAGGTGCGGCTGTCCATGTGGATGCTGCGCCATGGCGTGCGGCAGGAGACGACGCGCACCGAGGAGCAGTTGGACGCTTCCCTCGCCTATGTCGAGACGCTGGGCCAGCAGATGGAGAAGGCGGAGTCCTTCCCCGCCCGCCTCAACCCCAACTGCGTGTACTGCGACCACCGGCGCAACTGCCCCGCCTACGCCCAGGCGCTGGAGGGCCGACGTGAAGTTGTCTGCGAGGACACCTCCGACCTGGAGTCCGTCGCCCGCGAGCGCCAGGAAGTCGCCCATCTCGCGAAGATTCTCAACGCGCGCAAGGCGGAGCTGGAGGGCGTCCTCCGCGCGCACCTCGCCGAGCAGGACGAAATGGTCCTCGCCGGCACGCGCTACCGCATGTTCAACACCACCAGCCTCGACTACCCGCTGGAGCCCACCGTCGCGGTGCTGGCCCGGGCCACCGGCCTCCCCCGTGAAGAGCTGATGCGGCGCCTCGCGAGCGTCGAGAAGAAGGCCCTCGACGCGCTGCTGAAGGACGCGGGCAAGCGCCTGGGCACCGCGCGCGTCGCGCTGCTGAAGGCCGAGCTGGACTCCCTCGCCGCCAAACACCACTCGCCCAGGTTCTGGGCCAAAGAGGTCGCATAGATGCTGCTCGCTCATCCTGCTTCCGACACCACTCCTGTCTCCGCTCTCCACCAGCCGCTCTTCCCCAGCCTCCCGCCGCACCTGCGGACGCTCGCCTTCATCGACCTGGAGACGACAGGCTTGGACGCCTCCCGGCACGAGGTGCTGGAGGTGGCCATCCTCCGCGTCGACGCTCGCAGCCTCAAGGTGCTGGCTGAGTACGAGGCCCGCGTGAAGCCCACCCGGCTGGCCGACGCGCACCCCGAAGCCCTGGCCGTGTGCGGCTACTCCGACGCGGAGTGGCGGGATGCGTTGCCGCTCCAGGAAGTCTTGGCCACCGTGACGCCTCTTCTGGCTGGCACTCTCGTGGCCGGCCACAACACCAGCTTCGACTGGGGCTTCCTCACAGAGGGCTACCGCCGCACCGAGCTGCCCCTGCCCTCCGTCGACTACCACCGCCTCGACACCGCCAGCCTCGCGTGGCCGCTGCTCGCCACAGGCGAGGTGGAGTCCCTCTCCCTCAACGCCCTGGCGAAGCGCTTCGGCCTCCACCGCCCCACGCCGCACCGCGCCATAGCGGACGCCCGCTGCGCGCTGGAGGTGGCCCGCTGCCTCGCGGTGCGCATGGCCCGGGGCGGCCACATGGAGCGGCTGATGGAGGAGTCGGGAGGTGTCTCGTGAGTGGCGCGTCCTCCCGTCGAAAGGGTGCAGATTTTGAGAGAGCCCTCGTCCACCGCTTCCGCGAGGCCATGCCCGAGGCCCTCATCCGCCGCGGCCTCCAGTACCGCACCGGGCAGGAGATGTCCGACGTCGAGGTGCCGTGCTTCTGGGTCGAAGCAAAGGCCCACCAGCGCACCAACGTCCGGGAGGCCATGCGACAGGCGGTGGAGACGTGCCCGCCGGGCCGCTGGCCCCTGGCCGTGTGCAAGGACGACGGGCAGCCGCCCCTCGTCACCATGCAGTTGGATGACTTCCTTGAGCTGCTGCGCGAGTGGTGGGAGGCCCGTCCTCGGTGAGTGACTTCTTCGGCCACCTCCTGGGCCTGCTGCGTGTGGAGGCGCTCGCCTCTCGGCACCAGGCCGTCTTCGCGACTGCGCGCACGCGGCGGCCGGCCTTCGCCCGCCATGCCACGCTCGAATCGGTGCTGGCCGCCATGGCTAACGCATGCGAGGAGACGTACCCGGAGCGGGAAGCCCTCACCCGGGCCCTGGTGGCCGAAATCCAGGCCTCCTCCAGCCCGGCGTGGACGGCTGCCCTCGCCTCCGCCTACGCCCCCATGCTGACGCGTCTGCGCCGCCGCATCATCGGCAACGCGGTGCCCCGGGAGGACCTCGACCAGCTCGTCCTCGCCACCTTCCTCTCCGTCGCGCGCGCCTTCCCCCTCTCGCGCTGGGGCGACTGGACTGCCGCCCGCCTGCGCCAGCAGACAGCGCGCGAGGTGTTCCGCTACCTCCGCAAGGAGCGCGCGGAGCAGCACGACACGTACACGCAGGCGCAGCTCGCTGAGTGGCTGCCCGACTCACGCCCCTCCGCGCCGGTGGAGAGCGTCAGGCGGCCCAGCGTCCGGCGGAGCTTTGTCCGGAGGGACGCGGTGCTGGTACACCTCGCCCGGGCCACGCTGCCTCGCAGCGACGTCGAGGTCCTCATGGCCACCGTCGTTCGGAGGGAGAAGCTGCGCGCCTACGTCAGCCGCCTCGTCGAGGGCGACGCCGCCGAGGCCGAGAGGACGTACCAGCGGCTGAAGCGCCAGCGTACACGGCTGATGCAGCGCCTGCGCACCCAGGACGTGGACGCCGCAGCACAGCCCCCCGGAGGCTGCTGAGGGAAGGCATGGCCCAGAAGAAGCCCCTCAAGAAGCTGGGGCGCCCCACCAAGGCCGAAGGCCCTCGGCTGCCTCATGACGAGGTGGACAGGCTCCTCGTGGAAGGCGAGGAGGTGCCCACCACGCGGGGCCGTGTGAAGCGGCGCTTCCCCTCATTGCGCGAGCTGGCCGAGCGCTTCGGTGTCGCCCACAGCGCCGTCGCCCGGTACGCCCAGCAGCACGACTGCCTCGGCCGCCGCAAGCGCCTCCTCGCGGGCCAGCAGCCGGACGAGACGCCCGCGCCGGCAAAAGCACCACCTCCCCCACCTCCGAAGCGCAAGACGGGTCGCCCCCGCAAGTCCGAGGAGCCCGCGCTCCCGCGCCAGGAGTTGGACCGCGCCCTCGTCTTCGGCGACGTGAAGACGCTGCCCGATGGCTCCACCATGACGAGCTACGCCTCGTACCGCGAGCTGGCGGAGCGCTTCGGCGTCGCGACCTCCCTCGTCGCGAACTACGCCAAGGAGCACAACTGCCTGCGCCGCCGCGAGGAGGCCAAGACGCGCATCGCCACCAAGGCGGACCAGAAGCTGATTGAAATGCGCGCCAACGCCATCGCCGTCTCCAAGGACGACGCCCTGAAGATGATTGACGGCTACCTCCTCGGCTTCGAGGAAGCGCTGTCCGAGGGCCGAGTGCGCGTCGACAACCCCACCGACTTCAACACCATGGTGAGGCTCAAGGAGTTCGTCATGGGCGGCGCCGACTCCCGCCAGGAGCTGCACGCCAGCTTCTCACTGGAGGGCCTCCAAGCCCGGCACGCCCACGCCCTGCGTGCTGCGCGCGAGACGACGCCCGCCGAGCGCGGCGAAGTGGACGCGGAGGTGACGGCAAGCGACGACGAAGACATCGACACTGCTTCACCGGAGGACTTGAGGGGCGACGGCCTCGTGGCTCCTTCCGAGGACGCCATGTCCCCCGCCGCCCCCGATTGAGACACCCCTCCGGGACTCACCGACGACGGCGCGTACCGCCTGCCTGGAGGAGTTCGGTGTCCTGTGGAGCCGAGAAGCTGTCCACCCGAGTGGGGCGGGACTCCCCGGGCTCATCACCACTCCACAGGCGCCGGAATCAAGCTCAAGCCGGACCAGACTGGCATCGAGCTCGGGGGCGCTCGCGATGACGGCCCATTCCAGGGCGGCCGTTGCCGTCAGACCGCCAGTCCAGAACAGAAGATGGTTACGAATGCTCTATCGCCCTCCAAATCAGAACGTGATGGTGGCAACCACGGTGTCGTTGTAGGTGCCAGAGGGGACGTTCTGGCCGCGCGGAACCGTGCCATACACGAGCACGGGGACGGGCAGGCCCGTGCCGAGGAACGGGAGGCCCGTACCGGCGGTGTTGCCCGACGCGATGAGCCGGGTGACGTCCATGTACAGGCTGTACGCGAGGTAGTCCGCCGAGGCCGTGTTGCGCATCCGGCGCAGCGGCGCCGCGTCAGTCGAGCCCGCGGCCGGGTACACACCCTGGCCCAGGGTGATGACCGCGGTGCGGAGCAGGGTGCACTGCACGCTCAGCGAGCCCGTGCCGAACAGGTCGATGCCCAGCGCGGAGTTGACGATGGTGGGGTCGTACGTGCCGAAGTTCAGCGTGCCGCCGCCGGAGCCGATGCGGCAGGCGCCTCCGACGTTGGCAGTGACGTTCAGGTTGGCGGTGGCGGTGGCGGCCTCGGCGGGCGGGAAGGCGACGAGGGACGCGGCGGCGGTGACAGCGGCGACGGCGGTCTTGATTGCGTTCATTGACGATGCTCAATCGGGCGGCCGGTAGATTCCGGCGGAGGAGGCGCATTGTAACGAGCCCGCCAGCCCTCAAGCAGTCCTACGCGCCCCTCCCTTCGGCGCATGTCGCACACATGCCTGCCATGCGTCTCCAGACAATAGAGGAAAGCGAAACACTAACTATTTTTACAGGCAAACATACACATGCACTCAAAGGGAGGGACGAACAAGCGCAGGAGGCAACGCAAATCCGTTGGCACGCGGATTCCAGGGGCGGTGCCTGCCCAGCCAGGAAACCTCCACTTCCTTGGCGAGGGAGAAGAATGCCCACTGTGGGTATCCCGCGAGTCCATGCGCGGTGGCGTCCAGCCGATGACACCCGTATGCCCCCGCCCGATGGAAGCGAGCCGCCGAGCTGGCTCCCTGTTGCGGGACAGACGGATGAGCACGGCGCGCGCTCTGTCCACCTTCGCCACGCAGCGGCGGTCTTCGAGGAACTCCTCCATGCCCCAGGGAATCGTCTTGGTTGCAGCAAACGCCCTTTCCCGACGACACGTTCTCCGGAGTGGCCAAGCGGATGGGATAGCTCGGCCGCCGCAATCGCATCCTCGCGGGCCAGCTACCTTCCTAGACGCAGGTGCCGCACGAAGCGCTACCGCCTCCACCACCTCCGAAGCACAAGACGGGCCGCCCTCGTCTTCGGCGATGTGAACCTCCCCGGGAAGCCCCAAGGACAACGGCCTCGTGGCTCGTCCCACGGACGTCACGCCCCTGCCGCCCCCGCTTGAGACAGCCCTCCGGTAAGTGAACGCGGACACTTTCGCGTTCAGTTTCGCCGTTCACTTTCGCCGCGTCTGGCCAGGCCTGGTCACTTTCCCCGTGGAGCTCCTGCCTGGCGCGCGGATGCACACGCCTGGCGCCACAGCCCCCGTAGTTTCGCGAGGTTAGGGCGGACAGCCACCAGGTGCTCGAGCGCCGCGGTATCGCTCCGGGCCATAATTCGGGCCCGGAAGCACACTCCGTCCAGCGGACCGGACGCCAGCGCGCCGTTCACTTCCCGGCCCGTTTGCCCGTTCCCCGCCGAAGCCCCGCTGGCCGCCACGTGGCCCACCTGGCGCGCGCCCCCGGTTAGCCCCGCGCGCCGCGCCTGTCGCCGCGTGGCGCCCCTTTCGTGCGCGCGTGTCCCCCAGCGCTTCGGGCCGCCGGCCTTTGTCCTCCTCGTGAGCCCCACGAGCCCCCGAGCTGCCCTCGAAGCCCCGGCCCTCCGCCCCGCGCGCACCTGGGCACGCGTGCCGTTACCAGGGCCGAGCCGAATGGCCGAAAACGGTTGGAAGCGGCCATTCGGCGTCACGGCCCCCACGCTGTTTCGCGCACTTACGACGCCTCCTGACGGGCCAAAGCACCGAGGCCAATGGCCGCTTTCCGCAGGTTGGCGCCACCTGCCGCCCATCACGCGGCCCAGCTCCTCCCCAGTCACCTTCACCGCCTGCCCCGGCCGGGCGCAACCATGCCTACCGATGACGCCAGCACGCCTACCCCGCCTACCCCTGACGCCAGGGTGGGGGGTGGTGCGATTTTTCGTGGGTGCCTCGCCTCCGGGGCGTGTACCTGGGGCCCTTTTCGAGAGAGTCACCCCCGAAAAAGTGAACACCCCTCCCCTGTTCATTTGCACCCGGTAAGTGAACGCCTCGCGCTGTTCACTTTCGCCGGCTGCGCCTGGGGCAGTCCGCGCGCGCCCCGCGCACGACCACCCCTCACCGCCTCCGCGCGGCACCACGGCCCAACCAGGGGCTCTCGCGGGCGCTCAGCGCGGAGGCGGCGTGCCCCATCAGCAGGGCAACTCTTGCGTCACGCTCACCAGCTCGTCGTCCGAGGGGTGCGTGTAGATGACGGTGGAGTTGATGCTGAGCTGGCGCGCGAAGCGCTGGGTGAGACGGATGTCCTTCGTCCTCCGGTACACCCCGGTGCACGCGGTGTGGCGCACGGCGTGGAAGTTCAGGTGCCGCTCCAGCCCCGCGCGCTCCTGCCACACCGCGAAGCCGTGGCGCACCTGCCGCGTGGACAGGCGCAGGCCCTTGCGGCTCAGGAAGAGCGGCGCCAGGGGCCCCACGTCGTGCCCCTGCGAGCGCTTCAGGCGCAGCAGCTTCTCCAGCTTCGCGCGCACCGTGTCCGACAGGACGATTTCCTGGGGGCCCGGGTGCCGGCGGCTGCCCTTGAAGACGGTCAGCGTCACGTGCCGGCGTGCGCGTCCACGCTCGTTGAAGATGTCGCCGATGTTGAGAGCGACCAGCTCGTGCTCACGCAGGCCCGAGGCCAGCGCGAGGCTGTACAAGCAGTGGTCTCGGAATCCATCCCGGTGTTGCCCCGTGGCGCGCAGAAGGAGGTTCACCTCCTTCTCCGTGAGGGTACGCGGTGGGCGGGCGACAGCGGCATAGGCAGACATGGCGACTCCTTCGTGAAGAGGACGCGGCCATACGCGCTCTGTCGCCCCCACAAGACAAGTCATTAACCACGCTGTGCATTCTTGAGCCGGGCCCCGCGCGGCCTCGGCATTTCCCCAAGAGGAGTCGCTGTGCATCCGCTGGCCCATTTCAACTTCGAGGCACACCGCAAGACGGGCAGCCACACGGCGTCAGGTGCTCCGTCACCACAGCCACGCCTGGCCCCCGTCTCACCGCTCCAGGACCTGGTGCTGGCCCACCTGGAAGTGGCCAGGACGCTCGCTTCGTTCATCCCGGGCCTCACGCCGGAGCTAGCAGCGACCCGCGCGCTCGACGCCATCCACACGGACACGGGGCTGACGATGGAGCCCCATCGCAGGGGGCTGTCGGCCGCCGCCGAGCCACCCGCGCGGCTCACCGCCACGCAGCTCGGCCAGAAGGTGGGGCTTTCCGCCAGGAAGATGAACCTCCGCCTGGAGGCGTGCGGCCTCCATCGGCGCAACGAGCACGAGGAGTGGGAGCTGACGGACGCGGGCCAGGACTACGCCGAGGCCGTCCCTCACACCCTCCAGGACCATTCCGCCTACCAGCTCCTCTGGCAGCCCGAGGTGCTCGGCGTCCTGGAGGATGCCGCTCGCTCCTCGGCCATTTCCGTCGGCCTCGGCTGAAGGAGGACAGCGTGACGCTCGGCATCGTCAAGCGCACCGAGGACGACCTCACCCAGTGGCTGGCCACCGAGTCCGGATTCATTTCCGGGCTGTGCCAGTACGACAACGAACCCGTGGTGCTGGAGCCGTACCAGCAGTCCTTTCTCGGCAACCGCTCCCGATTCAGGTGGGTGGCGAAGAGCCGCCAGGTGGGCTTCTCCTTCCTCTTCGCCCTCGAGGCCCTGGCGCGGTGCCACCTGCGCGACGGCCACACGGCGGTCTTCGTTTCGTACAACCTCTCGGACGCCGTCGAGAAGGTGCTCATCGCCCGGCAGGTGTACGAGGAGCTGCCGCTCGCCTACCAGAAGAAGCTCGTGACGGATGCCAAGACGGAGCTGGCCTTCGAGTCGAACTCCCGAGGCAGGCGCCTCTCGCGCATCATCTCCGTTCCCGCCAAGCCTCCGCGCGGCAAGCGCGGCGATGTCTACCTCGACGAGCTGGCGCACCTGGTCAACGACCGCGAAGTCTATACAGGCAGCACCGCCCTCATCCTGCGCTCGCATGGGCAACTTACAGGGGGCAGCACCCCGCTCGGCCGGCGAGGCATCTTCTGGGAGATAGACACCCAGGAGCTGCGGAAGTACCCGCACCACACCCGCCAACTGGTGCCCTGGTGGCTGTGCCGCTTCTTCAGCCTGGATGTGAGGCGCGCCGCAGTGGAGGCCCCTCTCATGTCCACCGAGGAGCGCGTCGCTCGCTTCGGGCGCCCCGTCCTCACCGAGCAGTTCGACTCCCTGCCGCAGGAGGACTTCCAGCAGGAGTTCGAGTGCCTTTTACGTCGACGAGTCCTACAGCTTCCTCCCCTACGAGCTCATCCTCCCGTGCACCACCGACGAATTGCACTTGGCCCAGGATGCCTCCGACGTGCCCGTGCCCCAGGGGCGCCTGGTCGCAGGCTTCGATGTGGGCCGCACGAGAGACCGCTCGGAGCTGGCCGTCTTCGAAGAGGTGGAGGGTCGCTTCACCTGCCGCATGCTGCGTAGCTTCGAGGGCGTCCCCTTCGCGGAGCAGGAGGCCCACCTGCGCCGCCTCCTCTCCGTCCTGCCCGTGGCGCGCCTCAGCGTCGACCGCAGCGGCATCGGAATGAATCTCGCGGAGAATCTTGCCCGCGACTTCCCCCAGGTGGTGGAGGAGAACTTCACCAACGAGGCCAAGGAGCGCTGGGCCACCGACTTCAAGATTCTCCTCCAGCGCCGCGACGTCACCCTGCCGCGCCAGCGTGAGCTTGTCGGGCAGATTCACTCCATCAAGCGCCGCGTGCTGCCCTCAGGGAAGGTGTCCTTCGACGCCGAGCGCACCAACCGCGGGCACGCGGACAAGTTCTGGGCCGTCGTCCTTGCCTGCCAGCGCGAGCGGGGGCCGGAGAGACGAGGTACCGGGGAGATTGGGGTGAGGGTGATTGGATAACCAAACACATCACATTGCCTCAGTTCCGCACTCGACTACTCAACCAGACTCCCCCTGACTTCCCAACACCACCAAGCGAGCCTCACCCCCACCCACAACCCAACCAAAGAACCCAGAAAACAACAAACACAGAACAGCCCGCCACGACAACCACTCAACACCACCAGCAGCTTTCACGCAAGCCACCAAACACCCCCACACGCCCACGGACAACAGACAGCGGAACCACAATGCCCCAATTTCATGCCGCGCGCTAGCAGACACACAAAAACCAAACAAAAGACAAAATCCCACAAAGCAACTTGTCGATTTTGGACTCTCCATATGGCCGACCTGGATAGCGTTCTCGTGGAACTCGAGGCAGCCGCGAGCCAAATGGGCGAGCTTGCACGTCGCCTGGAGGATGCGAGTGCCTTCTACGAGGAACACAAGCTTATACCCCGCAATCACCAAGTCGCTTACTCGGACATGCTGATGACCGAGCAAATCTCCGCAGCAGCACTCAAAAAAGCAGAGGCTATACACCCCGGCATCAGCGAGCAATGGATCCCCGTTACCGACCAGCAAATACGCGTCACGCTCATCGATGGCCTGGCGACACATTTTGGCGAAAAATACAGACAACTCCAACACGCGGTCGCAATTCTAAAATACAGCAAAACACCCCCTCCGACACGGAAAAGCAAAAACAAAACAACCCCGCACACACGCCAAGACCCCAAGCAACAACAAAAACACAAAGAGCGAAAATGCCAGACCCGAGCAAGGTTTTCGTAATCCACGGCCGAGACGAGCGTTCACGAAAAGCGATGTTCGCATTCCTGAGAGCCATAGGACTCAAGCCGCTTGAGTGGACACAAGCACTCGCACTGACAAAACAAGGCGCCCCATACATCGGAGAGATCCTTGATGCAGCGTTTTCAGAAGCGCAGGCAGTCATAGCTCTATTTACTGGCGACGACGAAGCGCGCCTCCGGGAAACATCATTAGGCGGTCCTCAAGAAGCACTGACACCTCAGGCACGACCGAACGTAATATTCGAGGCGGGCATGGCAATGGGGCGCTGTCCTGACCGCACTGTATTTGTCGAAATCGGAATACTACGCCCCTTCAGCGATATCGCAGGCAGGCATGTTATTCGTTTCGACGGAAGACACCAAACCCGGCATGCACTCGCAAAAAGGCTTCGACTCGTCGGATGCGAAGTAAATACAGTCGGCAGCGACTGGCACGAAGCTGGAGAGTTTGAAAAATAGCCCCAACATCACCCAGTCACCTCTGAGCCTTCCCGAGGGGATTTCTCAAGAGCCGGTGGACTCCCTCGGGATTCAACCGAAAGTAGTTAGAGCTCCACCAACTTGCGCTTCTTGCCCCTCAACCAAGCCTGCCGCCGGAGTGGGTACGTCGAGCAGATGCGGCGCCACGTCCACACCTCGCTTCGCGTCCACCAGTCCGCAGGCGGCTGGAGGCCGACGTCCCGCAAGTTGCCGAGGCCACGGTAGCCGACGCCGTCGAGCCCGTAGGCCACGTTGGACTCCAGCACCAGCACCTTGTGCGTCTCTGAGTGGTGGCCCAGGATGGGGAAATACTGCCCGGAGCGCACTATTCGCACATCCCTGAGATCCTTCGACGCCGAGCGCACCAACCGCGGGCACGCGGACAAGTTCTGGGCAGTCGCCCTGGCGTGCCAGCGCGAGCGGGGGCCCGAGCGACGAGGCAGCGGGGAGATTGGGGTGAGGGTGATTGGCTGAAATGTAGTCCCTCACTCATCAATTCCGCCCCCC
The DNA here is from genome assembly GCF_010998615.1 of Myxococcus sp. CA023. Classification (GTDB taxonomy): domain Bacteria; phylum Myxococcota; class Myxococcia; order Myxococcales; family Myxococcaceae; genus Myxococcus. The sequence goes on along the minus strand of NZ_JAAEAH010000032.1, from coordinate 33,807 downwards.
TACCTCCACCGGCCAATGAATCTCCTTCCCAGTCGGACAAATGCCCTCCGTGCTATGAAACAGGTGGGTAGACTGCGGCCAGGAGGATGCATGCCCCCGCTCGTCATCCGGCCCCAACCGCGTCGCTTACTCCAGCCCTGGCTGGATGGGTTCGCACGTTATGCCTTGCTCACCGCGCTGGCACTAACGCTCATCGGTGGCGCCGCGTGTACCGGAAACGGTGCCTCGGGGGCCCATCCAGACAGCGGTTTGACCGCACCATCACTCTCCCCACCACTCGCCCGCCTCCCGGTGCGCTTCGTGCCAGAGGATGAAGCCCCCATCGACATCGAGAAGCTGAGCCTACTCGACACGGATGGTGATGGCGTTCCCGATGGCGAGGATAATTGCCCCAACGTTCCCAACAGCGCCCAGGCCGATGCGGACGGAGATGGCTTTGGCGACGCCTGTGAGCCCCAACCACTCCGCGTGGATACCGCCACATTCCTGAGTATCGCCCCCTCGCCCGCCCGAGCGAATCAACCGCTCACTCTGACAATGGCCGTCATCAATTCGGGCTCGCAGGACGCCCTGTTTATAGCGGCAGCGATTCCACTCCCCAGGTCGCTCGACATCGTCTCGCTGACAACTAGTCAGGGCTCGTGCACTCACAGCAAACAGAGCGTCATTCTCTGCAAGCTCGGCGACCTCGCTCCGGGCCATGAACTTACGGTGACCATCCAGTGCATCCCACGCACCCCGGGGAACCTGACCATCAAGGCAATCGCGAAAACCGAAACCCTGGATCATGATGCAAACAGTGGCAATGATACTGCGTCCACCGGTCTGACCATCGTGCCCTGAGTTCCTCGCTGACAAAGCACTATACCCACGTCTCACGTGCCGCATGCTGCGCAGGTTCGAGGACGTGCCCTTCGCGGAGCCAGGAGGCCCACCTGCGGCGCCTCGTCTCCGTACTGCCCGTGGCGCGCCTCAGCGTCGACCGTAGCGGCATCGGCATGAACCTCGCCCGCGACTTCCCGCAGGTGGTGGCCGAGAACTTCACCAACGAGGCCAAGGAGCACTAGGCCACCGACTTCAAGATTCTCCTCCAGCGCCGCGACGTCACCCTGCCGCGAGAGCGCGAGCTCGTCGGGCAGATTCACTCCATCAAGCGCCGCGTGCTGCCCTCGGGGAAGGTGTCCTTCGACGCGGAGCGCACCAACCGCGGGCACGAGGACAAGCTCTAGGCTGTGCTCCTTGCATGCCAGCGCGAGCGGGGGCCGGAGCGACGGGGTAGCAGGGAGATCGGCGTGAGCGTCATTGGGTAACAAACGTTCCCAATTCAGGGCTCGATCCTCGCTCGCCCTGGGTTCGGAGCTTCCTATTCCCGCCCATAACTCACATTCAACGCCCCTCCTCATATACTAAGCACCTTCCTGCGAAACTAGGCAAGCGTGCTCAGCACGAGAGAAGGGGGCGAAGTGATTGAAGAGCGGATTGTGCGTGTGGGCCGGGACCAAGCGATGTCGGAGCTCAAGCCGATGCTTAACGGCTACCGGCGCTCGTGGAACCGAGTCTACATCGGTGTCACGGCGAACCCACCGCAGCGATGGACCAAGCACATGCGCAACGGTTGGTCGAAGATGGTCCTCCTATACGAGGCATTCAGGCCAGACATTGCCATCGACCTGGAGCGAGACTTGATTGACTATGCTCGACGATGCAGATTTCAAATACCCCCTGAGAACATCAATCCTGGCGGGGAGGGAATCGGAACCAACCAGCAGACACACTTCGTCTACGTGCTCGTTGGCCAATAGCACTTCCTCAGCCAAACATGTCGCCACTCCCAGAAACCAAACCACCAGTCGGGCGTAGGGTGGCGGGCCTTCTCCTCAAGCACGAGATAGTCGCCGGCCTCGACATAGCCTTCGGGTGAGGTGCTCGTGTCCGGCAGCGCGAAGCCACGCAGGCGCGCGGGCAACCTCGCGACACGGTAGGTGGTGTCCATGGCGTCTCCTCCACGTTGAAGAGGGGCTTCAACGTGTTCGCCAGGGACGGCACCGCAGAGCCCTCCCTGGTGCGTCGCAGTTCGTCTCGACACAACTGCAAAGCACTCCCACCCGATGTCCCCGAAATTGGGCCCGAGGCCTTTGTCCTCGCTGGAGGTAAGGCGCGCGGCCCCCAACGCCCCCGCACGTCGAGGGCGCCCCTCCCACCGCGCGCCTTGCCTCCACTTGGTGCGGGAGGCCCGTGTGCAGCGCGTCGTCAAAGTCTTCGTCCTCTCCTCTGCCTCGGGCGCACCACACCCCGGGGCGGACTTCACCGTCGAGGCTTCCACCCTCGACGGACTGCTGGAGGCCGCACGCGCCGAGCTGGCGGCACGCGGCCAGCGCGTGCGCGCCATCTCTCACACTCCCACGGGCCTTCTGGCCTACGTGGAGGACCGTCCGTGACGGTGCCAGCCGAAGTCCACCAGGCCGAGGAGCGCCTCCAGGCCATCCTCAAGGCGGTGGTGGTGGGCGCCCGCGTGGACGAGCCCGCCAGCCGCCCTGGAGGCGAGGACGCCCTGGCCTTCAGCGAGGCCGGCGCCCTCCACCCCCCGTATGAGCCGGAGGCGCTCTGCCTCCTCGTCGAGCACTCCAACTCCCTTCGGCAGAATGTCGACGCCTACGCCACCAACATCGACGGCTTCGGCTACCGCTTCGAGCCCGCCATCGACTTCGACGCCGACGGGGCGCAGGAGAAGGTGGCCGACGCCATGGCCCTGGAGCGCCTGGCCGCGCGCGACGCGGGCACGCTGCCTTCGGAGACACCCCTGCGTCCCACGGACGAGGAAGTCGCAGCCCATGCGGAGGAGGTGCGGCAGCAGGCCCGGGTGGAGAAGGCCCGTCTGGAGTCCTTCTTCGACTTCTGCTGCTTCGACTCCAGCTTCGTCGAGCTGCGCCGCCGCACCCGCCATGACTTGGAGGTGACGGGCAACGCGTACTGGGAGGTGCTGCGCGACGGCAAGGGCGACATCGCCCGCTTCGTCTACGTCCCCTCGTACACGGTGCGACTCCTCCCCCTGGACAAGGAGGCCGTCGAGGTGCGCGAGCGCGTGCGCATCTCCGCCGTCAGCTTCGACACCCTCACCACCCGCCGACGCCTGCGTCGCTACATCCAGGTGCAGGGCAGCGAGCGTGTGTACTTCAAATCCTTCGGGGACTCGCGCGTCATCTCCCGCCTCACCGGCCGCACCTTCCAGGACGTCGCCGCCCTCAAGGCCGCGGACGCCTCGGACGGCCCCGCCACGGAGCTCATCCACTTCGCCATCCACTCGCCGCGCTCGCCCTACGGCATTCCTCGCTGGGTGGGCACCCTGCTGTCCGTCCTCGGCTCCCGGCAGATGGAGGAGGTCAACTACCTCTACTTCAACAACAAGAGCGTCCCGCCCCTGGCGCTGCTCGTCTCCGGTGGGCGGCTCTCCGATGCCTCGGTGCCGCGCATCGAGCGCTTCATTGAGGAGAACCTGAAGGGCAAGGCCAACTTCCACAAAATCCTCATCCTCGAGGCGGACGGCGCGGGCACGGGCGATGGGGGCCACGCGAAGATTGAGCTACGCCCCCTGACGGACGCGCAGCAGCAGGACGCCCTTTTCCAGGAGTACGACCAGCGCAACATCGACAAGGTGGGCAGCGCCTTCCGCCTGCCGCCGCTCTTGCGTGGAGACGGGCGCGACTTCAACCGCTCGGTGGCGGAGGCGCAGCTGCGCTTCGCCGAGGACCAGGTCTTCCAGCCCGAGCGCGACGAGTTCGACTTCCTTCTCAACCGAAAGGTACTCGCCGACATGGGCGTGCGCTTCTGGCGCTTCCGCAGCCAGACGACGGCCACAAGAGACCCGGAGCGCATGACGGAGATGGTGGAGCGTCTGGTGCGCGTGGGCGTGCTGACACCCGAGGAGGGCCGCCAATTGGCCGGCGACATCTTCCACCGTGAGTTCCGCAAGATTGCGGACGACTGGGTGAAGCGCCCCATCACCCTCACGCTGGCGGGCATTCAGACTGGCGTCGAGGACCTGCGGCCCTTGAAGGGCCAGGGCTCGCTGCTGGGCGAGGCGAAACTCCTCCTCGGACTGCGTGAGGAGCTTCGCGCGGAGGAAGAGCGCCTGGCCCAAGGACGCCTGGCGCTCGCACGCCGGCACATGGACACCGAGCACGTCCCCGTGCCGAAGGAGGAATTCGACAGATGGTTCTCGGCGAGGGCGTCATGACGCCCGAGCAGCTCCAGCGCGCGTGGGTGCTCCAGGCCCAGGCTGACGCAGAGCGCGGCGTCCTGGAGTGCCGCATGTGCCGTAGGCGCAGCCCTTTGGAGGAGACGACGACGCTGTGGCGCAACGGCCTCCTCGTCTTCGCCCTGTGTGACAGGTGCTCGGCCAGCCACGACGTCGTCTTCTCCCCCACCCCGGCTGGCGTTGAGGTGCGCGCCAGGCGCCGCAGTCCCGCGGAGCTGGTGGCGCAGGAGGTGCCCCGTGTGCACGGCCTCCGCTGACAGCCTCCTCCTCCTGCACGAGGCGCGGGCGGTGGCGGACACCCTCCTGAGAGATGCCCTGCGGCTGCCGGTGACCAAGGCCCTGGACGTTGGCACCGCCGCGGGCATGGACCGCGCCGTGGCCCTGCTCGCCGCGCGCCTCCGCCGTGCCGTCGGGCGCGCGGATGTGGACGCTATGCGCGAGGCAGTGGCCGTCCTCGACGTGGACTGGAAGACGACGACGGCCGCCCAGCGCAGGCGCCTCGTCGCCCAGGCGCTGGAGGCCGCTGGCCGGCAGACAGCCATCATCCCTTCCCGCATCCAGGCGCCCCTCGGTGACGCAGCCGAGGAGGTGGTGGCGTCCACCCGCAGCCACGCCCGACGCGAGCAGGGCCTCGCCCTCGCCGCGCGCTTCAACGCCGTGGACGGGCGCGTGGCGCAACACATCGTCCGAACCCAAGGAAACTTCGTGCGGGACGAGTACGGGCGCCGGCTGGACACCTTCGGCCAGGAGGCCCGGCGTCTCGTGGCCGAGGGGCTGGAGGCCGGCCTCGGGAGAAGCGACATCGCCGAGTCCTTGGAGCGGGCCGCGCGCGGCGCACTCTCCGAGCGCGCCCCCTTCTACTGGGAGGTGGTGGCGAGCCACTTCATCGGCCAGGGGCGCTCCTTCGCCCAGGTGAGCAGCTACGCGGAGGCCGGCGTCCGCCGCTACCGCATCGAGGCGGTGCTGGACGAAGCCACCACCCAGGTGTGCCGCTTCCTCCACGGGAAGACATTCTCAGTGGCGGATGCCCTCCAGCGCTTCGAGCGCGTGGAGTCCCTCTCGCGCCCGGAGGATGTGAAGCAGGAGCTGCCCTGGGTGCGGGAGCGCCTCGACGCGGACACCGGGCGCACCATCCTCTACGTCAACCGGGGAGGCCAGGAGACGCGCCTGGCCGAGGTGCTTCGCTCCGCCGCTGGCACCCGTGACGACGTCGGCGAGTTCCGCGCCCTCGCTTCGGACAGGCAGCTTGCGGAAACGGGCGTGGGCTTCCCGCCGTACCACGGCCTCTGCCGCACCACGACGCTCGCCCTTACATGAGGGAACGACAACGAGCGAAGGAAGTCATCTGCCTAAGGAGGAGAGATACGGAAGAAGAACCGAAAGTTCGCAGCCCGAAGGGCAGTAAATTGGCGAACGAGTGCGTCATCTCCGTCATCAAGCATGCGTAGTGAGTCCAGGTCGGCACGCCACGGGTCAAGCGCGTGGGTATTGAAGTCCCAGACGTTGGCACCGAGATACGATGCGAGTTCATGGGCCGCCTTGTCGTTCTCGTACACCTCGAATAGGTGGACGATGACTTTCGCACCATCGGGCACTCCCGCATACATCTCTGGTTCGTAGTCAAGAAACGTGGCGATGGCCCGGCTGAAGGGGCCCACAGCGATGAGCTCCACACTCGTCTCACCGCTGCCCGTCTCGCGTAGGCGACCTGCTTCATGAAGTACCGGGAGCACGGCCGCATGCGCTTCAGCGAGGCCGACGTCTGCAACACGTCGGACGTACAGCACGGCCTCCAGGAGGCCTTTCTGGTCGAACACACGGACGACTTCGTCCCGCTCCTCTTGAGAGTTCAGTAGCGATGGGGACATGCAGCTACCCATTGGGACAGAAGAAGAACTCGAAACCGTCTTCACGGAGCATGATGAATCGGTCAACCGCAGATGCGCATGCGCGCTCACACGATATGCACGCAGCCACAGCACCGGACATCTCGTGTTCCGCGCATCGGAAGTAGCCCTTGGTGAAGTTCCGGAGAGCCGTCAGGTCCACCTGCCATGGGTCGAAGGCATGAGCTTTGAAGTCCCACGGCTCCACACCTACGTAGGATGCAAGCTCGCGGCTTCGGCTGCTTCCCTCCGGGGCCCTGAAAACGGACACGACGAGAACGGCGCCTTCACGGGTTGTGGCGTGACGCTCAGGAGGCTGGTCCAGAATGGACAACAACCTGCGGTGGAACGACCCAATCGCGAGCACTTCGGCAGACATCCCCATGAGGGGGACCATCATAGGCTGCCCCTGATGCCATAGGGAGGGCGCTCGCGTCACAAGCGTTGTACTTGAAGATGTCCCCGATTTCGCGCCGCAGGCCTTTGTCTCTTCCGGAGACGAAACGCCATGCAGGCCACCTCGACCCCTACCCCCACCTCACCTCCGACGCCGGAGGGCAACGCGACGACGCAAGAGTCGGCATCCACGGCCAAGGCCGAGGCGACTCCAGTCGTCTGGCCTCGCGACCTCAATCTCCCCACCTCCGGGGAGCTGACGTGGGGCTTCGACCCGGAGGGCCTCCAGGATGGGTGACACCCTCTCGAAGGCCCTCGCCCGGGCCCGGCACGTCCTGGAGTCCCTTCAGGGCGAGCCGGTGGAAAAAACTATCTGGGGCAGCCCCGCGGGCAAGAAGCGCCTGGCGAAGCGGCTCGTGGCCATGCTGCCCGCGCACAAGACGTATGTGGAGCCCTTCGCCGGCAGCGCCGCCGTCCTTTTCGAAAAGGCCCCCTCGGACGTCGAGGCCATCAACGACGCGGACACCGAAATCGCCGACGCCTACCGCCTCCTCCAGAAGCTGACGCCCGCGAGCCTGGCCAAGCTCAAGAAGCTGCCGTGGGTGGGCGACGAGAAGACGTTCAAGAGCCTCTTCGACGCCAAGCCCCAGGGCGACGTGGCGCGCCTGCACCGCTTCCTCTACCTGACGCACTTCTCCTACGGGAAGCTGCGCGGGCGCAGCTTCAGCCCCAACGGTGCGGGCGTCGAGGCGAAGACGCTCGCCCGCATCGAGCAGTTCGTCCCGCGCCTCAAGCGCGTGAAGGTGTACGGCGGCGACTACGAGAAGGTGGTGCGCAAGTACGACGGGAAGGACACCGTCTTCTTCCTGGACCCGCCCTACCCTGGCTACAACGTCGACGTCGGCGAGGGCCAGTTCGACGAGGAGCGCTTCTACAGCGTCCTCAAGTCGCTCAAGGGCCGCTGGCTCATGACGTATGGCATCCGGGGCAAGCTGCCTGGGCTGCTGAAGGGCTCCGACTTCTTCGTGAAGCGGATTCGCACGCCCCGCACGATTGCGGCCATGCGCGGCGTGGGCGGCTCCTCCGTGCTGACGCAGTTGCTCGTCTCCAACTATCAGCCCACGGAGAAGTCGCTGGAAGGCGACGGGGACTTCACGCTGGACGACTGGCAGCCGGAGGAGTCGCCCGGCACCGCCCCCTTCGTCACGACGACGTCCCTCCTCAAGGGCGTCGCGCCCGACGACGAGCGCTACGTCCTGGGCGTCGTCCTGGAGCCGGAGACGGTGGACGCGCAGGGCGACATCTACTCCGCCGCGGAGATTCGCCAGGCCGCGCACCGCTTTCTCGAGGAGTTCGGCGGCCTGGGCCTCATGCACCAGATGCGCGTTAACGGGCATGTGAAGGTGCTGGAGAGCTACCTGGCGCCCGTCGACTTCAACCTGGGCGAGGTGCCGGTGCGCAAGGGCACGTGGCTCCTCGCCGTGCGCGTCCTCTCCGACGAGCTCTGGGGGCGTGTGAAGGACGGGCAACTGACGGGCTTCAGCATTGGCGGCACCGCGCGCCGGCTCCCCGAGGCCTCCCCCGCCACCGAGCCGCCCCCTTCCGAAACACCTGCCGCTGACTCCCAGCCGGAGGCCGCATGACGAGCACCACCCAAGGCTCCGCGTCCGTCCACCGCCTCGTCGACATGGTGGTGGAGGAGGTGTCCCTCGTGGACAGGGCCGCGAACAAGCACCGCTTCCTCCTCGTGAAGCGAGACGGAGACACCATGCACGACGCTCCCCAGGACACCGCGCCGGCCGAGGACGATAGCCACGCCACCTCGGACACCTCCAAGGCCGAGGACACCCTCCTCGCCGCTGCCCAGCAGGCCCTCGAAGCAGTGACGGCCCTTGTCGAGGCACTGACGTCCGCAGACGGCGCCGACAGCGTGCGCGTGGTGGAGGTGGCCCAGCACCTGCGCGCGCTGGCCGACGCACTGGAGGACGAGGACGAGGACGAGGACGTCGAGGCGCGCGCCAAGGCCGCCAATCCTGCGCCGCCTCCGCAGCCGGCTGTACCCGCGCCGGGCCCCGACGCCTCCGTCGTCATGGAAGGCCTGACGAAGCTCACCGACGCCGTCCGCGCGCTGGAGGGAAGTGTGAAGGAGCAGCACCAGCGCCTGGGCCGCGTGGAGAAGCAGTTCGGCCTGCCCAACAGCAGCGCCCCCGCTGAGCGTCCGCCCAAGCCCGCCGTCGAGGACGTCGGCTGGCCCCTCGACCTCAACAAGCCCCTCAACCGGGAGAGCGTCGACAAGGCCCTCTCCTTCCATGACGTCTGACGTCCCCACCCGCCACCAGGAAGCCTCAACGCCGAAGGAATCCCCATGAGTCGTCTCGACAACAGCACCCTCTTGGCCAAGGCGGACCTGGCCCTCGCCGACCTCACGGCCGGCGGCGGCATCCTCCAGCCCGCCCAGGCGCAGAAGTTCATGCGCCTGCTGATTAAACAGTCCGTCCTGCTGCAGCAGTGCACCGTCGTCCCGATGGCGGCCCCCAAGCAGCAGTTCAGCAAGCTCAAGTTCGGCAGCCGCATCCTCCGCCCGGGACAGGAGGCCACCGCCGTCCCCGCCGCCCAGCGCGTGAAGCCGGACCTCTCCCAGGTGGAGCTTGACGCCAAGCTCTTCAAGGGCGAGGTGCGTCTCTCCGACGAGGTGCTCGAAGACAGCATCGAGCGCGGCGAGCTGCGCCAGACGCTCATGGAGATGATGGCGGACGCCATCTCCCGTGACATGGAGGAAATCCTCGTCAACGGAGACACCGCCTCGGCGGACCCTTTCCTCGCCACGCTGGACGGAGTGCTGAAGCAGGCCACCAGCAACGTCGTGGACGCGGCCGGCGCGGCCATCTCGAAGGACGTCCTGGGAGACTTGCTCAAGTCGCTGCCCTCGGAGCACCTGCGCGACAAGAGCAGCATGGGGTTCCTCTTACCAGCGTCGACGCGGACCTGGACTACCGCAGCACGCTGGCGGAGAGGGCCACGGCTGTCGGCGACAAGTTCTTGGAGGGCGACGCGCCGGTCCTCTACTCGGGCGTCCCGCTGCGCCCCATCCCTCTCTGGCCGGAGAACCTCGGCGCGACGAATGACCGCACGGCCGTGTTGCTGTGCAACCCGAAGAACATCCACGTCGGCATCTGGCGGCAGATTCGCATCGAGTCTGCGCGCGACATCTCCGAGGGCACGCTGAAGGTGGTGGCCACGCTGCGCTTCGACGTGAAGTTCGCGGAGGAGCCGGGCACGGCCAAGGCCATCAACGTGCAGCTGTGAGGCCCACCATGGACAACACCTATCTCGTCCGACTCAAGGCATACGACGCGCGCCGGGGCCACGTGCTGCGGCGCTACACGTATGCCGGCATCAAGTTCCAGGAGGAGCGCGGCTGGTACCGGGTGGAGAAGCCGGTGGCGGACTACCTGCGCACCGTCCACCAATTGCCCGGCGACACCTACTCGCCGCTCGCCTTCGACGTGTGTAGCGAGTCGGAGGCGAAGGCCCTCGACGTCACTGAGGCCGACGAGGCCCGCGTGAAGCGCAGCGCCAGCGACGAACTGAAGCTGAGTGCAGCGCGGCCCGCCGGCACGCTGACGACGGAGGACCTCCCGAAGGCCAGCGAGGAGAAGGACACGCGCCGCGCCAAGCGGGAGAAGGACTGACGTGTACGCCACGGTGGCCGACATGCGCGCCGAGGGCGTCACACCGGCCATGGCGGGCGACACCCGCCTGGCCGTCCTCCTGGAAGAGGCGACGCGCACCATCGACAAGGTGACAGGGTGGTACTTCGAGCCGCGCTCGGCAACGCTGCACCTCGACGGGCGCGGCACTCCGTCCCTCTGGCTGCCGGTGCCCCCCATTCGCCTCTACCGCCTGGCGCTGTACGGGGCGGACGTGTCCTTCTCCAAGGAGCGCCTGGTGGTGGTGGGTGCTCCGGTGGGCCCTGGCTTCGACGGGCCCCGCCTCACCTTCCGGCATGGCCGTGTCTTCCCGCTTGGCGAGAGCAACGTCACGGTGGGTGCGCGCTGGGGCTACACCGAGGCGGACGGAACGCCCGAGGGGCGCACGCCGCCCGCCATCCGGCGTGCGTGCATGCTCCTCGTCTTGCGCAGCCTCTCGCCCTTGGCGGATGAAGACTCGTTGGAGGAGCGCACTCGCTGGCGCGTGGTGGAGGAGCGCACGCGAGAGCAGAGCTACCGCCTCGACAGTGTCCGCCCCGCGGTGCGGCCTCTCACCGGAGAGCCGGAGGTGGACACCCTCCTCGCCCCCTACGTGAAGCCCTCCTTGCCCGGAGCGGCCTGATGAGGGGCAGGCTCATCTTCCCCTTTCTCGCGGAGCTGCACCGCTTGGACACCGCCGCCATGGCGGGGCTCGGCCCGGGCCCCCATGCCAGCGGGTACGACGCGGACTTCCGCGAGCCGGTGCTGGAGGACTCGGACGACGACGGAGTGGCCGAAGCCTTCCGCCGCGAATTTCCGCCCGTGCGTGTCCCCTGCCAGGTGGAGCCGGATGCCTTTGAGTCATTGCGCATGACTCCTTCCGGCAACAGCCCCCGGACGAGCTTCGAGCTCGTCTTCCACTTCCGAGACTTGGAGCGCCTCGGACTTGTCGATGCGGCCACGGGTGACGCCCTCATCCGCCCCAGCGACAGGCTGGGTGCCCTCTACGACGTCACGGGCGCCCTCGCGCAGGCCGTGAGGACGCCTCCCGGGCTGTACGTCACCGAGGCGCGCCCCACGGGCTTCGGACTCCACCGCCGGAGGCCTCGCCGGAATCTCTTGCTCGTCACCTTCAACGACAGGCCCCAAGCCCGAGGACTCGCATGAAAGCACTGCTACTCGCCCCACTTCTCGCCACCGCCCTCCTCACCCGCTGCCGCGCGCCGGACGGCTGCGCGCCGGTGTCCACGCGCTGCGCCGGCAATGTCGCTGAAATCTGCAACGGCGACGGCAACTGGCAGGTGCTCGCCGACTGTGACGCGGTCAGCGAGCACAGCAACGCCGCCTTCACCTGCGCCTACGTCAACGAGGAGGGCGTCGCCGGCCACACCTGCCTGCCCACCACCGTGGACGCGGGCACCTTCGACGCTGCCACCGTGGACGCGGGCGCCGAGGAAGGCGGTGTCCTGTGAAGGGCTACCTCCAGTCCCTGCCTGGCGTGGGCGGCCTCTTCCAGCGCGACATCCAGCCCGCGGAGGTGTGGGCCTTCTACCAGCACATGCAGTCGCGCCTGCGCACCAAGACGGCCAACAAGGCCGACTCCCTCGAAATGCAGTTGGCGGCCGAAGCGCTGCAGCGCATGGGGGTCCTCGACAGGCAGCGCTTCCTGGAGAAGTACGCCACCACCGTGGGCCGCACCCTCTACCTGCCCTTCGAGGTGGGCGTGCCGAAGGGGGGCTGGGACTTGTGGGCCCAGGTGGTGGTGTGCGTCCACGAGCACCAGCACGTCGTCCAGCACGACGAGGAGGGCCCCAGCTACGAGCTGGCCTACCTCACCAGCTCCGCCGCGCGCGCCCGCTACGAGGCCGAGGCCTACACCTGCAACCTGGAGCTGCACTACTGGCGCTACGGCACCATGCCCGCTGTGCGGCCCATCGCCGAGGGCCTCAAGCACTACGGCTGCCGGCCGGAGGACGTGGAAGTCGCCGCGCACACCCTGGCGCTCACCTCGGTGTCCGTCCGCCACAGCGCGGTGGTGAGTGAGGCCACCCACGTGGCCCTCGAGTGGCTCAACTCGCACGTCCCCCACCTGCGGGCGAAGAAGGGCTGAGACTCCCATGGCCGTCTCGCGCACCGGCGACTGGGCACGGGCCCGCCAACTGCTAGCGACGGGCTCGTCGCGCCTTGAAGGGGCGATGCAGGCGGCCCTGCGTCAGGAAGCGCACGCCCTGCGCAAGGAGGTGGTGCAGGGCCTCACCCAGCAGGCGCCGGGTGGAGAGCAACTCCGCCCGCCCTCGCCCCTCACGCTGGCGGCACGCCAGCTCGCGGGCTTCAGCGGGACGAAGGCCCTCCTCGTCTCGGGCGCGCTGCGCAACTCCATCTCCGTCGTCGTCGAGGGCGACGAGGCCTTCATTGGCGTCTCGCGCACCGCGAAGAGTCCGGACGGCGAGTCCCTCGTCGACGTGGCACAGCTGCAGGAGTACGGAGGTCCGCCCGTCGTCATCCCCATGACGCCGAAGATGCGGCGCTACCTCTTCGCGCTGCTGCGCCAGGCCGGCCTGGCCGGCCAGTCGCGCAATGGCGGCGGCGGGCGCGGCGTCATTGTGACGCAGACGCCCGCGCGGCCCTTCCTGCGGCCCGCCTTCGCGCGGTTTCGTCAGGGCGCCAGTCGCCGCTTCCTCGCGCGCGTGGCGAAGGAGCTGGGCCTCGGAGGGCCGGGGTAATGGCCGTGCCCACCCTCACCTCCGTGACGCCTTCCTCGGGGCCCACCAGCGGTGGAGACATCCTCCGCCTCGCGGGCACTGGCTTCGCTGCGCGAGTGGCCGTGCGCTTGGGCGGACTGCGCGCGGAGGTGCTCTCCGTCCGTGAAGAGGCAGGCACCCACTTCGCGGACATGCGGACACCGGCCCATGAGGTGGGCACCGTCGACGTGGAACTGCTCAACCTCTCCGCGGACGGGCGCCCCATTCCAGGTGAGGCCGCGCTCCTTCCGGGCGCGTACCGCTACCTGCGCCCGCGCGTCGCTCGTGAGGCGCACCTCACCCGCCTCGTGCGCACCTTGCTGCGCGAGCTGAAGCGCCAGGTGGTGGCCAACGTCAGCGCCAGCGTCTCCGTCGACTACGACGACACGGTGGCAGACGGCCTCAACGTCATCGCCATGGCCTCGCTGCCCTCGGTGGTGCTGTCAGGCCCCACGCTGCGCGAGAGTCGTCGCTACTCCACCAACGTGTTGCACGAGGACGTCGTGCAGGGCCCCTCTGGCACGGAGTTGGTGCGCAGGCGCCCCGCGTACACGGTGGATTTGGCCTTCACCCTCACGGTGGCCTCCGAGCGCACCGCCGAGCTCTTCAACCTCATGGCCGCCGTGGCCACCTTCCTCAACCGCAACCGCTGGCTGTCCATGGCCCGGGACGCCGAGGACGCCTCGCGCGGCACCGTGCGCTGGGAAATGGACGCGGACGGCGAGGTACGCACGCAGCTCGGCAGCCGCGACGACGTTCGCGCCTTCACCTGGGGGCTTCTCGTGCGCGGCTTCGACGTGGACGAGGGCCTGCCCCTCGACATCGGCAAGGCCGTCGCCGGCACTCACCTCGAAACGGACTCTCTCTCCGGAGGCACCTCATGAGCGTCACCCTCACCAATGCCCTGGGCAGGCTCGTCACCTTCCTCCTGCCCCATGAGTCGTACTGCGTGGCGCGCGGCGCGTGCGCCTGCGGCGTGCAGCCGGGCCGTGGCGGCCGGCGCCTGCCCTCCTCCCTCACCCTGGCCACGGGCGTGACGCTGGAGGACGTCCACGAGGCCGCTCTCTCTGTGCCCGCTGTGGCGGCTGCCATTCGCCGGGGCGAGCTCGCGCTGAAGCGGCAAGCCCCCTCCGCCCCGCCGTCCTCTCCATCCCTCCTCCCCGCGTCGGAAGCGTCCGCGCGCGTGTCCCGGAAGAAGCGAGGCGCCTCATGAGTCGTGAGCTGCTGTCGTCGAAAATCGTGGTTGAAGAGGAGGAGCCGCGCGTCCGCGGCATTCCCTCCGCCCCCACCTCCGTGGCGGGTGCCGTGGGCCTGGCGGAGCGCGGCCCCATCGGCCAGGCCGTGCTGTGCACCTCCTTCGAGGAGTACCAGGCCACCTTCGGAGGCTTCACCCCGGACTCGGACCTCGCCCTCGCCGCCATGGGCTTCTTCGAGCAGGGCGGCAGCCACCTCTGGGCGGTGCGCACCGTCCACTACGAGGACGTCTCCAACCCCGAGTCGCACACGGCCACGCGTGCGGCGGCGGCCCTCACCACGGGCGGCGGGCCCACGCCCGCTGTCGTGCGTGGCACCCTGCGGCCCCCCTTCACCCTGGCCGACGGCCAGCGCCTGGAGGTGTCCGTCAACGGCGCCGAAGCGGTGGACGTCATCTTCTCCGGCGCAGCGGCTTCCGTCTCTGCTGGCCGCCCGGGGCCCTACGCCCTCACTTCCGGACAGGCGCTCCGTGTGCGTGTGGACGACGGGCGGGACGTCTTCATCCCCTTCCTCGAGGAGGACTTCGACGACATCGGCCAGGCCACCGCGCAGGAGGTGGCCGCCGTCCTCAACGCGGGCCTCGTTGGGGGCCGCGCCACCGTGGAGGACGGTGTGCTGAGCATCGCCAGCGACACCCAGGGCGTCTCCAGCCGTCTGGAGGTGGGCGACGAGGTGGCGGGCACCGTCTTCGGCTTCCCTGGCGGCCCGCAGGTGGGGAGCGGCAACGTCCAGAGTCTGCGCGCCGTCGAGCTGGCCGAGGTGCGGGCCCTCGTGGAGGCGGCCGTGGCGGGCGTCCGCGTGGCGCCCTCGTCCCTTGGAACGCTGCAGGTGCGCACTCAGTCCACGGGGCCTGGCGCCTCCTTGCGTGTGCAGGGCGACGCGGGCCCCGGCCTCGGCCTCGACGCGCTGCCGCACACGGGCGACGCCTCCGGCGCCATCGACGTCCTCCATCTGGAGGCCAAGGACGCGGGCGCCTACGCCAACCGCCTCGAGGTGGTGGTGCGTCCCTCCACCAACGGTACCCCCGACACCTTCGACGTCCTCGTCCTCGAGGACGGCACCTACCGCGAGTCCTTCCCCAACCTCTCCTCGGCCGAAAACGACGCGCGCTACGTCGAGCGCGTCCTCAATGACGAGCGCACCGGCAGCAGCTACGTCCAGGCCTTCATGGTGCAACCGGACGCGGTTCCGGACGTGCAGACGGTGGCCCTCTCGGGTGGTACCGACGGCCTCGTCGGCCTGGACGACGCCGACTTCATCGGCTCCGAGGCTGGCCGGAGTGGCCTTTTACGCGCTCGACGAGGTGCAAGACGTCTCCCTCCTCCTGGTGCCCGGGCGAGCCACGCCTGCCGTCCACAACGCCATGGTGCGCTACTGCGAGGTGGCCCGCGACGGCCTCGTCTTCGCCGTCCTCGACTCGCCCGCGGGCTACAGCGCCACGGACATCGTCTCCTACGTCTCGCAGGAGGCCGCCCTCGAAGGACTCTCTGAGCACGCGGCCCTCTACTGGCCGCGCGTCAAGGTGCTCAACCCCGCCCGAAGCGTCTTCGGCAACGTGGAGCAGCTCGTCGTCCCGCCCTCCGGCATCATCGCTGGCGTCTTCGCGCGCAACGACGGCGCGCGCCCCGGCGGTGTGTACGACGCGCCCGCGGGCATCGAGGCCGGGCGCATGTTCGGCGTCCTGGGCTTCGAGTCCAAGGAGTGCCTCGAAGAGAAGAAGCGGGACGTCGTCTACCCCCGCCGCATCAACCCGCTCACCACCGGGCCCGGCCTCCCGCGCTTCATCGACGGCAGCCGCACGCTGAAGGCCAGCGGCAACTTCCCCTACGTCGCCGAGCGCAGGGGCGTTTCCTTCATCGAGCGCAGTCTCAAGTCGGGCCTGCAATTCGCCCGGCACCGCAACAACACGGAGGGGCTGCGCGCCCAGGTGCGGCGCTCCATTGCCGCCTTCCTCCTCGCGCAAATGCGAAACGGTGCATTCCGCAGCCAGGAGCCCGCCAAGGCCTTCTTCGTCGACGTCTCGGACGCCCTCAACCCACCGTCCGTCGTCTTCGCCGGAAAGCTGGTGGCGCGCATCGGGCTCGCCACCAACAAGCCGGCCGAATTCATCGTCCTGCGCATCGCCCAGGACACCCGCGCCCTCGAAGCCGAGCTGGCCTCGGCGGGCCTGTGAGGAGACTGGCCATGGCCATCATTGGACAGCCGCGCAGCTTCCATAAGCGCTTCAAGTTCCTCTGTGAGGTGGACGGCCTCGGGCACTCTGGTTTCCAGAAGTGCTCCGAGCTGTCCGTCGAGGTCGCCAACGTCCAGTACTTCGAAGGCGGCTCCTTGATTCCGAACAAGAGTCCGGGGCGCCTCACTTTCTCCGACGTCACGTTGGAGAGAGGAGCCACGCAGGACCATGAGCTCTTCGACTGGTTCCAGGACGTCGTCCACACCGCCAGCGGCCTGGGCTTGCCGGACAGCCTCTACAAGCGCAACCTCGACATCGTCCAGCAAGATAGGGACGGCACCACGCTGCGCCGGTGGAGCCTCTCCCGCGCCTGGCCGGTGAAGTTCGTCGCGGGCGAGTGGGACAACGAGAGTGACGAGAACGTCATCGAGTCCGTCACCCTCACATACGACTTCTTCGAGCTGGCGCAGTAACCAATGCGTCGTGGGCGGCCGGAAAACTTGTGACGAACTGCCGAGGGCTTGTTCCCATCAAACGACGGAACATCGCGATGAACGCTGATGAAGTCGCGTAGCCTAAATCCAATGCGACCGACTCGACACTGCGGCCCGCTCGAAGCAAGGGCAATGCATTTACGAGTCGGAGTCGCTGTCGCCACTCCGTGAGCGACATTCCCAACTCACGTTCACAACGTCGAACCAGCGTCCGCTCGCTCATGTGAAACGCTCGCGCAAGCTCACCTAGCGTACGATTATCAGCTGGGTTCTTCTTGAGGGCAGTCAGCACGACTTCGAGTTCTTCATCCTCAGTGCGAGGAACGTAGCTCCCCGTCGTCGCGCAGGTGGAAAGTTGATCGACGAGCACATGCAGCAGTCGCGACCTCATCGGAGTCTCTGCTTCAGATGGCACCCAATCTCGCAGCCGCTCAATGATGGTACGGACCAGTGGCGAAACGATTACGGCGCAGAGCATCTTAGGCATCTGTCCACAAAGGTCGCGACTAACATAGACAGAGCAGTGCACCGCCTCGTCTTCATTGAAGCCCGCATGCTCCGTGTCGGCCGGAATCCAGAGGCCAAGGTGCGGCGGAGCAATGAAGTGCTGAATGCCAGCGGTAACTTCGGTGACACCGCTAAAGGAGTACAAGAACTCCCCCCAACGGTGAATATGCACTGGATATGCCCCGTGAGACGGCATTCGCTCTATTCTGAAAAACACAGGTTCCGGCAAGGACCCGCCGGTGAACGGAGGGGTTTTCAGGTATCGCGGAGATGACTGGAGGTGGGACATCTTCATGAACTGGCAGTCCGGCATTATCGAATGGCAGTTTAGCGCTATATCACTCTAATCCACCGGGCTTAAAGTCTCAACCCGTAGAGCATCCTTAGCCCCAAAGCAGAAGAGCGCAGCGTGCTCGACCGCACCTGTATCGCCGACCTGGCACTTCGTTTGTGTCAGTACAGCAAGCCCCGCCCTGCCTGCTTCGGCCCACGATTCCGCCTATGCGTCTTCTCACTTGAGGAGCACGCACGACCTGCCCGCCAATCTACTTCCGGCCAGAGGACGAGTAACACCCCTGACTCCTCAGCAAACAGAGCCCTCTCGCATGACGAATTCACGACTACTCCTCGTTGTTGGTGTACTGCTCATAGCGGCCAACTTGCGCGCACCTATCACTGGGGTGCCACCACTACTCGGCTCAATCCAGGTGGACTTCGGCTTGAGCACGACAACTGCTGGAGCGTTGACCACACTGCCACTCCTAGCATTCGCTGCCATGTCGCCTGCCAGCGCGCCGCTCGCCCGTAAGTATGGCCTGGAGCGAGTTCTGCTGGGCGCGTTAATGACGATTGCACTGGGAATCATGTTGCGGTCGGCTGGTGCCTCATGGTTCCTGTACATTGGAACCTGGATTGTCGGCATGGGTATTGCGGTCGGCAACGTCCTACTTCCGAGCCTCGTCAAACGCGACTTCTCGCACAACGTCGCCGCTATAACCGGCGCTTACTCGTTGTCCATGGGGGCAGCCGCAGCGCTAGGCTCGGCTGCAGCCGTCCCCCTCGCGAGCGCCTGGGGCTGGCGCCCCGCGCTTGGGTCATTCCTCATCCTCCCATTGATGGCGCTCACCGTCTGGCTCTCTCAGCTCAGCGCGCGGACGGCGCCGGCCCGCGACACTGCTGCGCCGCTGCACGGCGTCAGACTTTGGCGCTCCCCGCTGGCTTGGCAGGTCACACTTTTTCTCGGGCTCAACTCCACAATCTACTATGTGGCCATCAGCTGGCTGCCTGCGATTCTGACCGACGCAGGCCTCTCACCTGCCAAGGCGGGCTCTCTGCATGGCCTGATGCAACTGGCGACTGCAATCCCAGGGTTGGCGCTCGCACCGCTCCTACGACGAATGCGTGACCAATCTCTCCCCGCCGCCGTGGCGGCAATCTTCTCCGCCATTGCACTACTGGGTCTCTTGACGGTGCCGCAATATGCGCCCACCTGGGCAGTCCTGTTCGGCATCGGGACGGGCGCGGGTATCATTCTAGGCTTAACGTTTTTCGGCCTTCGAACCGAGAACGCGCAACAGGCCGCCGCGTTGTCAGGAATGGCCCAGTGCATTGGGTATCTAATGGCGGCTGTGGGCCCCATGGCGATTGGGGCACTCCACGACTTTCTCGGCGGGTGGAGCGTTTCCCTTGGGCTGTGCACGGCCTTGGCGCTCCTTGCGGCCGTCATGGGTGGCTTGGCCGGCCGCTCGCGCCACATCGACAGCCCAAGGCAGCAGGGAGCATAGTCTGCGAATCGTGTTCGACGCCAAGATGGGGAGTTCAAAGGAGTCGTCCGAGGAATGGACCGTCTTCTTGAGAGCTGAGCTGAAAGATGGTGCGTTCCGCGACCAGGTACACGCAACTCCCTGCTGGGGTTGGTCCTTCTCCATGCCCGGGCCAGCAGCGCTGAAACAGCCCTGACCACACCAACGCGCTCATGAGTCCCCCACGCAGGTTGGGTGCTGCACCTGTCGATGTCCCCGATTTGCCGCCCGAGGCCTTTGTCCTTCCCGGAGGAAGGACATGGCGGACATTGTTTCGTGCCCCTCGGGGCTGACGGGCCGCATTCGCGGCATGCGAGTGCGGGAGGAGCGCGTCCTCGCGGATAGGAAGCTGGCGAAGAGCGGCAGCCAGGTGGATGAGCTGCTCTCCGCGTGCTGGGAGGAGATACTGGAGGCAGGCCCCTACACCTTCGCCGACGGGAAGGTGGATTGGGGCCAGGTGCTTCAGGGGGACCGCTTCTACGCGCTCCTCCAGGTGCGCGTCCTCACGTACGGGCCCGAGTACGCCTTCGCCGTCCCCTGTCAGAGTGCCGCCTGCCGCTCCCGCATCGACTGGGAGCTGGACCTGACGCAATTGCCGGTGCGCGCCCTCTCAGACACCAGTCGCGCGGCCTTCATGGCCGGCAACCGCTTCGAGACGACGCTGCCGGACGCCGGCACGCGCGTGCGCTTCAAGCTGCTGACGGGTGAGGACGAGCGGCGCCTGCCGCAGCTCCAGCGCGCGGCCCCCGAGAAGCTGCTGTCCTCCGTCCTCGCCTACCGGGTACTGGACGTCGACGGAGTGGATGCGCGCGACAAGCGCCGCTTCCTCGAGGACCTCACGCTGCGCGACGCCGACTTCCTCGTCGACGAGTTCGACCGCGTCGACTGCGGGGTGGACACCACCCTCGAAGTCGAGTGCCCCGAGTGCTTCATGCGCCAGGAGGTGGAGCTCCCTTTCGACCGGGGCTTCTTCCTCCCGGGGACGCAGCGGACGACGAGGCGACGGGACCGCTCCACCTCTTCCCCGGTGTGACGCTGGAGACGTGGCGAGAGGGCCTCTTCAACCTGTGCTGGCACCAGCACGGAGGCAGCGGCCTCGCAGTTCCTCTCGGTGACGCCTTGGAGCTGCCCACCTCGGACAGGGACTGGCTCCTCGAGCGCATCGGCCAGCAACGCAGTCGCGAGGCGAAGGCCTTGGAGAAGTCCGCGAAGCGGAGGTAGCGCGTGCTCAACAACCTCGGCCTGGGCTTCGTCTTCACGGCGCGGGACTTGGCCTCTGGCACCTTCCAGGGAGTGGAGCGCAACTTCATGAGCCTGGACAGGCGCGTGGGGTTGGGCACCGCGCGCATTGAAACCGCCGTCCAGCGGCTCGGCGTCGCCATGGCCCTCTTCACGGCCGGCGCCGTCACCCTGGGTGCATCCCTCTCTCTGGCAAACACCGCCGGCGAGTTCGAACAAGCCCTGGCGGGCGTGGCCGCCATCTCCGGCGCCTCGGCCGAGGTGCTCGGGGAGCTGCGTGACGCTGCCGTCAAGGCCAGCCTCGCCACGCAATTCACGCCCACCGAGTCCGTGCTGGGCCTGCGCGAGCTCACTCAGGCCGGCTTCACCGCCGCGGAGGCCATGAAGCTGCTGCTGCCGGTGTTGGATTTGGCCGGTGGCTCGCTGGGAGAGCTGACACCCCAGGGGGCGGCGGGCCTCGCCTCCCAGGCCATGAAGGCCTTCGGCATCTCCACCGACAAGGCCGCCATCTCCGTCGACCAGATGCTCCAGGCCGTCAACGTCTTCGCCCTCAGCGCGAATGAGTTGCCCCTGGCCCTCGGCACCGCCGCGCGTGGTGCGCAGGCCCTCAACCAGTCCCTGCCCGAGACACTCATCGCCCTCGGCCTCGTGAAGAACGTCGTCCCTGGCGTGGAGCGCGCGTCCACCGCCGTCGCCGTGGCTATGGAGCGCATGGCGGACCCGCAGGTGCAAGAGCACCTGCGCGGTCTGGGCGTTGCCGTCACCGACTCCAAAGGCAACTTCCTCTCCTTCCTCGGCATCCTCGACAAGCTGTCGCCAGCCCTCGAACGCATGACGGCGGCGCAGCGCTCCGCATTCCTGCTGAAGGCCTTCGGCCGCGAGGCGCTCGGTGGCGTGAATGCCATCCTCACGCAGTTCACCAACGGCATCCGCAAGGACACCGGCGAAGTCGTCCGCGGCGCCGAGGCCCTCAAGTACCTGCGCGATGAGTTCGAGAATGCGGGCGGCACGGCCGAGGCGTTCCGCAAGCAGATGCTGGACACCTTCGAGGGCCAGAAGACGCTGCTCGCCGGCAACCTGGAGACGCTCGCCATCGTCCTCGGAGAGCCCTTCGGCCAGGTGCTGAAACCCCTCGTCACCCTCGTCGCCAGCGCAGTGCAGCAGGTGCTGGGTGTCTTCCAGGCGTTGCCCGGCCCGGTGAAGCGCGCCTTCGCCGCCTTCGCGCTCGGAGCTGGCGGACTGCTTACTCTCGTCGGCGCTGTCATCTCCGCGAAGGTGGGCCTGGCGCTGATGGTGGTGGGCCTCAAGGTGCTGGGCCTCACGCTGGGCGGCCTCCTGGCCACGGTGCTTCCGGCCGTGGGCGCTGTCGTCCTCCTGGGCGTCGCCGTGGCCGGCCTCGCCTACGCCTTCCGTCACAACCTCGGCGGCCTGGGCGACTTCGCGCGGCGTGTGCAGGAGCAGGTGACGCTCGCTTTCCGCGGCCTCGTCCAGCTCTTCGAGGACGGGGGCTTCTCCGGCGCGGTGCGGGAGGAGTTGGGCCGGGCCGAGAATGCCGGGCTCAAGGACTTCCTCATCAACCTCTACCTGTGGGCACATCGCGTCCACAGCTTCTTCTCCAGCCTGGCCGACGGCTTCTCCTCCGGACTCGAAGCCGCGCGCCCCACCCTCGACGCCTTCCAGGCGACGCTGGGGCGGGTGGGCGAAGCGCTGGGCTTCCTCTCCGAGAGGGACGACGCGACCACGGCCGCTGCGAAGTTCGCCGCCTTCGGCGACGCGGGGGCCACGGTGGGACGCGCCCTCGCCCGCGTCTTCGACTTCGTCGTCAGGGGCCTGACGGCCGCAGCGGAGGTAGTGGAGGGCCTGGCGGGGCAATGGCACTACATGAAGGCCGGAGTCGACGTCCTCCTGGGCAGCCTGGCGCACCTCGGCCGCGTCCTCGGCGGGGCCCTCTCGGGCCTCTTGGGCACCAACTCCGCCTTGCAACAGGGCAGCAGTGGGTGGGCGCTCATGGGGCAAGCCATCGGGTTTGCCATCGGCAACATCACCACCGTCGTGGGCGTGCTGGTGTCCGCCGTCTCCCTCGCAGTGTCCGTGGTGGGGGGCATCCTCAACGCGGCCCTGGCGGCCTTCTCGGGCATCGTCGACGTCTTCTGGGGCGTGGTGTTGACGCTGAGCGGAGCCCTCACCGGCAACTGGGCCGAGGCGTGGACGGGCATGAAGCTCATCGTCTTCGGCGTGGTGGACGCCATCTCCGGCGTCCTCCTGGAGTTGGTGGGCGCCATCCTCGGTGTCGTGGACGCCGTGGCGAGCCTCTTCGGCAAGGACACCGGCCTCCAGCAGGCGCTGCGGACGGCCCGGCTTACCCTCCACCGGGACTTGTCCGTCGCTTTCGGCCTCGAGGACTCCCCCGCCGCGGCCCCGGCGCCCGTCGCCTCCATGGCCTCCACCTCGCCGGCAGAGTGGCCCCTGGAGTCCTCGTCCATGCCGGCGGTGGCGGCCCTCCAGGCCTCGCTGCCCCAGCCCGAGGTGCTCTCCTCGCAGCCGGCCGAAACTCCCGCCGCGCCCGTCCTCGTCAGCCTGCAGGTGGACGGAGAGGTGATTGCCCAGGCCACGGCGCGCGCCGAGAGGGACGCCGCCTCCCGCAGCTTCTCCCCCATGCCGGCGTACTGAAAGGCAGGCCCCCCACGTGTCCATCGCTGCCGGCCTCGCTCGTCCTCCTCGCTGCCTCCTCGTGAATGTCCTCACCGGAGAGGCCATGGAGTGCCTCTTCAACCCCACGCAGTTGGTGGAGAAGCTCCAGGTGAATTGGAACCGCCTGGTGGTGCCGGGCCTCTCTCACCAGGTCCTCCAATTTCAGGGCACCTCCAACCGGCAGCTGGCGGGAGTGGAATTCGACCTGGACGCCTTCTTCGCCACGCAGCAGGCCGACACGTCCAACATCATGGCGTTCCGCGCCTTCTTGCGCGCCCTCACTGTGCCTCCGGCGGGTACCGAGGGTGTGCTGGCGACAGCACCTCCACGCGTCCTCGTCCTCTGGCCCGGTGTCCTCACTGTGGAGTGTGTCGTCGCCAGCGTGGAGTTCCAGTACCGCCAGCTCGCCGTCGACGGCCGTGTCCTCGTCTACACCGCCACCGTCACCTTCGAGGAGATTCTCGACACCCGCGTCACCTCCGAGCAGCTCCGTCAGGAGGTGCCGTAGTGGCCCCTCACGCCGGCAGTCGCTACTCCTTCTCTCTCGGCCTTCGGGACGAGGCTGGCCGCCTCTTCCTCACCGAGAGAGTGCCCTACGGCTTCCAGCCGCACGCGGACACGTGCGTCCACCTCGTCGCCCAGGGTGACTCCCTCTGGGGCCTTGCTGGGCGCTACTTCGCGCCCCTGCCGCGCGCCTGCGGCTTCTGGTGGGCCATCGCCGACTTCCAGCCGGAGCCCATCATCGACGCGACGCTGGAGCTGGAGGCTGGGCGGCGCGTCTACATCCCCTCGCTGCGCGTCCTCACCGACGTCATCCTCGGCGAGCAGCGACGGAGGGCGTCCGAATGACGCGGCCCCTCGACAGGAGCGCGCCTGGCGTGCGCCTCACTCTGCTGGCACACGAGAAGGCCCGCAGCGGTGAGCCCCTCTCTCTTGAGGGCCGCGTCCTCGGCCTCACCTTCGAGGACTCCGCCACGAAGGCCGACAAGCTGTCCCTCCAGTTGGACAACTTCGACCTGGCGCTCTTCGACAGGGCGGAGCTGGTGGGCGGCGCGGTGCTGGAGGTGTCCTGGGGCTACCCGGGCCTCATGGCGCCTCCGCGGCGAGTCGTGGTGAAGAAGCTGAAGGGCTTCCAGGTGCTCACCGTCGAGGGCCAGGCCCTCAGCGCCCTCATGCACCGCGAGGCGAAGACGCGCGCCTGGAAGGGCAAGACGCGCGCCCAGGTGGTGCGTGAGGTGGCCGCCGAGTACGGCTACGAGGAGGACTCCGTCCACGTCGAGGACACCGGAGAGTCCTTCGACACCATCCACCAGGCCGGGGAGACGGATGCGCGCTTTCTCCGGCGCCTGGCCGCGCGGGAGGAGTTCGAGTTCCACGTCGACGACAGGGGCCTGTCCTTCAGCCCGCGCAACCAGGCCGCCGCGCCCACCCATGTGCTGTGGTGGTACGCGGACGCGGGCCGGGGCGACATCCTCTCCGTCAACGTCGAGTCGGAGCTCGGGCGGCGAGTAGGCCAGGTGGGTGTGCGTGGCCGGGACGCCATGGCTAAGGCGAACATCGAAGCCCAGGCCAGCAGTGCCACCGTGGAGCGCACCACCCTCGCGGACTTCCTCGAGGTGGTGGACAAGCGCACGGGCACCACGTCGCTGCAGCTTCGCAACAGCACCACCAGCGTCCAGCCCACCTCGGCCTCGACACCTGCCCAAGCCCAGCGCGAGTCCGCGGCCCGCTTCCGGCGCGCGGAAGCCGGCACTGTGAAGCTGTCCCTCCAAGTGGTGGGCAACCCCAGCTTGCGTGCGAAGTCCGTCGTGGAGGTGCGCGGCATCTCCAGCTTCCTGTCCGGCAGGTACTACGTCACCGAGGCGAAGCACGTCCTGTCCGCGTCTGGCTACACCACGGACTTGAAGCTGTCGCGCGACGGCACCGGCCGCCGTCAGCAAGCCAGCCCGGAGAAGCAGGGCCAGCCCCAGGGCGGGCAGCCAAACACCAGCGCGTCCGTGACGACTGGGGCGCTGAAGGAAGTCGAGTCCTTCGAGAGGGACACCGGCACCCGGTACATCGAGTACCGCCGCGACGGGCAGCCCATCGGTGTCGAGGACCCCGAAGCCGGAATGAGTCTCCCCAGGTAGCGAGCCCACCATGCGCACCTTCGACGACGACATCCTTGCCCATGACACGCGCCTGCTCGGCATGTACGTGGGCTACGTCACCAGCCGCGAGGACGGGGAGCAGCTCGGCCGCGTCCGCGTGTGCATCCCCGGTGTCCTTGAGCCCGAGTCCGCCTGGGCCTGGCCCCTGGGCACCTCCGGCGGGGGCGCCAAGGACACGGGTTTCTTCGCGGTACCGCACGTGGGCGCCGAGGTGGCCGTCTTCTTCAACCAGGGCGACGTCGACGCGCCCTATTACCTCAGCGCGCACTGGGGGAAGCCGGGCGGCCAGAGCGAGGTGCCCGAAGAAGCCCAGGTGTCTCCGCCCGACAATCGCGTCCTCGCCACGCCCACCTTCCGCGTCGAATTGGACGAGTCCGCGGGGAAGAGGAAGCTGAAGCTCACCAACCGGAAGACGGGCGACTGCCTCACGTTCGACGCGGAGGAGAACACCGTCACCCTGGAGGCCACCACCGCCCTCACCCTGCGCGCGGTGGGCGCCATCTCCCTGGAGGCGGCTCAAGTCACCATCGCCGGCCGCATCGTCCGCCCCATCGCCGAGCCAATTTGAGGACGCCCATGGCGCTGCCCATCTGCATCCGCATCCCCCCACTGCCCGAGGCGCCCACCCTCACGCTGCCTGGCGGCGCCACCCTGCAGCACCACCAGCTCCTGCAGGCCGTCCAGCCGGCGCTCGCGCCGCTCACGCCCCTCTTCGACATCATCGGCGCGGTGCTGGCCGTCTTCGAGGTCGTGAAGGCCATACCGGACGCGTTGGGCCCGCCTCCGGACCCGACAGCCATCGCCGCAGCCCTCCCGAAGCTGGCCGAGAAGGTGTCCAAGCTGCTCCGCCTCGTCCCCCAGCTATCGGTGCCGTACACGGTGGTGGGCGTCATCGACATCCTCCTGGGCGAGCTGAGCCATGCCCGTGGCCAGTTCGTCCACCTGCAGCTGCGCATGGCGAGTGTGGCGCGGGCCAGGCAGCGGGCCGTCCAACTTGGGGACGCGGGCCTCCTGGCGGTGGCCGGCTGCGCGGAAGCCAACGTCGCCGAGGAGGCCGCCAACGTCGGCAAAGCCCTGGCGGCCCTTTCTCAGCTCATGGCCCTCCTCAACGTCTTCCTGGGGCTGGTGGGCGGCCCTCAGGTGCCAGACTTCTCCAGCCTCGAGGGGAGCCCTCTGGAAGAAGCCCTTGCGCCGCTCGACGCCATCGTCCGCACGCTGCAGCAGGTGCGCGCGGCCATCCCCATTCCGTGAGGAGGATGTCATGAGTCGAGCGCCCCAGAATCTCCTCATCCCCTTCCGTCGTGACAGGAAGCGCGACTTCGCCGTAGGTACCGGGCCCGAGTTGCTCGCCTCGAAGGTGCGGCAGGTGCTGCTGACGGAAGGCGCTACGCCTCACTCCACCGGCGAGCTGCCCTGGCGCACCAGCTTCGGTGCGGGACTGTCGCGGCTTCGCCACCAGCGCAACAACACCGTGCTGACGGAGCTGGCACGCGTGTACGTCCGAGACGCCCTTGCTCGCTGGCTGCCTGGCGTGCAGTTGGTGCAGATCGAAGTGGAACAGAATACGGCAGAAATAGCACTTCGAGTCCGCATTCATGAGCGTGACTCATCAGTGACGCTGGAGGTATCCTCCGTCAAGTGAACGAGCCCTCAAGGCTGCTCGCGAGGTTAAGTTCGTTTTGTACCAGAACGCTGCCTCTCGGATTTATTTGCGCCCACCAAGTCCAACGACTCCGCGTCCATGCTTCGGCCCTAGTCTTCGGCATCATCAATCTGAAATGCGACCCCTGTCGGCCGTCTAAACATATACAGCCAATGATACCGCCACGACTCAGTATTCACCTTGTGGCGCGACGACAGCCGAAGACTATTCCGAAAAGACTCTGTCACACCAACAGCCCTAACTATTGTCCCATTGGCCGTAACCCCGATCGCACCAAGGTGGAGCAGGCGATGACACAATGGACAGAGGCAGGCGACGTTGTCCTCGGCATCAGCCCCATCGTGCGAAAGCGGCTGGACGTGATGCGCTTCTGAATAGGGCCGATTCGAAAGAAAATCAAAGAGCTTTCGATCGCAAATCTGGCAACTATTGTCCTCAGCTTCCTTTACACGTTTAACCACCTCGGTATCGCGTTCGCGGAGGGTTACAGTACGAACATACTGTGTCGACGCCACCTGTTGAGATGCAGATTGTGGACTTCCCGTCCGAACGCCAGACGCTGCATCAGTGGAAAACGCCGAACTCAAAGTCGGAAAATCGACCTGACTGTTTTCAGACGCAGCGGCGCGACTGAAGGGCAACGAAGGCTCCGCGACCGCAGACAGCGGTACATTTTCCGCTTGGTCAGAGCCACTCTGCGCTCCATCCGACAAGGCGACAGCAAGTGGAAACTTTTCGGGTTGAGGAACGGCCGTGGCTGACGACTCCACCATCGGGACAGCTTGGCTCGTTGGGAAAGTGCCTACAACTTCCTCTATCGTTTTACCGGGCCAGAGAGCCTCGGCTCGCATACGCACCTTTGTGACGAGCTCCTGATGCCCAGAGCGCAATATGTAGGCTGCCAGATCCGCCGCACGGCCTCCATAGAGGAGGACGCCTTTCATCGCAAGATTGAGCTTCGCGCGCGCATCTGCACTGACAAACTCCTCACGAAGCAGTTCTAACCCGACGCTACTACGGCTTTTTCTGGCGAAATCAAAGACAGCCTCAGCGTGCTCATGACTCCGCTGAAAACTTCGAAACCGAGAGAGCCACACTTCGTCCTCAGCCTGAAGAAGAAGACGCAGAACATGCTGAATACGCTCGTCCGACAGGCGCACATACCATGCCTCCGGGCCCATCTCCGGAAGACATGCAGCCCAACTCCTAATTGCAGCCAATGCCTCAAAACTGCCTCTCCCAACCTGATAGCAACGGACAGCAAGCGCGACACTTTCAACTGGACTCGCAGCGAGAACAAAGAGAACGGTCTCCGGCACATCTGAGTCCGCATCGGCAAATGCGGCACGAACAGCAAAGATTACCGCATCAAAGGAAAAACTCTCCTCCGAACTCGCAAGCAACTCCAGCGCCTCCCCTGGCGCGCATTTGGCGAGAGACTTCAAGGCCGTGTTGCGCATATCCCTATCAATCGACCTATCGCGCGCAAGCGCCTGAAGCACAGAGAGCGTCTCCGCTCGCGCCACACCAAACGTCCAATTTGACGCAAGAAGACGCACACTCGGCTGAACATCCCGGAGAAGAAGCCGCAATTCCTCCTCGAAGCCATATTCACTGCCTGCCACCAACTGCCCAATCATCTTCCGTGCATCGCTTGGAACATCCTCAGGATAAATGGCACACAAACGAACGAGTTCCAAGAACGCGATGCGTTCGCCAAGGCGACAGAGCAACTTGGCGAGGACATACTTCTCATCAATGGAATGTGGCCGTTGAAGCTCGCGTCTAAGTGCTGGGATCGCGACGGTGCCGTACCAAGCCCGAAGGGCACGGCCGATTGCGCGCCGATGATCTCTACTGACGAAAAGCATCGCGGCCAGCCGCGATGCGTTCTCTTCGGACGGACGCAGTTGGAGCCGACCGAGCATTTCGCCCACTTGCCCCCCTCGCGCTTTTTTCAATGCACGCAGATCAGTCATGAATTTCCTAGTGGGGAATGAGAGGAGCCATTCGTCGTTCGTAGGCGGTCGAAAACTGCCCGGCCAGTGCGAACGGCACGATGAGAGTAGTGATTGACGTCACCCAACGCATTGTACTCGTACTGGTTGCACCAGCTACAACGTGCCTAACTCACCATCGGGGGTCACAAAGCAGTACCAAACCTGCGACCCTGTCGACAAGTGTATGAATAGGTAGACCCAGCAACTAAGTCCTGCTCGCTCCTCATCACATGACTCGACGGCCCACACGAGAAGTCCCTCCCCACGTCAGGACATGTCCCCATGTCCCCGAAAAGAAGTGGGCCGAAGGCCTTTGTCTCCCGGTGGAGGCCTTCGCCTACGTGCCACTTCTTCCCGCGTCCACCGACTATACCTACCGCGACTTCGACGCCCTGCGCGCGCGCCTCGTGGCGCTCGTGAAGAGCGTCTTTCCTGACTGGACTGACTTCGACGTCGCCAGCTTCGGCAACCTGCTGCTGGAGATGTACGCCTTCGTCGGTGATGTCCTCGGCTTCTACCAGGACAACCTCGCCCGCGAGTCACGCCTCTCCACGGCTACCCAGCGCCGCAACGTCATCGCTCTGGCCCGCATACTGGGCTACCGGCTTCACGGCGCCCAGGCAGCCACTGCCGAGGTGGAGCTGCGCCTGGACCAGCCTCCCGCAGCCCCCGTCACCTTCCCTGCCGGCACCGTCGTCCGCACCCAGGAAGTGACGGAGGCTGTCCGCTTCCAGCTCCTCTCGTCCGTCACCATTCCGGCCGGCGCTAACCCGCCGCGCGTCGTCGCCGTGGCCGAGCACTCGAAGACGCACACCCAGCTCTTCGACTCGCGCGGCCTCGCCGACTTCGAGGCGCACCTGGACTTCGCCCCCTACCTCGACGGCTCCGCCCGCGTGTCCACCGCCCAGGGCGCCTTCACCGAGGTGGACACCTTCCTCAACTCGCGTGCCTCCGACGCCCACTTCCTCGTCAGCGTGGACCAAGGGGACAAGGCCACCGTCCGCTTCGGCACCGGCACCAACGGCCTGCCACCCGCTGGCACCGTGGCGGTGGTGTACAAGACAGGGGGAGGCGCGGCCGGCAACGTGGACGCGGGTCGCCTCGTCGTCGTGGAGGGCAGCTTCCGGGACGCCCACGGCCACGCGGTGCAGGTGTCCGTCCACAACCCCACCCCTGCCTCGGGTGGCGCGGACAGGCAGACGGTGGCCTCCGCGAAGTTGCTGGCCCCCGAGAGTCTCCGGGCCCTGACGCGCACCGTCGCCCGCGAGGACTTTGAAATCAACGCCCGACGCCTGCCCGGTGTGGCGCGTGCCCTCATGCTGACGTCCAACGAGGACGCCACCATTGGCGAGAATGCCGGCATCCTTTACGTGGTGCCCAATGGCGGCGGAATGCCCACGCCCGCGCTCAAGGCCCAGGTGCTGCGCCAGGTGACGGAAGTCTACCCCTGCACCCTAACCTTCCAGGTGAGCGTCCAGGAGCCGGTGTACCGGCGCATGGACGTCTCCGCGCGCCTCTTCCTGCGCCAGGGCGCTTCGGCCCAGGACGTCGCATCCCGCGTCCGCCAGGCGCTCGCCGCCCACTTCCGCATCAGCGAGCCGGACGGCACGCCCAACCCGCGCATCGACTTCGGCTTCAACCTCAAGGACGCCCAGGGCTTCCCGGCCGGAGAGGTGGCCTGGTCCGACGTCTTCAACGTCATCCGCGACGTGCCCGGCGTCCGGAAGCTGGGTGATGCGCGGATGGACCTGACACTCAACGGCCTGCCCGCGGATGTGAAGCTGACGGTGCGGGAACTGCCGGTGCTGGGCAGCGTCACCCTGCAGGACGGGGACACCGGAGGGCTGCTCTGACATGGCCCTCCTCAACCCCAGCTTCGAGGACGCGGGCGGGCGGCCCGGCGAGGCAGAGCACTGGACGCTGACGGCGGTGATGCGCCTTGAGGCCCTGGCGGGCTTCGGTGTGCCGGAGGAGGCATGCGAGGACTTCGAGCGCTGGTACGTGTGGCGCGCCGCCCTCTCCGACGTCCCCGTGGCCCTCGCCTTCTTCTCCGGGCAGCGCGACGGCTTCGAGGCCTTCTCCCGGGGCTGGGACAACGACGGCTTCCTCTTCGAGCTGCCGCCCGCGCAGATTGTCCCGCACCGCTTCGAGGGCCAGGCCGTCGAGACGTGGGGCCAGGGGCCCTTCCTCACGGGCTGGGCGGACGTCGCCTCCGTAGCGGGCCTTTTCAGCGACTCGCCGAGGGAGGACTTCGAGCAGCGCTGGCACACCAACGAGGGCTACGCCTGGCGCTGGGAGGACGTGATGGCGCGCGTGGCCCTCTTCAACACCACGCAGCCCTCCGAGGACTTCGACACCGGGTGGACTGCAGCCACCACGCAGTGAGGACACCATGGCACTCGAAGACTGGACTTACCTCAACGGAGGACTCGACATCGCCACCGTGGACAGGGGCGTGACGGCGGGCATTGCGCGTCCCCCGGGCGGTGGCAATTTCCTCTTCGCCTTCAACTCCCTCACCCCCGCGCAGGGCGCAGTTGGTCTCTTCGCCAACCTCCCGGACTTCGCCCCCATGGCCAAGGGAGGCAGCGTCCGCGGCTGCCTTCAACGCGGGCCCGGAGGCGGCCCCACCGGCTTCTCCCCCTTCCTCTTCCTGTGCGGCCAGGGCACCTCCGTCAACGACTCCGCCTACCTCCTGGGCCTCTCCGACGATGAGCCGCACCGGGTGGTGCTGCGCAAGGGTGCGGTGGCCACGGGGCTTCCCGACGCAGACGGGCCGGGTGTCCTCCTGAAGTCCTCGGCCAGCTTCACCCAGGGCACGTGGCTGCACCTACGGCTGGACGTCATCGTCAACGCCAACGGCGACGTCGTCCTCAAGGCCTTTCACAATGACCTGGCCGCGCACCCGCTCGGCGCGGCTCCCGACTGGCAGCCGGTACCAGGCATGGCCGACTTCATCGACGATGCCCTCGGCATCAACTCCGGCAGCCAGCCCCTCACCTCCGGCCGTGGAGGCTTCGGCTTCTCTGTGCGGGACGTCACCCGCCGGGCCTACTTCGACTCGCTCGAGCTGTCCCGACAGGTGTGACGCCCATGGCCCTCACCGCCTTCACCAGCCGCCTGGGCATGGGCCAGGGGCGCATTCGGCCCCAGCGGGCCACGCCCGCCTCGGGCGAGTACCTCTTCGTCCTCGGAGACGAGGAACCTGGACGCCGCTTCGAGCTGGTCCCGGGGGACTTCGCCGAGGTGACGCAAGCAGTGGACGTCACTGGCGTGTCGCTCGTCCGCTGCGCCCTGCGCCTCCGTGTGCCTGCAGGCGCCCCAGCGGGCCTGGCCTGGGAAGCGTCCCTCGTCGTGGACGGGGTGAAGTACGCCCGCTGCCTCGGACGCCCCGGCCGAGAGCGCCTCGTCGGAGACATGGCCGCCAACGTCTCGAAGCTCTCCGGCGTCCACACCATGGGCGTCCGCCTGGAGCTCATTTCCCCGTGAGGACGCCCCATGGCCACGGTTGAGCTGCCCGCCCTCTACGTCGACACCGTCTCCCTCTTCGCCGAGACGCGCCGCCCTCTCCTCCTCAACCGCGCTCCGAGCCCCGAGGAGGAGGACGTCCCCGTCGATGCCGCGCTGGAGCTGGAGGTGGTGGACGTCGGCGTAGACGGCATTGCCCGGGCGGCCACCCGCGTCTGGGTGGATGGAGTCCTCGCCTTCGAATGCGGCGACAGCGTCGAGGTGCAACCCGCCTTCGCGGGGCCCCTGGCTGAGGTGACGCAGACAGCGGATACCCTGCGCGTGGTGCTCCACCCGGCGGTGCCGCTGGCCAGCCAGGCCACCGTCTCCGTCCGCGTCGTCTCGGCCACGGCCGGCGGCGCGCACCTCCTCGACGAGACGTACACCTTCACCGTGGAGGACCGCACTGCGCCCCGCCTCGTGGTCGCCCAGGCCCTTGCGCCGAAGTCCGTGCGCCTCGCCTTCGACGAGGACGTGCGGGTGCCGCCCACGGCGCGCTTCACCTTCACGCCTCGTGGCGCCCCCGCAGTCCCGGTGGCCTCCCTCGAGGCCGCGGCCGACGGCCCCCTCGTCCACCTCATCCTCGACACGGAGCTGACGCCGGACGTGGTGTACGAAGTCCGCGTGGAGGGCGTGACGGACGCGCACTACAACCCGGTGCTCGCCCCCTACCACCGCGCCACCTTCTCGGGCTTCCGTCCAGCCCGGCCGCCCGCCCGGAGCTTCCAGCTCTGGGACATGTTGCCCCGCCACAACCGCCGGGACGATGTGACGGGCGACCTGCACCGCTTCATTTCCTGCCTCCAGGAGGTGACCGACTTGCTCCTCGCCGACCTGGACGCCTTCCCCGACATCTTCGATTTGGAGCGCGCGCCGGAGTCCTTCCTGGATGCCATCCTCCAGGACTTGGGCAACCCCTTCGCCTTCGAGCTGGACGTCCTCGCCCAGCGCCGGCTGGCCTCCGTCCTCGTGGACATGTACCAGCAGAAGGGCACCGCGCTGGGACTGCGCAACGCCATCCGCTTCTTCCTCGGCATCGAGGTGCGGGCCATCTCCCCCTTCGCCTCGGACACCCTCGTTCTGGGTGAGTCCGAGCTGGGGGTGGACTGGGTGCTGGGGCCCTCGGAGCGCTTCGCTCGCTACGCCTTCAACGTCGAGGTGGAGCGTCTCCTCTCTCCGGCGGAGTGCCAGCGCCTACGCACCCTCGTCGAGTACCTCAAGCCCGCTCACACTGTAAGCGTCCGGCCAACGACGTGCTGAGGGGCGTTGAGTGGTGAGTCGCCGCCATGGTCCCTGGCGCGTATGTCGAAGCCGTTGGAGAAGCAGGAGTGGTTCCGGGTCGCCGAAGCATTCGAGGCGA
>NZ_JAAEAH010000031.1 GCF_010998615.1 Myxococcus sp. CA023 | reverse complement strand
CGCCCCTCCTCAGGTGCCCAGAAACCGCTCGCATCCCCTTGGCCCCGCGCGTCACCACGAAACATCTCTCCCCCTCTTCTCGGGGGCTCGCGACCAACGCCCCCTCAATCTCAGATACGGCCCCAGCCCTTTTTCTTGTGTATTCTGTTCAAAAAAATCCGGGGCGCCCCGAGTGGGAGCGCCCCGTAAAACCTGTATCGCCAGCGCGATTCAGGACATTCCGGAAAACTGTCACTTATTTAGGACGTGAGTTGTCCGAGCCGTCCGGATGAGACGCCGTATTCACGGACGGGACGACGGACATCCTCGCCGAGAACGGCGGGTGCGCCGTCAGACCCGGGGTGGGCTCCGGCGGCGGGTCATGCGGGTTGATGCTCACCACCGCCCCATCGCGCTTCGACTTCTTCGAAAGCTTCTTCACCATCGCATCCCCCTCTGCGCGGCACCGGCGAGGCCCGGCGGCATGCCATCTCCCCGCCTCCGCCTCGGTACTACGCACCAAGTCGGATTCCTTGAGCATCATTCGAAGAGGAGGATGCCGTGGACCCAGTCCGCGGAGGGGTGGGCCGCCAGCCACGTGCGCCGCGCGTCACGGAGCGCGAGGGCCGCCGGCGCGCCGCTCCGGATGCGCTCACGCACCGCTTCGAAGAAGCGCCCCGCCGAGTCGGGGATTTCCACCGTGGAGGCCAGCACCGTGGCCGCGCCTGCTTCGATGAAGGCCACCGGAAGGCTGAAGGACTCATGAAGGAAGGGCGTGGCTCGGGCCGCACTGCACGTGGCCAGAAGCACGAGCGGCGCGCGCTCCAGCTTCAGCGCGCGGACCTGGGGGGCGGATAGCGCGTATCGGCCATCTGTTTCAGGCGCCAGCACCACCAGCGAGGCGTCTGACATCTCGGGGCTGAAGGCGCCGTGCGCGTGGATTTCCACCTCACTGGCCTGCGCCATGGCCGCCAGCACCCGGGTTGGCGTGGCTTGCATGCCCGACAGCTCGATTCGCTGCGGGTCCGGCGCGTGCGGCGGCTCCAGTGGAAGCAACCGCGGGAGGCCCAGCGCCGCGGGCGCCTCCACCCCATTGACGACCAGGTGCGGCCCGCTGCCACGAGCCGGCACGGGAGACGCTTCTCCGGGCCGCCCCACGCGGTAGCTCCAGGCGAGCTCCGCGGGCAGCAGCCCCCGCAGGCCATGCACCGGCGGCAACGCGAGCACGTCCACCCGCTCGCAGCCCTTCAAGGCGGCCTGGAGCGACGGAGGCACCAGCCCGGAGGCGTCCCGACCCAGGGGCTCCGCGCGGCTGGCGTCGAAGTGCCCCTGCAGTTCGCCCGTAGCGCCGCGCAGCGCGACCACCGAGCGCTCGTAGTCCACGGCGACGCCCAGCACACATCGCTCAGGGACCGCAACCTGAAGCGCGGCGCCCATGAGCGCCAGGGCCTCACCTGGGACGTCCGTGCGGCCTGCCTCGTGCGCCAGGACGTTGTAGGCCCCCATGCGCGTCTTGCGCGCGTCCACATCGTTGGGAAGGGACTCCGCCTGTTGGATGGCGCCGCGAAGCAGCTCCAGCCCGGTCGCGCGGTCGAGTTCCAGCACGAACTGCCCCTCGGCGAAGCGCATCTGCGCGAGCTTGCCCGGGGAGGGCTGCCCCCGGTGCAGCTCGGCCAGGGTGCGGCGCAACAGGTCCGCGTCCTGGCTGTCTGCGCCGAAGCGCGCCAGGTACGACAACAACAGCGCGCCGGGCAGCCCCAGTGGCCGGCCACACTCCTGCGCCAGCTCCAGTTCGTTCCGCGCCTCGTGCGCGTCGAACTCCAGCCACGACAGGTAGGCCAGGTTGCGGTGCACGTAGGTGCGCTGCTCGCAAGCGTCGGGCATTCGCGCCAGGGACTCGCGCAGGTAGGCGCGCGCGCTGGTGATGTCCAACCGGTAGCGAGCGATGTGCGCCAGTTCCTGGAGGAACTGTTGCTCCAGCTCCCATTCCTCCTGCTCCCGGGACGCAAGCCAGCCACTCCACGCCTGCTCGAAAGCCTCCGCCGGGCGGTTGAGCGCGAGATAGAGGTCCGACAGCCGCTTCTTCAGCGTGGCGCAGCGGTAGGACAGCCCCTTGCCCTGACAGGCCCCCACGGCCGCGCGAAGCCGCGCCTCCGCCTTCCACCATTCGCCCGCGCGCTCCTCGGCGCCCGCCAGCTCGCGCTCGGCCAGCAGCGACACCCAGGGGTCCTCGGCCGCACGGGCCAGCCGCGTGAAATCCTCCAGGTGGCGCGCGCCTGCCGTCTGATTGATGAGCCCGCCCAGGTACAGGTCGTCCTCGCCCGAACGCCGCAGCGTCTCCAGGAAGCGCTCTGGCGAGGACAGCTCGCCCCGCACGAGCTTCGCGTAGTCCGCCGCCAGGGGTGCACGGCGGCTGAAGTCCCGCTCCGCCACACGCTGCACGTAGCCGCGAAGCACCTCGCCGCCCTGGACTCCGTCCAACACGTCCGCCAGCGGAAGCAGGCGCAGGGTCCACTCCCGCGACGGCGCGGCCCTCACCGCGTCGTAGAACGCCAGCCGGACGATGCCAGGAAAGCGCTTCGCCTCCTCCAGCGGGAGCCGAGCCTGCGCGTCCACCATCAGGTCCCGCACCGCCGCGCGAGCCCCCTTCCAGGCCCGCCCCCGCGCCTGCGTCTGCTGCCGGAGCGCTCGCGCGCGGATCCGCGCCTCCTCGCTCCAGCCCGGCTCCCCGCGCTTCACCACCGCGTCGAACGCCTCCGCGGCCAGCAGCGTCAGCCCCATCTCCCGCAGCACCAGCGCCCGGTTCCACTGCGCCTGGGCGTGCTCGGGCACTTGTCGTAATACCCCGTCCAGCAGTGCCAGCGCCTGTTCCGGATGCCCCTGCTCCAACGCGACGATGGCCAGGTCACTGTCCCGGTCCGGTGACGGCGGCATCCGGTGGAGGAAGTCGGAGGCTTGCCGCAGGTCCTTGCGGGCCAGGTACGCGGCGGCAATGCCATGCAGGTCCCCCTGGTCCTCCAGATCCGCCAGCGCCCGGAGCGGCAATGCCGAGCCCGCCCCGCCCGGAGGGCCACTGCCCCCCGCGCGCAGGGGCACATAGGGCCGGTGTCCGTCCGCGCGTGCATAGGCAACCCTCGCCTCGATGAGGCGCGACGACGTCTGCGCGAGCCAGACCTCCTGCTGGGAACCCCGCACATCGGCGCTCTTGACGACGAGCACTAGGACGATGGCCGCCGCCACGGCGCCCACAGCGAACGGGGCCCAGCGCCAGTGAGGGCGCCCCGGCCCTTCGGCCGTGTCACGTGTCCTGGGCGCATCGGACGCCATCCAGGTTTCGGGCGCGTCCTCCTGCTCGTGCGCCAACGCCTGCGGGTCCCCCATCACACAGAAGCCCAGCAACTCCAGTTGCATGGCTTCGTGCAGGCCGGACGCGCAGGGGTCACAGCGAGCGAGGTGATGCCGGAAGTTCTCCTCGTCCACGGGCGGCAGCTCGCCATCGAGGAAGAGGGACAGCCTGTTACAGAGCGTCCCCATCACGCGCTGCCTCCTCCGTCGCGCCCGGTGAGCGGCAGTAGCAGCGCCTTCAACTCCTTGCGGGCTTGATAGAGCCAGCTCCCCACGGTGCCTTCGGGGACGCCCATGCGCAGGGCGATGGCGCGGTAGCGCAGCCCCGAGGCATGCAGCGAATACGCCTCACGCACCCTGGGATTCGGCAGCTGGGCGATGGCCGTCTGGAAATCCTTCTCCGAGATGTGCTCCCAGACCTCCATGGCCTCCGGCTCGGGGGCCGCCACCCCCTCGCGCACCAGCCGCAGCTCCGGACGGTCCTGCTCCAACAACTCCGAGCGCCGCTTGCGGCACTGGTCGAGGAAATGATTGGTCATCGCCCGACACAGCCACGCCCTGTAGACGGGCTCCGGCTGCGCGGCGAGTGCCCCGTGATGCAGCAGTCCGCGCGTGAGCGCCTCCTGCACCAGGTCTTCCGGATCGAGGCCCCCCTGACCGCACAACCGTCTCGCCAGGGCCAACAGCATGGGCCTGACACGATGCGCGAACTCCTCGAACCCGTCGGGATGCACATCCGTACTGTAGGCCACAGGAATGCGAATGACTGTGGCAATGCGTTGGCCGCTCATCGACCCGGACTCCTTCCACGCCTATCGAAACGAAGTCCGGGGCAATCCTTGGAAGGCCGTCGTGAAGCAGACTTAATCGTATCAAGTTGCGCTCGCTCACCGACATCCCTGCCGCCCCGCGGACCAGGGACAGGCCGGCGTCAGGCCAGCGCGGCGGAAATCGAGGCAGGCTGCGCCACGGGTAATTCCAACGTCAACGCCGCGCCCCCCAGGGCTTCCGAGCGTCCCGCACTCAAACGTCCGCCATGCCGTTCGGCGACGCCTCGCGCGATGGCCAGCCCCAAACCTGTCCCCGGCCGAGGTCCCTCGCGCTTGCGGCCCGTCACGAAGGGCTGGAAGAGCCGGGGCAGCAGCTCCGGTGGAATGCCAGGCCCGCTGTCCTCCACCCGGACGAGCAACCGACCGTTCGCCTGCTCAATGGATGTCCTCAACCGCGGTACGGGCACGTCTCTCAGGGCGAGCAGTGCATTCTCCAACAGGATGACCATCACCTGTGAGAGCTGGGACTGGTCGGCCTCCACCGTGAGCGACGCGTCCTCCTCTGACTCGAAGGAGACGTCGGGCGCGAGCGAGCCGAGTCCCTGCCGCGCAGTGGAGTACGCCAGCGCGACGGTGGCTGAGACATCCACGCGGCGCAGGTCCAGCGGGCGCGGACGGCCATAGCGCAGCAGCTCGTCCACGAAGTGACTGGCGCGGTCGATCTGCTCCCGCATGGCCGCCACCGTGTCCGGGTCCCCGCCCCTTCGCTCCAGCAGCTTGAGGTGCGCGGCGAGCACGCCCAATGGATTGCGGACCTCGTGGGCCACCGCGGACGTGAATTGTCCCAGCTCCGCCAGCCGCGCGGATTGGTCCGCGCGCGCCTCCTCGCGAGCGAGCGCCACGACCAGTTCGTCACTGGTGGCCCGGCCCTTGAGGAGCCGGCGCCCCAGCCAGGCCTGAAGCGCCTGACGCACGGGCTCGAACGCGAGCGCGGCCAGGGCCAGGAGAAAGAAGGCACCTACTCGGTACTCGGTAAGGAACGGCTGGCCGCTGCCCGACAGCAGCGTCAATACGCCAAAGAGAAAGCCCGCGGACAACACCGCCGCCACCGCGGAGTAGGCGAGGCTGCGTTCGAGCAGCCGTCGGTCCGCGGCTGGCTGATGGGCATTGATGACGTGCACCAGCACCAGCAGCGCCGCCAGCACCAGGTACATCCCGAACGGCAACGCGTACCCGCCCGACAGCAACAGGGCGTTGCCGATACTGCCCAGGTACGCGAGCAGCCCGGCGATGCCCAGACTGAGGAGGATGGGCCGTCGCTCGGGAGCTTCGCTGCGGTACGCGCGCGCCAGATGCACCAGCGGCACGCTCGCCGCCGCCACGGCGAGCACCATGGTGGGCCAGAACAGGGGGCCTCGCCCCATCGCCAGCGGCCCGTGCAGGACGTTGGGGAGGAACGCGCCAATGCCCGTCACCACCACCGCCACGCAGTACGCGAGCACCACCAACCGATAGGAGCGCTGCCGGGTCACGTCATAGGCGGAGTGCAGGTACGCCGCCGCGACGAAGGCCCCACCCGCCACGAAGCGCTCCCCCACCCACGCCATGGATGGGATGCAGAGGAGCAGCAGCGCGCCCGTCCACCCCGCGGTCGCCAGACAGTAGAGCGCCAGGCCTCGCGCGTTGAGCCCCCGGAGCGCGGCCGTGAAGAACAGCAGCAGCGACACGGAGAGGACAGGCACGAGGCTGTAGGCGAACAAGGGCCCCATGCCCGTACTGTGACAGATCAGCGAGCGCCGTGAGGCGGACTCGCCGCTGAGGTATGGGCGGTGATGGCCCGGGTCATCGTCTCCCAGTCATCCGGGTGCAGGTCATGCCCCGCGTCCTGCAGTGTCACCAGGCGCGCGCCCTTGACGGCACGGCTCAAGGCCACGCCATGCGCATGGTCGATGACCGGGTCCACCGAGCCGTGGATGACCAGCAGCGGCGCTTCAATCTCACGCGTCCGGCCGTACCACTCCAGGCCACCGGACAGCCCCGCGTGGTTCAACGCGCATTGAGGCGAGAGCGCGCGCCGATAGTCCTGTACTGCGCGCGCCCGCACCCGGGCCTCGTCGAACGACCTCCGCGCACGGCCCACGCACAACCGTGAGAGTTCGACCTGGAAGCCGATGGCCTCCGCCTCGTCGGCCCAGTTCAGCGTGGCGGCCCGCTGGAAGTGCGCGAGCACCGCCGGGTCCACGCCCGGGTCCTCGAAGTCCGGCTCCGAGAAAATCTGGGCGCTGATGAGCGTCAGCGAGCGGACTCGCTCCGGGTACTTCAACGCCGCCATCTGGCAGAGCAGGCCCCCCAATGACATTCCCACGAGGTGCGCGCGCTCGATGCCATATCCATCCAGCACGGAGATGGCATCGGAGGCGAGGTCGTCCAGCGTGTAGGGCGTGGCGCCTGGCACACCGTGCGAGGAGCGCCCCGTGTCGCGGTGGTCGTAGCGAATGACGAAGTGCCCCGTCCGCGCGAGTTGCTCCATGAGCCCGTCGGGCCACCCCAGCATCGAACTGGCCGCCCCCATCAACATCAGCACGGGGGCGTCGCCCTCGCGCCCGAAGTGCTCGGTACAGAGCCGAATGTCACCCGATTCGATGATGCGCTCGGACATCCAGGAACCCCTTTCGATGGCCAGGAACTGGCGTGGATGACGAATTAATAACCGACGCGTCGGTTATATTCAATCCGCACCTTTTGGGTGTCCCTCCAAGCGACACAACCTTCAGTCGAAGGACTCTCGTGGAAACACGCACCCGAGCAACGTGCGCAAGCGAGCGAGGACGTACTCCGTCAACGGCGGCGTCCGCTCCACCAACCACTGCATCGTCGCACCCGCGATGACGTCTTGAAGCAGGGCCGACACCGCGCCACGGTCGACGCTGGGAGGAAGCCGGACGGCGATGGCGTCGCGCACGAGCAGATTCCGCTCATGCGCCATCCGCCTCAACGTGGGGTCTCTCACGTCCTCCCAAGCCAGAAGCAGGTGTGCGTCGAGCCCCTCGCCCTCCCCCATCACCGAGACCAGCGTCTTCAGGAAACGCCAGAGGCCCTGTGCTCCGACTTCCACGGGCAGACCGGCGAAGTACTCGCGCTTCTGCTCGGCGGTCCGCTCCATGAGCCGGAAGTAGAGGTGGTCCTTGTTCTTGAAGCGCTGGATGAGCGCCGCGCGGGACATGCCCACCGCGACGGCCACGTCATTCAACGTGAATGCGCCGGGCCCGCTCCGAAGCAACACGGACATGGCGGCGTCGAGGATGGCTTCGTCGCTGTGCAGCTTGGGCCGGGGCACGGGCCGTAGATAACACGCGCGGCGAACGCGTGCGCTCAGCGCACCGTGGACAGAAAGCCGTCCAGCAGCCGGTTCACCTCGTCCGGCGCGTCGAGTTGCACCCAGTGCCCCGTGCCCTCCACCTTCGCGTGCGGCAGCTCCGGCACCAGGTGGTGATACGAGCCCGGTTCCTCGTTGAAGGCCGTCACTACCGACAGACGCGGCCCCGAGTAGCGCCGCAGCGGCGTCACGGGGTCGAAGTCCAACAGGGCTCCCAGTCCGCCCCGGACACCCTCTTGGGACGTGGCGCGCATCTCGGAGAGAACCCGCTCGCGGACCTCCGGCCGGGACGGCGCCAACATGGGGCCCCAGAACTCCTCCACCACCGCGCTCCAGGCCTCGGTCGCCAGAACCGCCATCAAGCCCTGGGCCTGCTCCGCTGACATCGAGCGTCCATCCGAGGCCGGGTCGAGGAGGAACAGCCCCGCGACGCGGTCCGGCTGCGCCCCCGCGTAGGCCACGCAGGCGGCCCCGCCCAGGCTGTGCCCCACCAGCACGAAGCGCTGAAGCCCCAGCCCATCCACCACCGTCCCCACGTCCCGCGCGAAGTCCTCCACGGTGAAGCCACCGTCCCG
The DNA here is from genome assembly GCF_010998615.1 of Myxococcus sp. CA023. GTDB lineage: Bacteria > Myxococcota > Myxococcia > Myxococcales > Myxococcaceae > Myxococcus. The sequence goes on along the minus strand of NZ_JAAEAH010000031.1, from coordinate 83,484 downwards.
TGGCAACTCGGACTTCCCGTGGCCACGCAGGTCCAGGGCCACGGCACGGCGGTGCTTGCGCAGATGCGACAGCTGCGCGGCCCAGTGCGTGGTGTTGCCGGCACTCGAATGGACGAACACCACCGGCAGTCCACCCACGCCCCCATCGTCGACATTCAGCATTCCCCTGGAATCCATCGTGACGGCCTCCTCTGGCCTCGATGCGCGCGGTCATGCGCGACCTGATGCTTGTGGAGTACGGCCCATCCCTGACAGAAACTGTCAGCAATGGCTCGAGTCGACCGGGTGATGCGGCTGCTGGACTTCCTGCGGAGCCGGGATGGGACGACGGTGGCGGAGATCGCCGAGGCGCTCGACGTGAGCGCACGCACCGTCCACCGGGACCTGGCGACGCTGCGGGAACAGGGCATTCCCCTGAGCAGTGACACAGGCCCTGGGGGCGGCGTCCGGCTGGAGCGGGACCGGGGCGTGGCGGCCGTCCACCTGTCGCAGGAGGAGGTGGTGGCGCTCTGGCTGGCCGCGAACCTGTCCGCGACGGGCAGCACGTTGCCCTGGGGCAGCGCGGCGCGCTCGGGGCTCCAGAAGCTCTTCGCCAGCGTCCCCAAGGAGCGGGCTCGGGGCATGCGTGAGCTCTGCCGCCGCGTGGTGGTGGGACGGCCGGCGAGCGTCCGCGTGCTGGCGGACGTCGGCACACCGCCGGAGGAACTGCTCGCCGTCTTCGAGCGGGCCTTCCGCGAGCAGGTCTGCCTGTCCTTCGAATACCGAGACCGGCACGGCAAGGCGACCCGCCGCATCGTGGAGCCGCACGGGCTGCTGGTCGAATCGCCCGTCTGGTACGTGCTGGCCCGGGACGTGGAGAAGGCCGCGGCGCGCATGTTCCGCATGGACCGCATCCGCCGGGCTCGCCTCGTCCCCGACCGCCCCTTCACGCCCGACATGGAGGGCCTGCGAGCCCAGGCCGAGGCCCAGCGCGCGGACGGTACGCGCGCCTCTAGCTGAGGTAGGCTGCGCGCCCGCCGGAGCCGGAGTGCGCGCCGGAGTCACCAGGAGTCACACGGTGCGGTACTTCGCCATGGTCGCGGCCGGGGCCACCCTCTGGGGGTGCTGGGCGCTCTTCTTCCGTCCAGCGGGGCTCGCCGGGCCGCAGAACGCATTCCTCGTGCTCCTGGCCATGTCGCTCCCGGCGCCCTTCCTGTTCCGGCGCGATGCCCTGCGCGACCGCCGGGCCACCCTGGCGATGCTCGTCGTGGCACTGGCGGACGCGGCGAACACGGCCCTCTTCTTCGCCGCCATGGAGCGCGGGCCGGTGTCCATCGCCGTGCTGACGCACTACCTGGCGCCCTTGCTGCTGGCGCTGCTGGCCCCCTGGGTGCTGGGCGAGGAGCGCTCCACCCGGGCCCTGATAGGCGGCCCCGTGACGCTGGTGGGACTGGCCCTGCTCATCGGCCGGCCCGACGGCGACTTCTCGGGGCTGACGGCGCTGCTGGGCGCGGGCAGTGCCTGCTTCTACGCCATCATCGTCCTGGCCGCGAAACAGGCGGCGCGGGCCTATTCACCCATGGCCGTGACATCACTGCATGCCCCCATCTCCGCGGGCGTGCTGCTGCTCTGTTTCGGAGACCAGGTACTGCCACCCACGGTGGATGGGGGTACGCTCCTCGTACTCGTGGGCGGCGTTGTTTGTGGCCTCATTGGAAACATCCTCTTCCACACCGGTCTGCGGCACGTTCCCACCGCGGCTACGGCGGCGCTCACGTACCTGGAGCCGCTCACCGCGTCGCTGGTGGGCTGGGCCTTCTTCTCGGAGACGCTGACGCCCGTCGCCCTGGGCGGAGGTCTGTTGGTGCTGGTGACGGGCGCATGGGTGGCGGCCGAGCGACGCGCCACCCTCCAGGCCGTGCCGCTGCGCGCCGCGGCACGCTGAACGCGTGCGCCAAATCACCCCTTGCATGCTTGGGGAGTCCTTTGGTCCTCTTGGGCCCCCGCACACACTCTTCCCTCCGTTCCTGGCGACGCCGTATGCCTATGGAAACCGCAGCCGACAGCCGTGAGTATCGCGTCGTCTTCTTCTGTCCCGCGTCGAGCGCCCGGCTCGAGCGGATGGAAGTGCCCGTGCGACGGCTGCTCACGCGCATCCACGCGCCGCCCGCGGAGCTGGCGCCGCTCCAGGAAGCCGGCGCGATTACCGAAGCCGGCTGGCAGGTGTTCCTGGTCCGCTCGCTGACGGAGCGCTCCGCGGCGCAGGCCATGGCCGCCTACGTCAGCGAGGCCACGTGCGCGCTGGCCGCGGAGCTGGACGCGGAGGTGCTGGGGCTGTACGTGGACGTGTCCGGTGACTCGGCGCGCATCTGCCGCTGCGGCCCCGAAGACGGGCCGGAGACATTCGCGGGCCGCCGTCAGGCCGCGCTCAACCGCACCGCCGAATGGTTGGAAGTGACGCCCGTCAGCCTCTCCGCCCTCTTCCACCTCGACCTGCCCGACGCGGAGTACGAGCCGGACGCGGATGACCGCTTCGTCGAGGAGAAGTTGCGCGAGGCCCGGACCCTCATGGAGCGATACCGCCAGGGCAAATGAGGTCTCGAACGCCCGAGGACCTCGCGGGTCGCTGCCCGCGCTGCTTCCTCCCCGTTGCCCTGTGTCTATGCGCCGAGGTGCCGTGCGTCTCCACGCGCACGGAGTTGCTCATCGTCCGGCACCACAAAGAGACGCTCAAATCCACCAACACCGCGCGCATGGCGGCGCTCGCCATTCCCCGGTGCAGCATCGTCTCCTATGGCTCGCCGGGCGTCCCCTTCGACGCCTCCATCCTGGAGGGCGATGACACGTGGCTGCTGTTCCCGGATGCGCACCACGAGCCCGCGCCCGGTGCGGCCTTTCCCAGCAGGCTCATCATCCTGGATGGGAGTTGGGGACAAGCACGCCGCATGGTGCAGCGAGTCCCCGCGCTGCGGCGGCTGCCCGGCTTGAAGCTGCCACCGCCCGCGCCGGACTCGCGGCGCCTGCGTCGCCCGCCCCACCCGGATGGCATGTCCACGCTGGAGGCCATCGCCGGTGCGCTTGCGTACCTGGAGGGCGAACACGTCGCCCAACCGCTCCATGCGCTGCACGAGCAGATGATTGACCGCGTCCTCGCGAGCCGGGGACGGCACACCTAGCGCGCTCGACGCCATCAAGGGGCCGCCCCGACCGGCGCTTCGCGATGGCCACGAACAGCCCACTCAGGAGAGGGTTGGCGCCAACAGGCGTGGGCTTCAGCGCGCGGTCAGCGCGTCCAGTTCGGCGATGAGGGCGGAAACATCGCCGCGAGGAATCGCCCGACAGGGCCAGAAGCCCGCGGCGCGGTCCGTGGCGATGATGGGGATGCCTTGCTCCCGCGCCTGCGCCAGCTCGCCCAGGTGGCTCTCACACCACGCCGGCGCGAGCACCACGTCCACCTGCTGGAGCGTGCGCTGGACCTGAGCCGTCACCTTCCGCACTCGCGGGTGGTTCAGGTGTCGTGGGTCCGTGCCCTCGGCGGGGCGCAACCAGAGGTTCCACTGGGGCCGTTCGTCGAGCACCGCCAAGGCTTCTCGCAGTCCGCCGCGCGCGAGAGCGGGCCCGGCGAGGAGGGCCACGTGCGGGCCGTGTCGCTGGGGCAAACGAGGCGCCTGGGGCGGTTCGCGGTCCGGTGGAAAATGCAGCCTGCGGAGCTTCTCCGGGGCGTGTCCGGCCAGCCGCAGCCGCTCGAGGGCGAGCTCGCCTCGCACCCAGATTTCATCCGCGAGGACTCGCTCCGCCTCCTGCCGCGCGACGTCCTCCGCGGAGGCGCGGTGGTTGCGAAGGAAGGCCTCCTCCGGGTGCCTCGCAGCCGCGGCGTCCAGGTCCGCGTGCAGTGCCCTCAACGAGGGCAGGTCCTCCACCAGCACGCAGCGCGCGCCCCGGCGGCGTGCCATCGCGAAGACCTCCCGGGCACCGAGCGCTGGCGCGAGCACCGTCTCCACCGACGCCGGAAGCAGCGCCGAGGCCGCCTGCGCCCACCGCTTGCGCAGGGTGAAGCGGGCCTGGAGTGTCGCCGCCGTCGAGCGCGCCGCGACTCGCATCCCCGCCTCCACGGCTCCCCAACCTGGCAGGCCCCAGACGCGGAAGCCCCCGGGCACCGGCAACGTCCGGCGGGTCCAGGCCTGACGCAGGCGGGTGGGAAGTGGACCCCAATCGGGCAGTCTCGGCAGCGCCCAGGGGGCCAGCACCTCCGCCTCGTGCGTGAGCAGCGACGCGAGATGGGAGAGCCAGGGAGCGGGCTCCGGTGCGAGAACCAGGTTCATGGCGCCCGGGCCTCCGTCCGTGGGACTTCGACGCGGGCGTGGCATGCGGTCTCCCCGCACGTCAGGCACGTCCGCTTCCGCGCCTCGGGGTTCAGCAGGCGGCGCCGGTTCTCGGCGATGGTGCGCTCCTCGAGCACGGCGCCAGAACTGGTGTCTTCAACTCGGCGCACGACGCGGTTGATGCGCAGGGTTCCCTCGGCGAGTTCGAGAAGGGACTCGTCCTCGGACCACAGCCGTGAGCGTGTCCGGGGGGCGTCCGCCCCATGGATGGAGAGCCGCAGCTTCCCGTCCGAGACGCGGGCTCCGAGCCGCACCGGACCCTCACGAGGCGCCATCACCAGGTCCACATAGGGCCAGGCCACCGTGGCATCCATTCCCCACAGCGAGCCTGGCGGCGGGGGTACCGCCTCCATCGTGTGCCCCCAGCGCTCCAGGATGTGCCAGCCCTGGCGTGCGGCGAACTCGAAGAGCGCATTGGCCAGAAGGCAGATGCCGCCCCCGATGGACGGGGTGAGACAGCCACCGCTCAGCGCCAGCCCATGCCGGTAGCCCTTGCGCTCCGTCAGCCGGCCCAGCGTGCGCCAGAAAGAGAGGGGCCTGTCCGGAGCGAGGAGGAGGCCATCGAAGGCCGGCGCCGCCAGACGGACGTTGTGCTGCTTGCCCGCTTCGAGCACAGGGTCCGCGTCCGAGTCCGCGCGCTCCAGATTCACGGTGTGCGAGCCGAGGAGCACGCCCTTCTCGTGAGTGGGCGCCAGGAGCGGGCGCGGCCAGCGCTCGGGGGTCGCGGACCACCGCACCAACCGGTTCGCCTGGAGCATCAACTGCTTGCTTCGCCTCCACAGCAAGGCGTGGGCGGATAACTCCAGGAGTCTGGGAGCGATGGGAGGCGAGGGCATGTCCGAACATTCTGCAAGGGCGGCGCCAGGGAAGGAAACACCGGGGTCTGACACCACTCATTCACGAGCGCGGCTGCAGGGACACTCGCCTGGAATTCCCCCGCCTCTTCGGCGTCACCCGACGGTGCGGGCTGTTAGACTTGCCGCATCATGACCCGCGCCCAGCCCTCGGACACCGTGGTCCTCTTCGACGGCGTGTGCAACCTGTGCAACGGCACGGTCCTCTTCATCATCGACCGGGACCCGGACGCGCGCATCCGCTTCACCGCGCTGCAGTCCCAGCGGGCCGCCGCGCTGCTGGCGCCGCATGGCGTCGTGCCCAAGGAGGAACCGGACAGCTTCGTCCTCCTGCAGGACGGAAAGCTGTACGAGCGGTCCACGGCCGCGCTCCGCGTCGCGCGGATGCTGAAGGGGCCGTGGCGGTTTCTCTACGCGTTCATCGTGGTGCCCCGGCCGCTGCGCGACCTCGTCTACCGAATCATCGCGCGCAACCGCTACCGCTGGTTCGGCCGGGAAGCGCAGTGCCGCATCCCCACGCCCGAGCTGCGAGCCCGCTTCCTTCCGGAGACCGCGCCGTAGCCAGGCGTCGCCCACCGAATCAGCAGGCGTTGGCGTCCGTGCAGCGCGCCTTCTTCATCTCCGTGGCGAAGGGGCTGGGCGCCAGGAAGCCGGTAACACGGGGCTGGGTGAGCACCTTGCCCTCCGGAGAGATGAACGCCACGGTGGGCAAGCCCTCCACACCGAAGCGCTCCAGCAACGCGTCCAGCGAGTCCTCGCTGTTCGTCGCGTCAATCTTGATGTTGAGGAAGCGCCCCTCGTCGGACTCGGAGATGACCTGCTGCGCGGGGTAGGTGTCGCGGTCCAGTTCCTTGCAGGCCGCACACCAGTCCGCGAAGAAGTCGATGAGCACCGGCCGGCCCTCTGCCTTCGCCTGTGCGAGCACCTGGTCGAAGGCCTCCGGAGAGAAGGTGGCCTGCTTCGCCGGCATGACGTGGTGCCACTGCCAGGACGGCGCGCGGGGCGGTTCGGCGAGTCCCAGGCTCACCCACAACGTGCCCACCGGGCCCGCGTCCAGCGCACCGCCGCGCAGCACCAGCGCCGCGACGACGAGCGCCACGCCCAGCGCCTTGAACGAGAACTCCCGCGCGCCTTCCTTGAACGAGCGATGCACCGCGCCCAGGGCCACGCCCACCGCCACCAGCAGCGCGGCGATGACGGCTCCCGGCACCCGGCCCACCTGGAGCCCCAGCCCCTTCACTACGTCCCGCGCCCAGGGGAAGGCGTCCTTGAGGTAGCTGAAGGCCAGGGCCACCAGCATGATGCCCAGCACGCTCTTCACCCACTCCATCCACACGCCGCCGCGCGGCAGCCGGACGGTGAAGACGCCAATGAGGAAGAACGGCACGCCGATGCCCAGCGCGTAGACGAACAGCAGCGACGCGCCCAGCGTGGTGTTGGCCGACTTCGCCACGAAGGCCAAGAGGCCCGTCAGCACCGGGCCCGTGCACGGCGCCGCCAGGAAGCCGGACACGCTGCCCATCAGGAACGCGCCCGCCACACCCGCGCCGCCGACGGCGTTGAGCTTCGTCTGGAACGACGACGGCAGCGCCAGCTCGAACGCGCCGAACATGGACGTGGCCAGCAGCAGCAGGAACACCGCCAGGCCCGTCACCACCGCCGGGTGCCCCAGCATCGACCCGAACGCCTGGCCCGTCTTCGCCGCCAGCACGCCCAGCGCGCTGAACACCACGCCCATGCCCACGATGTAGGACGACGTCAGGAGCAGCGCGCGGCCCCGGCCCTCCGTCTTGCGCGCGCCGAAGACGGACACGGTGATGGGGATGAGCGGATAGACACACGGCGTCAACGCGGTGAGCAACCCACCCGCGAACACCACCGCCGCGCCCACCGCGAGGCTGCCGGATTCAAGGAACCGGGCCGCATCCAGGTTGGCATTGGGGCCCGTGGGCAGCAGCCATGGCACCACGGCCACCGCCACTCCGGCCAGCACCGCCATCACTCCGAGCTTCTTCGCATCCATGCGCGCGTGACTCCGTGGTCCCAGGCCCCCTTGTATACGCAGGCCCGGGGTCCCGGGCTACTGCGCTGGAGCAGCAAGCGGGGAAGCAGGCGTCTTCAGTCCGGCGGAACGCGCCAGCCCCATGACGCCCTCCACCGCCGCGGCGATGTAACCAAACGGATTGGCCCCATCCACCGCGGTGACGTGCACCTCGCCCATCTTCTGCTGGAAGGCCACGGCCACCTGGGGAAGCTGCTGCGCCAGGGTCATCTGGATGACCTCCGGGCTGACGCTGTTCTCGATGTCGCGCAGCGCGCGCGCCCTGCCCAATTCGAGCTCCTGCTGCGCCTGGTCCTTCCGCACAGTCAGCTCGGCGATGGCCACCTCCGTCTCCACGATGGACCGCCGGGCCTGCACCACCTGGAGCTCCGCGTGGAGCCGTTCCGCCTCCTGCTGGTGCGCGGCCATCTGCACCTCGTGCCACGCGGTGGCCTGTTCGTGCTCACGGCGCAGACGCTCCAGCTCCAGTTGGGCCTTGGCGCCGGCCTCCTCCTGTTCGCGGCGCAGCTTTGCCAGCTCCACCTCCTGCTCGTGCCGCTGGCGTGAAAGCTCCAGTTCCTGCTCACGCTGCTGCCGCGCCAGCTCCATCTGCGCCTTGGCGTTCTCTGCCTCCTGCGCGCGCTGGAGCCGCACCAGCTCGATTTTCGCCTGCGCGGCCTCGGACTCCTGCGCCAGTTTCAGCTTCTCCAGCTCCAACTTCGCGCGCCCGGCCTCCGTGTCCTGCTCGCGCTTGAGCTTCTCCAAGGCCACGTGCTGGCGCGCGACCTCCGCGTCCTGTTCGCGCTGGAGCTTCTCCATCTCCACCTGCGCGCGGCTGACGGCCAACGCGCGTTCGGAGACGATCTTCGCGTCGGCCAGGCGGGACTCCGCGGCCAGCGCATCCAACTTCGCCTGTTCGTCGGCCACCTGCTTCTTCTGGCGGACCTCCTGCTCGGCGGCCATCTTCGCCAGCGCCACCTCGCGCTCCACGGTGGCCTGCTCCTGCTTCAGCGTGCGCTCCTGGGCGAGCTTCGCCTCGGCCACGCGCGCCTCCACCGCCAGCGCCTCCAGCCGCGCCTGCTCCTCCGCTGTCTGCTTCTTCTGGCGCACCTCCTCCTCGGCCGCCAGCCGCTGGAGGCTCAGCTGCCGCTCGGCTTCCGTCTCCTCGCGGTGGACGAAGCGCTCCTTGGCCAGCTCCGCCTCGCGCGCCTGCCGCTCCTGTTCATGGCGGAAGCGCGCCTGCATGTTGGCGAAGACGGTGGAGGACAGGACGCGCACGTCCTGGATTTCAATCGTGTCCAGGATGACGCCCCAGCCCGCGTCCGTCTGGTCCTCCAGGCGGCCTCGGCCGGAGAGCACGGGCGCGATTTCGCGCACCAGCTCCGCGGCGATGCCCTCCTTGCGCTTGGAGAGGCACTCCTCCACGGACATGTTCGCAACCAGCCGCCGCGCGGCGCCGACGAACATCTCCCGCAGCAGCTCCGCCAGCTTCTCCTGCGCGCGCTCCGGGAAGGAGAAGTTGAGCATGCGGAAGGCCACCAGCGGGTCCGAAATCCGGTACACCGCCAGCCCCGTCACCTGCACACCCACCTTCTCGTGCGTCACCTGGTCCGCGGTGAACTGGAGTCGCTGGATGCTGGTGGGGACAATGGCCACCGAGTCCCCCGGCAGCTTGAAGCAGCTGGCGCCCTGGCCGCTGACCTCCCGCACCCGGCCGCGCCGCATGTGGACCAGGAACTCACTGGGCCGCGCGGTGACGAGCCCCCAGCGCTTCATCTTCTCCGGGTCCTCCGCGGGCTTGCCGGCACGCCACCCGTCCACGTAGCGCGGCTGTTCCAGCTTGCCTCCGCCCCCGCCGTCCATCCGGACCAGGTGGGTCCTCCCGCCGCCCTCCCCCGTCTCCTGCGCCTCCTTCGTGCGGGCCGTCTGCTTCGCGCTCATGTACGTGCCTCCCTGTGGTGGCCCCCACCCGTGCAGGCGACCGGCCAGGGAGGCGGTCGCCGGGAAATCAAGCGGTTGGCCGGAGGGTGTGCGCCATTCTGGGGCACCTCGTCCCAGGACGGCGCGCCCGGACTGATCCACGAAGGCGCGGCGTTGACTTAAGTCGTCCTATTGGGAGCACGCACCCACACCCGCAGCGCTCCTGATGTTCGCTTGACCCGAAGGCGCCCCTTTTTATATTTGACCAGTCCGGTCCACATTCAGGTGTGACGGTGTAGGTTCCCCTGCGGCAAAGGCGCTCCGAGGCGCCGGTCGACGTCCCCTCCAGGAAGGTGTTGGAAGCAATGGTGAAGCTGCCGATCTACATGGACAACCACGCCACCACCCCGCTGGACCCGCGGGTGCTGGAGGCGATGCTGCCCTACCTGCGAGAGGACTTCGGTAACGCGGCCAGCCGCAATCACGTGTTCGGCTGGAAGGCCGAGGCGGCGGTGAACAAGGCCCGGCAGCAGGTGGCCGAGCTCATCGGCGCGGCCGAGCAGGAGATCGTCTTCACCTCGGGCGCCACCGAGTCCGACAACCTGGCCATCAAGGGCGTCATCGAGTTCTACAAGTCCAAGGGTGACCACATCATCACCCTCAAGACGGAGCACAAGGCCATCCTGGACACCTGCAAGCGACTGGAGCGCGTGCGGCAGGAGCGGCTGGACGAGCTGAAGCTGCTGCGGCTGGCGCAGCTTGCGGGCCAGGACGTCACCGAGGAAAACCAGTCGGAGCTGCTGACGAAGTACGACGTGGACTCCGACGAGACGTACCGCAAGTGGGCCGAGCTGCCCACCGGCGGCGCGCGCGTTACCTACCTGGACGTGGAGCCTGACGGCCGGGTGAGCATGGAGAAGCTGGCCGCGGCGATGACGCCGAAGACGGTGCTGGTCTCCATCATGTTCGCCAACAACGAGATTGGCGTGGTGCAGCCCGTCGCGGAGATTGGCGCGCTGTGCCGCTCCAAGGGCGTGCTCTTCCACTGCGACGCGGTGCAGGGCATCAGCACGGTGCCCTTCGACGTGGAGGCCATGAAGGTGGACCTGGCCTCCATCAGCTCGCACAAAATGTACGGCCCCAAGGGCATTGGCGCGCTGTACGTGCGCCGCCGGCCGCGCGTGCGCATCGCGCCCATCATCGACGGCGGCGGTCACGAGCGCGGCATGCGCTCCGGCACGCTGAACGTGTCGGCCATCGTCGGCTTTGGCATGGCGGCCGAGCTGGCTCGCAAGGAGCTGCCCGAGGAGTCGGCGCGCCTCCTTCGCCTGCGTGAGAAGCTGCGCAAGGGCCTCACGGACGCACTGGACATGACCGTCATCAACGGCTCGCTGGAGCACCGGCTGCCGGGCAACCTCAACATCTCCTTCGCCCACGCGGAGGGTGAGTCCCTGATGATGGGCATCAAGGACGTGGCGGTGTCCTCCGGCTCGGCGTGTACGTCCGCCTCCCTGGAGCCCTCCTACGTGCTGCGCGCGCTGGGCGTGGACGAGGAGCTTGCGCACAGCTCCATCCGCTTCGGCCTGGGCCGCTTCACCACGGAAGAGGAAGTCGACTACGTGGTGAACCTCGTAGTGGACAAGGTCCGCAAGCTGCGCGACATGAGCCCGCTCTACGAGATGGCCAAGGAAGGCATCGACCTCAAGAGCATCGAGTGGACGGCGCACTAGCGCCTTCCCAGGTAGACAGGGGGGCGCGAGCCTCCTCGCCCGGAGGGCGTTGCCCGCCGGAACCTTTGGTGAGAAGCATCCGTTGAAGGAGCAGGCATGGCTTACAGCGACAAGGTCATCGAGCACTACGAGAACCCCCGGAACGTCGGGACGCTCGACAAGGAAGACCCGAACGTGGGCACCGGCCTGGTGGGCGCGCCCGCCTGCGGCGACGTGATGCGCCTGCAGCTCAAGATTTCCGAGGACGGGCTCATCGAGGACGCCCGCTTCAAGACGTTCGGCTGCGGGTCGGCCATTGCCTCGTCGTCGCTCGTCACCGAATGGGTGAAGGGCAAGACGGTGGACCAGGCGATGACCATCTCCAACAAGGACGTGGCCCGCGAGCTGTCGCTGCCGCCGGTGAAGATTCACTGCTCCGTGCTGGCCGAGGACGCCATCAAGGCGGCCATCGAGGACTTCAAGAAGAAGCGCGCCGCGCGTCAGGCCAAGGCATCCTGACGTTCGGGAAAGGGAGAGGCGAACCATGAGCGAACAGGCGACCCAGGAGACGACGCAGCGCCAGGCGCCTGCCACCGCGCCCGTGGCCAAGCCCCCCAAGGGCATCACCATTGCCGACAGCGCGGTGGCCCGGCTGAAGGAGCTGCTGGAGCAGCGGCAGACGCCCGAGGCGGGCTTGCGGCTGGCCGTGAAGGGCGGCGGGTGCTCGGGCCTCCAGTACTCCATGGAGTGGTCGGAGAAGTCCCGCGAGCGCGACAAGATTTTCGAGAAGGACGGCGTGCGCGTCTTCGTGGACCCGAAGAGCTACCTGTACCTCATCGGTACCGAGCTGGTGTTCGAGCAGACGCTCATGGCCTCCGGCTTCAAGCTGGACAACCCCAACATCAAGGCGGCCTGCGGCTGCGGAGAGAGCTTCTCCGTCTGACGCGACAGCAAGCGCTCCGCCCCCTTCTGGGCGGAGCCGCCACCACGCGGGCCCGGCCAGCCGCCGGGCCCTTTTCGTTTGTCCCCTCCCCGCATTGGAGAGCCCCCTTTGAGGACCCACTTCGACGTCTTCGGCCTGAAGCGCGCCTATGACGTGGACGTGCCGGCGCTGGAGAAGCAGTACCGCGAGCTGTCGTTGCAGCTCCATCCGGATCGCGTGGCACAGGCCAGCGCGCGCGAGCGCCTGCAGGCCCTGGAGGGCACCACCGCCCTCAACGAGGCCTTCAAGACGTTGAAGGACCCGGTGCGCCGCGCCTTCTACCTGCTCAAGCTGCACGGCATCGACCTGGACCGCGAGGACGCGGGCGCGCAGAAGGACATGCCCCTGGCCTTCCTGGAGGAGGTCATGGACCTGCGCGAGTCGCTGGACACCGCCATGGCGAAGAAGGACCTGGGCCGCGCCCGGGCCATGGCGGACGACGTGGAGGCCCGCAAGAAGGCGGCCCTGGCCGAGGCGGCGGAGTCGCTTCGCACCCTGGAGGCCGACGCGCCAGGGGCCGGCGGGCAGGAACTGGTGAGAAAGGCATCGCACGCGCTGGGGCGGGTGCGCTACTTCACGCGCTTCCTCGAGCAGGTGGACGCGTTCGAGGAGGAGATTCAGGCGTGAGCAAGAACGGCTACCTTCAGATTCACGACCCGCTGAAGCCCAAGGGGCAGGCGGTGGGCATCGACCTGGGCACGACGAACTCGCTGGTGGCGGCGGTGGTGAAGGACCAGCCCGCCTGCGTCCCAGTGGACGAGGGCGACGCGCTGCTCCTCCCCTCCGTGGTGCATTACGCGAAGGACGGCGGCGTGGTGGTGGGCGCCCGGGCTCGGAAGCTGGCGTCCGAGCACCCCACCGACACCATCGCCTCCGTGAAGCGCTTCATGGGGCGCAGCCCGGACGACGCGGAGACGCGCAAGCTGGGGCACTACAAGTTCGCGCCCGGCGCCAAGGTGGTGCGCTTCGACGTGGCGGGCGGCACGCCGGTCACGCCCATCGAAGTCTCGGGTGAGGTGCTGCGCGCCCTCAAGCGCCGCGCGGAAGCGCACTTCTCCACCAAGGTGGAGCAGGCCGTCATCACCGTGCCCGCCTACTTCGACGACGCCCAGCGGCAGGCCACCAAGGACGCGGGCCGGCTGGCCGGTCTTGAAGTGCTGCGGCTGCTCAACGAGCCCACCGCCGCCGCGCTGGCCTACGGCCTGGACAAGGGCAGCCAGGGCACCTTCGCCGTCTACGATTTGGGCGGCGGCACCTTCGACATCTCCATCCTCAAGCTGGTGGACGGTGTGTTCGAGGTGAAGTCCACCGGCGGCGACTCCGCGCTGGGTGGCGATGACTTCGACCGGGCGATTGCTCAGCGCGTGCTGGAGACGCTGGGCGCGTCCGAAGCGCCAGCTCCCGCCCTGGTGGCGGAGGTGCTGGCGGCCTCGCGCAAGGCCAAGGAAGCGCTCACCGACGCGTCGTCGGTGGAGTTCACCGCGGGTGGGCAGACGCACTCGGTGAAGCGCGAGGACTTCGACGCCTGGGTTCAGCCCTACGTGCAGAAGACGGGCACGGTGTGCCGGCGGGCGATGAAGGACGCGGGCGTCACGGCCGGGGAGATGGACGGCGTCATCCTGGTCGGCGGCGCCACGCGCGTGCCGGCGGTGCGCCGCTATGTGGCGGAGCTGTTCGGCCGCGAGCCGCTGGGCGACATCAACCCGGATCAGGTGGTGGCGCTGGGCGCGGCGGTGCTGGCCAACCTGCTCACCACGGCGGACCGGCAAGACGACGTGCTGCTGCTGGACGTGATTCCCCTCTCCCTGGGCCTGGAGACGATGGGCGGCATCGTGGAGAAGCTGATTCAGCGCAACTCCACCATCCCCACCACCGCGGGCCAGGTGTTCACCACCTTCAAGGACGGGCAGACGGGCCTGGACATCCACGTGCTCCAGGGCGAGCGCGAGCTGGTGGAGGACAACCGCAGCCTGGCGCGCTTCACCCTGTCCGGCATTCCGCCCCTGGCCGCGGGCATGGCCCGGGTGGAGGTCCGCTTCCAGGTGGACGCGGACGGCATCCTCTCCGTCAGCGCGCAGGAGCAGAGTACCGGCGTCAGCCAGTCGATCACGGTGAAGCCCAGCCACGGCCTCACGGACGAGGAGATTGAGCAGATGCTGCTCGACTCCATCGACTACGCCGAGGACGACATCCAGGCCCGGCAGGTCCGTGAGCAGCGGGTGGACGCCGAGCGCGTCCTGGCCGAGGCGGACCGGCAGCTGGGCGAGCACGGCTCGCTGCTCCAGGAGGAGGAGCGCGCCGTCATCGATTCCGCCATCGCCCGGGTGCGCGAGCTGATGAAGGGCGAGGACCACCTGAAGCTGAAGGAGGCCGTGCACGCGCTGGACGAGGCGTCCCGTCCCTTCATCGAGCGGGTGATGAACCAGGCCATCACCCAGGTGGTGGCTGGCCACTCCGTGGAGGACTACTGACGTGCCCAAGGTGACTTTCAAGAGCCCCCTGGCTGAGGTCAGCGCCGACGTGCCCACCGGCACCACCCTGCTGGACGCCGCCGAAGCCTGCGGCGCCCAGGTGGGGCATAGCTGTGGCGGGGTCTGCGGCTGCTCCACCTGCCATATCTGGGTCCGCAAGGGCCTCGACTCGCTGAGCGAGCAGACGGACGCGGAGGCGGACCGCCTGGACATGGGCTTCGACGTCCGCCCCTATTCCCGGTTGAGCTGCCAGACGGAGCTGGGCGCCGAGGACATCCTGGTCGAAATCACCGAGGAGTCCCTCACCGCCTTCATGGACGAGAACCCCGTCCTGCGCCGTTCGCTCGAGGCCGAGGGAAAATGGCCGCTGAAGAAGTGAGGTTGTTACGTAGTGCTTGACGGGCCGGGGCAGTAGCTCTATACGTCCGGCCCATCGCAGCGCCGCACCGCGATGCCCCACCTGCCCAGGTGGTGGAATTGGTAGACACACTAGATTCAGGGTCTAGCGCCTGCAAGGGCATGGAGGTTCGAGTCCTCTCCTGGGCACAAAGTTGAGAAGGGGCCCCGGTTTCAAACCGGGGCCCCTTTTCGCTTTTCAGGGGTCAGGAACGCGCGGGCTCCACGGCATCGTGCGCCACGTGGTTCGCGGCCTCCCGCGCGAGGCTCCCGCCCTTGCGCAAGTCGCGGATGCGAATCTTCCGCATGTGGACGGAGACGGCTCCCACGGCGACCTGGCTGATGACGGTGCCCAGGTGCGTGAGCGTGGAGAAGGCCGCCGCGTCCTCCGGCGAGGCCCCCAGGCTGCGGGCCGCCCAGCTCGTCACGAAGTAGTAGATGCCCATGCCCGCTGGGACACCCGGGAGCGACTGCCCCAGGGAGATGGCCCCGAGCACCACCGCCCCGGCGAAGAGTCCGCCGGAGATGCCGATGCCGTGCAGCGCCAGGCCATAGGCCAAGGCGGAGGCCAGCACTGGCGCCACCGAGAAGACGAACACCTTCGCCATGCCGGTGAAGGAGCGCGCGGTGCCCAGGCCCTCGCTGACGTGGTGGAGGAAGCCCTCCACCCGGGGGAGCTTGTGGCGGCGGTGGAGGGCAAAGGCGAGCGGGCCGGACCAGTGCGCCAGAAACACCACCAGAGCAACAAGCCCCACACAGAGTAACACGGCCGCTTTCAGCTCCCCCTCGAAGCGGGACAGCGTCCGGCCGAAGGGGCCCAGCAACGACAGCATGACGAGCAGCATCAGCGCCGCGAACTCCATCAGCTTGCAGACGCCCACGCTGCCCAGACACCGGAGAAAGGGGATGCGCTGTGTCCTCGACAGGAGGAACGAGCGCATGACGTCGCCCAGCTTTCCCGGCAGCGCGTTGTGGACGAAGGCGCCAATGGCCACCAGGTGGTAGCGCTCCTTGAGGGGCACCCGCCGGCGGAGGGTGCGCTGCCACTGCACCGCGCGCAGCGGGATGATGGAGGCCTGGAGCAGCATGAAGGGCACCAGCCACACGAGGTGGCGGGGCAAGTCGCGCACGAATTCCCCCAGCGGAAAGCGCGGCTGGAGCAGCGGCCCGGTTCCGCCCAGGTTCCATTTGAAGAACGCGGTGGAGAGCAGGACGACGGACAGCACGAGCCCGAAGACAGCGAGCAGCGCCTTGAACAGCGCCCGGCCTCCGGCGTGCCTCGCCCTCCCCTTCACGGCACCAACCGGAGTCGAGGGGTGTTTTCGAGATAGGCCGCCGCGAGCCGATCATGGAGTTGTACGCAGTGCGAAAGGTTGGACAGGTCCACGGGCGCCTTCGCGGGCCAGCACACCAGGCTGTTGGCCTCCGTGCGCGTGAGTCCGCCGTGCGAGCCGAACTCCCAGGCGAAGCCCACGGTGCCACCGCGCTTCACGGCTTCGCCGAAGAGGACCAGGTCCCCCGCGGTGGACATGGTTGGGAGTACGCGGAGGAAGTCCGCCACCGCGCGCTTGCTGAACTCGGTGGACAGTGGGGCCCGGTCCAACGTGTCCAGGGTGTAGACGCCGTCGCCCACGAGCGCGACCGCGCTGTTGCCCCGTCGCAGCGCGATGAGGCCGATGTCCGGGCTCCGCGTCACCCGGGCCAGGACATCAGGGTGGCGTGCGAGCAGGGAGATGGCTTCCAGCGGATTGGGCGCGCCGGACAAATACACATGGGCGAAGTTGCCGCAGTCGACGGCCACCGGCGTGAATGGCGCTCGCGGCCGAGTGTCCGGCTCCGGTCGAGTCCTTCCGTCGCAGAGTCCGCGGACCACATCGTCGGAGAGGGGACCGTCGCCATGGGGCGCCATCAGCCACTGTTCCAGAGGTTGGCCCCTCCGCTGCTCCCAGGGCAGACAGTCCACGTGCCCGTGGTCGGAGAGAAAGACGACGTCGTAGGGCTGCTCCACCGCGCCCGCCACGGCGTACAACTCCGCGAGGTACGCATCCACGCGGTACAGCTCGGCGCGGGCTTGTTCGGAGCGCGGCCCCCGACGGTGGGCCACCTCATCGTAGTTACCGTAGACCAGGTAGATGACGGGCACACCTCGCGCCATGTCCACCAGGGACTTGGTGAAGGCGAAGCTCCAACCCAGCCGCTGGAGGAAGACGTGGCTGAAGAGGAAGGCCGGCTCGTGGCGCCAGTCGTGGAGCCCGCGAGCCCAGTGGACGACTTCGCGCGCCGCGGCCCAGGTGTCCATGCCCAGCGAGCGGAGGTAGTCCCAGATGCCGCGCGTGCGCGCACTGAGCAACCCCAGCATCTCGTAGGAGAACGCGCGCGACATCTGCTCGAAACTGGCCAGCGTGCTCATGCTCAGCGCGTTCTCTGCTCCCGCTCGGAACAGGGAGAAATACCCGTGACCCCCACCATCGAGCAGACTGGTGCGGCCCGCACCGCGCAGGCGCTGCTCGATGGCCAGCGCATCCACAGGGGTGTTCATCTGGACCTTGCGGCCCAGCTCGCGGTCGAACCACGAGTAGGCTGGCAGGTTGGAATGGCGCATGCCGTAGAGCAGGCCTGCCTGGAAGTAAGGCGTTGACGTGGGCGCTCCCCAGAAGGCCTCGTCCAGGTGGAAGGCCCCGGAGCGGACGAGCCGCGACAGGAAGGGCATGCGCCCCGCGACGAGCGCTTCATCCAGCAGGCTCTTGGGGACACCATCCAGGTGGACGAGGAGCAGCTTCCTCGCCCTGCGTCCTGGCGCGGGTGGCACCTTCTCCCGGACCCGGCGCACGAGGCCGTGGGCCCATAGATGCATCGCTGGTGGAAGCACAGCGCTCACGGGTGTCGCCTCCCCTCCTCCGGCAGCCAAGATGGGCACTTGAGAGGACAGCCGCCCCAGGGTGTGAGCCGCCTTCCAGGAGAGCGGGCGGGCAACCGCCGACGTTTCCTGGGAGAGGCCGACCCTGGACAAGAACGGAAGCAAGCGGGCGGGCGCCGTGAGCCACCTCACACCCTACTGTCGCGTAAACCTACACGCGGCAGCCACCCGGCCATGGTTGTGACTGGACGGGTGGCGCAGCGCCGCATTCCCCGCGCCAGGAGCACGAAGCACGCGACTCTGCTGGCTCAGCGCAGCTTCACGTACTCACCCAAGTCCCCAAAACCGATGAGGTCGGCTCGACCATCGTTGTTGATGTCCACGGCGAAGCGAGGGTGCCTGTTCACGCGCCAGTCTCCGACGCCGTAGACAAAATCCGGTGACATGAGCGTGGACGCAGAGAAGCTGGAGCCCGTCGACAGGGCGGCGCGGGTCTCATTCTCTCCAAACCCAACAATGTCGGCCCTGCCATCACCATCGACGTCCGCGACGGTGCGCACATGGCGATCCACATACCATCCCTGGTCCCAGGTGAACTCAGAAGTCCATTGCTGGGTGGGATTGAAGCCAGTGCCCGTGTTGTTGGCCAGCGCGACGTATACGCCACTCTTGGAGAAGCCAACGATGTCCGCCCTACCATCGCCATTGACGTCCGCGACGGCGCGCACGGTCTTGGGCACAAACCACTGCTGGTTTACGCCAAAATCTCCCAGCCAGAGCCTGGAAGCACCGAACGAAGAGCCCGTGGAAAGAGAAACATATACACCCGCATCACCAAACCCAACGACATCTGCCTTACCATCGCCATTGACGTCCGCGACGATGCGCACATGGCTCTCCACTCGCCATTGACCGGCATTGTAGCCAAAATCCCCCACCCAGAACTGGGGCGCACCAAAGCCGAGGCCATTCGACAGCGCGACGTGTACGCCAGCGTCATGGAAGCCAATGAGATCCGCCTTGCCATCGCCATTGACGTCCGCGACGGTACGTGGGTGCCGATCCACGCGCCAGTTCTGAGCATAACCGAAAGCTTGAAGATGGAGCAGCGAGGGAGCGAAGTAACCGGCATCTAAAGATGGGGGCACGTACACGGTCCGGGAGACAAACACGCCCGAATAGCCGAAGCCGACGATGTCGGGGAGTCCATCACCAGTGACATCCCCCATGACACGCTCGTGGTGGCCCATCTCCCACCCTCCAGCGCTCTGGTCAGCGCCAAACTGGCGCCCCCACATCGAGTCACCGTAGAGCAGGGTGGCGCCCTTGATGTCATACTGACTCAACCGACCGCCCCGACGCCAGCGACTGTCGCCACACTCATACATGACCGAATCGAAATCGACGTCTTCCCCGAACACCGTGTCGGCGTCGTCAGCCCCCCTCCCCCGACAACTGGACGAACTGAGTCTCGCCTCCTCATTGGCGAAGCCGAGCGCATGACCGAATTCGTGGACCGCCATGGCACGGATGCAGCGCTCCCGCGTGTCCTGACAGTCCTGCATCCAATGCTGGAAAGAGAGGTTGAGCACCATGGCGCCATAGAGCGCCTCATTGAGCCACCCCAAGCCATACGTAAAGGAGCCATCGGAGGTATCTTCGATGAGGATGCGGATGCTCCCCGGATTCCCGAGACACGCCCCCCAGCCAGTGAAGTCGAGCGGCGTGACCAGGCCCCAGGTGCCCTCGACCGCGCTCCGCACCCATTCTCGTTCGACATCGCCAGCGGCCGATGGGTTCTCCCAGCAGACTGAGATGGTTCGAGAATCCCAAATGTATGTCGAGGCGGCGTAAAGCCCTGCCGAGTCAGCATCGACGGTCGCCTCCTGATCGAACGATGTCAGCGCATCGTCGGATCCACCACAACCCGTGACGAGAAGGCCTCCCACGAACGTCAGGATGAGAGGCAGAGCATGGAAGGTCAGGGTTCGCCGCACGAGGCTCTCACTTGTCTGGACGGGAGCCGTCCGGCTCCGGAATGGGGATATCAACGGCGGAAACAATGGATAGATGGGTAGGTGACCGGGACCATGGGTCTGCTCATGAGCCCCCGGAAATCGACATTGAAGCGCGAAGGACGGACACACACCTGCAGCTCAACCCCTAACGGATGATATACGACACCCTGCCAGCACAGGCGCTGTCCCGAGCACAGCCAACGCGAATCCGGTACGTACCCGCGACCTTCGCCGTGTACCGAATGTGGGAGAGGCTGTCATAGGCATCGTCGTTGCTCGCGACCCCGGTATACGCATTGGTGCTGGTCTCGTATCGATCCAGGCGCAAGTACGTGTCCCCCCTGGCGGTGGCATACATCACCATGGCGGTCCCCACATACAGGGTCTCTCCCGCCGACAACGAGACGTTCTGGGCGACAGTATTACGCGTCGCATTGTTGGTGCCGCTGGTCGCGAAATCAAACGTCACCGGTGTCGCTGGCCATTGAGCAGGACACAACCGCGTGTTGGTCGCCACAGCGCAATACTCATCGATGGCGGGCCGCACGTAGTTGATGGATTCAGCGTTGCAATTGGCATCCGTGCAACTACCAATGGACGTGACGACATTGACGGCATAGCATTCGCCCGCCGGTCCGACGCGCTTGACGTAGTCCTTGTTGCCACGCACGAGGATACCAGCCAGCAAATAGCTGCCGTCGATTTTCGCATAGACGCCCGACCCTGAGTTGCCTCCGAAGGTATCCGTGTCGCCGACGAAAAAGTCCAACGTGGAAGCACGCGAGGCAAGCACCTTGCCCCCCGAATCAATCTTGAAGGGGATGCCGCTACCCGAGCCGATCACAGCCAACTGGGTCGTCGTCGACAGCGCCACGCTGTCCATGCGAACAGGAGCTGGAACAGCGCGCAATGCACTGACAGGGCGGTCCAACTGGACGATGGCATAGTCCAACTGACGGCCACCCACCGTGGATGCGTTGCGCACGACGACGCGACTGCACCTGAAGACGTCTTCCGACGTCACCGGCTCCAGGGTGGTCGCTCCCGTTCGGTAATATTTGAAGACGAAGCGCGTGGATGCACACGACAGCGGCCCCTTCACACAGTGGCCCGCCGTGAGCACCAGGTCGTTATCAATGAGCGTGCCTGAACAAAAAGCAGCCGTCGGGTCATTCAAGAACCTCTGGTCGGAACAAAGGCCCTGGGCTTCCTGTAGCGTCTGCGAGAAGAAGCCGATGCTCGAGGGGTTGCTCGTGTCGAGGTCCGCGACGTCCACCAACGCCACGGTCGATTCCCGGGTGAACTTCTTCAGAGTCGCATCGGAGTGCGCGTAATAGTCCTTGCGGTCATCAACGCCGTAAACCACGCGCTGCCGCAGCGCGTCCGTGGGGGCGGACGTGTCGCCTCCCTTTGTCACGGGGCCGGAGTCCTGCACGCACGCCACTGAAAGGGAACAGAGCAGCACGCCGAAGAGCTTCCGTCGCACGTGAGTGAGAATGACCTGCATGGAGGGCGGCCCCTGCTGGAGTTGAGAACCTGGAATGTCGAGCAGCAAACATTCCAGGGACTACCAGTATTCACTGAAAGTCCGCAAGCACCTTTGAACGAATTTCAGCCTGAACCTGGAGCTCAATTCGATCTGCAGCACGCGGACTTCCATTATTCTCAAAGAAGACAACTTGATACACGGAGCTCCCAAGCCCCCGTACGCCATCAGCGCCCGTTCAGCGAAATGTGCGCGCGCGCCAGAAGTCGGCGCGCACGGAAAGATGCGCGTAGAGTCATTGCATCTGGCCATCAGCCGTTCCAGCAATGACGGTTGGCAGTCATCGAAGAGCGCGGATTTCTGGCCATGACCGGCCAGACTTTCCGAATGAGCGCAATTGCGGCCTGCCTGCCCTGAAGGGCATGAAACTGTCATCTACAGACACCATCGCAACACATCAAGAGGGATTGAGAACGCATCATGTATATCTGGGCGCCCCGTGGCTGGGTACGTTCCCCGCGTCCGGCCATGGTCTGTCCCCGCCGCAAGGAGCCCCACATGGCCCACAAGTCCCAGCCGGACTACTCCAGTCATGCCCTTGATGGATTGAAGCAAGCTTTGCGCGAGCGCCTGAAGACCAACCAACTCGCGCACAGAGAGTTGCTGTGGGAGTCAACCCACGGCAGGGAAGCACCGCTTGAGAACGAGCGGGACGTCGAGGCCTGGTTCCTGGGCCCCCGCGCGGAGAACGCGGACATCTTCGAGCAACTGGTGCTGGAGGCCCTGAGAGACCACGCCTTCTGGCGCCGGAACTTCCACCCGATGGACCCACCGGCCATCACCCAGAGCATCAAGAGAGACCCGGGCTACCTCCGGGCGCTCGACACACTGCACACCGAGTTCGACAACCTCCTGGCCGAGCTGAAGAAGTCCGCGCCGTTCTTCAGCATGCGCTACCAGGGCCACATGACGTGGGAGCAGACGCTCCCGGGCATGGCCGGCTACTTCGCGGCCATGCTCTACAACCAGAACAACGTCGCGCTGGAGGCCTCACCGCTGACGACGGTGCTGGAGGTCCGGGCTGGCGAGGACCTGTGCCGAATGGTGGGCTACACCGAGCAGAACGGCATCCGGCCCTGGAGCCATCTGACCAGCGGTGGCACCACCGCCAACATCGAGGCGATGTGGGCCGCGCGAAACTTGAAGTTCTATCCCCTGTCCCTGCGCGAGGCCATTCAGCGGGAGTCCTCGCTTTCCGCCGCGAAGGCCCTCAAGGTCACGCTGCCCTCGGGCCCCCAGGCACGTCTGATTGACCTGGATGTGTGGCAAGCGTTGAACCTGGATGTGGACGAGGTGCTAGGCCTCCCCACCCGCATCCATGAGGAGTTCAAAATCCCGCCGGAGACCCTGACGGCGAACGTGAGCAACTACATGCTCCAGGATCTGGGGCTCGTGGAGTTCACCCGCCGCTACCTGGGAGACCTCCCGGCGCCCGTGTTCATGGTCCCCGGCTCGAAGCACTACTCGCTGCCCAAGGCGGCGGCGATTCTGGGCATCGGCGCGGACCACATGTTCAGCATTCCTCTGGATGAAGAGGGGCGCATGGACGTGTCGGCCCTGGAGGCGCGGCTGGACCAATGCATGAAGGACAAGCAGCCCGTCATTGCGGTGACGGCGGTGATGGGGACGACGGAGGAGGGGTTGGTGGACCCGCTCGCGTCCGTGCTGGCGCTTCGCCGGCAGAAGTACCATCCGCAGGGGATGTCATTCTGCGTGCACGCCGACGCGGCCTGGGGCGGGTACTTCGCCTCACTCCTCCGCGCGCCGCCGAGTTCAAACAAGCGCCTCGCGGGGCCTCCCGCCCCCGTGCTGTCACTGAGCCGCTATGTCACGGAGCAGTTCGAGGCCCTCCCGGAGGCGGACACAATCACCGTGGACCCGCACAAGACGGGCTACCTGCCCTACCCCGCCGGTGCGCTGTGCTACCGCAATCAGTCCATGCGCAGCCTGGTGGCCTTCGAGGCGCCCTACATCAACACAGCGGGGAGCCAGGAGGACCTCACCGTGGGCAAGTACGGCATCGAGGGCTCCAAGCCCGGTGCCGCGGCGGCGGGCGTGTACCTCAGTCATGCCGTCGTGCCACCCGACCAACGTGGCTACGGGAAGATCCTCGGAAGGGCGCTCTACAACTGCAAGCTCTTCCATGCCCGGCTGCTGACGATGAATACCGTGGCGAGCGACTTCGTCGTGGTACCGGGACCGCGCTTCAAGCTCTCCGATTCCCTCAAGCGCAAGTACGGCGGAGAGAAGCAGGCGCTGGAGTTCCTGCGTCAGCAAATCCAGGGCATGCGTCAGGAGCAGCTCCTTAGCGCCTCGGGTGAGGAGGAACTGGAGCTGCTGCGCGAAACGGGCGCGGACCTCAACATCCTCACCTACGCCTTCAACTTCAAGACCGAGCAGGGACTCAACACGAGCCTGGAGGAGGCAAACACCTTCAACCGTATGATCTACGAGCGCCTGGGTGTCAAAGCCGATGGCCGTGACATCTACGGCTACCGGCTGCTGGTGAGCACCACGGACTTCATCGAGGAGGACTACGGCAAGAAGTTCTTCGACGACTACAAGACGCGCTTGTTGGGGAGCGGCGCGGCGTCGGGACGTGGCGAGGAGGGCCGCATCACCGTGCTGCGCTCCGTCATCATGGACCCCTGGATTACCGAAGACCTCCAGGGGCGGCCGTTCCTCGACACCATCATCGAGGAACTGCGAGCGGCCGTGATGGACGCGCTCAACGAGATGCGCGGCACCTCATCGAAGCGCTCGCGCTAACGCGCTTCAGGGAACTCCGTCAGCGGCGAGGTTGTTGAGCCCGTGAGGCATTGGATCTCTCAAGGCCCGGCAGCCTCGTCGTCTTGGTCAAGTCCCGAATCGCTTGCAGGTGAGGGGGCGCGGACTCCGAGGGAGCGAACCAGTCCGCCGCCAAAGACAGGAGAGTCCGGCTTGCAATCCGGAACAACCTCTCAGCTATACTCTCTCCCCTCAAACCATCCCCCACCCCGCTCTTCACCAAAACAAACCAACCCAATGATCAAGAGCTACGGAATTCACTGGCACATCGATCGAGTCTTCTGGGGACGGCCCCGCGCCGCAGGCACCTTGCTTGGTGCGGCAAGCCGAAGCGCTAGGGCAAGAGCCGTCGACTTCCGCGAGCAGCGTGGTATCTATGCGTTGTATGCGGGATACGAACTCGTTTACGTAGGACAGACGGGGGCAGGTAATGACCGACTTTTTCGGCGACTTAAATGTCACCGCTCAGACCATCTGTCGGAGCGATGGGATCGCTTTTCCTGGTTTGGAACTCAATGGGTAACCCAACGCCACGAGCTCTCAACAGATACTGCAGCCGTACATCAAACGGTAGAGGCTGCGCTCAACATGCTTGAAGCCGTCTCAGTCGCAATTTCAGAACCACGCCTGAACCTACAAAGAGGGCGATGGGGCGAAACAACACAGTACTTCCAATGGTGGGACAGGACTGACGACGAAGAAGACGATGAATAGTCATTTCTGACCACGCCAAGGACTGGTCTCAGCGTTCAACACCTCGCAAGGAATCCGCAGGGTGTCGTTCAGGAGCTGAGCGTTGGAGGGCGTGGCGAGCGCGAAGACGCGGGCCCATTGCTGGGTTCGACGCCGCGTGGCAGGAGTTCAATGAGGGGGCGGCGCACACGGAGCAGTGGATGAAGCGGATGCTGCTTCGAGGACTCGACGTCGACGCCGCCCGAGTCCTCATACAAGGCGAGCCCTACGTCCGCTCCGGCCTGTACCCGGCGACGTACAAATCGCGGCAAGGGCCCGTCGAAATAGAGCGAAGCCTCCACCGGCAGGTGGGCGTGCGCAATAGCCCCACGATGGACACCATCAGCGTGCAGGCCGGGTGTGTAGTCAACTCCTTGCATGCCCAGATGCGCCGTGCATCTTGTTCAGAATGGCGACCACGCCCAATCCGCCCCTGAGTTTGAGATATCCGCTATGAGCTGCGCGACCTGAATAGACGCGCTCAATTCAGCGCGTCCACCCAGGTCCGCAGCCGGGGAGCAACCTGGGCCTCGCCACGCACGCCGGGTTCGGCATCCAGGAGCAGCGTATGGAAGCCTCGGGCTTCCAATCCCTTGCACATCTCCGCCCGAACCTGGGCATCCGGCGCGAACAGGATGCAGCCGTCGCCACCGCCCGCCCCGGACAGTTTGCCCGCCGCACCGTAGGTCGCGGCCAGTGCCAGCACCCGGCGCATGCCTTCCGTCTCCAGCGGCCCCAGCTCCAACAGCAGCGCGTGCTGCGCCTTCACAGCCTCGGAGAAGGCCCGGAAGTCACCGCTGCTCAGCCCGTCCTCAATCGCATGGCCCAGCGTGTCCGAGCGCTCCACGAAGCTCCGGCGGCCCGACTCCTCCAGCCGAGCCTCCACCTGGCCAATCAACACCCGCGTCGAGGCGCTCTCACCCGTGAAGGCATACGCCATGGACACCCGGGGCGACGGCAGCCGCCACACGTCCACCGACGGGGACTCCGCCAGCGCCGCGCGCAACCGTCCGGTGTTACTCGCCTCAATCAGCGGCGCCACGTCGTAGCGCCGGTAGCGCAGCACGCCTCCGGCGAAGCTTGTCGCCACGTCCCCGCCGCTGCCCTTACCGCCCTGCCCCTGCGTGTGCGCCAACAGCGCCAGCTTCAGCGCGTCGTAACGCTCCTCCAGCACATAGCGCGCGCCTTCCGCCGCCAGCACCGTCGCGCACGCACTGCCGCCCATGCCCAGCTTCTGCCCGTTCGGGCCCACCGCGGACGGCGCCACCGCCAGGTCGAACCCCTGACTCGCGCGGCCATGTGCCCGCAGCGCCTCGTCCAGCGCCCGCGCAACGAAGGCGAACCCCGCCGGGACTTCACGCTCCCAGCGCACCCCCAGCGGCGTGGTGCTCCCCGCCAGCGTCCCCTCTTCCAGGCACACGTGCACGCGGGCATCCGCGCGGCGGCGGACATACGCGGCGGTGCGCGGCGCCACCGCGGCCAACCGCGCCACGCCGCCCCACAGCACGGCGTACTCCCCGGAGAGGAACAGCTTGCCCGGCGCGGAGAGGGCGCGCTCCATCAGAAGAGGTGCTCCGCCTTCAGCTCCGCGTCACCACCGGGCACGCAGCGAATCACATCCACCGCGCCGCACGCGCGGGCCAGCGCCTCCGCGGCCACCTCGTGCGCGGCGTCCGTCAGCAGCACCGGGTTGGGCCCCGCGTCCAGCGTGAACCACACCGGGATGCCCTTCTTGCGCTGCTCCTTCAGGTGCTGGATGAGCGCCAACGTGCCGGGGCTCATGTAGCTCAGCGGCGGATTCGCGGCGAAGGACGTCGCGTGCATCCGCCACGCGTTCCGCTCACACAGCTCGCCCAGGGCCTGCAAATCTCGCCGGGCGATGTGCTCGCGCACCTGGACCACCTCCGCCTCCGCGTCCTTCACCCACGCCGGGTAGTACGGACTGGTGTCCACCGTGAGCTTCATCCCGTCCCGCGACTTCACCTCTTTCTCGCCGCGGTCGAGAATCGCCACCACCATGCGCACGTCCGGCCAGTGGGCCGCGTCGAAGCGCTGCACCGCGAAGCTGTCCTCACCATCCGGACGTTCGCCGCGCTGCCACTCGCAGAACCCACCCTGCACGCTCCGGCACGCCGAGCCGCTGCCCATGCGCGCCAGGATGCTGGCCACGCGGGGCTCCGACGGCAGCCCCGCCGCCGCGCGTCCCGCCACCGCCAGCGCCGCGAAGCCCGCCGCGCTGCTGGCCAATCCCGCCGCCATGGGGAAGTCCCCGCGCGACACCACCTTTGCGGGGCCCAGGTCGGCCTTCGCCTGGGCACGAACCAACTCCAGCAGCCGCAACACGCGGTCGCGCTCGCTGCCCTTCGCGGTGTGCCCGTTGAGCTCCACCTGGTCGCTCGCGGCGCCGAACTCCACCGTGGTCGTCACCGACAGCGGCGACAGCGTGAGGGACAGGCTGGACTGGTGCGGCAGAATCAACGCGTCATCCCGCTTCCCCCAGTACTTCACCAGGGCGATGTTGGGATGCGCCAGAGCTGTGGCTTTCATGGGAAGACTCACGACGCCCGCGGTCCCGCGAGCTGGCTGCTGAAGCAGCGCACGCCCATCCGGGTGAGCTTCGTCACCACGGGCTTGGGCTCCAGGAACAGGCCGATGACGGCCCCACCATCTCCACCGGCTCCGGTCAGCTTGGCGCCCAGCGCCCCCAGCTCCCGCAACCGGTAGATCATCTCTTCCAACGGCGGCGACGACAGGCCCAGCGCCGCGAGCAGGCCCTGGTTGACGTTCATCGCGTCGCCCAGTGCCTCCAAATCTCCCGCCGCCACCGCCTTCGCGCCCTCCGAGGACACCCGTCCAATCTCCGTGAACAAGCGCTCGTAACGCGACGGCCAGCGGGCCTGCCGCTCCCGCAGCGCGCCCACCGTCTTCTTCGTGGGACTGCGCTCGCCCGCGAGCGTCACCACCACATGCAAAGGCTTGGGGCTCTCCACCACCTGCCCCGTCCCCTTGGCGGCCCCAGGCTTGCGCCTGTAGAGGACCAACTGCTCCGCCGCGCTGGTGGTGTGGTCCACGCCGGACGGCGTGCCGTGGAACTCCTGCTCCATCGCCCACGCCACACGCGCCGAGTCCTTCGGCGTGGGGATCTTCCCCGCCGCCTGGAGCAGCAACCGCGCGCACGCCACCGACAAAGCCGCCGAGCTTCCCAGGCCCACCGCCAGCGGCAGGTCCGCCTCCAGCGACACCTTCACCGGCGGCGCGCCCGTCACCTCCGCTGCACGGGCGAACGCCGCCGTGAGCTGTGCCCGCTGCGGGCGGCTGAGCGTGGAGGGCAACGCGAGCTGACACGCCTTCGCGGGCACGCCGCGCGCCGTCACGCCCTGCGACAACGGCCCGGCCAGGGCCGGGTGCCCGTACACGACGCTGTGCTCACCCAGCAGGATGACCTTGCCGGCGCCAAAGGCCGACAAGGATTCAGGACGAGGAGCCACGGCGTCAGACCGTGGTGCCGGTCGCGGCCGCGGCATCCTCGGCGGGGAGGCTGGCCAGCAGCTCGCGGGCCTTCTCCACCTTCACGTGGCCCGCCTTCACCAGCAGGTTGGCGATCTTCTCCACCCAGTCGCCCCGCGCGCCCGCCGTCACCGCCACGCAGCGCGCGTGCATCGCCATGTGGCCCTTCTGGATGCCCACGCTGCCCAGCGCCCGGAGCGCCGCGAAGTTCTGCGCCAGCCCCACCGCCGCGAACACCATGGCGAGCTCTCGCACCGACGTGGTCTGCATCAGCTTGAGCGCCATCTGCACGCCCGGGTGGATCTTGATGGGCCCGCCCACCGTCCCCAACGCCATGGGCAGCTCGATGCGGCCCACCAGATGGCCCTCTTCCAGGTACCAGGTGGACAGCGGCCGGTACTGCCCGTTGCGGCAGGCGAACGCGTGCGCGCCCGCTTCAATGGCGCGCCAGTCCTGCCCCGTGGCGATGGCCACCGCGTCAATGCCGTTCATCACGCCCTTGTTGTGCGTGGCCGCGCGGTACGGGTCCGCCTCCGCGAAGCGGCTGGCCTGGGCGATGCCCTCGGCGATCTCCTCGGCCGGCATCTCGAAGTCCGCCAGCAGCGGGATGGGGATGCGGCACATGGCGCGCGCCAGCCGGCGGTCCGCCAGGTTGGAGAGGATGCGCAGGTACACCTTGCCGCCGGTGATCTGCTCGATGAGCGGCGCCACGCCCTCCGCCATGGTGTTGATGAGGTTGGCCCCCATCGCCTCCTGGGCGTCGATGATGAGGTGGACGATGAGCAACGGCTCGCCGCGCGGGCCCTCGGGGGCCGGCAGCACGCGAACCTCGACGTCCTTCGCCCCGCCGCCACGCGCCACCATGGCCGGGTGGAAGCTGTTGGCCAGCGCGAGGATCTGCTCCGTGTGCGCCAGGATGCGCTCGGTGGCCGCCGTCGGGTCGCCGTAGCGCGACACCTGCACCTGGCCAATCATCAGCGACGGGTCGGCTTCACCGATGAAGCCGCCCGCCTCCCGGACAATCTTCGCCGCGAAGGACACCGCCGCCACGACGGACGGCTCCTCCACCGCCATGGGCACCAGGTAGTCACGTCCGTTGACCTGGAGGTTGAGGCCCAGACCCAGCGGGAGGGAGAAGGTCCCCACCGCGTTCTCAATCATCTGGTTCGCCAGGACAGGCTGGAGCGCCTCCGAGCCCAGCAGCTGCTGCACGTCCTCGGGCGTGAGCCGGAACATGCGGGAGAGGTGCGCGTGGCGCTCCTCCATCGGCAGCTTGTGGAACCCGGGAAGCCGGGACGTCACGGTGTCAGACATGTTCTTCCTTCCAGACTTCGGCGCGGCCACCCTCTACAGCGCCGCCAACCAATCCTTCAACTCTCCGGTGACCACCCGGGGCCGCTGTCTCAGTTCAGCGCAGCTTCTGCTTCCCGTCAGCACGAGCGCCTGCCGCAGACTCGCCAGGATGACCTCCAGCGCCGCCTCCGCCGCCTCGAGCCCACCCGCCTGCTGCGCCCGGAACAACGGCAGCGCCATGCCGGCCAGGTTCGCCCCCAGCGCCAGCACCTTGGCCGCGTCCAGCCCCGTGCGCAGGCCGCCGCTCGCCACCAGGTGGACATCCGGGCCCACGGCCCGGCGCACGGAGGCCAACGCAGCCGCCGTGGGGATGCCCCACGCGCTGAACTCCGCCCCCAGCTGTGCCTGTACGCCCGACGCGCGAAGTTGTTCCACGCGCACCCAGGACGTCCCGCCCAGACCGGACACGTCGATGTTCCGCACGCCCAGGTCCACCAACCGACGCGCGACGTCCGGGCCAATGCCGCAGCCCGTCTCCTTCACCAGCAGCCGATCGCCAAAGGCCTTCACCAGCAGCTCCACCACGCGGTAGCCGCCCTGGAAGTCCCGGTCGCCTTCCGGCTGCGTCAGCTCCTGGCCCGCGTTGAGGTGCAGCGCCAGCCCGTCCGCGCCAATGCCGTCCACCAGCCGGCGCGTCCCATCCACGCCCAGCCCGATGGCCTGGAACATGCCGATGTTGCCCAGGAGCGCCACCGTGGGCGCCACCTGCCGCACCTGGAAGGACGCGGCCCGCGAGGCGTCCTCCGACATGGCGCGCTGGCTGCCCACACCGAAGGCCAGGCCGTGGCGCTCGGCGAGCAGCGCCAGGTCGCGATTCACCGCGCCCGCACGCTCCGTCCCACCCGTCATGCCGGTGACGAGAAGCGGGTAGCGCAGCCGCTTGCCCAGGAACGCCGTGGACAGGTCCACGTCCTCCACGGACATCTCCGGCATCGCGCAGTGGACCAGCTTGACGCACTCCAGCAGGGTGCTGTTTCCGCTGGGTTCGACGTCACCCGTCGCGCAAAGGTCGAGATGTGCGTCCTTGCGTCTGGCTGTGATGTCGTCGCCCATCTCGTTGAAGTCCGGTCCGCCCAGGTGCCATGGCGCGTAAGTGCCCGAATGACCGGGGTTTCCTAGCAAGCACGGCGGCCCAGGCGCAAGCCAAAGGGGCCGGGCGGTCAGTCTCGGCGTGTGGGTGGACGCTGGCGCCTCGTGGGCGGTATGAGCGCCGCGTGAGCGCCCCCCCGACCCACGTGGTTGTCTTCCTGCACAGCGGCGACTACGACCGCGTGCATCAAGGCCTGTCCATCGCCGCCGCTGCCGTGGCGTCTGGCCGCAAGGCGGAGGTGTACCTCTTCTGGTGGGCCCTGGAGCGCTTCCTCGATGGGGCGCTCGACGACCCGGACTTCATGGGTCGCGATGACGTCACCAACCGCTTCGAGTCGCGTGGGATGCCCACGTTGCGCGCCCTCCTCACACACCTGACCGATTCAGGACGCTTCACGCTGGCCGGGTGCACGGGCTCGCTGGGAGCCCTGGGTGCGGAAGCGCGGGCGGATGCCAGCGGCATCGCCCTGTGGCTGGGCTGGAGCGCCATCCTCCAACGCACCGCGGGCGTGACGGACCGCTTCTACCTCTAGAAGCGAGACGCCGCCCGCGGTGGTGTCCGGGCTTCAGATGCCCAGCTTGACGCCCACGATGACGGTCCGAGGCGCGTTGGGCCGGGCACCGTAGGGACGGCGCGACACGACGGCCTGCTCGTCCAGGATGTTGCGCGCGCTCAAGTACAGCTGCCCCCAGCGGGAGAAGTTCCAGCTCGCGTTGACGTCGAACGTCAGCAGCGCGTCCGTCAGCTGTTCCGGAGGCACCTCGCCCTGCCCTGCCTGCTCGCGCATGGCATCCACATAGAAGGCGCTCAGGGCCAGGCCGCCCCAGGACGTCTCCACGCCCGCGGTGGCGTAGAGCTGGTGCTGGGGCACGTAGGGCAGCTCGTCGCCCGCGCGCACGTTGCCGAACTGCGGGTCCGCCGACTGGAAGTCCTCACGCAGCCGCGTGCGCGTGAAGGTGTAGGACAGCGAGATGGGGAACGTCACGCCCCCACCCGGACGGAAGGTCTTCTCACCGAAGACTTCCAGGCCGTAGATATAGGCCTTGCCCGCGTCCGTCTGCCGGTCGAGGTCATCGTTGAGGCAGCCGCTGGAGAACGTGCAGATGTCGGTGAGGTTCGAGTAGTCGTTGAAGAAGCCCACCGCCTCCAGCCGCTCGCCACGGCGGGTCCACCGCGCGCCGGCCTCGTAGTTGATGCTCTTCTCCGGCAGCACCGCGTCCGGCTGTCCGGGCGCCGGGGGCGAGAAGCCGCGATAGGCGCCCGCGAACAGGCCCAGCTCGCGCGTCAGGGCGCCGTAGATGCCCATGCCCGGCATGAGCACCTCCAGCGCACCGCTCGACTCGGTGCCCGTCAGGTGGTTCCGCGACGCCGAGCGGATGATTTCCATGCGCACGCCCGGCGTCAGCACCAGGGGCCCCCAGCCGATGGCGTCCGTCGCGTGGAGGGCGATGGCGTGCGTGGAGTCCTTGTTGTCGGCCGTCGTGTACGTGGGCTCGCTGGTCCGCACGAGCTGACCGCCCTGCATCAGGAAGGCATCCTCGGTGTGGAGGCGGCGGATGCTGTCGTAGTGGAAGCGCGCGCCCAGCTCGAAGTTGTGGCTCAGCGGCCCGGTGGTGGCCGTCCAACGGGCGATGCTCTGGAGGCCCTGGGACACATACGTGCGGTCGTTGGGGCCGATGAGCAGCGCGTCCTGGGACGACGACGTGTCCAGCTCGCCAGTGAGCACACCGTAATAGATGGAGTTGCGCGCGCTCGTGGGGTCCGCCAGCACGTTGGCGATGGAGGCGCCGCGGAAGCGGTTCACCTTGCGCCACGCCCGGCTCAGGTCATGCCGGTAGACGGACGTCGTCACGGCCAGCCCGCCCGCTTCGAGCTCGTGGCTGAGCACCACCTGCGTGCGGTGCCACTTCATGTGGTCCAGGGCGCTCGCGACGTAGCGGCGCAGCGGCGCGGCGGCGAAGTCCGCGCTGCTCAGGCCCAGGTACGTCTCGTTCGAGTCCTCGTCCGAGTAGCCCAGCTTGAGCTGGAGCGTCTGGCGCACGGGGCCCTCGGGGACGAGCAGGTAGCGGCCCTTGGCCATCCACTCGTTGCGGGTGAAGCCCGTGTTGCCGCCCACGGTGTCCAGCTCCTTGAAGCCGTCACTGCGCAGGTGGAGGCCTTCGAGCAGGAAGCCCGCGCGCTCGGTGCTGGCGCCGAAGACGCCGTGGGCCTTGCCGTAGAGGTACTCGCCGCCCGCCACGTCCAGCCAGGCGGACTCGGACGCGGGGATGTCCCGGGTGATGAACTCCACGGAGCCGCCCACCGTCTGCGGTCCCTGCTGGATGGCCGAGGGCCCCTTGAGCACGCGGATGCTCTGCATGCGCGTGGCCAGCGGGAAGTAGTAGGCCGCCGGCGCGGAGTACGGCGCGGGGCCGAAGAGGACACCGTCCTCCAGAAGGGTGACCTTCTTGCTGCGGTCCGGATTGACGCCGCGCAAGCCCACGTTCGGCCGCAGGCCAAAGCCGTCCTCGCCGCGGGAGTACACGCCGGGCACCGTCTGGAGGATGGCGGCCGGGTCATCGCGCTCGAAGCGCTCCAGTTGCGCGGGCTTGAGCACGTGGATGGAGCCGCTCGTGCGCGCCTCCGAGGTGCCCACGACCACGCTCTCGAATTTCTTCTCCACCGCCTCGGGTGAAGGCTCCAGCACCAGCGGCTCGCCCGCGGGAGGCTCGGTGGCTAGCGGCGCGTCGCCCACGGGCGCCTGCGCGGGCTCGGCCTGCTGCGTCTCCGCGGCGGCGTCCTGCGCCTGCGGCGCTTCAGGAACGGCGGCGGCGTCCTGCACCTGAGACGGCTCGGGAGCCACGGCGGCGGCGTCCTGCACCTGCGACGACTCGGGAGCCACGGCGGCGGCGTCCTGGGGCGGCTCGGACTGCGCCGCGGCCGGGGAGGCCCATGCCAGCAAGAGCGCCGGAAGTGTCCAGCTCCGCGCCCACATCAGCTTCTGCTCGAACAGTGCCATCTGAAGCGTTTCGACCTTGTCTCGACCGGGATGTCCGTCGACTCAAGAAGCCAGGAGCCGGGGATGGAGGCCCGCCCGCGCGCGGACCGCCCTCCCCGGCTCCTGCTTCTACACTGCGTCAGCGATTACTTCTTCTCAATGGGACCGCCGATGACGATCTTTCCGTCCGACTGGATGGCGATGCCGCGAGCGGCCTCCTCGGTGCCCGCGGTCGCGACGTTGATCTTCGCGATGCCGCCGGTGCCGAAGGTCGTGTCGAGGTTGCCGTCGGTGGTGAAGCGCGCCACCACCATCTGGTTGTCCCCGTTGTCGCCACCCTCGGTCACGA
Source organism: Myxococcus sp. CA023 (assembly GCF_010998615.1). GTDB lineage: Bacteria > Myxococcota > Myxococcia > Myxococcales > Myxococcaceae > Myxococcus. Next base: position 49,534 of record NZ_JAAEAH010000031.1, on the reverse strand, counting down.
AGCCCGCCGCGTAGATGCGGTTGGTCGAGTCGAAGGCGACGGACCAGAAGCGGTCGTTCTCCGTGGTGGAGATCGGCGTGGCCTTGATGATGACCTCCTCCGCCGAGCCGTTCGTGGGGATGATGGCGAGGATGCCGTCGGCGTTCTGGTTGCCACCCGCGCGGTAACCCACCGCGGCGGCCCAGTTGCCGTCCGTCGACTTGGCCACGCCGAAGAAGGCCTGCTCCGGGCGGTCGAGGCTGAAGGTCTTGTAGCCTTCCGGCGCGAAGGTCGTGTCCGGCTGGCCGTCCGGCGTCTGCATCAGGAGGAGGGCCTGGATGTTCTGCGCGCCCAGGGAGCCGCTGCCCACGTGCAGGACGCGGTCGTCGTTCAGGACCACCAGGTTGCGGCCGCGGTCGTCGTCACCTACCAGGTCCAGCGCCACGGCGCCGCCGGTGCCCCACGTCGGGTCGAGCGCGCCCGTCGAGGTGTAGCGGAAGGACACCAGGTCCACCTTGCCAGAGGACGCGGAGCGGCCGTAGCCGGTCGTCACGTAGCTGCCGTTGGACTGCATGCCCGCGGCGTAGGCCTCGGCCATGCCCCACTCGGGGTTGGTCTCGCTCTGGGCCTGGAACGGCGCGGACGTCACGACGCCCTTCCAGCCGAACGCGTCGTCCGCCTTGCCGTTGTCGTTCAGGCGCTGCAGCACGATGCGGTTGGCCGCCTGCGCCCCCACGCCCGTGGGCATGGAGGTGTAGCCGGACGTCATGATCTTGCCGTCCGGCTGGATGAAGCCGTAGCGCATGCCGTCGTTCAGGTTGGACAGGTTGAGGACGCTGAACCCGTTGGGCGTCTCGGTCGAGCCGAACGTCGTGTCCAGTGCGCCCGTCGCCGTCAGGCGGGCCACCACGCGGTCGGTGTCCACGCGCGTACCATCCGCGCGCTTGTTGCCGAACAGCACAATGCGGTCCGTGCCGTCCACGCGCACGTCCCACAGCGAGTCACGCGTGCCGTCGCGGCCGGTGCTGAAGTCCACGTGCGTCACGCCGCCCGCACCGAACGTCGTGTCGTGCGTACCGTCCTCGTTGAAGCGGACCACCGCGATGTCGCTGTCCAGCGCGCCAGTGCCGGCGTCAGGCGTCGGGTTCGTGCCCGCGTCCGTACCGGCGTCCGTGTTGGTGCCCGCGTCAGGCGTCGGAGTGGGCTCGTCGTCGTCGCCACAGCCCGTCATGCACGCCAGCGTGAGCGCCAACGCGGCTCCACGCACCAGGAAGCTACGGTGCTTCACCGTCTTCAACATGATGTTTTCCCCTCCTCAGGAACTCGTCGAACTGCAAACGATAATCGTTATCAGTTTCTTCGTGTCCGCCTCGTACTCCGGAAGACCGCGACGGGTCAACACCCAACCTGTGGAAACTCGCACGTTTCTCCCGCAAACTTTGAAGTTGATTGTCATTAACAACATCGGCGTGTTAGCGAGCCCGGACATGAACACCGAGTCATCGCGCCCCCTCTCCGTCCTGCGTGCGCGTGCCATCGCGCTCGCGGTGCCCGCCCTCCTCTCGCTGTCCGCGTGCAAGTCGGACAAGGTGACTCCGCCGGACGCAGGGACGGACAATCCGGGCGACACGGTGGCCGCGACGCGCGCCGCGCTGCTGGAGTCGTCCGGAGCCTGTGTGCTGCAGACGGCACGTGAGTTCCAGTCCGCGGCCACCGCGCTGGAGAGCGCCGTCGCGGCCCACGCGGCCACGCCGGATGCCACCACGCGAGACGCCGCGCGCGAGGCCTACCACCAGGCCATGGACGTGTGGCAGATGGCGGAGGTGATGCAGTTCGGTCCCGCCGCGCCCCGCAGCCTCCCGGGCGGCGCGGAGATTCGCGACAACATCTACTCGTGGCCCCTGGTCAGCCGGTGCGCCCTCGAGGAGCAGCTCGTCAACCGCAGCTACGAGTCGGAGAGCTTCGACGGCTCACTGGTGAGCCGCCGCGGCCTGTACGCGCTGGAGTACCTGCTCTTCTTCGAGGGCAACGACACCGCCTGCCCCGGCACCTCCGTCATCGTGTCCCAGGGCACGTGGGCGGCGCTGTCCGCGGACGAGCGGGCCGCGCGCAAGCGGGCGTACGCCGCCGTGGTGGCCGCCGACGTCCACCGCCGCGCGGACGCGCTGGTGAACGCGTGGGCCCCGGACGGGGAGAATTTCGGCCGGACGTTGACGACGGCGGGCTCCGGCAATGCCGTGTACCCCTCCACGCAGGCGGCGCTGAACTCCGTGAGCGACGCCATCTTCTACTTCGAGCGCGAGGTGAAAGACCTCAAGGTGGCACGGCCGCTGGCGCTGCGTGACTGCTCCACGTCGACGTGCCCGGAGCACCTGGAGTCGCAGTTCGCCGCGCGCTCGAAGGCGAACATCCGGGCCAACCTGGTGGGCTACCGGCGCATCACGGAAGGCTGCGGCGAGAACTTCTCCGGCACGGGCTTCGACGACCTGCTCGAGGCCTCGGGCGCCGACGCGCTGGCGGCGAAGCTGCGCGAGCGCAACGCGGCGGCGGCGGCGGGCATCGACGCTGTTCCGGGTGAAGACCTGGCGACGGTCCTGGCTCAGGACAAGGCCGCGATGCGTACGATGTACGACGCCATCAAGAGCGTGACGGATGTGCTCAAGACGGAGCTCGTCACCGTGCTGGACCTGGAGCTGCCTCAGTCCGTCGAGGGGGACAATGACTGAGGTGGCGTCCTGCGAGCGCCCCGCGTCCGGGCGCATCTGGAAGGTGCTGCTGGCGCCGCGAGACATCGCGGCGCTGGTGGCGTTCCGCGTGGCGCTGGGGCTGCTCATCTTCGTCTCAGCGGTCCGGTTCCTCGCCTTCGGCTGGGTGGACGTGCTGTTCACCGGCCCCCGCTTCCACTTCACCTACTGGGGCTTCGGCTGGGTGCCCGCGCTGCCGGCGCCGTGGATGCACACTGTCTTCGCGGTGCTCGCGCTACTCGGGCTCTGCATGGCGGCGGGCCTCTTCTACCGCGTGACAGTGGGCCTGCTGTTCGTCGCCTTCACCTACGTCCAGCTCGTGGACGTCAGCAACTACCTCAATCACTACTACCTGGTGAGCCTGCTCCTCGGGCTGATGCTCGTCGTGCCGGCGCACCGGGCCTTCTCGGTGGATGCCTGGCGCAAGCCCGCGCTGCGCAGTGACTGGCTGCCCTCGTGGTGCACGCTGCTGCTGCGCTTCCAGGTGGGCGTGGTGTACGTCTTCGCGGGGCTGGCGAAGCTGACCGGTGACTGGCTGCTCCATGCCCAGCCACTCAGCATCTGGCTGTCGGCTCGGACGAGCCTGCCCGTCATCGGTCCCATGCTCGACGAGCCCTGGGTCGCCTACGTCGCGGCCTGGTCGGGATTCCTCTTCGACACCACCATCGTCGCCTTCCTCCTCACCCGGAAGCTGCGGCCCTTCGCCTATGTGGTGGTGCTCGGGTTCCACGCGGCCACCTCCGCGCTGTTTCCCATTGGAATGTTCCCCGTCATCATGGTCACCGGGGCCCTGGTCTTCTTCGAAGCCTCCTGGCCACGGCGGCTGTTCCACGGGCTGCGCGCCTGCCTCGCGCGGACGTCCGTCGCGACTTCGGCCGCCTCAGAAACGCCCGTGACGCCCGCCCTGAGCGCTCCCGGCTGGAAGGGACAGGTGGCGCTCGGACTGGCCCTGACCTACGCCGTCATGCAGGTCGCCATTCCGCTGCGCACCCACCTCTACGGCGGCAACGTCCTGTGGCACGAGCAGGGCATGCGCTTCTCCTGGCGAGTGATGGCGCGCGAGAAGAACGGCAGCGTGACATTCATCGTCCGCGACCCGGCGTCGGACCGGGAGTGGCACGTCGCGCCCAGCCAATACCTCACCCGCCTCCAGGAGCGGGAGATGTCGGTGCAGCCGGACCTCATCCTCCAGTTGGCGCGGCACATCGCCCGGGACTTCGAGGCGCAGGGCAAGGGCCGCGTCCAGGTCCACGTCGACGCCCAGGTGTCGCTCAATGGCCGCCCCGCCGAGCTGCTGGTGGACCCGGACGTGGACCTCGCTCAAGAGGTGGACGGCCTCGCGCCCAAGCGGTGGATCCGCCCCGCGCCGGAGTCGCCGCCCATCCGCTTGCGCTCTCCGCTGCGCGGCGCGACGGCCGAGCGCCCGTAGGAGCGGTAAGGGGCAAGGGGCTGGGTGGAGGGTGCCCCGTTGCATCCAGGCCGCCTGCCCCCTGTCCCCGGGGGGCGTGCCGTCCCCCGTCATTGCCGAGCCCTCGCGCTTGGTTACGTTTCCAGAGGGCCCCGCAGGGCCTCCGGAAACGAGGCGGCCATGGCGCTCAATTCTTCCCACGATACGGCCCGCGCCGGTGCGGACCGGCCAGCACTGCACGGCGGAGGCGGTTGGCACCGGCTGGGCAACACGCTCAAGACGACCGTGCTGCTGGCCGGGCTCACGGCCCTGGTGCTCGTCATCGGCGACCGCTTGGGCGGCCCGCGAGGCCTGCTCTTCGCCGGCCTCTTCGCGGTGGTGATGAACTTCGGCTCCTACTGGTTCAGCGATCGGATTGCCTTGGCCATCCACGGCGCCAAGCCGTTGCCCTACGAGCAGGCGCCCTGGCTGCACGACATGGTGGCGCGGCTGGCCTCCCGCGCGGGCATGCCCAAGCCCAAGGTCTACATCCTCCCCACGGCGGCGCCCAACGCGTTCGCCACGGGCCGCAACCCGAGCCACGCCGCCATCGCTGTGACGGCGGGCCTGATGGAGCTGCTCGACCGGCGCGAGCTGGAAGGCGTGCTGGCCCATGAACTGGGGCACGTGCGCAACCGGGACACCCTCATCGGCACGGTGGCGGCGACCCTGGCCGGCATCATCAGCTACGCCGCGCAGATGCTCTTCTGGTTCGGCGGCTCCATGCTCAGCCGGGGCGACAACGACGAGCGCGGCGGACTGGGCAGCGCCTTCGCCAACCTGGGCCTGCTGCTGGTGGCCCCCATCGCCGCCACGCTGCTCCAGCTCGCCGTCAGCCGCTCACGGGAGTACGGGGCAGACCAGACGGGCGCCGAGCTGGCGGGCGACCCGGACGCGCTCGCCAATGCCCTGCTGAAGCTGGAACGCGGCGCGGAGGCCATTCCCTACGACAGGGCCCCGGCCACCTCCCACCTCTTCATCGTCAACCCGCTCCACCATGGCGGAGTCATGGCCCTGTTCTCCACGCACCCGCCCATCCCCGAGCGGGTCCGCCGGCTGCGGGAGCTGGGCGCCCGCCTGGGAGCCCGCACCGGTGGGCGCGGCGGCTGGGAGTACGCGTACTGAGGCGACGGACGGCGCTCCGGACGCCCGCCGGGCCGCTGGCCGGGGCGACGCAGGGAGTGAACCGAGGCACGTCTAGCAGTGGACCCTTGACGCCCTGGGGGCTGACGGTAGGCTGCCCCGCTTTTTGCATTTCCCCGTGGAGGTCGTTCCCGTGCTGGTCCTGGTCCTCGCCCTTGCTGTCGGGCTCGCCATCTCGCTCTATTTCAATCTCTTCGCCGGCCCCAAGCACGCCGCGCTTCCCTCGTCGTCCACGTCGTCGTCGGCGCCCCGCGCCGAGCTGGTGACGGACACCCAGGCGCGTGCCAAGGCCGAGGCGGAGCTGCAGCGCAAGCAGAAGGAGCTGGACGAGCAGCGCACTCAACTTCACGACGTGAAGGAGCAGCTGAAGCAGGCCAAGCGCAAGCTCTACGAGCAGAAGGAGTCCGACAAGAGCGCGCAGGACCTGGCCAAGGCGCGCGCCGAGGTGGAGCGCAACGCCTCCACGCAGCTCGAGCGGACCCGTGAGGAGCTGTCCCACGCGCTGGTGGAGAACCAGCGGCTGAAGGCGGAGATGGAGTCCAAGGGCCGCCGCCCGCAGCCCGCGCCGGCCGCGCCCGCCCCCATCGCCGCGCCCGCCACGCAGATTGCCGCGCCCGCCCAGGAGGGCGAAGCCGTCATCGCCGCGGTGGTGCCGGTGGTGCCCACGGCGACGGAGACGGTGCCGCAGGAGCGTGGCCAGCGCCGCTACCGCGAGCTGAATGACGCCGACCGCGAGAAGATGGAGCGGCTGGAGCAGGCGGCGAACAAGGACCGCAACCGCGCGGTGGAGCTGGAGAAGGAGCTGCGCCGGGTGAAGGGCCGCAACGAGACGCAGCAGCGCGTCTATGCCGCCACCAAGCACGACCTGGACCTGAGCCGCGACAAGTACAAGGCCCTGGAGAAGCGCCTCAACCGCACGCTCCTGGAGCGCGACCTGATTCGCCGGGCCATCAAGGACCTGGAGAAGAAGACGGGCATGCTCGCCGACCGCACGGAGCTGACGCCCGAGGAGGTCGCCGCCAGCGACCAGCGCACCGAGGAGACGTCGCGCGTGCGCGCCGAGGCCGAGGCCCAGGCCACCCCCAAGACGGAGGCCCCGGCCGACACCGAGCAGCAGGCGCCCGAGAGCGCTCCGGCCAACGCGGAGTCGAAGCCCGCGCAGGCCTGACGCACCCGCCCCTCTATGGGCACCTTGAAGGGCTCGGCATCCTGGAGGACCTCCAGGGCCGGGCCCTTCGTCATTTCCACATCAGGAGTCGGACGAACCGCAGCTGTCCAGCGGTACCGGGCCCCGGGCCTGCATGAGGCCCGTCTGGAGCTTGGCCATGAGGCGCTTGAACTCCTCCATCTCCCGCGTCGAGAGGTAGCGAAGCAGCTCCTCGTCCATCCAAAGGAGCGCGTCGCGCAGCAGGTTCAGCTCGGCCTGGCCGGCCGGGGACAGCTCCAGACGCACACACCGGCGATCTTCCGCGGTGCTTCGCTTCACCAGGCCGTCCTCCTCCAGGCGAGCGACGAGCCGGCTCACCGCGGGTGCGTCCACGATCAGCCGCTCCGCGATGGCGGACTGGCTGCGCACACCGTCGGCAATGGATTTCAGCGCCAACAACTGCATGAAGGGTCTGCTGGTCCGCTCGCCCAGCCGCTCGGTGAGGCGGCGGCGGACGGCGCGCCGCAGCGAGGCCATTTGCTCCGGGACAGTCATCTCCCCCTAAAGATGGTTGCAGACTACAACCGTTGTCAATTACATCGACGCGACGCGTTTGGTCACAACGGGGGGGAAGTTTTCAGCCCACACGCAGTTCCCTCATTTCTTCCTCCTCGTATGGCATCCTCTTCCGTCATTCTTTTGGCGCTCGTCGCAGCGTCGACGCTGACCGAGCCGTCACCGTCCATTCCTGCGCCCGTCCCCTTCCAGCCGAAGGTGGAGGACGCGATGCTCACCCCCGTTGCCCCCGCCCAGCGGCAGGTAACGACCTGGGACGAGGCGCTCGCGCTCGTCCGGGAGCGCTCCACCGACCTCCGAAGCGCCGAAGCCGGCGTGGAGCGCGCCGCTGGCCGCTCCCGGCAGGCCCTGGCTGCGCTGCTACCCAATGCGCGTCTGTCGTCCAGTGTCGGTGTGGACCTCCTCAACCCCGACCTCCCCGTGGGCGCTGGCGGTACGCCGCTGGTGGGCATTGGTGGCGGCGACACCCGCGGTCCCTCCACGCCGCTGATCACCGCCACGGCGAACGTGACGCAATCCCTGGTGGACGTCAGCGCCTGGCGCGGGCGCGCCTCGGCCGTGGCCGCCGAGGAAGGCGCGGCGGCGACGCTGGGCGAGACGCGGCGGCTGCTCACGCGGGGGCTGGCCCAGGTGCTGGTGTCCACGGTGGCGGCGGAGCGGGCAGCGGAGATCAACCGCGTGGGCCTGCGGCAGGCCTTGGAGCGCTTCGCGCTCGCGCAGCGCACCTATGAACTGGGCGCGGGCAACCAGTTGGACGTGGTGCGCGTGGAGCAGGACGTGGCGGTGGCGCGCGGCGCCCTCGTCGCGGGAGACGAACAGCTGCGGCGCAGCCGTGAGGCCCTGGGTCTGGCGGTGGGCTTCGGCAACGCCGTTGGCGTCAGCCGGGACTTCAACCTCCAGGGGCTGGTGAACGAGACACAGCGGGCCTGCACGCCCTTGAAGGACATGAACGAGCGGACGGACCTCGTGGCCTCGCGCGCGCAGCTGGAGTCCGCGCGCGACAGCCGCCAACAAGCCACCGCCGGCTACCTGCCCACGCTGGGCCTGTCGAGCACCGCAGTGGGCCTCACCACGGACCCCGGCTTCGGCCGCGTGGCCATCTGGAGTGTGTCCGCGGTGCTCTCCGTCCCCATCTGGGAAGGCGGCCTGCGCGGCGGCTTGATTCGCGAGCGAGAGGGGCTCGAGCGCCAGGCGGCGGAGGCGCTGGAGAGCACCCGCCGCGACGTGTCGATTCAGGTGGCCCAGGCCCGGCGCGCCGTGGAGGTGGCCGAGGCCCTGGTGACGACGGCGGTGGCGTCCCGCGACCTCGCGGACCGGACCGATCGCCTCACCCGCCGTTCTTTTGAAGTGGGCCGCGGCAGCAGCCTCGAGCTGGTGCAAAGCGGAGCGGCCCTGCGCCAGGCGGAGCTGACCCTGGTGCTGCGTGAATTCGAGCTCGTCCAGGCGCGCCTGGACGCATTCCTGACGGAGGCGCGGTGCGACTGGTGAATCATCAGATGAAGGCGATGTGGGGTGTCACCCTGCTGGCGGTGGTGGCGGGCTGTTCGGGCCAGAAGGCCGCCCCGCCGCCCCCTCCGCTCCGCGAGGTGGAAGTCGTGACGCTCACCCCGCGCGAGGTGCGCGAAACGGGGGAGTACCTGGGCTCGCTGACGTCGCGGCAGAACGTCAACGTGCTGCCCCAGGTCGCGGGCTACGTGCGCAAGATTCACGTGCGTCCCGGTGACAAGGTGGAGGCCGGCGCCGCACTCATCGAGGTGGACTCGCGCGAAGGCACCGCCGCGCTCGACAGCGCGCAGGCGCAGCTCAGCTCCACCCAGGTGAGCCTGGAGCTGGCGCGCCGCACGCTGGAGCGCACCGAGGCGCTCTACAAGGAAGGGCTCGCGAGCGCGCAGGAACTGGAGCAGGGCCGCGCGCAGGTGGAGGCAGCCCAGGCCGCGGCGCGTTCATCCGCCGCGCAGGTGACGCAGCGCCAGGTGCAGCTCCAGTACCACGTGGTGCGCGCGCCCTTCGCGGGCACGATGGGCGACGTGCTGGTGCGGCTGGGTGACTACGTGGGCATGACGACGCCGCTCACCAGCGTGGCGCAGGCGGACGTGCTCGAGGTGAGCGTGTCGGTGCCGTCGCCGCGCGCCCGGTCGATGAAGCCCGACACCGCGCTCGAAATCCTCGACGGCACGGGCAAGGTGCTGCTCACCAGCAACGTCTTCTACATCGCGCCCCAGGCGGACCCGCGTACCCAGTTGGTGGAGGTGAAGGCCGCCTTCCGCAACACCGTGGGCCTGCGGCCCAGCGAGCTGGTGCGCACGCGGCTCGTGTACTCGGCCCGGGATGCGCTGCAGGTTCCCGCGCTCGCCATCGTGCGGCAGAGCGGTCAGCCCTTCGCGCTGGTGGTCCTGGCGAAGGACGGGAAGACGGTGGTGGAGCGCCGCCCCATCACGCTCGGCGCGCTGGGCGAGATGGCCTACGTGGTGGAGAGCGGGCTCCAGTCGGGCGACCAGGTCGCCGTGTCCTCGCTGCAAGCGCTGCGTGATGGCATGGCGGTGAAACCCAAGCAGGCCAACGCCCCCAACGCCCCCACTGATAGCGGCCCGCCCCGGGCCTCTGGCAATGGTGGCGGCACTGTCGGCGGGAGCCGCTGAACGAAGGGCCGGATAAAGCACCATGTTCGTCGATTTCTTCATCCGTAGGCCCGTCTTCGCCATCGTCTGCTCCATCCTGCTGACGCTGGTGGGCCTGATTGCCATCCCCACGCTGCCCATCGCCCAGTACCCGGACCTGGCGCCGCCACAAGTCACCGTGTCGAGCACCTACGTGGGTGCGAGCGCCGAGGTGGTGGAGAGCGCCGTCACCATCCCGCTGGAGCAGGAGCTCAACGGCGTGGAGGGCATGCGCTACATCACCTCCACCAGCAGCAACGACGGCACCAGCCAGATCACCATCACCTTCGATGCCACGCGCGACATCGAGGTGGCCGCCGTCGACGTGCAGAACCGCGTCAGCCGCGCCGCGGCGCGCCTGCCCTCACAGGTGAACCAGACGGGCATCGTCGTCAACAAGGCCTCCAGCCAGATGCTGCTGACGGTGGGCCTGTTCAGCGAGGACAACCGCTACGACGCCAAGTTCCTCAGCAACTACGCCGACGTGAGCCTGAAGGACGCCATCAAGCGCGTGCCCGGCGTGGGTGACGTCCGCATCTTCGGCGAGCGCAAGTTCTCCATGCGCCTGTGGCTGGACCCCACGGAGCTGGCGCGCCGCAAGCTCACGCCCCAGGACGTGACGCGCGCGCTCCAGGAGCAGAACCTCCAGGTGGCCGCGGGTCAGATTGGCCAGCCGCCGTCCACCGAGGACCAGCCCTACCAGATCGCGGTGCGGGCCCGGGGCCGGCTGGTGGAGCCGGCGGAGTTCGGCGACATCGTCCTGATGCGGAACACGGATGGCACGAGCATCCGGGTGAAGGACGTGGGCCGCGTGGAGCTGGGCGCGGAGAACTACGGCACCGTCCTGCGCTTCAACGGCAAGACGGGCGTGGGCCTGGGCATCTTCCAGTTGCCCACCGCCAACGCGCTGGACGTGCGCGACGGCGTGTACGCGGAGCTCGAGCGCCTGTCGAAGCAGTTCCCGCCCGGCATGCAGTTCCAGACAGGCACCGACACCACCCTGGCCGTCCGCGCCTCCATCAACGAGGTCATCAAGACGCTGGTGGAAGCCATCGTCCTCGTCATCCTCGTCATCTTCCTGTTCCTGCACGGCTGGCGCAGCGTGCTCATCACCGCCTTCACCCTCCCCGTCTCGCTCGTCGGCACCTTCGCCTTCGTCCACCTGATGGGATTCTCCATCAACACCCTCACCCTCTTCGGCCTCACGCTGGCCACGGGTCTGGTGGTGGACGACGCCATCGTCGTCATCGAGAACATCGAGCGGTTGATGGTGGAGCGGCGCCTGTCCCCCGTGCAGGCCGCGCGCGAGGGCATGAAAGAGGTGACCGGCGCGGTCATCGCCATCTCCGTGGTGCTGGTGGCGGTGTTCGTCCCGGTGGCGCTCTTCCCGGGCACCACCGGCGCCATCTACCGGCAGTTCGCGCTGACCATCGCCGCCTCCGTGGCGCTGTCCACCTTCTGCGCCCTCACCCTCACCCCGGCGCTCAGCGCGAAGATGCTGAGGCACCACGAGGGACCGAAGTGGGTCTTCTTCCGCTGGGTGGACACGGTGCTGGACGGCACGAAGGCCATCTACGGGCGGAACCTGCGCAAGTTGCTGAAGTATCCGGTCCTGGTCCTGCTCGCCTTCCTGGCGTGCATCGGCGGCACGGCGCTGCTGTTCCGCGCCGCGCCCACGGGCTTCATCCCCGACGAGGACCAGGGCTACCTCATCATCTCCATCCAGGGCCCCGAGGGCATGTCGCTCGCCCAGACGGAGAAGGTGCTGGCGGAGGCGGAGGCGATCTTGCAGGCGCAGCCCGAGGTGCGCGCCATGTTCGCCATTGGCGGCTTCTCCATGATGGGCAGCGGCCCCAACATGGGCACCATCTTCACGTCGCTGAGCCCCTGGGAGGAGCGCAAGGGCAAGGACCAGTCGGTGGCCGCGCTGGTGGAGCGGCTGCGTGCCCCGCTGAGCCGCATCGGCGGAGCGCGCGTGATGCCCTTCCAGCCGCCCGCCATCCGAGGCGTCGGCAGCGTGGGCGGCTTCCAGTACATCGTCGAGGACATCGACGGCACCAGCTCGCTGGATGACCTGGCCGCGGCCACGCAGATGCTGGTGGCGAAGGCCAACGAGCACGGGCAACTGCGCGGTGCCTTCAGCACCTTCAACGCGGACACGCCGCTGCTCGACGTGGAGGTGGACCGGCAGAAGGCGAAGGCGCTCGGCGTGCCGATTGAGCAGGTGTTCGGCACCATGCAGGTCTACATGGGCAGCCAGTACGTCAACGACTTCAACTACGCCAACCGCACCTACCGGGTGTACGTCCAGGCGGAGCAGCAGTTCCGCGACAGTCCGTCGGACATCGGCGCCTTCTACGTGCGCAGCGACACCGGGGACATGATTCCGCTGGAGTCGCTGGTAAAGGTGGAGCCCACCGTGTCCGCCCAGGTCATCCGCCACTACAACCTGTTCCGCTCGGCGGAGATCAACGGGCAGCCGGCGCCGGACGTGTCCTCCGGCCAGGCGCTGGAGGCCATGGAAGCGCTGGCCACGCAGCACCTGCCTCAGGGCATGAGCGCGGAGTGGACGGGCCTCAGCCTGGAGCAGAAGGAGAGCGGCGGGCAGACGGCCATCATCTTCGCGCTGGGTCTGCTCTTCGTCTTCCTGGTGCTCGCGGCGCAGTACGAGAGCTTCAGCCTGCCGCTGGTCATCATCTTCTCCGTGCCCCTGGCCATCATGGGCGCGTTGGGGCTGCAGTTGGCGCGCGGGTTCGCCAACGACGTGTTCTGCCAGGTGGGACTGGTGATGCTGGTCGGCCTGGCCAGCAAGAACGCCATCCTCATCGTGGAGTTCGCCGAGCAGCTCCGGGAGGGCGGGAAGAGCGCCATCGACGCGGTGGTGGAGGCGGCAGAGGTCCGCCTGCGCCCCATCCTGATGACGTCCATCGCCTTCCTCCTGGGCGTGGTGCCACTGATGACGGCCTCCGGCGCCGGCGCGGCGTCCCGCAACTCCCTGGGGACGGCGGTGTTCGGCGGCATGCTGGTGTCCACGGTGGTGAACTTCGTGTTCATCCCCGGGCTCTACGTGCTGATGCAGAAGCTCCGCGGCGACGCGAAGCGGGCCACGGGTGAGGACGAAGCGGTGCCCACGCCCGCCGCGTCCCACTGAGGCCCGCGGGCGCTGGAAGGAAAACGGCCCGGCTCCTCACACGAGGGGCCGGGCCGAATGCTATCTGGGCATCAAGCGAACAGTGGCGCCAGCGCCTCCCCGTCGCGGATGAGCCGCGTCTCAGATCTCGGAGACGGGATACCCGCCACCGCACCCGCACGTCCTAGCGCGATCAAACCGGTACTCCGTGCAGGTTCCGCCCTGCGGATTGGAGCACACGCGATAGCTGTTGCGATCCTGGTACTCGGTACCAGTCGTCACCAACTGCCCGTCGACGCGCGTCTTGCAGATAGGGTTCATCGGGTCGCAAGCCGTCTTCGGTGCGCACTCGTATTGAGCAGACCAGTCAGTACAGGCCAGGTAGCCAGCGCCAATGCAGTTCCCTTCGCTCGCAGGCTGGCATGAACTCGTCAGCGCCTGCAACATCTCCGCATCGGGAACCGGAATGACGGAGCTCAACTCAATGCTGCTTGAGGAGAGTTCACCATCGCCAGAAAGCTGCTCTTCCGCAGGACCGCACGCGGACAGCATCACCAGCACCGCCGCTCCAACAAAACCCCTGAGCTTCGCCATATGCAACACCATCAAGCTTCCGCCGCCAGAAGCCAGTTTGACGACCCGTCGCCATCTGCCTTCAGGTCATAGTTGTCGTGACAGAGGATGCGGCAATTTGCTCCAACCGGAGATCCCAGACACGACATAGCACGATCCACATCAAACAACTCAAACCACCCTCCAAACAAGAACCAACCAGAAGACAGACACAAACACCTTGACACCCGCCAGAAAGCCAAACAAAACCCCATACAACATTAAAATTTCCACCACTTCTGCAATCGTCCATACAAATCCACACGCCATCTGTTTGGAGTTTGCGCCGAGAAACCAGTCCGACGTCCCGGTGGACAAGGTCTCGCACAAACCAAGCTCTTGACCTTCCCGAGCCCTGGGTCCTGGAAGACCGAGTCAGCGCAGTCGAGACGTGTCGGGATGCGCCCCCTGGAGTACGCTGAGACCCACTGGAGGTAGCCCCTCCCCCTCGGCGGCCCCCGAGCAGGCGCCTGCGCCCCCTGGAGACGAGACTTGCGGTTGGACGGCCCGCCACGTAGCGAGGAATGCCCGTGAAGCTCTCCCTCGCGACACGCATCTTCCTGGGCTACGCCGTGGTGCTCGGCACCTTCGGGCTGGTGTCCCTGTTCAGCGTGACGGAGCTCCACCGCAACCGGCTGGAGATCCGGCTGGTGAGCCAGGGCTACCTCCAGCTCTCCCAGGACGCCGCGGAGCTGGAGACCTTCCACGCCACCCAGGAGAAGGACACCGAGCGCCTGATTCAAGAGGGCAACGTCGAAATCCGCCGCGCCTTCATCCGGCTGGCCCGGACCTACAACTCACCCCTCATGACCCAGCGGCTCGCCGCCGCCCAGGCCAAGGCGCATGAGGTGCTGGCCTCCGCCCCCGACAGCGAGGGGCCCTTCATCCGGGGCCTGGAGGACCGCTTCGGCGAGCTCCAGACCCGCTACCGCGACTACGGCCGCGCCGCGGAGGCCGTCTTCGCCGTCCTGTCCACGGAGAATCCGGACCGGGAACAGGTCGCCGTCGCCACCGCCGCGCTGCGGCAGGAGGAGAACTCCATCGGCCGCGAGATTCGCGTGCTGCGCGCCGCCCTGTCCAACCGCATCCGCGAGCGCGTGGACGGCGCCGAGGAGCGCGAGCGCACCACCGGCCTCTTCATCATCGGCTTCTCCGTGGCCGCCATCGCCGTGGGCGTGGGCGCCACCGCCTGGTCCGCCCGCACGCTGCGCCCCATGCGCAACCTCATCCGCGGCGTGTCCCGCATCGGCCGCGGTGACTACAACGCTCAGTTAGGCGTGCGCGGCGACGACGAGGTGGCCGTCCTGGCCCGGGAGTTCGACCAGATGGCCCGCTCGCTCCAGGCGCGCGAGGCCCAGCTCAAGGCCCAGGCCGAGGCCCTCATGCGCGCGGAGCAACTGGCCGCCGTGGGCCGCATCTCCGCGCAAATCGTCCACGAGGTGCGCAACCCCCTGTCCTCCATTGGCCTCAACGTGGAGTTGCTCCAGGACGGGTTCGAAGCCGCCCGCTTCGCGACCCCCGAGGACGCGGCCGAGGTGAAGGACCTCATCTCCGCCGTCACCCAGGAGGTGGACCGCCTGGCGGATGTCACCGAGCAGTACCTGCGCATGGCCCGCCCGCCCCGGCCCGACCTGGACCCGCGCGACGTCACCGCCGTGCTGGACACCGTGCTCGACTTCACCCGCGAGGAGTTGGAGCGCGCCGGCGTGGAAGTGGTGCGCGACTTCGCCCTGGATACCCCGCACGTGCTCGCCGACGAAGGCCAGTTGCGGCAGGTCTTCCTCAACCTGCTGCGAAACAGCCGCGAGGCCATGCCGTCCGGCGGCCGCCTCACCATCATCACCCGTCCGGCGGAGGACGCCGTGGAAGTCACGGTGCGCGATACCGGACAGGGCATGACGGAGGATATCCGACAGCACCTCTTCGAGCCCTTCTTCACCACCAAGGAGGGGGGCACGGGCCTGGGCCTGGCCGTCAGTCAGCAAATCCTCCAGGTGCACGGTGGCTCGCTCTCCTGCCAGAGTATTCCCGGCCAGGGGACGGCCTTCGTGTTAAGGCTTCCTCGCGCATGAGCTTCACTACGTACCGGGACGTGCTGCCCTCCGGGCTGCGCGTCGTCACTATCGAGACGCCCCACCTCCACACCGCCCTGCTCGCCGTCTACGTGCGGACGGGCAGCCGCCACGAGACGCTCGTCAGCAATGGCGTCAGCCACTACCTGGAGCACCTCTTCTTCCGCGGCAGCGAGGGCTGGCCGGACACCGTGAAGATGAACGCGGCGGTGGAAGAGGTCGGCGGCAACCTCAACGGCGTCACCACCCGGGACCACGGGTACTACTACACGCCCATCCACCCCGCGCACCTGCGCGTGGGCCTGGACATCATCGGCGACATGCTCACCCGTCCCCGCCTCACCGACATGGAGGTGGAGCGGCAGATCATCCTCGAGGAGATGCTCGACGAGGTGGACGAGAAGGGCCGGGACATCGACCTGGACAACCTGTCCAAGCACCTGCTCTTCCCCGGACACCCGCTGGCCCTGAAGATCGCCGGCACGCGCGAGTCCGTCACGAACATGACGCACCCGCAGATTCTGGAGCACTTCGCCCAGCACTACGTCGCGGGGAACATCGTCGTCACCGCCGCCGGCCGGGTGAAGCACTCGGAAGTCCTGGAGATGACCGAGCGAGCCTTCGCCCGGCTCCCGCGCGGCCCGTCCAGCGTCGAGGCGCCGCCGCCCCTCACTCCGCCCGGCCCGCGCCTGCACTTCGTCAGCCATGACGAGTCGCAGACGGAGTTCCGCCTCAACTTCCGCGGCGTCCCCGAGCAGCACGAGGACTACCCCGCGCTGCAGATCATCCGCCGCGTGTTGGATGACGGCCTGTCGTCGCGGCTGCCGTTCGAAATCGTGGAGAAGCGCGGCCTAGCGTACTCCGTGAGCGCGTCGCTGGACGCGTACCACGACGCGGGGCTCCTCGAGATTGAGGCCGCCAGCGCGCCGGAGAAGGCCGCAACGGTCATCACCGAGGCCTTCCGCGTGCTGTCCACGCTCTGTGAGAACGAGGTGGGCGAAGAGGAGCTGGCGCGCGCCAAGCGCCGGCACCGCATGCTGCTGGAGTTCTCCCAGGACTCGCCGGGCGAGCTGTCCGGCTGGTTCGGCGGCACGGAGCTGTTCCGCACGCCGGAGTCGTTTGGTCACCGCGCCGACCTGGTGGACTCGCAGTCCGCCGCGCGCGTGCGCGAGGTGGCCCGGCGCTACTTCAACCGGGAGAACCTCACGGTGGTGGCGGTGGGCCAGCGCAAGGGACTCAAGGCCCTGGAGCGCGTGGTGGCGGATGCCCCCGGCCTTCCCGGACCGGAGGCCGCGCCGCGGGCGGTGGTCAGCGGCGGCCGCGGATGATGATCGGGCCCGAGGACTTCTTCTTGGGCTTCGGCAGCAGCGTGTTGAGCGCCTTCTGGGTGCGGAGGTAGTCCGGGTTCTCCGGCTCCCGCTTCAGGGCCTCGTCGATGAGCTTGAGGCCCTGCGTCACCTTCGTCTGCATCCGCGCATAGAGGGCGGCGAGCTGGGCCTTCTCCTCGATGGTGGCCTCGCTCATGCTGAGCAGCAGCTCCAGCGACGTCTCCGCGTCCGTGATGCGGTCCGCATTCAAGTGGATGCGCCACATCCGGGCGTGAACGGGCGCGAAGCGGGGCTCCGCGGACAGCGCGAAGCGGTAGGCCTCCTCCGCGCCGCGGCGGTCCCCTTGCTCCTCCAGGGAGCGCCCGCGCACGTACTGCGCCCGGGCCAGCCGCGGGTTGAGCTGGAGCGCCTGGTCCACCAGGGACTGCGCATCCGCGCGGCGGCCCTGCACCCGCACCGTCTCCGCCAGCCACGCCAGCGCGTCGGCGTTCTGCGGCTGCGCCTCCACCAGCCCGCGCAGGGCCTCCTCCGCGTCCGCGGCCCGGCCCAGGGCCAGCAGCACCCGTGCGCGCAGCGTCACCACCTCCGGCCGCTCCGCGTCAGCGCCCTTCACGGCGTTCAGGTCTGACTCGGCCAGGTCCGGGAAGCCGCTGACCAGGAAGTAGCGCGCGCGCAGCAGCCGCGCGGAGGCCAGCGCCGGGTCCTGGTTGAGGAGCCGGTCCATGAGGTTGGCGGCCAGGAGCTCGTCGCCCTTGAGCCAGAGCACCTCGGCCTCGACGGACTTGGCCTCGGCGTCGTCCGGGTTCTCCCGCAGGATGTTCTCCAGCGTCTTGAAGGCGGCATCAATCATGCCCTCACGCGCCTGGATTCGGGCCAGCCGCAGCACGTCCGCGTCCGGCAGGTTTCCCGCATCCCGCATGCTGATGAGCGCCGCGAGCGCGTCCTTGGTGAGGCCCTGCTGGAGGTAGATGTCGGCCAGCTGGCGCTGGATGGTGGGGTCCGAGCCCGGCGACATGGAGGCGGCCTGCTTCAAGGCCAGGATGGCGGCGCCCTCGTTGCCCGCCATGCGGTGGGCCTGCGCCATGAGCAGGTGCGGCTCCGGACTGTCAGGCGCCGCGGTGGCGGCCCTGCTCAGTGCGGCAAGCGCGGCGTTGGCCTGTCCACTGGACAGGTGGCCGCGGGCCTCGGTCAATGCTGCCTGGGCCCGCTTGGCCTGGTTCTCCGCGGCGGCAACTTCCGGCTCTTTGCAAGCAAGCAGCGGAAGGAGCGCCAGGGTCCACGGTCTGATTCGAAAAAGACGGTGCATCGCTGAGGCGCAGGGTACCGGATGTTATCCTCCTTCGTCGATGGACCCATTCGTTCGGCGCCTCGTGGAGAGGCTCCATGACCCCAGCAAGCCGCTGTCGCGGAACCGGCACTTCCACACGTTCGAGACCCCCGAGGGGCGAGCGGCGCTGAAGGTCGTCCGACGGCTGCGCAGCCTCCAGAAGGACATCCTCGCGTGCCACGCGGAGGGCTTCCGCGCGCGAATCTTCCGCCACGCGACTGGGAAGGGCGAACACCGCATCGAGCTCCTCATGGAGCGCCTCTCCGGCCGCCGCGTCTCCATGCTCCAGTCCGACGAATTCGAGCTGCTCACCGCGCTGCCCGGCGTGCGTGACGCGCTGGAAGTGTTCGACGAAGCGGCATAGGCTCCTCGCCATGGATTCCTGTCGGCACCTGGCCCCCGTGTCCCTGCGCCGCCTGCGCGGCTGAGCGCGGCAGCAAGCGGACTGCTTCCGCGCTGTTCGGACGCCGCAGCACTGCGTCCGTTCCAGGCGATGTGTGCCCTGGTAGGGCCTCCCCGGTCTCTTTGCTGCCTTCGTGCCCGCTTTCCGCGTCGCGGAAGGCCCGGGCGCGATGTGCCGCGCTCCTGTTCCTGAGCCACGGCCTCGCCTGGCGTGAGCACCGTGCGTGACGAACCTCCGTCATGCGTGTGCGGCTTCCACGCGCGTGCGGGCTGCCGAGCGCTCCTGCCAGGGTCCTGACACCCCGCGCCTGAGGGCCTCCCGCGACTCGTTCCCGGCCATGCGCCGCCACGAGCCTCTGGAGCCCTTTCCGCATGTCAGCGTCCGCTTCGCCCCGCTTTCCGCCGCCCCTTCTTCCACTGCTCTGCTGTCCCATCTGCCAGTCACCGCTTCGCCAGGAAGCAACGGCGCTGCGCTGTGTGGCGCGCCATGGCTTCGACGTCGCCAGGCAGGGCTATGTCAACCTCCTGCCGGGCCACCGGGCCCCGGGCAATGCCGACACCCAGTCGATGGTCGCCGCGCGAGGGGCATTCCTCGCGCGAGGCCACTACGAACCGTTGGCCGCGCTATTGGCGGAGCATGCCGCGCGGCTCACCGGCGCCGATGCGACAGCGGGCTGCGTGCTCGATGTGGGAGCGGGTACCGGGCACTACCTGGCCCGTGTACTCGACCGGTGCCCCGCGCTGACGGGGCTCGCCATCGATATCTCCCGCTTCGCTGCCCGGCGGGCCGCCAGGGCCCACGCCCGTGCGGGTGCCCTCATCGCGGACGGCGAGCGGACGTTGCCCCTCCGGAATCACAGCGTTGCACTGGCGCTCAGCATCTTCGCTCCTCGCAACGCCCCAGAGTTCCACCGCGTCCTGAATCGCCGAGGCGCACTGCTCATCGTGACACCCACGGACCAGCACCTGACACAGCTCATCCAACCCATGGGGCTGCTGAGCGTCGACGCGCGAAAGGAGGAGCGGCTCCACACACGGCTGCGGACCACGTTCGAGCCAGGCGTCCAGGAATCGCTGGAGCTGACATTGCGGCTGACGCGCGACGACGCGTTCCACATCGCGGCCATGGGGCCCAGCGCGTTCCATGCTTCCACGGAGGAGCTGCGGCGGCGCGCGGACATGTTGCCCGAGCCCTTCACCGTCACCGCGTCCTTCACCGTGGCCAGCTACCACCGCGTGGAGAGGAACGGCTCCGCGCCCGCCTGAGCAGCGATCGCGCGAGGAGCCCAGGCCGCGATGCGCCGCGCGGTCTGGGCCCCTGCCCCGCGCAGAGCATGGGGTTGAAGTCCAGGGAGAAGCCCGTCGTCCCACCCCACGCGCTGACGCCGGAACGGCTACTCCGGAGGTCCACGCCGGGGCGGCGGCGCGTTCTTCATCCGTTCGTATTCCTCGTCCGTGAAGACGCGGCTGCGGGTGAGGAAGCGCACGCCCAGCGGGGACTCCAGGCTGAAGCCGGCGCCCCGCCCCTTCACCACGTCCAGGGTGAGGTGCGTGTGCTGCCAGTACTCGAACTGCGCGCCGCCAATGTAGACGGGGCAGCCCTCCAGCTCGCCCAGGAAGACGTCTCGCTGGCCCACGCGGAAGTCCCCCACGGGGTAGCACATGGGCGCGCTGCCGTCGCAGCAGCCTCCCGACTGATGGAACATCAAGGGCCCGTGCGTGGCGCGGAGCTGACGGATGACGGCGGCGGCCTCGGGCGTCACGTCCACCCGGGCCACCACCGTGGCGCCGTCCTGTCCGCCCGTGCCGGGGCCGGCACCGGCGCCACTCATCAGAAGAAGCCCATGGCCTTGGGGCTGTAGCTGACCAGCAGGTTCTTCGTCTGCTGGTAGTGGTCCAGCATCTTCCGGTGGTTCTCCCGCCCGATGCCGGACTGCTTGTAGCCGCCGAACGCCGCGTGCGCGGGGTAGATGTGGTAGCAGTTGGTCCACACGCGGCCCGCCTCGATGGCGCGCCCCGCGCGGTAGGCGGTGTTCCCGTCACGCGTCCACACGCCGGCGCCCAGGCCGTACAGCGTGTCGTTGGCCTGGCGGATGGCGTCGTCGAAGTCCTTGAAGGTCGCCACGCTCACCACGGGGCCGAAAATCTCCTCCTGGAAGACGCGCATGCGGTTGTGGCCCTGGAACACGGTGGGCGCCACGTAGTAGCCGTCCTTCAGGTCGCCGGACAGCGCCACGCGCTCGCCGCCGATGAGGACCTTGGCGCCCTCCTTCTTGCCGATGTCGATGTAGCTGAGGATCTTCTCCAACTGGTCGTTGGACGCCTGGGCGCCGACCATGGTGTCGGTGTCCAGCGGGTTGCCCGGCTTCACCTTGCGGACGCGGTCGAGCGCCCTCTCCATGAACTGGCTGTAGATGCGCTCGCTGATGAGGGAGCGCGACGGGCAGGTGCAGACCTCGCCCTGGTTGAGCGCGAACATGGCGAAGCCTTCCAACGACTTGTCGAAGAAGTCGTCGTCCTGCGCCATCACATCCTCGAAGAAGATGTTGGGGCTCTTGCCGCCCAGTTCCAGCGTGACGGGGATGAGGTTCTCACTGGCGTACTGCATGATGAGCCGGCCCGTGCTCGTCTCGCCGGTGAAGGCCACCTTCGCGATGCGCGGGCTGCTGGCCAGCGGCTTGCCCGCCTCGACGCCGAAGCCGTTGACGACGTTGAGCACACCTTCGGGCAGCAGGTCCTGGATGAGCTCGGTCCACAGAAGAATGCTGGAGGGCGTCTGCTCCGCGGGCTTGAGGACTACGCAGTTGCCCGCCGCCAGCGCCGGGGCCAGCTTCCAGGCCGCCATCAGGAGCGGGAAGTTCCAGGGGATGATCTGCCCCACGACGCCCAGCGGCTCGTGGAAGTGGTAGGCGACGGTGTCGTGGTCCAACTCGCTCACCCCGCCTTCCTGCGCGCGGATACACCCAGCGAAGTAACGGAAGTGGTCGATGGCCAGCGGGATGTCCGCGGCCAGCGTCTCACGCACGGGCTTGCCGTTGTCCCACGTCTCGGCGACCGCGAGCATCTCCAGGTTCTGCTCCATCCGGTCGGCGATCTTGTTGAGGATGTTCGCTCGGGCGGTCGGCGAGGTGCGGCCCCAGGAGAGCCGGGCCGCGTGGGCCGCATCCAGCGCCTTCTCGATGTCCTCGGCCGTGGAGCGGGCTACTTCACAGAAGGGCTTGCCCGTCACGGGGCTGATGTTCTCGAAGTACTGACCACGCGCGGGTTCGACCCAGCGCCCGCCAATGAAGTTCTGGTAGCGGGGCTTGAACTGCACCTTGGAGCCGGGCTGATTGGGGGCGGCGTAGATCACTGCGCTCTCCTTGGGAGGTTGGGTGAACGGGCCACCCCAGAGCAGCGCGCGTGCCAGTGCTCGCGTCCGTCGACGTTGCGGCGCGTCGTGTCCCGCTCTGCGACACCTGTCCGGACACGCATGGCGCGGAGCGCGACAGGTGCGTCGCGCGATGGACACCGTCCTCCAGTGAACGTTCAGGCGCGCGAGGGCAGCGTGATGCCGAAGCGCTCCGCCATCCGGTAGAGCGTGCTCCGTGCGATGCCCAGACGCCGGGCGGCCTGCGCCACGTTGCCGCCACTGAGTGCCAGTGCTTCCTGGATGGCGCGGGCCTCCAGCTCGCGCAACGGGCCGGCGGCGGCACCCGCGCTCGGCTGACGCGGCGCACTGGAAGAAAGCGGCGCGGCGGGCACGGCGGGCCGTGGTTCTACCTGGGCCCCGGGCGAGAGCGGGCTTCCCAGGCCTGACGGCAGGGCGTCCACGTCCAACACGGGGGCGCCTCCCGCGCGCACCAGCGCCAACCGCAGCACTGTCTTCAGCTCGCGCACGTTGCCGGGCCAGGGGTGGGCTGCGAGCCGGGTGAGCGCGGCGGCGGAGATGCTCGGCGTGGCCAGGCCTTCTTCTTCCGACAACCGCCGGAGGAGTGCATGGGCCAGTTCCGGCAGGTCGTTGCGCTCGCGCAGCGGTGGCAGCCGCAGCACCGCGCCCTGAAGGCGGAAATAGAGGTCGGAGCGGAACGTGCCGTTGCGCACGGCCGCGTCCAAATCCCTGCAGGTGGCGCCCACCAGGCGGAAGCGCGAGCGCCGCACGCGGGACTCTCCCACGCGCGAATAGGCACCGTCCTCCAGCACCCGAAGCAGCAACACCTGGAGCGCGGGCGGCATCTCCGCCAGTTCGTCGAGGAAGAGCGTTCCGCCGTCCGCCGCCGCCAGCTTTCCCTCCGCGCCGCCGACACGCGCGCCGGTGAAGGCACCAGGTGCATGGCCGAACAGCTCACTCTCCAGCAACGCGGGCGACAGCGCGCCGCAGTTCACCGCCACGAAGGGCCCCGTGGCGACCGTACTGGCCGAGTGCAGTGCGCGAGCGAGGAGCTCCTTGCCCGTGCCCGTCTCCGACAGCAGAAGCACCGGCAAGCTCGTGGGCGCGAACCGCTCCGCTTCTCGCAACGTGGCGCGGTGCTGCGGGTCGTTCCCCTTGAGCGCCGCCCACGGTCCAGGTGGCACCACCGTATCCGCCCCCCACAGGTCCCGGGACAGCGTGCGAGGCGCACGGCCCGCAGAGGAAGGCTCCGCCACCGCCGGACGTGAATCCGCGCTCCCAGGGGTCATGCCCAGGGCTCGGACACCCGAAGACTCCAGCCGCACCAGCACCGCGAGCGCCGAGCTCCCATCCCCCGTCCCCACCGCCTCCGCGTGGATGCGCCAGGCCGGCCCCTGTGAAGCAAGACGCGTCTCCAGCGCCACGCCTCGCAACGCGGCGTCCGTCAGCGCCCGCCACGAGACACCGAGCGCCGCCTCCACCGCCATCGGCCCCTGCCCACCGAGCAACGCGCGCGCGGCCGCATTGAAGCGACTCACCCGCCCCATCGGCTCGACGACGAGCACCGGGCCATCCTCACGCGACAGGCGCGACTCCAATCCCCCCCGCGCCGCCGCGGCCACCCGGGCCCAGGCGACCTCGCGCAGCCGCGCCTCGGCGGCATGGGCCACACTGGCCACCGCCACCAGCACCAGCGGCTCCGCCGCGCCAGCCGGCCCCGTGACGTCCAGCACGGCCACCAGCTCTCCAAAGGGGTCATGGACCGGCGCCGCGTAGCAGACGAGCCCATGGTGCCGCTGTGCGTAGTGCGCCGGCCCCACCACCGCGACGGCGGAGGACTCCGCCAGGGCAGTGCCAATGGCATTCGTCCCGCGAGACGTCTCATCCCAGCAGGCCCCCTCCACCAGGCGCACGTAATCCGCGTGGTGGGTGAAGTCCCCGCCCGAGCTGCGCGTCGCCAGGATGACGCCCTCGCGGTCCGCGAGCAGCGCCACCCGCCCCGAAGGAAGGGGCGCCGCCGACAACATCTCCAGCATGCCGCCCAGCTCGTGCCACACCGGCTCCAGCCGGGCCCGGCGCTCGACCAGCGCCAGGCTGCCCACACTGGGCCCTTCGTCCGGCTGTCCGGTGCTCGGGGCGCCCAGCGACCGTGAGCGCTGCCAGCGGGGGAGGATGGAGCGCAACTCCGGGCGCAACCCGGCCTCCCCGTCGAGTGCCCCCACGAGGAACTGCTCCCACAGGAGCGGTGATGCACTGAGCGTCAGCGTCCCCAAGGACCTTGAATCTTGGTGGAATCCCGATGGCGACAACAACCTGGGAACGCCGCAATGTCTCTGTCCCAACCTAGCGCGGCGCGTCACGAGGCTCGGGGCGCCCCCCACCCCACCTTCGAAGTCCAGGGCCGGGACCTCGCCTGACACGTCATTGACGCGTCAGGCGGCGGCGCGACACGGCGCTGACACGTCAACCGCCCCCCTCCGGACCCAACCCACTTCCCAGGTCCCTCTCACACACCTCTGAGGTCCCCCCCCGCGGCAGACGTGGCGCGTTGCGTGCAAAACACTCCGCGTCTCAAGCATGGCGGACGCCCACGTGCGCTTTTCCGGCGCCACGTTGAGGGGGAGGAACTCTTGTCTTCACATCCGTATCACCCATGGCTTGGAGGTCTGGCCGTCCTCTGGGCGGTCACGGCTCAGGCCCAGGCGCAGCGCATCCCCGGCATCGAGCTGGAGCGGCTGCAACTCAATCCCGGTGCACGCGACAGCCTGGTGCTGTCCACCGGCGACCTCATGTCCCGCGGCGAGTACCGCCTCGGCTTCACCGGACACTATGAGAAGGAGCCCTTGGTGCTCGTCTCCGGTGGAGCGCAGCAAGGTGTCATCGTCTCCAACCGCGTGACGGTGCACCTCAGTGGTGCCTATGCCATCACCGACTGGTTGGAGCTCGGCGCGCAGGTGCCCATCGTGTCCCAGTGGGGACCGGACACCGCGGCGCTGGGCGTCGCCACGCCGTCCACAAGCGCGCTTGGCACGCCGTGGGTCCAGGCGCGCGCGGGAATCCTCTCCGAGCAGCGCGGCGGGCTGATGGATTTGGGCCTGCACCTCGGCGCGGCCCTGCCCATTGGCAGCACGGAGACGCTCACCCGGGACCAGGGCTTCGTCTTCTCGCCTCGGCTCGGCCTGGGCAAGCAGTTGGGTGGCACGTGGCGCGTGGGCGCCGACCTGGGCGCGCTGGTGCGGACCAAGACGTATGCGCTGTCCCCCAACACGCAGCCGCACCTCGACGAGCTGGGCACGGAGCTGAACGGCGGCGTCAACCTGTCCGCCGGCCTGCTCGGCTTCCGCCAGGAGTTGGTGGTGCGCGGAACCCTGCCCGTCGCGGATGCGCCGGAGTCGATGGAAGTGCTGCTGGGCGTGCGCGTTCCCATGCCCGCGGGCACGGAAGTCTACGCCATGGGTGGCCCTGGCTTCGGCAGCACGCCGGGCACGCCCTCGTTCCGGGTGCTCGCCGGCCTCAACTTCGGCGTCCCCTCCTCCACGCCCAATGCATGTATGGCGGGTCAGCCCCATGACCCCGCCCGCTGTCCGGACTTCGACCTGGACGGCGACGGCGTCAAGAACGCCGCCGACCGCTGCCCCACCGTCGAGGGCCTGTCGGAGCTGAATGGCTGCCCGGACGGGGACGACGACGGCGACGGCCTGCCCAACCTGGCGGACCGCTGCCCGAATGCGGCGGAGAACTTCAACGGCTTCGAGGACCAGGACGGCTGCCCGGATGACCCGGACACGGACGGGGACGGCATCTCCGACGCCAAGGACCAGTGCCCGGACCAGGCCGAGGACAAGGACGGCTTCCAGGACGAGGACGGCTGCCCCGACCCGGACAACGACAACGACGGCGTGCTCGACACCGCCGACCGCTGCCCCAACGAGGCCGGCCCCAAGGAGAACCGCGGCTGCCCGGACAAGGACACCGACGGTGACGGCATCGTCGACCGGCTCGACAACTGCCCCACCGAGCCTGGCCCGGCGAAGAACCACGGCTGCAAGGAGAAGCAGCTCGCGCAGATTGGCGAGAATCGCATCCAACTGCTCGAGGCCGTCTACTTCGAGAACAACAAGGACGTCATCATCGCGCGCAGCAACAAGCTGCTCGACACGGTGGCCAACATCCTCATCGCCCACCCGGAAGTGGAGAAGGTGCGTGTCGAGGGCCACACCGACAACCGCGGCAACCCTGACTACAACCTGGATCTGTCCCAGCGCCGCGCCGACGCCGTCGTTCGCTACCTGGTGAGCAAGGGCGTGGCCCGGGAGCGCCTGGAGGCCAAGGGCTTCGGTCCCACCCAGCCCATCGCGGACAACAACACCACCCAGGGCCGCGCGAAGAACCGCCGCGTGGAGTTCAAGATCGTCGGCGACGCAGAGGGCGTGCAGACGCAGCAGGGCGAGCCCTCTCCCGACACCCACTGAGAACCGAGGCAGACATCCCCATGAAAACGCGTGTCCTCTTCAAGACGGCGGCGCTCTGTCTCGCGCTGCTCTCATCCCTGACCGGCTGTGATTCGGGCGGTGCCCGGACAGCCGTGCCCCCCACCGAGCCCGTGCTCGTGAGCCGGACCGCATCCCTCGTCGGAGACGGCCAGCTCGAGCCCGGCGAGGAATGTGACGACGGCAACACCACCAGCGGCGACGGCTGTTCCGCCACCGGCACCATCGAAGCAGGCTACCTGTGCCACGTGCCCGGGCGCCCCTGCTCGCTGGCGAGCCTGTGCGGCAACAGCGTCGTCGACTCCGGCGAGGCGTGTGACAGCAACGTCCCCGGCTCCGACTGCACGGCGACCTGTGACCTGTCCCAGTGCGGCAACGGCGTGTTCGACAACCGCGCCCACCCGTCCTACGCGCAGGAAGTCTGCGACGACGGCAACCGCTTCGAGGGCGACGGCTGCAACCGCCTGTGCGAGGTGGAGCCTGGTTTCGCCTGCGCCGGCAGCCCCAGCCGCTGCGTGCGCGCGGGCGTGACGGTCTTCAACACCGGCGTGGACGAGAACAACCGCCGGCTGGAGGTCGGCCCGGATCCGCACTGGTTCTACAGCGGCACCAACACGGGCGCGGCCACCGGTCCGCGGAACGCCGACGACTGGCCCCAGGAAATCCAGACGGCCCGCTTCATGGAGGCGCCGCTGGGCGCCCCCGTCTGCGTGTACCAGGACTTCATGGTGCCCTCGACGACCAACGTCTCGCAGTTCCGCCTGCGGCTGGCCACCTTCAACGACAACCAGTTCGACAGCGCGCGGGTGAACGGGCAGAACTTCACGCCCACCGTCGTCAACGAGCCGGCGGGCCAGCCCTGGCAGAAGAACATCTTCCGCGAGTTCGGCACCAACGCCCCGTGGCGCGCGGGCCTCAACCGCATCGAGCTGTGCAACGAGAACGCCGCCACCGAGCCCAACGCCTTCCGCTACCTGTTCGTGGACGCGTACGACGACCGCTGCGGCGACGGCGCCGTGTCCCTGCGCGAGGAGTGCGACGACGGCAACGCCACCGACGGTGACGGATGCTCCGCCACCTGCGGCATCGAGGCGGGCTACGGCTGCACCGGCCAGCCCAGCACCTGCGCCCAGACGTGCGGCAACGGCACGCTGAACCCGGGCGAGCAGTGCGACGACGGCAACACCACGGCGGGCGACGGCTGCAACGCGAGCTGCCGCGTGGAGTCCCGCTACGCCTGCCCCACCCCGGGCCAGGCTTGCGTGATGACGTGCAGCAACGGCGCCATCGACCCGGGCGAGCAGTGCGATGACGGCAATGTCTACGACTCGGACGGTTGCTCCTCGGCGTGCCGCATCGAGCGCGGCTACGAGTGCCAGGGCGCTCCGTCCACCTGCGCCCCCCTGTGCGGCAACGGCCGGATGGACGCGGGTGAGCTGTGTGACGACGGCAACACCACCCTGGGTGATGGCTGCTCCAACGCCTGCACCCTAGAGCTGGGCTACGCCTGCCCCGCTCCGGGCCAGGCCTGCGTGCTCACCTGCGGCAACGGCGACGTGGACCCGGGCGAGCAGTGTGACGACGGCAACCTGAACCCGCAGGACGGCTGCAGCACCGAGTGCCGCGTGGAGGATGGCTACGCCTGCAGCACGCCCGACTCCGGTCCTTCCGTCTGTGTCGCGAGCTGCGGCAACGGCGCCCTGGACGCGAACGAGACGTGCGATGACGGCAACACCACCGCGGGCGACGGCTGCTCGACGGGCTGCCGCGTGGAGAATGGCTATACGTGCAGCGGTGCGCCCAGCACCTGCGCCACCACCTGTGGCGACGGCACCCGCGCGGGCGCCGAGGCGTGTGATGACGGCAACACCACGGCGGGCGACGGCTGCGGCGCCACCTGCGCGGTGGAGCCGGGCTGGAGCTGCCCTGGCGCTGGCAACCAGTGCTTCTTCACCTGCGGCAACGGCACGCTGAACCCGGGCGAGCAGTGCGACGACGGCAACACCACGGCGGGCGACGGCTGCAGCGGCAGCTGCCGCGTGGAGAACGGCTATACATGCAGCGGCGCGCCCAGCACCTGCGCCACCACCTGTGGCGACGGCACCCGCGCAGGCGCCGAGGTGTGTGACGACGGCAACCTCAACAACGGCGACGGCTGCTCCTCGCGCTGCCTCCTGGAGGACGGCCAGCCCTGCAATGCGTCCGGCGTCTGCGAGAGCGGCATCTGCAACCCCACCACCAACACCTGCATCAGCCCCAACGTCTGCGGCAACGGCATCCTCGACGAGGGTGAGCTCTGCGACGACGGCGACACCACGGCGGGCGACGGCTGCTCGACCACCTGCGCCATCGAGGACGGGTTCGGCTGCACCGGCATCCCGTCGGTGTGCGCCGTGACGTGTGGTGACGGCATCAAGGCGGACAGCGAAGCCTGTGATGACGGCAACACCACCAACGGGGACGGCTGCTCGGCCACGTGCACCGTGGAGAGCGGCGCCGCGTGCCAGACGGCGGACGTGAGCGTGTTCATCACCCGCCAGGGCAACGCGAACTGCACGCAGGTGTCGGACATCGACGCCCCCGTGCTGCCCGACGCGGCCATCCAGGCCGGACTGGACGTGCCGGGCCGCTACCGCATCCGGTACGTGTCCGGCGCGGTGAGCTACTCGGGTGGCACCAACTGGTACCCCGGCGTCATCGGCGTCAGCGCCAACGCGGGCACGCAGGTGCAGGGCTTCTCGCTGGGCTACACGCCCCGCAGCGGTCCGGGCTCGGCCACGCGCGCCGAGGCCATGCCCCTGGGCTTCCCCCTGTCCCGCGACTTCAAGGCGGCCACGGGTGACGTCCGCATCGCGCTGGTCGACACCGACTGCAACCTGGCCAACAACTCCGACACGGCGGTGACGTACCGCGTGGACGCGCTGTCCATCTGCCAGACGGCCCCTGTCGTCACGTCCCCGACGCCGGGCGGCACCGCTGGCGAGGAACTGGAGGGCACCGCCACGCCGGGCGCCACCGTGGACGTGTACCTGGACGGCAACCCCGCGCCGGTGTGCACGGTCGTCGCCGACGCGGAGGGGAACTGGAGCTGCACGCTGCCGACGGACCTGGAGGAAGGGCCGCACACCGCCGTCGTCACCTCCACCTTCCCGGGCGCGCCGCAGACGTCCACGACGGTGGACTTCATCGTCGACTACTCGCCGCCGGCGCCTCCGGTCATCACCGGCCCCACGCCGGGCGCGGTGCTGGACACGCAGACGCCCGTGCTGAGCGGCACGGCGGCCCCGGGTGACGAGGTGACGGTGTACGAGGGCGGAACCGCCCTCTGCACCACCACGGCCGATGCGGCGGGCAACTGGAGCTGCACGCCCACCACGCCCATGGCCGAAGGCCCGCACACGGTGACGGCCACCGCCACGCCTCCGGGCGGCAACCCCGGCCCCACCTCCACGCCCGTCACCTTCACCATCACCCTGACCACGACGGAGCCGCCGGTCATCACCGGGCCCGCCGACGGCGCGGTGCTCAACACGTCGACGCCGCCCCTGAGCGGCACGTCGGCTCCGGGCACGGTGGTGACGGTGTACGAGGGCGACACGGTGCTCTGCACCACCACCACCAACGACGTGGGCGCGTGGACCTGCACGCCGGCCCAGCCGCTGGAGGATGGCCCGCACACGGTGACGGCCACCGCCACCGACAGCGAGGGCCGCACCAGCGAGCCCTCCGCGCCCAGCGGGTTCATCATCGACACCCAGGAGCCCGACACGCGCCTCCCGCGCACGCCGCCCTCGCGCGGCGGCAACCGGACGGCGACCTTCGAGTACGGCGCCTCCGAGGAGGACGTCACCTACGAGTGCAGCTTGAACGGGGGCCCCTTCGAGCCCTGCCGGGACAGCTATGACGTGGGCGAGGGTCAGCACACCCTGCGCGTGCGGGCCACGGACCGCGCGGGCAACGTGGACAGCACCCCCGCGGCGTACTCGTGGACGGTGGAGCTCACCCGGGCCTTCGCCGGTGGCGGCTGCAGCACGGCACCCGCCGCGTCCTGGCTGGCGCTCCTGGGCCTGCTCGGCCTCCGCCGGAGGAAGCGCGGCTAAGGGCTGACCGCTACACCTTTCCGCCGGGAGGTCCACAACCCCCTCAGAGGCCCCCTCCGCCGGCCTCGTGGGCCTCCCGGCGGATTTTCCCCCCGCCACGCGCCAGCCCGTATGCTGGGGCCGTGCACGTGGCGGGGCGATTGAATGAAACGTACGAGGAGGAGCTCCTCCTCGCGATGGACGAAGGACTGCTCTCCGGCGAGGAGGTGGCGGTCCTGCGTGAGGAAGCGCTTCGCCTGCGGCGTGGCCCCCTGGAGCTGCTGCGGGAGCGAGGCCGGCTGTCCGAGGACTCCCTGGTGGCGCTCCGTGGCGAGCTCGCCTCCGAGAGCACGGACCCGAGCGCCGGCCGGCCGCTCGAGGCCGCCACCCTGACGCCCGTCACCCCGGGCGTGTCCCCGCCCCCCGCCGTGGAGCCGGACGGCCCCACCTTCCCGGTGCCGGACTGGGACCGCTACCAGCCCGTGCGCTTCCTGGGCCAGGGTGGCATGGGCCGGGTGTTCCTGGCGTATGACCCCATGCTCCGCCGCAACGTGGCGCTGAAGTTCGTGCGCGGGGACGACCCGGAGCTGGCCCGGCGCTTCCTCTCCGAGGCCCGCGCGCAGGCCCGCGTCCGACACGAGCGGGTGTGCGAGGTGTACGAGGTCGGCGAGGTGCGCGGCCGGGGCTACATCGCCATGCGCTTCGTGGACGGCCAGCCGCTGGGACAACTG
This sequence comes from Myxococcus sp. CA023, assembly GCF_010998615.1. Taxonomy (GTDB): domain Bacteria; phylum Myxococcota; class Myxococcia; order Myxococcales; family Myxococcaceae; genus Myxococcus. Next base: position 18,300 of record NZ_JAAEAH010000031.1, on the reverse strand, counting down.
GCGCGCTCGCTCACAGTGGAGCAGAAGGTGCTGGTGCTGCGCCAGGCCGCCGAGGGCGTGCACGCCGCCCATGGCGCGGGCCTCATCCACCGCGACATCAAGCCCGGCAACATCCTGGTGGAGCGCACCGAGGACGGCGGGCTGGCCCCCTTCGTCATGGACTTCGGTCTGGCGCGTGACTGGCGCGAGGAAGGTGCCGCGCCCAACGCCGTGCAGGGCACCCCGCACTACATGGCCCCGGAGCAGGCGCGCGGCGAAGTGTCACGCCTGGACCGGCGCGCGGACATCTACGCGCTGGGCGCCACGCTCTACTCGCTCCTCACCGGCCGGCCGCCCTTCACCGGCGCCACCGAGGCGGAGGTCATCACCCGGCTCCAGCATGAAGAGCCGGCGCCGCCGCGCGCGCTCGATGCCGACATTCCGTCGGACCTGGAAGCCATCGTCCTCAAGTGCCTGGAGAAGCAGCGGCCCGCCCGCTACGACTCGGCGCGGGCGCTGGCGGAGGACCTGGAGCGGTTCCTCGAAGGAGAGCCCGTCCTCGCGCGACAGGGACTGGGCTACCGCCTGCGCCGCAAGGCCCGCAAGCACCGGGTGGCGCTGACGCTGGGCTCCGCGGCCCTGACGGTGGTGTTGCTGGCACTCATCCAGGCGGGCATCGCCCGCGGCGAGGTGGCCGAGCGCGAACGCCTCACGCGCCGCTTCACCGAACGGGTGGAGCGCATCGAGGCCTCCGCGCGCTACTCCGCCCTGTCCCGCCTGCACGACACCCGTGAAGACCGGCGCGAGCTGCGCGCCAGCATGGACGCGCTGGAGGCCGAGGTGCGCGAAGCCGGCCCCCACGCACTGGGCCCCGGCCAGTACGCCCTGGGCCGCGCGTTGCTCGTGTTGGATGAGCGGGACGCCGCGCGCAAGCGCCTGGAGGCCGCGTGGGCCCAGGGCTACCGCGAGCCCCGGGTGGCCTGGGCGTTGGCGCAGGTGCTAGGAGACCTCTACCAGGAGCGGCTGCTGCTGGACGTGGAGCGCCGCAGCCCGGAGCAGCGCGAGGTCCGCCGCAAGGAGCTGGAGCAGAACTACCGGGACCCGGCCCTGGCCTACCTGCGCCAGGCCGAAGGCCCCGATGTCCCCGTCCCACCGCTGTATGTGAAGGCGCTGTTCGCCTTCTACGAGGGCCGCCACGAAGAGGCCCTGACCCACCTGGAAGCCATGGGCCGCGCGCAGCCCTGGTTCTACGAAGCGCCCTTGCTGCAAGGCGACGTGCTGCTGGCGCGGGCCACGCAGCGCTGGCACCAGGGCGACAAGGCCGGCTCGCAGGAGGACCTGGACGCGGGCCGCCGCGCCTATGCCGCCGCTGTCGCCACCGCGGAGAGCCAGCCCATGGGCCACTACGTCCTGGCGCGCCTGGAGCTGGCCGCGCTGGTGATGGAGCTGTACGGCGAAGGCAACGTGCTGCCCCACTATGAGCGCGGCGTGGAGGCGGCGACCCGCGCGCTCGCCGCCGCGCCGGATTACCACCGCTCGCTGGTCGTCCTCGCCCGCCTGCACCGCCGGCTCGCGGAGCAGCGCGCCAGCCAGGGACGCGAGGACGCCGAGCCGCTGCTGGAGAAGTCCATCCACGCCGCGCGCGAGGCCCTGGCCCTGGCGCCGCCCAGCGACCGTGTCGCGCTGGAGCTCGCCATCACCCACCGGCTGTGGGCCCGCTACCGCCAGGAGCGCGGGCAGGACCCGAGCGAGCAGCTTCGTCTGTCCATCGAGGCCTTCGAGCGCCTGCGCCCCGAGGAGCGCGACTATGCCTTCCACGCCAACCTGGGCCTGACCTATCAGGTGTGGGCGGACGCGGAAGCCGAGCGCGGCGTGGACCCGCTGGAGCACCAGGGCAAGGCGATTGACGCGTACCTGGAGGCCATCCGCGTGCGGGAGAACCAGGCCGACGCGTGGATCAACCTGGGCAACGCCCTGCGCCGCCGCGCTTCGAATCCACGCGCCACCGACGCCGCGGGAGATTTGACGCGGGCCCGTGACGCACTGGCAAAGGCGCTGGCGCTCAATCCCGGCAACGTCGTGGCCAGCTTCCGCGGCGCGGAAATCTCCGAGCAGTTGGCGCGCTGGCGCTGGAGCCACGGCGAGCCCTTCGAGGCGGACCTGGAGCAGGCCCTGGCCCTGTTCCGGCAGGGGCTGGGCATCAACGCGAAGCTCCCCCCGCTCCACAACGGGCTGGGCGCGGCGCTGCTGTGGCAGGCCGAGCAACGCTGGGAGGAAGGCGGCGCCCCCGAGCCCCTGCTCCAGCAGGCGCAGGCGGCCTTCGAGGAAGCCCGGACGCTGGCGCCCAGACAGGTGTACGCCCACAACAACCTGGGCGAGGTGTGGACCCTGAACGCCACCTTCCAGTCCGCGCGCGGGGAGAATCCAGAACCGAGTGGCCGCGCCGCCGTGGAAGCCTACCGTCAGGCGCTCTCGCTCCAGCCCCAGGACGCCGACCTCTGGGCCAACCTCGGCCGCGTGCAGACACTGCTGGCGACGTGGAGCATGGAGACCGGCGGCGACCCGCGGGCGGAGCTGGCGAAGGCCGAGGAGTCCCTGGCGCGGGCCACCACGCTGAATCCCCGCCAGGGCCACACGTGGCGCAACACGGGCGAGGCCCGCGCGCTCAAGGCCCGCTGGCTGGCGCACCGGGGCACCGCTCAGGAATCGGACTTCGAGCTCGCGTCGCAGGCCTTCCAGCAAGCCCTGTCCCTGGAGCCGCGCCGGCATGACTACCGGCTGGCCACCGCGAGATTCCAGCTCGCCTGGGCCGCGTGGCGTCAGCAGCGGAACGAGAACGCCGCGCCGCTGCTGAACCAGGGACTCGCGCTCGTGGCGGAAGTCCTGGCGGACCGGCCCAGGTGGGCGCGGGCCCAGGCGCTTCGCGGCGGCGGGCTGCTCGCCCTGGCGGAGACGCGCGCCTCCTCCGAGCAACGGCAGGCCTGGCGCATCGAGGGCCAGGAGGTGTTGCGGCAAGCACTGGCCCGCAACCCTCACCTGGAATCCGAATGGAGAGGCCGGCTCGGCGCGGCTCGCGAGCCGCTGGCCGGCCCTCCTACGCCCTGACGTAGCTCAGTACTCCTTGGGCGGGTCCGTCGTCACGTCCAGGTTGCCGTTCTTCGTCTCCAACTCGAGCCCGTGGCTGCGCGCCTCGGAGGCGCTGGGAACGTCCACCGTGAACGGATACGAGCCGACCGCGGCCCCGTCGGAAACGGGGTCCTCGCGCTGGGCGGCGGACAGAGAGGTGTTGTTCAAGCTGAACGACGCCGTCGAATCCAGGCACGCGGGGGGATTCACCGTCACGTCCGATGAGGCGCCAATCATTTCAATGGCGAAGCGGACCGTGTCTCCGTGCCGAACCTTGTTGTTGGGGATGTAGCTCAGGTTCCCGGACTTGTTGATGAGAACAGTGATGATGGCCATGGGCCGTGGCTCCTGTGCCCCGCTGGGGCGTGTGATGAACTGCTGCCTGCTGTGATTTGCACACACCATACCAGACAGGTCTGGTTCACAGCGCCCTCGAAGATTCACCACCGGCGCATGCCCTCAGCCTCAGGTGGACGCGTCAGCCCCACCCACGAGGTTCAGCATGACACGTCAGGCCGGCTCAGAGCTTCGGTGGATCCGTCGTCACGTCGAGGTTGCCGTTCTTGGTCTCGGCCTCGCCTCCGAAGTGCGGCTTCTCCGGCACGGGAGGGACCTCCACGGTGAACGCATACGTCATGAACGCGGCCGATTCGGAGACCGGATCCTCGTAGATGGGGGGCGCCGCGGAGGTCCGGTCCAGGGTGACGGGATTCGTTGCAACCAGGCACGCGGGCGGATTCACCTTCGCCCACAAAGGACCGTTAATCTGGTCGAGCACGAAGCGGACGGGCTGCCCCCGCCGGACCTTGTTGCTGGGCTCGTAGACCAGATCCCCCGACTTCTTGATGGTGACGGTGACAACGGTCATGGGCGCGGCTCCCGTACCCCCAATGGGGCAATGAGAAGGATTGCTGCGGGCTGTGAGTTGCAGACACCGTACCAGCCAGGAATGGCGCGCGGCCCCCCTCGACAATCGACACCCGAGCCCCCCGAAAAGGCAAATGGACGCGTCAACCGAACCCACCAGGTCCGGGTTGACGTGTCAGCCAACACTACCCACCACTGAGGCCCAGCTCCCGGACCCGCCGCTGGAGCGCGCGCTTGGAGACCTCCAGCCGCTGCACCATCCGGTCGAGGTCGCCCTCGCACTCGTGGAAGCAGCGCGTGATTTCCTCGGGGCTCAAGTCGCGCGCGGTGCGCAGGAGCGAGCTCTTGTCGATGAGGACGTAGACGGACGGCCGGGGAATGCCCAGCCAGTCCGCGGAGGCCTTGAGGTCCCAGGAGCAGGCGCGAAGGGCCTCCAGCAACTCCTGCTCACCCACGTCCGCGGGCTTGCGCCGCGGTGCCTTCGCGCCATCGCCCGCCTCCTCGCCCGTGCGCACGGTCAACGGACGCCCGGGGACTGGCTGCGCGTCCGCGTCCAGCACCTGCTCCAGCCGCGCATCGGCGCGCAGCCCCGGAGTGCCCCGGCTGCCGATGACGAGCTGACGGGTGACGTTGCGCAGCTGGCGGATGTTGCCGGACCACGCGTGGCGCACCAAGCGGACGGCCAGGGCCGCGGGCAGCCAGGGCTCGGCGCGCGGGTCCGAAGACGTCAGTTGACCGCCCTCCCCCATGGCCTCCAGTTCCTGGCGAGCGAAGTGGTGGAAGAGCAGGCCCACGTCCTCGCGGCGCTCGCGCAGCGGAGGCACCAGGATTTCAAAGCCGGCCAGCCGGTGCAGCAGCGGGGCCTTGAAGGTGCGCTCCTGGATTCGGGCCTCCAGATGCGCGTCCGTGGCGGAGACCAGCCGGACGTCGACAGGCACCGGCGTATGGCCGCCCACCGGATAGATTTCGCCCGTCTCCAGCACGCGAAGCAGCGCGGCCTGCACCTCGGGCGGCGCCTCGCCAACCTCATCGAGGAAGAGCGTCCCGCCCTCGGCCGCGCGGAAGAAGCCTTCCCGGTCCCGGCTGGCGCCCGTATAGGCCCCGCGCTGCGCGCCGAAGAGCTCCGCGGCGACCAGCTCCTTGGCGAGCGCTCCCAGGTTGACGCTGACGAAGGGACCGGCGCGGCGGGGACCACTGGCGTGGATGGCGCGCGCCACCAACTCCTTGCCCGTGCCCGTCTCGCCGCGGATGAGCACCGGCACGGCGAGGTCGGCCACCCGGATGATGTCCTCGCGCACGCGGTGGATGCCCTCACCGTGGCCGACGATGCCCAGGTCCAGCACGCCCGGCTGGCGGAAGGACGAAGCCAGGTGGAGCAGGAGCACCACGCGGTCGGCCAGCACCAGCGGCACTCCATCGGACAGCTCCTCGCGAGAGAACTCCCGGCCGCCCACGACGGGCTCGTTCGCCACGCGAACCTGGGTGCCGTCCTCTGGCACCAACATCCGGAGGCCGCCTCGTGGGCCGGGCTCGAACTCCACCGGCTTGCGGCTGAGGAATGGGTCTCCCAACGGGAGGGCCATGAGCCCCCCGGGCCGGGAGAAGTCCGGCGCGTTGCGAGACAGGGCCGCCGTGCGCCCCTGGGACGCGAGCACCTCCAGCAACAGCCGCTCGCCAATGCGCTGCGGCTGGGGATGGGACACAATCGTCAAGGCAGGCACGGAGAGCGCCACCGGGCTCTGCCCGGCCTGTGCGCGGCCCGCGGTGGTCGACATGTCTGCGGCGAGTTTCTGCTGCATGGGTCTTCGTGTGAGTCCTGGGATACCCGTTGAGCCTACACCTCCAGAAGCCCGAGCGCTGGGTTCATCCACCGAGGAAACGACGTGAGAATCCCGTGGGTTGGGAGAAGTCGCCGGTGCAGGGGCCGCAACCTATCCTCCTCCGCAGGTTCCAACTTCCGGACCCCATGGGATACGTCCACAGCCTCCGAGACTTCGCTTCCCCGCATGAGGGGCGCACACGCACTGTTCGCATCTACACACCCGACGCGTATGACGCCTCACCTGACAGGTCCTTTCCTGTCCTCTCCATGCAGAACGGGCAGAACGTGTTCGCCCATCCAGAGTCCGCGCTCTTCGACACTTGGTGCACCAACCTCTCCCTGAGCTACGCGGACCCCGAGCGGGACTGGCAACGGCGGCTGCCGGAGGCCATGCGCTGGCTGCCAGGGTGACGGCCCCGGCCAGCGCGTCGAGGGAGAATGGTAGGGTTTCCGCCAGATGGACGCCCTGGTCCCCGCCACTCCGACCGAGATCTTCGTCACCCTCCTCTTCGGCGGCATCTTTCTCTATGCCACCTGGGTCATCGGGAGCTTCACCCGTGACGCGATGGTGGAGCGAGATGTGCTCAAGCATGGCGAGGACGCCGAGGCCACGGTGCTCGAGCTGAGGGACACGGGCTTGCGCGTCAACCGCCGTCCCGTCTTCGAACTGCTCCTGGAGGTCCGTCAGCGTGGACGCGCGTCGTATCAGGCGCGGGTGAGGAAGCGGCTGGGCCCGCACCAGAGCATCGGGTCGCTGGGCGTGGGGATGCGTCTGAACGTCAAGGTCGACCGGAACGAACCGAGCAAGGTCGCCATCGTCGGCGCGGTCATGACGGCGCCTGTCGGGGCCTTCGTGCTACAGGGCATGCCGTCCGCGGGGGATCCGGTGAAGGCCATGCAGGACCTTCAGTCGCTGATGGATAAGGGACTCATCACCCCGGAAGAGTTCGAGGCGAAGAAGGCGCAGATTCTCGCGCGTATCTGAGAACGCGCATCGAGGTGATTGGTGCTGACCGCGGTCCTGGCGATGTTGCCCTTCATTCTCCTCTCGCTCGTCGGCTTCGGCGTGGCGGGGTACTTCTTCTATTCGCACGCGCAGACGCAGCGCCTCCGAGAGCACGGAACCGCCGGCGAGGCCACCATCCTCCGGATGGAGCGCACGTCGATGCAGATCAACAAGAGTTACGTCTACGACTTCCTGCTGGAGTTCAAGGTGCCGGGCCTCCCCACCTACAGGCGGCAGCACCGCAGCCGGGCGCATGATTGGAAGGCCTTCATCCTGGAGCCCGGCGTGCGCCTCAAGGTGAAGATCGATCCGAATGACCCTCAGCGATTCGTCGTCCTGGGGCCCGTCGATCAGCAGCGCCCCCAGAGCATCCAAGCCCTCCTCGCGGGCGCCGCTGGCTTTTCCGAAGCCAGGACCGTGGCCCCCGCGGACCCGGTGAAGGCCATGAAGGACCTCCAGTCGATGCTCGACAACGAACTCATCACGCAGGACGAATACGCGCAGAAGAAGGCGGAGATTCTCTCACGCCTTTGAAGCGGCCTCGCCCTACACGATGGACGCGGCGGCCCGCTGAACCTGGGGCACGCCGGGCAGCGTGGGCGCCGGGTTGAGCGCCTGGACCAGCAGCGAACGCAGCGCGTCCGCCAGGTCATCCGCCGCGCCCAGGGCTCCCGCGGGAGCCCCCTGCAACGCCGCGGGGACTTCCGCGCCCACCACCACCACCGGCATCCGGACCTCCCAGGCCAGGTAGTGCGCGAGCCGCACGGAGGGCTCGGCCACGTCCATCAGCAGCGCGCCCATGGCGCCCGCCGTGAAGGGACGCCACAGCGGCCGCGCCGCCTCCGCGGGAGGCAACACGCAGAAGTCCAGGCGCAGCACCTCGCTGAGCACCAGGCGCCCCAGCGTGCCGAAACCACTCTTCACCGCGGTGGGCTCGGCCGACAGCGCTTCCATGCCGGGCATGCGGGAGAGGACCCGCCGGGCCGCGCTCGCGCCACTGCCGCACACGAAGATTTTCGCGGTGGCCACCTTCGCGGGCGCTCGCGTGCGGAGAATCCGGCCGCGCAGCGCGTGCACCTCCGCCGCGCCCAGCAGCTCGCCGGACGCAGCCTCCACGCCGTCCCCGTCCGCGGCCTTCGCCACGCCCCGCTGCATGAGCGTGGTGAGGACGTTGAGCACCTCCAGGTCGGTGGCCGGCGCCAGGTCCAGCACCTCGCCCAGGGCGCGTGGCTGGCGAAGCAGGTCCACCACCTGCTGCGTCACCGGATGCTGGTCTCCTTGCAGGTCCGCGTCCGGCGCCAGCATCAGCCGCGTGTGGCGCGGCGGCAGGCCGGGCATCAGCCGGTTCACCTCGTCCGACTGGCGCATGCCCTCCAGCAGCGCGTCATCCATGCCGCGGTTGATGCGCGGCCGTGCCGTGTTGCCTCCGGGCGAGAAGGTGAACGTCCCGTCCACCCACGCCAGCAGACGGAACAGGGCCTTCTCCCCTTCCACGCGCCCCAGCTTCGCATTCACCGGGCGGCCTTCGACGACGGAAATCTCGCCCCGGTCGTTGCCGCGCTCCAGCGTCAGCCGGCCGCTGCGCCGGTTCATGCCCAACAACTGCATCAGGTCCGGGATGCTGAGCTGGCTGAGCGAGCCTTCGATTTCCTGCTGCTCGCTCTTGAGGTCCTTGGCCGCCTCGCTGCGCCGGAAGATGTGCTCGATGCGGCTGAGCACCTCGTCCAGGTTGAAGGGCTTGCGCAGGTAGCCGTCCCGCAGGCCGCGCAGCCGGTCCGACTCGAAGCTCGCGGTGGTGAGCACCACCGGGATGTCCTCGGTGCGCGGGTTGGTGCGCAGAATCTGGATGAAGGTGCGCGCGTCCAGCAGCCGGCAGGCCTCGTCGAACAGCGTGAGGTCCGGGTGGCGCAGCACGGCCACCTCCAGGGCCCGCGAGCCATCCGGCGCGTAGTGCACCTGATAGCCCTTGGTGCGCAGCGCCCGCGACAGCGAGCGCACGGACTCGAGGTCAGGGTCGGCGATGAGGATTTTCCGGACCGGGGCCACGGTGGCGCTCCGCTTCGTGTCAGTAGGGCTGCAGGTCGTATTCGGCCTGCAGCTTGGAGATGAGCCCGTCCACCACCGCGGTGTCCGAGGTGTGGAACCCCCACGTCGCTCCGTGGCCCCGCCGCTGGATGAGCGCGTAGGCCGCGTTCTCGGAGAGCCAGAGGATGAACTCGTGCCGCGCGATGCGGTCGTCGCCTTCTAGGAACACGGGCGTCAGCGCGGGGTGTGACTCCAGGTCGACGCGGCGGCCCAGGAGGTAGATGCGCGACGCCAGATCTGGAGGCGCGGACTCCAGCCCGGCGGCGATGTTCAGGTCCGTGCGAATCTCCGGCCCGCCCACGTACAGCAGGCCACGCGAGCCTGGGTCTCGCATCATCTCCCGGGCAATCTCCGCCTGGAGCTCGTCGAAGAGGACGTCGGACACCTTGCCCCGGCGGCTCGGCTCGGAGCGCTCGTCCACCGGCAGCCGGGGGCTGTTCGGCGTGCCCAGCAGCAGGTCCACCTCGTCCCAGAAGGGCAGCCCGTCCAGCATCAGCCGGCGCTGCAACGACGCGCGCCGCTCGTCCATGCGGCGGCGGCAGCGGTGCACCAGCTCGTCGAAGTCCTCGCCGTCCTTGGGGAAGGTGCTGGCCCCGCCCACCATCGCCAGCGGGAGGCGCTGGTCCACCTCCATGGCCTCGGGCTCCTCGCGCACGGCGGCCACGGCGCGGCGCACGAACATCAGCGCCCCGAAGAAGTCCGTCTCCGGCAGCAGGAGGTAGAACTCCTGGTCGCTCGCCTTCGCGATGACGTCCGAGTCGCGGATGATCTTGCTGAGCGCCTTGATGATGCCGCGCACCGCCTTCTTCGCGTCCGCCGCGCCCTGGCGCACGCGCACCAGCGGCAGGTTGTCGATGGAGAAGGTCAGCAGGGAGAACGTCCGCCCGTAGCGCCGGGCCTTGTAGATTTCCTTGGACGCGTAGTCGGTGAAGTAGCTGAGGTTGTACGCCGCCGTCTCGCGGTCTCTCAGGCCCAGGCGCTGGAGCGCGAGCATCTTCCGGCCGTTCTTCAGGCCCACCGCAGCGAAGTCACCCAGCACGCGAGCATCGCGCGAATGCTCGGGCCGGAAGTCTCCCGACAGCGGGTCGGAGAGCTGCGCCAACCCGACGACTTCCCCCGACGCCACCAGGGGCACGTACATCACCGACGAGCGCTCATCGCGGGCCAGCCAAGGCTGGGCCTCTCGCAGCCGTCCGGACAGCGGCCCTTCCGGGCTCATCTTCTCCGCGAGGAATTGCCGGTCCAGCAGCCCGCGGTAGGCCCGCAGCACCAGGTCTCCCCGGTCGTCCACCACCCACAGCGCGGCGCTCTGCGCGTCGCAGATGGCCGCCAGCTCCGAGGTGAGCCGCTCCTGGAGCCACTCCAGGTCGGGATGGGACAGGAGTTCCAGGCAGCGCTGGTGCAGGTTGTGGAAGCGGGCGAACTCCAGGTTCTCGTCACGAAGCTGCGTCCGCTCGCGGCGCAGGGACGCGCGCTCCAGCGCCCGGTCCACGGCGAGGAGCATGTCGTTGGCGTCCACCGGCTTGGTGAGACAGTCCGCCGCACCCGAGCGCAGCGCCACCTCCGAGTTCCGGATGTCGGTGCGCTCGCTGACGAGGATGACCTCCTGGTCGGGGTCCCGCTCGCGCAAGCGCGCGGTGAGAGAGAAGCCGTCCACGCCCGGCATCACCACATCGGTGATGACCAGGTCGAACGCCGTGCGTGCCGCCTCTTCGAGCGCGAGCGTTGCGTTCTCCACGGCCACCACGCGATGCCCGTTATGCGTGAGCAAGTCACTGGCGAGCTGACGAAAGAACAGGTCGTCGTCGACGACGAGGATGGGTCCGGCCACGGCGCGTTCTGACCTGGGAGCGAGAGGAACGCGGGAGGTTACCGGCCCGAGGGAACCGCGACAACGCCCTCGAAGACGAAGGCCACCGGTCCACGGAGGCGGATGTCGGACAGGTCGGCGGGGACGCGGATGCGCAGGTCTCCCCCTGGCAGGGTGACGCGCAGCCAGGCATCGGCCGGGAGCCGTTTGGCCAGCACGGCGGCCACGGCGGACGCGCAGGCGCCCGTCCCACAGGCCTGGGTGAGGCCGCAGCCTCGCTCCCAGACCACCACGGTGAGGCCGTCCGAGTCCACACGGACGAACTCCACGTTGGTGCGGTCCGGGAAGGACGGGTGGTGCTCCAGCAGGGGCCCCAGGCGCGAGGCATCCTCCAGCGGCTGGTCCAGGAGGACCATGTGGGGATTGCCCATGCTCACCGCGTAGGCGCGCAGGGGCGGATGGCCCGGCACGAAGGCATCCAGGAAGGGCTGGCCGGTGACGCCCGAAGGCAGGTTGGGGGCGACCAGCCGGGCGGGGCCCATGGAGATGTCCACGGCCACCACGCCGCCCTCGCCGTACGAGGGGTAGCAGGTGAGCACGCCCGCCCCGGTCTCCACGTCGAGGTGGCCTGGCGTCTGGCCCAAGTCGTCCACCAGGAACTTCACCGCGCAGCGCAGTCCGTTGCCGCACATCTCCGCGATGCTGCCGTCGGCGTTGTGCACGACCATGCGGGCGACGCCACGCTCGGAGGGCAGCAGCGCCAGCACCCCGTCCCCGCCGATGCCCAGGCGCCGGTCGCACATCCACCGCGACGTGGCGGCGTCGATGTCCTCGCCGGAGCCGCGCCGGTCCAGCACGACGAAGTCATTGCCCAGGCCCTGATACTTGAAGATGCGCTCGCGAGCTTCCACAGGCGCAATCCTAGTCGCGAGCGGCTATCCGCGCTCGTCCGGCTTCGGCGGCGTCTTCTGGGGCGGCAGGTCCAGCGCGGGCACCGCGCCTCGGGGGCGCCGGGCCGGGGCCTTGGCGCCCTGCTCCGTCCCGGATGGAGGGACCAGCTCGTTCCTGGCTGGCTCGGGCACGTCCAACAGGGCGAAGCTGTCCGCGCGGGACGCCGGCCGCTGCGCCGCGGCCAGTTCGGCCTCGCGGTCCGCGAGCTTCTGCTGGAGGTCCTCCACCAGGGACTGGAGGAGCTCCATCTCCGCAGCCATCTCCAGCACGTCTTCGGGCTGGGAGGACACCTTGAGGGACTCCACGGTAGCCAGGAGTTCGGTGCGCTCCGCCTCCAACGCGTCCACGCGGGCCTTCTGGGACTGGAGCCGGGTTTCGAGCCCCCGGAGCTGTTCATCGAGCAGGGAGCGCTCGGTCTGGAGCAATGCGAGCTGCCCGGCCGCGCTGCCGTCGTGCTGCTGGAGCTGCTGCGTGGCCACCTCGAGCGCCTGGGACAGGCGGGTGCGCTCGGCGCGCTCGGCGTCGAGGATCCGGACGGCGTCGGTGGACGCGGCTTCCAGGGCGGTGACGCGGCCTTCAAGGCGGACCCGGGCGGCGCGGGCGACGGACAGGTCGGACTGGAGGCGCTCGCGGTCGGAGTCCGCTCGGGCGAGGCGCTCCTGGGCAGACTGAAGCGTGGCCGCCCGCTCCGTGGCGGCGGTCAGGTCGGCGCGGAGCACATCGAGCTGGGACGTGAGCTCGGCGACGTGGGATTCCAGTGTGGCCCTGTCCGCCTGGGCGCGGTCAGCAGTGTCGGAGAGCTGGGCCGCGCGGTCGCTGGCCTCCGCCAGTTGCGCGTTGAACCGCGCGGAGGCATCGGTGAGCCGCGATTCCAGCTCCGCTTGCTGTGCTTCGAGTCGAGCGTTGAGGTCCGCCAGCCGGGTCACCGACTCGGCGCGCTGTGCCTCGGCGTGGGCCATGGCCTCCGCGAGCCGGGCCTCCAGTTCGCCACGCTGCGCCTCGGAGCTGGCCACGGCGTCCGCCAACTGAGCCTCCAACGCGCCGCGCTGTGCATCGGCGTGGACCGCGACTTCCGCCAGCCGGGCCTCCAGCGCCGTGCGTTCGGCCTCGGCGCGAACAGCAGCCTCCGCGAACTGCTGCGCCGCCTCCACACGTAGCGCATCGAAACGAGAGACAGCTTCCGCGAGCTGCGCCTCGAGTTCGGCGCGCTGAGCATCAGAACGCGAGACGGCGGCCGCGACCTTCCCTTCGAGTTCGGCGCGCTGGGCCTCCAACTCGCTACGGGCGCGCGTCAGTCCATCGGCGGAGTCCGTAAGCTGGGCCTCCAGCGCGTTCGCCCTCGCCTGCTCCGTGGCGGCGGCCTCGGTCGCGCGGGCCAGCTCGGTCCGCAGCGTCTCCAGCGCGGCGCGCTCGGCTTCGAGCGAGTTCTCCATCGCGGTGGCCTTGCCCGCGAAGCGCCGCGCCGTCTCGAGCTGCACCATGAGCAACTCGGCGTTCTCCCGCTGCGCCGCGAGCCGGTCCTGCGCATCCACCAACTCGGCATCGAGCCGAGCGATGTGCATGCCCCGCTCGTTCAGGGCCGCCATGGCGCGCTGGAGCTGTGCCCCCAGACGCATGCTCTCCTGCCGCGCGGCGCCCAGATGCGCCAGTTCCTGCTGCGCCGCGGCCAAGGCCGTCCGTTCGCGGTCTCGCTCCGCCGTCAGCGCTTCGATTTCGCCCTGCTGTCGCTCCGCCCGAGCAAGCGCGCCGTCCAGCGCACGTTCGACCGCGGAGAGTCGCTCCTGCGCGGCGGCTTCCTGCCGGGTCAGCGCCTCGCGAGCCTCGGTGGCGGCCTCACTAACACGGCCCGCCTCCGCCTCACGCTCCGCGACCTGTTCACGCAGCTGGGCGACCTGCGTCTCCAGCGCGCCGATGGTTCCCGCACGCTCGGCGAGCTGGGCATCCGCCGCGCTTCGGGCCGACTCAAGGTCCGCCAGGGACTGAGCCAACGCGACCGCACGCGCCGCGTCCGACTCCTGCGCCGCGCGCGCCTCCGAGAGCCGGGACTCCAACGCCGAGCGCTGTTCCTTCGCGGTGTCCTCCGCCCACGCCCGCTCCGACTCCAGGCGCGTCACGGTATCGCGAAGCTCCTGCTCGCGAGCCTCGGCCGCCAGGCGCTGCGCTTCGAGCGCGCGCTCCTGCTCGGCCATGACACGTTCGGCGGCAGCCAGTCGCTCCTGCCGGGCCTGGTCGCGCTCGGACGTCTCCGTGCGCAGCGTTTGCAGCGCGGACTCCGCATCGGTTCGCGTGCGTTGCTCCGCTTCGAGCACCGCGCGGACCTGCGCCAACGCGGCTTCGGCCTCGGCACGCCCCTGCTGCTCGGACTCCAGTGCCGAGCGAGTCTGTCCAAGCGCGGCACCGGTATCGGCGCGAGTCTGCTGCTCCGCTTCGAGCGTCGCACGCGACTGCGCCAGTGCAGACTCAGCCTGAGCGCGAGCCTGCTGCTCCGCGGCAAGTGCCTCACGGGCCTGGGACAGGGCGGCCTCGATGGCCGCGCGAGCCTGCTGCTCCCCTGTGAGCGTCTCACGAGACTGCGACAGTGCGGTCTCAAGCTCGATAAGCGTCTGCTGTTCCGCCGTCAGCGACTCACGCGACTGCGACAGGGCCGTCTCAAGCTCGGCACGAGCCTGCTGCTCCGCCTCAAATGCCGCGCGAGCCTGTGCGAGAACGGACTCAGTCTCCGCGCGAGCCTGCTGTTCCGCCGCGAACGCCTCGCGAGACTGCGCCAGCACGGCCTCGGTCTCGGCGCGCGTCTGCTGTTCCGCAGTCAGCGCAGCACGCGCCTCGGCCAGGGAAGCTTCGGCATCGGCCAGCGACTGCTGTTCCGCCCCGAGCGTCGCACGGAGCTGAGCCAGCGCGGCCTCCGCCCCCGAGCGAGCCTGCTGCTCCCCCCCAAGCAACCCCTGCACGCGAGCCAGCTCGGCCTCGCCATCACCGCGCCCCTGGCGTTCGACGTCCAGGTCCGCACGAACCTGGGCAAGCGCCTCACGCTCCGCTGCGAGCGCCTCCTGCGCCTGGGCACGCGCCTCGCGCTCGGAAGCCGCCTCGGCCTGGAGCCGGGTGACGACCTCGTCCGCGCCGAAGGCACGCTCCCGCATCGCGGTGAGCTCCGCGGCCAGCCGCTCACGCTCCTCACGTTCGGAAGCGAGCTCCGTCTGGCCCTGAGCCTCGTGCCGAACCAGCGCCTCCTGGGCCGAGACCAGCTCCGCCTCGGTCCGCGCGCGCAGCGCCAGCGCCTCATCCAGGCGAGCCTGAACCACTACAAGCGAGTCCTCCGCCTGAGCCCGTCGCTCCGCCTCCGCAGTGAGCGCCACCTCCAACCGCGCGCGCTCTTGCCCCTCCACTTGGAGCAGCGCCTGCGCATCCCCGAGCGCCGCTTCCCACCGAGCGCGCCGCTCCTCTTCGGAAGCAAGCGCGTCCCGAACCTGGGTCAGCGTCTGGCGAGCCTCATCCAGTCCAGCCCGAGTCTCAGCGAGCGTCGCCTCGGCATCGCTGCGCCGCGCCTGCTCGGCCTCGAGCTGCGCACGCAGCGCCTCCAACGCAAGGGCCCGCCCCTCCTGCTCGGAGTCCAGCGAGTCCCGGACCTCCGCCAGGGAGTTCTCCAGCGCCGTGCGCCGAGCAACCTCCGCGTCCAACGCCTCACGGGTCCGCGAGAGCGTGGCCTCGGCGTCCGTCAGCCGCTGCGCCGCGCTCTCCAGCTTCCCACGCGCCAGCCGCAGCGCCTCCTCCACCGCGGCCCGGGCCTCACGCTCCGAGTCCAGTTCCCCGCGAACGCGCCCGAGCTGCTCCTCCGACACCTGCCATTCCAGGTGCGCGGACTCCAGCTCCTCGCGGGCGGCCTGAAGCGCGGACTCCAGCTCCGCCGCGCGCTCCGAGGACTGCCGTCCCGTACGAGCGTGCGAGGAAGCCTCGGCCTCCAGCTCCACCACGCGCCGGACCAGGGCCGCGCGCTCCTCCGCCAGCTCCTGCCACCGGGCCTCGACCTCGCCCTTCGCGGAGACCTCATCAAGGACCTGCTGCTCCAGCGCTGTCGCCCGAGCCCGCTCGTCCTCCAGCTCGCGCTCCAGCGACGTCAGCCGGGACTGGAGCGCGTCCCGTTCCGACTCCAGCGCCTGCCCCAGGCGCTCCTCGGTCCGAGCGCGCTCCGCCTCCAGCGCCTCCAACCGCTGCGAGGCGTGATGAAGCGACTCCTCCCACTTCTGCGCCGTGGCCCGCGCGGAAGCCTCCGCGTGCGTCAGGGCCTCCACCTCCTGGCCCAGGCGGGACTGCGACTCGCGAGCGGCGGCCAGCTCCGTCTCCAGGCCCCGGACCTCCGCCTGAAGCGACTCCAGCCGCGACTCCGCGTCCTTCCGAGCCCCCTCCGCCGAGGCCGTCCGCTGCCGCGCGTCCACCAGCTCCCGAGCCGTGCGCGCCAGCTCCGCATCCTTCACGGAGACGGCGGCGCCCGCGTCCCGGGACGTCTCCGCCGCCCGAGCCGCCTCGGCCTTCAGGTGCTCCACGGCCGCCAGGGCCGCCGAGTACTGCTCCGCGATGCGCAGCTCCCGCTCACGCGCGGCCTCCGCGGCACGCCGACGGTCCTCGGACTGCTCCACGGCGCGCTCGGCCGCCAGCCGGTCCCGCTCGCGCTCGATGCGCAGCGTGGCCTGCTCCTCTTGGAGGTCCCGCACCTGCGTATACGCCTGCGTCAGCCGCTCGCGGGCCTCCTCTAGAGAAGCCGCCGTCTCCTCACGACGAGCACGCTCCAGCCGGAGCGACTCCTGGGCCGCCAGCACCTGAACGCCCGCGTCCGCCTGAGCACGCTGCGCGGCCTCCACCTCCAGCCGCTGCGCCGCCAGCCGCCGGTCCGCGTCGGCCAGCCGCTCCTGCGCCACCTGGAGCTCCAGCTCGCGGCGCCGCAGCTTCCCGGACAGGTCGTCCCGCTCGCGCTGTGCCTCCTGGCTCCCCCGCGCCTGCTCCAGCTGCGCGGTGAGCCGGGCGACCTCATCACGGGCCGTCTCCAAGGAGGGACGCAGCGACGCCGCCTCCGCCTCCCGGTCCGTCAGCTCCGCGCGGAGCTTCGTCAGCGACTCCTTCAGCCGGCCGCTGCGCTCCTCCCAGGACTTCGCGCGCGCCACCACTTCATCAAGCTTGCCCCGAGTGAAGGCCAGCGGCTCGGGAGGCAGCTGCACCCAGGTCGGATCCACCACGCGCGCCGGGTCCTGCCCCGCCACCACCAGGAAGTAGGCGGCCTCGCTGTGATTCACCAGGGTGCCGTCCACCTGGAGCCCTTCGCCCCGCTCGAAGGCGAGCTGGTAGCCCAACACCGGGGACTGGGTGGCCACCTCCACATTGGCGAAGTGGACCGACAGGGCGTCCAGCAGTTGACCATAGGTGGGCGGCACGCCCTCCTCGGCCTCCAGCAACTGGGGCAACGCGAGCCCCGCGACATTGCGCAGGCCGCCCACGAGGAAGCCCTGCTTCGTCACCAGCCGCGCCAGCTCCGCCAGCAGCTCCGGCGCCTTCACGTACGGCGCCAGGTCCGCGACCAGCACCACATCGAAGCTGCCCGACTCGAAGTCGTCGTAGATGTTGGCCCGGAAGCGCAAGGCGGGACCGCCGTGCGCCTTCTGCGCGGCCTCGACCGCCGCTACATCCCTGTCGCACGACACGACCGCGCGCGCACCTCTCTCCACGAGGAAGCGTGCGCTCTCGCCCCCGGTGGAGGCGACCGCATCGACTTCCAGGACCCGTCGACGTGCGAAGAGGCTCTCCGCGAAAATGTAGCGGGGCAGCAGCTCGCTGGGCCCCAAGCGGCGGAATGTGTGGTGCATCGGTGTGTTCGGGAGTGGGAGTATACCCCCGGGCAGGCGCGCCCCAAGTTAAGCGCCGGGGCTGGAAATGGGCCTCGCGCTCGCACGTCAGGAGGGCAGGCGACATGAACGGAACGGCACAACAGGGATTCGGCTATCGGGCGCGGCGTACCTTCACGCGGCTCCTCATCTTCACTCTCATCCTGGGCCTGGGCGGCGTGGTCGTCTTCCTCCTCTCCCAGCTCAACGCGCGCACCTTCACCCTGGCCCTCCATGACGGGCAACTGGTGGTGATGAAGGGCCGCAACGCCCCCATGGGCGCGGTCCCCTACCGGACCGGGGACCCGAGGCTGGCGGACGCCTATGCCCCCGTCGCCATTGAAGGCCAGGACGTCTCGGCCCTCCTGACGCGCAAGTTCACCGACCGGGACGAGCTGGACCAGGCCCTGTTCCCCGTCCTGGAGGGCCTGGCCCGCCCGCGCATCGCGTCGGACGAGCCTGCCCGGGTCGACCAGGGCCTCTACTACCTCCGGCGCGCGGAGAAGCTCTCCGGCATCACCGAGGAGCAGCGCCTGACGCTCCAGAAGCACATGGTGGACGTGGCCTACTATCAGGCCCGGCAGAAGCTGGAGGACGCCCGCCGGCTGGTCAGCGAGGCCCTCACCCAGCTCAAGCTGGCCGCGGAGAGTCAGAGCCGCCACGCGCGCAGCGCCAACCAGATGCTGTCCGCCGTGGCCCCGCCGGCCCGCGACCTGGAGGATTCGCTACGCCGCGCCGTGCATACCCTCAGCGGCCCCCAGGCGGCCCCCCAGACGCCGCCCCAGGC
>NZ_JAAEAH010000030.1 GCF_010998615.1 Myxococcus sp. CA023 | reverse complement strand
CGCGGATGGCCGTCTTCCGCTTCATCGAGGGCTGGTACAATCCGCTCCGGCGCCACTCCGCGCTCGACTACGAGTCACCCGCTGGTTACGAGAAGAAGCACCGCGCTGCCGCTTGAGGGCGAAAGCGCGGAACGCTCTGCGGTACCGGGGCAACTTCACACCGGGCTCCGGAAGCAGCGAAAGTGCTGGACGCAAAGCCTGCGCAAAATCATTTCCACACCTCCATCACCAGCTCTGACAGCAACTGTCTGGCCGCGGTCCTGACGGGCTCCGGCGTGGCACCTGGTCCAACTGCGGCTGGTTTGTTCAGTCCATCCAGCAACGAGGAGACCAGACTGCTCGAACCTGCGATGTCCGCGAGGCGCCCCTCTGCCTTCGCGCGTGGTACGTCCTCGCGCTCGATGCAGACATGAAGGAGCCCTCCCCCCTGAAGCTCCTCACGGAACGCCTCCAACCCTGATGAGGCGTCCTCGGAAGAAAACCCCGTGGTGTGAATGCGCAGCAGCGCCCTTTCGGGGCGCGCCAGCTGCGCCACGAGCTCCCGAGCCCGAGCCACCTCCGGCTCGTGGCCCTGACTCAGGTCCAGCTCTACCGTCCTCCAGGTCAGCGCCCCTGTTGCAATCGGCTCCAGCCGGGGCACGGCGCCCCGCGACGAGAGTTCCACCAGCAGCGCCTGCCCCGAGCCCACCTCACCGAACTTCGTCGTCTCGTGGGCTCCCGAGTAGGCCGTACGACCGTCATGGACGTACTGCCCATGCCAGTGACCCAAGGCCAGGTAGTCGAGGCCAGCGCGGACCGCCGCGTCCAGTGCGATGGGGAAGTCGTCCGCGGCGTGCTTGCCTTCGATGCGCAGGGAGCCATGCGCCACGCCGATGCGAATCGCGTCCAGGCCGGACGCCATCTCCCAGCCGGCGGTGGGATCCTTCATGCCCTTTTTCTGGCGGAGTGGCGCGGGGAGCAACACGGCATCGGTGTGCGGGATGGGCACCGCCGCATTCCCATCCAGCACGGTGATGTGATCCGGGCGCTGATTCCAGGAGGCCCGGCGGAAGACGGCATCCGGCGTCAGCGCATCGTGGTTGCCGGGCAGGACGTACACGGGCGCGAGAGAGCCCGCGAGCACCTTGATGACCGCATGGACGACACGGTCCTCGACGACATTGTGCTCGAAGATGTCACCCGCCAGGACGACGGCATCCACCTTCGACCGGTTGGCCGCGCTGATGACGTTGCTCGCGGCCTCCAGTCTCGCCTTCCGCACGTCCTCCGCGACATGAGCCACATGACGGGCTCGGAGCCCCATCTGCCAATCCGCTGAATGAAGAATTCTGACCATTCAAAGCACGGTACAGATGCGGCGCGGAGCCGCACATACCTCCAGGGTGGTAGTCATTGTGACTGGCTTCATGGGAGCGCCCCGCCGATGGAGCTCTGCGTGGATGCCCGCCTGCAGCCTCAGCACCGCCTCGAAGTGACGCCTCCGCGCGAGTACCCCGAGATGCTGCGCCTCTTCGTCGAGACGGCGAATGAGTTGGCCCTGCGCACCTTCGACTAGCGACAGGCCAGCACTGGCGCAAGGGGGTGGCATCTACCTCCCAGGAGGTAGGGACAGCGTTCAGGCATGGACCTATTCATGACCTGAACACCTGCGCTCAAAAGCCAGAACGTCCCAAGGACGGGGGGATGAATGGACGCGTCATTCCGCTTCAGCTCGCGTGAGTACCAACTCATGAGCAAGATCGCCGTGGCCCTCAATGAGTCGCTGATCCTGCCGGACATGCTGGGTCGGGCCCGAAGCCTTCTGACCCAGCTCATCCCCGCCGACTACACGGGCCTGTGCATCGTCACACCAGGACAGCCAGTGGCGTATGAGTGGATCGATGAGGCAGGCGCCCCCAACGCCCTGCTGGCCCAGTATGCCGAGTTGCAGCCCGATGACTTCGTGCTCAAGTCCGTCGTGCGCAAACGCGACACGGTCCTCCGGGACTCGGAGATGCTGCCGCGTAAGAAGCTGGAGACGAGCCCTCTCTACCTGCGCAGCTGTGAGCTGGGTCTGAAACTGGAGCAGGTCATGGCCACGCTCATGACGGTCCCTGACGGCGTGTTCGGCGGCTTCACCATGTACCGGGACAAGCGACGCCCCTTCTCTCGGAAGGCTCGCGCGGCCTTGCAGTTCCTGTCCCCCAGCTTCGTTACCGCGATTCGCAACAGCCGCCGCATCGCCAGCGCCTTGACGGGCGATCGCCTCCTGGAAGCATTGAGTCGACGACAGAACTTCGAGTTCCTTGTTGTGGCGCCTCCCACCTTCGAGACGCTTCGCTCCGAGCGCGCCACCACGATGGTGGAGAAGTGGTTCTCCAAGTCTGAGAGAACCCGCGCAGGCACACCCCAGCCGCTGCTCGACCACCTCAGGGGGCTGCTCCAGATGGACGTCCTCGCACGGCCCCGCAACGACACGTTTGAACGAACCCGTGGCGATGAGTCGTTGCTGGTGACGTACATTGACCTGTCCGCCCATGGAAGCCCAGGGCACTGGGCGCTCCTCCTGTACGAGTTCCCCGAATCGATTCCGCTGCCAATCAATCTGGCCGTACACCTGACGCCGGGGCAGATACGGGTTGCGCAGGCAGTGCTCCGGAACTGGGAGAACGAGCGGATCGCCAGTGAACTCAAGATCTCCCGACACACAGTGCGAACGCACATCCGGGACATGCATGACCGCTTGGGGTGTAGTGAGCGAGCCGACTTCATGTACCAGGTCACGCGGTTCCTGAGGCCTATCTGAAGCTCGCTGCACGGCCATCCTCCCACGCGAAGTGCCCGCTGATGAGGAAGGATGGTCCGGTCAAGGGGAGATGTCTCTACCTCTCGAGAGGTACGTGCTCTCCCCGGGTATCAGCGCCTCGGAGTGCCGCCACTGCCGGAGCACGCAGAAGCGCGCTGCTTCCGCCACCACCTGTCCCGGTTCAACCAGGCCAGTCAGGTCCAAGCGCTGCTCCATCTCGACGCCCAGCACGCCGCCGGTCGAAGATGCCACCTCGGGATTCGGCAGCAATATCCGCACGGTCGCCACGGGCTCGTGCTCCACGTAAACGACCAGGTGGACGGTGCTCGACAACGTGTCGAAGCCATTCACCTCCCGCTGTGTCGGGAGCCCCCGTCTGGCCATCAGCCGCAGCTCACCTCCGAACACAACCCAACGGACGCGAAGCGCGTCATCCAGCTCTTGCTGGGTCGCGACAACACGGCAGGTCATGGACGGCATGGGGACCCCTTCGGCGTGGCGCAGGTCCGGCGTCACGCCATCCTGTCCACCTCATTCGCCGCCCATGACCCAAGTGCGCTGCTGCCCGCACCGTTGAACGGCGTGACCTCAGTCCCGCAGCGGGCCCTTTGTCGCCGCGTTCCGGTTCAGGCTCTGGGGCAGCAGCCGCTTCTTCGCTCGCTGCTCCTTCAGGACCTTGTCGAGCGCGTCACGGATGTCTTGCGACAAGGGCTGCGCCGCCACCGCGCTGCACCGGTTCCGGGTCTCCAGCGGGTCCTCCGTGAGGTCGTAGCACTCGTACTCACGAGGAATGAACCGCGCCGTGGCGACCTCGTCCGTGTTCCCCGCCGCGCCCGCGAAGAAGCGCGGGTTGTCCGAATAGCAGCTGTACTTCCAAAGCGTGTCTCCCGTGAGTTCGGGAAGGTGGGTAATCACCGTCTCGATGTGCTTGGGCTGGATGACGCCCGCGAACTCCTGGCCGGTGAGGTTGTTGGTCATCTGGAGCCCAGACTCGACGTTGTCGTCGGTCATGAAATAGATGGGCTCATGCCGCTCGGCCTCCCGGCCCAGGACCAGACCGGACAGGTCCCTGCCCACCAGCGGCTGCGCCTCCGAGTGGTCCCGTGCCAGCTCTCGCCGGGCCGCATCCGCGTCGATTCCGGCGAGCCCCAGCAGCGTCGGCACCAGGTCCACGTGCGACGTCACCACCTCCGTCCTCCGGGGCTCCGGAAACAGCCCTGGATTGGAGATGACGCACGGCACGTGCAGCGTCTCCTGATAGGCGTTGTACCACTTCTGCATCATGCCGCCGTGAGCCCCGAGCATCTCACCATGGTCGGACGTGAGGACGACGATGGTGTTCTCGAAGAAGGAGGTCTTCTTGAGATGTTCGTAGACCCGCTGGATGTGTTTACTCACCTCCGCCATGAGGAAGTAATAGAGCTGCCGGTACGACGCGGTGTCGCGCTGCGGCAGGTACATGCGCGGATACGTGTAGACGTAGTCCTTCTGACAGCGCGGCTTGCTTTCGAGTGACTCGCCTGCCGTCGGCGAAGGGGCCACGTCCGGCAGCTTCCCCGCTTGCTGAAGGTCGCTGAACTCGGTGAACCAGGGCAGGCCCGAGAAGACGATGTCGTGCGGATTGACGAAGGAACTCACGACGAGCCACGGCGCCGCATCACCCTTCGCGGCCTGATGCTCCAGCTCACTCAGCAGCCGGCAGACCTGGTCGGCGAAGCCTGGGTCGCGGACCGAGGCATCGTTCGCTTGCGACGAGCCATGTGGCTCGGGGCCAATCCAACCTGAGAAGCCGAACTTCTCCAGACGCCCAGCCTGCTCGTACAGGGCGATGCGTTCGGGGTAGGCGTCGCCGCTCACGTCATTGCTCATGAGGGCCGTCTGCGTTCCCGGCACCAGGATGTCCTCGTCGGAGATGTGCCACTTGCCCCGGTAGTGCGTCTGATAGCCGCCCTTCCGGAAGTACTCCCCCAACGTGGGAACGGTGTTGGGCGCCAGCCAGTACATGTCCGGGTCGAACGAGGACTTCCCAATGCCAGGAGTCTGGCTCACGCCGTGAAGCGACGGATATTGCCCCGTGTAGAGCGTGGTGCGGCTGGGCGCGCACGCCGTGGAGGCCGTGTGGTGCCGGAGGAACTCGATGCCATGCTTGCGGAGCTCCTGGCCAACCCGGTCATTCTCGATACGAAACCGACGGGCCTCTTCGTTCTCATACGGAGGCGGAAATCGCTCCTCGTCCGTGGTGATGATGAGGAAGTTGGGGCGCTTGCCAGCAACCGTCATGTCACGACCTCCTGATGGGGAACGCAAACTGTAACGCAGAAGGCCGTGACGCATGACGACACCCGCACGTCTTTCTACTGCAGCGCGTCCATCAGCGCCGACTGGAGCGTCTTCCGGTTCTGCGGGAAGCCCTGATTGGGATAGGGCCGGGCCCCGCTCAGGAACTGCACATACTTCTGATACATCGGGTCAGAACGCGCGGGCTCCTGCTGATAGAAAGCCTGGGTGGCCTGCAACAGATAACGCGGCGTCGTGCCCTGCGGCGCGTCCCCGCTGAAGGCAATGAGGCTGCGCACCGCCGGGTCCTTCATGAAGTCGGTGAAGGCGCGGGCGTCCTCGGCACACATCCCCGTGCACTGCGCGTTGACCACCAGCGCATCCACGAACACCGAGGGCGCGGAGCCCGTGCCCAGCGGAACGGAGATGACTTCTGGAAGCGCCATGTCCGGGTTGGCCTTCCGGACAAAGAACAGGCGCTCCGTGTAGCCCATGAAGCCGTTGGCCTGCCCCAAGGCGAACGCCTCTTCCGCCAGGGCACTATCCGCGTAGGTGCCGTCGAGGCATGGGTTGACGCCTGCCTCCAGCTCACAGCTCTTCACCACGTCCTCGAACGAATCCAGTGCCGACGCGTCCAGCGGCAGCGACAGCGCCTGGGACAACACGCCCGTGGGATTCGTGTCGGCCCACGCGTCCAAGTAGGACGAGGGCAGCGTCCAGCTCCCGCTGTAGTTGGCCGCCAACGGGCGCATCCCCGGTGCCACATCCGTGAGGATCTGGACCAGGGAATCGCCATCCGTGGCCGACGACAGGTGGGGGCTGTTCGAGTAGACGACGTAGCTGCACAAGTAGGTCGGCACCCCGTAGCTCTGGCCAGCGATAGAGACGGCTTCTTCCGCCGCCGGATGCGCGGCCCCCGCCTCCAGGGCGACGGGCTGCACCCAGCCCTTCGACACGAGGTCACCCATTATCAACGTGTCGATCTCCACCACCTGCGCGGCCCCTGCTCCCTGACCGAGGAGTTGGTTCAGGGTGCCTCCTTCATCCAGGTCATAGAGGTCCAGGTTCGCGTCGAACACGATGTCCACGTCGATGCCCGAATGCTCCCGCTCGAAATCCGCCTCCAGCCGCTGCTTGAGGCTGGCGAAGCCATCCCCCGCCGAGTCCGGAATGTAGGGGAAGAGAACGACCTTCAACGGCCGCGGGGCCTCGGGTTCGGGGTCCGAGCAGGCGCCCAGGGACAGGGCGAGGACACAGGGCAAGGCTCTCCATTGCATGGTGTGGCTCCAGTGGATTGAGGGAGCCGCCCCGCGCAACCGCGGGAGCGGTATCGAGGGTCAGCCTACCACGCCACACTGCCCATCACTCCTCACACGCTCCGGCCTGTGTCTGGCCTTGACCCGACGCGGCGGGCCCACCTTCGGAAACCAGACAAAATCAACACTCCACCACTGTCCCTCAATCGACATACCAAGCCACAACCACAAACCACTCTCACACCCCAGCCGCTCAATGCCATATACAGACAACGCCATCCAACAGCACCAGAGATGCCCCGAGCCCCGGGTGGCCACATCCACTCACGCGCTGAGTGACCGACAGGACTTCACGACCGAGAGGGGTTCGGACTCCCAATCGCGAACGCACCACCACACAACGAGGAACGCAGACATGATCGGAACCCTCTCCAAAGTCGTGGGATTGGCGTCATTGCTCCTTGCGGCCAGTAGCGCAGACGCAGCCATTCAAAAGAAGCTCATCCACATGACCGTCTACAGCGAGACCGGCGAGAGCGCCGCGTTCCGCGCCATCGATGGACAGCCCGTCAGCGCCACCAACGAAACGCTGAAGCTGTCCTACCGCATCGTGCCAGAGGTCATCGCTCCCGACACCGTTCGCTACACCATCTACAATGGCTATGACCTCGAGTCGGCCGCTCCCATCGAGGTCATCGAGGCCCGTGCGGACGGAAAGATCCACCAGGGGCTCCGCGCCGCCTTCAAAGTCTCCGTAACGAGCGTGGAAGACCGAGCGATGGACATCAACCCGCTGGAAGCCCCGTCTGACAATGACAAGGCCCTCGGGTGCTGTGTCACCTGCGGCGGCTGGAGCTACTGCTGTACGCCCGCCGCGGGCTACTGCTGCACCGTCTCCACGGCGTGCGGCCTCGGCTGCCGTGTCTGTAATTGAGCCGACCCATCGAACCTGAACCTTGAACAGACCATCCGCGTGAGGTCTCTCCTCTCGCGCGGATGGCCATTTCATTCAAGCCTACCGCCCAGCGGGCGCGGCCAGGAAGCCGCGTTGCACCAGGGAGGAGAGGTACGTCGAAATCAACGTGGCATCCACGGACGGACACGACGTCCCTGTTCCTCCCAGCGCCTTCAGCGTGTGCCCGCTGTCGCAGACCACCATGCGCGGCCCACCCACGCTTCGGTCCTCGGGCGGCACCTGCTGGAGGAACAGGAGCAGGTCTCCCAGCTCACGGTCGGACGGCGCCGCGAGGCCGAGCTCCGCGAGCCACTCGTCATAGGGGAGCACACGCAGCCCGTAGCCAAAAGCTCGCATGTGGCTCCACATTTCGTCCGCTCGGACGAACTGCGGGTTGACCAGGTGGAAGGTCTGACCAAGGGACTCGGGGCGCAGGGACAGGTCCACGATGGCGCTGCTCACGTAGTCCACCGGCGTCACGTCCAGCAGCGCGTCCACGCTGGGTGCACTCCCCAGTTGGACGCAGCCCTTGAGGGTCCTGCACACCAAGTCATCCGTGTTCCACGCCCCCGTCCGGCTGTGCCCCGTCACCCTCCCCGGCCGGTGAATCGTCACGGGGAGTCCTCGCTGCGAGGCCTCACGCACGAGCTTCTCCGCCACCCACTTGCTCTGGGCATAACCGCCCACCAGGCTCGCAGCCGCTTCCAGCGGCTCATCCTCGCGGAAGGGAAGCTGGCGCCCCACCGGCAACACCGACACCGTGGAGACATAGTGCAGCGGCTTGATGCGCGTGCGCATGCACAGGCGGAGAATCTCCCGCGTGCCGAGCACGTTCGCGGCGCGCATCGACTCATAGGGATAGATGAAATTGACGAGCGCACCGTTGTGGTAGACGGCGTCCACCTCCTCCGACAGCCGCTGGAACTCCGCTTCCGACAGGCCCAGCAGGGGCTGGCCGATGTCCCCTCGGACAGGGACGATTCGCGGCGCCAGGTCTTCGCGCCACAGCGAGTAGCTCTCCAGGTTCTTGCGAATCCGCTGCATCCCCTCCTGCTCCGACTTGGAGCGGACCAGGCAATGGATGCGCGCCTGCGTCTTCCGGCAGAGCTCCTCGAGCAGGAATGCGCCGAGGAAGCCCGTGGCGCCCGTCAGCAGCACGGCGCACGCGGGCCCGGAGGTGGGCGGAAGCGCCATTCCCGGCAGCAGCCCGGCCTCCAGCACCGCGTCCGCCTCCAGCTCCGCCACCACGTCATGGACCGGCAGCGAGCCCGTCTTCGCGGCCTCGATGGTGCGCGCCATCTCTTCCAGCGTCGGCGACTGCAACAGGGCCCTCAGCGGGATGTCCGCGCCCGACGCTGCCCGCGCGAGGACGAGCACCCGGTAGAGCAGCAGCGAGTGGCCTCCGAGCTCAAAGAAGTGGTCGTGCACGCCCACCTGCTCCACCCCGAGCACCTGACGCCAGATGTCCGCCAGCGTGGCTTCCCCAGGCGTTCTCGGCGCGACGTGGGCCTTCGCCGTCCCGGAGCCCACACGCTCCGGCGCGGGGAGCGCGGCGCGGTCCACCTTCCCGTTCGGCGTGAGCGGCAAGGCCTCCAGGCTCACGAACACGAAGGGCACCATGTACTCGGGCAGCCGGGACTTGAGGTGGTCGCGCAGCTCACCCGGCGCGGGGGCATTCCCGTCGCGGCCCACCACATACGCCACCAACTGCTTGTCCGCGCCCGGGCCTTCTCGCACGACGACGACCGCATCGCGGATGCCTGGGTGATCCTGCAGCGCCGCGCCAATCTCACCCAGCTCGATGCGGAAGCCGCGGAGCTTCACCTGGTGGTCCATCCGGCCCAGGTATTCGAGTTGCCCGTCCGGCAGCCACCGCGCCAGGTCCCCTGTCCGGTACAAGTGCGCGCCCGCGTCTCCGGCGAAGGGAGACGTGACGAACCGCTCCGCCGTCAGCTCCGTCCGGCCCAGGTAGCCCCGGGCGACACCATGCCCGCCGATGAAGACTTCGCCCGGCACCCCCACGGGCATGGGTTCCCGGTTCGCATCCAGCACGTAGACCTGGGTGTTTCCAACGGGCCGGCCGATGGTCGGCGTCTCGCCCCGGTTCACACGGGTGAACGTGGAATAGGTCGTCGTCTCGCTCGGGCCGTAGAGGTTGAAGACATCTCTCACGTGGCCCAGGGCGTAGATGGAGTCGACCAGCGCTCCCGCCAGCGCCTCGCCCGCCAGATTGACGATGGTGACCGACGCCGGCACCCCACCCCCTCGCAGCAGCGCGCCCATCGCCGAGGGCACGGTGTTGACGAGCGTCACATCCTTCGCCGCGGGCAGCTCGGGCAGCTCCAGCGCGTTCTTCGCGACGATGACCTTCGCCCCACAGCACAGGGGCGTGAAGATTTCGAAGACGGACAGGTCGAAGCAGATGGACGTCGACGCCAGCGTCCCCGCCAACGACTCCGGCGAGAAGACACTCTGGGCCCACTGCAAGAAGGCCACGGCGTTCCGGTGGTCAATCATCACGCCCTTGGGCTTGCCGGTGGAGCCCGAGGTGTAGATGAGATACGCGAGCGAATCGGGCGTCGTGACACGCCCAGGGTTCACCTCCGGCTCGGCGCCGAGGGCGGCGGCTTCCGCATCCAGGCACACCACGCGTGCCTCGGTGGCGGGAAGCTCCGGGAGCAGCCGCTGCTGCGTGAGCAGCACGGGTACCTGCGCGTCCTCGAGGATGAGCGCCAGCCGCTCCTTCGGGTAGGCGGGGTCCAGTGGCACGTAGGCGCCGCCGGCCTTGAGGATGGCCAGCAGGCCGATGACGAGGTCCTCCGTCCGCTCGACGCAGAGACCCACGCGCGCCTCGGGCCGCACGCCCAGCCGCCGCAGGTGATGGGCCAGTTGGTTGGCCCGGCGGTTGAGCTCGGCGTAGGTCAGCGTCCGCGTTCCGCTCACCACGGCCACGGCGTTCGGCGTCCGCTCCACCTGGGCCTGGATGAGTTCGTGCATGCACAGCGCCGGGACGCCGAGCACCGGGCCGTTCCAGGCCGTGAGCAGCCGCGTCCGCTCTTCCATCGACAGCACGGGCAGCTTTGACAGTGGCGTCTCTGGCTTCGCGACGACGGCCGCCAACAACACCTGGAGGTGGCCCACCATCCGCTCCGCCGTCGAGGCGTCGAAGAGTTCGCGCGAGTATTCGAGCATGCCAGCCAGTCCCTGTTCGCCGGAGGCCAGGATGAGGGACAGCTCGAACTTGGCGACGCCTTCCACGCTGCCGTCGGGGGCACCGCCCAGGAATGACCAGCGCGTCCCGGGCAGGTCCAGCGTGGGTGCGGGGATGTTCTCCAGCGTGAAGCAGGCACGCACCAGCGGGTTGAGCCCGCCCTCACGCGATGCGCCGACCGCCTTCACCACTTCGCTGAAGGGCAGCGCCTGGTGGTCCTGGGCGTCGAGCACCGTCTTGCGCGCCCGGGCCAGCCACTGCGAAAAGGTCGGGTCCCCGGACACGTCACTCCGGAGCACGAGCGTGTTGGCGATGAAGCCGATGAGGTCCGGCGGCACGCTCCCCCGGTTCGCGGTCACCGTCCCCACGCCAAAGTCGAGCTGCCCCGAGTAGCGGTGCAGGAGCGCGGCGAACGCGGCGTAGAGCACCATGAAGAGGCTGCACCCTTCACGTTGGCCGAGCTCGCGCAGCGCCTCGCTCAACCCGGGCGAGAAGGCCACGGGCACGATCGCACCTCGGTGGCTGCTGGCGCTGGAGACACCACGGTCCACGGGGAGCTGAAGCGGCGGCAGTCCCTGGAGCTTCTCCTTCCAGAAGGCCCGCTCCCCGGCGCCAGCGGCCCCCGCCAACCATGCCTGCTCACGCAGGGCCGACTCGGCGAACTGCATGGACACGGGTGGCAGGGCCGCGGCCTGTCCCCGTACGAAAGACGCGTAGAGCGCCGACAGCTCCCGGACGAAGACGCCGAGCGACCAGCCATCCGTGATGATGTGGTGCTTCGTCACGAAGAGCGCGGAGTCGTCGGAGTCCAGGGACACCAGCGTCACGCGGAACAGGGGGCCCTGGGCCAGGTCGAAAGGCTGCTGGGCCAGGGCCTCCGAGCGCCGTTGGACCTCTTCGTCACGCTGCGCCTCCGTCAGCCCCCGCACCTCCACAACGCTCAGCGCCGCGCCCACTTCGGGCGATGCGATGACCTGCCTTGGACTTCCGTCCACCTCCGGGAAGGACGTCCGGAGGACCTCGTGCCGGCGGACCAGCTCGTCCAGGCTCCGGCGCAGCGCCACCGTGTCCAGCGCGCCGTGTACCCGCAGCCCCAGGTGGACGTTGTACTGCGCGGTGCCCGGTGACAGCCGGTCCAGGAACCAGAGCCGCTCCTGCCCGCTGGACAGCGGGATGACCTGGGGCCTCGTGATGGGCTGCTCAGGGCCGCTGCCCACCTCGTCGCGCGCGGTGTGCTTGCGCAGGAACGCGAGGATGTCGGCCTTGTTCGCCGCCAGCTCGGTCCGCAGCTCCGGCGTGAGGACGGCCTTGCCCGCCTCCACCACCAGCTTGTCACCGTCGGCACGCAGGCGAACGCCCCTGGCCGCGAGGGTGCCCAACAGCTCCCGTACACTCATAGGACGAAGACCTCGTTGTCGTTGGTTGCGGCCGCCTCTGCCTGGATTGCGAGCGTCTCGACCAGGGCGCGATCCATGACTTCACTCTGGAGATGCGCACAGAGCGCATCCAGCGTCGGGTGCTTCCAAATCAGTGACGCCGGGAGCGACAGCCCCAGTCCCGACGCCAGCCGGTTGCGCAACTCGAGCCCCATCAGCGAGTCGAGTCCGAAGCCTTGGAGCGGCGCTTCGGCGTCGATGCGCGCGGAGTCGAGCCGGAGCACTCGGCCCAGTTGCTCGCGAACGAACTTCTCCAGCGCCACCCGCGCGTCCCGAGGTGTCGCCGTCCGCAAGGCTTCAAGCAGCGCAACATCCCTGGCGGCCTGCGCGCCCTCCCCCGCACTGGCCGGGACGAGCTCCGACAGCCATGGCGAGGACTTCGCTCGCGGATAGAACTCCACCCACTTGCGGAGGTCGAGCGGCATGACCGCCATCTGCGTCACGTCGCCATCCAACAGCCGGCCCAGGATGGCGTTGCCTTCCGCGGGCGTCAGGCTGTCGGAGCCCCGCTGCGCCAGGCGCTCTCCCCGGTTCGACTGCGCTGCGGCCAGACCGACCTCGGAGAAGGGTCCCCAGTTGATGCTCAGGCCCGGCAGCCCCAGCACCCGGCGGTGATGGGCCAGCGCGTCGAGGAAGGCATTGGCCGCGACGTAGTTCCCCTGTCCTGGTGCACCGAACAGGGAGGCCGCCGACGAGTACAGCACGAAGAAGTCGAGCGGCAGGTCGCGGGTCAGGACATGTAGGTTCCAACCACCAAGGACCTTGGGCGCCATCACCCGGCGGAAGCGCTCCACCGACTGCTGCAACAGGACGCCGTCATCCAGCACACCCGCCGCGTGGACGACGCCTCGCAGCGGTGTGCCGCCCTCGGCAATCTCCGCGAGCACCCGGGCAAGCTGAGGCCGGTCGGACACATCCGCCCCCATCACCCGCACGCGCGCTCCCGCCGCTTCGAGCGTGGCCACGTCCGCCTGTTGCGCTGGCGTCAACGTGGTGTCACGCCCAAGGAGGACGAGGTGCCGTGCGCCCTGCTCCACCATCCACTTCGCCACCGCGAAGCCCAGTCCGCCCAGGCCACCCGTCACCAGGTACATCCCATCCGCGCGGAGTCGCCGAGCCCCCGTGGCCGGCACCACCACGCGTGCCCTGAGATGATTCAGGTTGATCGTGCTCACCTCCTCCACGGAGGAGGGCAGGCCCCCGGCCTCGAAGGCGTCCTTCACCTCGCGCCACAGCCGGGCGAACCGGTCGGGCTTGCTGCGCGCGAGGGTGTGCACGTCAACCACGCACCACGCGACGTTCGCATCCCCGGCCGAGGGCGCTTCGGACGTCCCTCGCAAGTCGATGACGCGAGCCCCCTCCGCCAGCACGGCGAGGCTCGGATTGAGGCCGACAGCACCCGGCGCGATGACGGCCAGGTCCAGCCCTCGGCCTCCCGTCGTATCCAGCAGCCCCGTGGCGAATGAGGCGTCCGTAGGGTCCACGACGTGGGCGGCGCCGAGTTCCAGCAGGGCGGCCCGCTGGTCATCCGTCGCGGCTTCGGCGAAGACCTCCGCTCCCATGCGCCGTGCCAACTGGATGGCCGTTCGCCCGAGTCCGCTCGAGGCACCGAGGACCCACACACGGTTTCGCTTCTCCACACGTCCCAGGTGGAACAGGCCGTACCAGACAGGCAGCACGGTCGCGGCCAGCGCCGCGGCCTCTTCATGCGACGACGAGGGCGGACGCGGCGCGGTGTGCCCAACGGGCACGCACAGGTGTGACCCGAGGCCCGACGTCACGAGCGCGATGCGCTCCTCGCCCACGGTGACGTCCTTCACGCCCTCTCCCACCGCCACGATGCGCCCACTGCATGCGGTGGCACCTTCTTCGTCCCAGCGCTCCGGGCTCGACGCACCGCCGAGCCCCGGACGCGCCGCCACTTCGACTTCGAGTTCGACCTCTCCAGGCCCCGGCGGACGGCGGGCCGCGGATCGATACTCCTGGCGCCCTTGAGCATCACGCTCGACCCGGAAGGACTGGCCCTCGGCGGGGACGACGGCCTCATGGGCGGCCCTGCCGGGTGTGCCACGAACGATGCGGCCGACATGTCGCCCATCAGGGCGGAGGGAGATTTCCTCCTCCGCGTCCGCCACGAGCAGCTCGCGCACCAGCGCGCCGGTGGCGTCCTCGATGCGCATGACCGCGGACACATCCACCCGTGTGCACTTCAGCTCGGCGTGCTCCTGCGCGAGCGTGCGCCCCAAGCCCCACAGCGGCGCCTGCACGACGTCCGAAGCGGAGCGGCTGTCCGAACCATGGTGGACCCCCTTCGTGACCATCCACAGACGTGGCGGACTCGACAGGCCCATCCGGGAGAGCCCCTGCACGAGGTGCAGCACGCCGCCGCAGCCCATCAACGGGTCCACGTCGCCCGATTCCAGGCCCGTCAGGTGAATCACGCCGCGCGCAGCGGCCCCCTTGCCGAACGTCTCCGCCAGCACCTCATCGAAGGCCATCGGCGACGCCACGTCCACGGTCCGGCGGCCCGGCTTGGAGCCACCCAGATCGATACGGGTGACTTCACCCTGGCGCGCGCGGAGCCGTGACTCCACCGTGTCCGCCAGCTCGCTGCCATCCGTGATGAGCAACCAACGTCCGCCCGCCTCAGTTCCCTGTGCAGGGAGCTGATCGACGGAGGGGACATGGCGCCACGCCTGGGCGAAGTAGAGGTCCCTGCCCTCCGCATCCGCCACGGGAGCATCCAGTTGCTGAACCCGCAGACCCAGCGCCTCCAGCAGCAGCGTGCCGGACGCATCGCGCAGCACGAGGTCGAACTCGTAGACGCCCCGGCGCGTGCCCTCGGGTGTCCGCATCCGGACGTGGCAGAAGCCCTCGGTCGTGGACGGTGCGTGAAGCCGCAGGTTCTCAAGCGCCACCGGGACGGCGGGGCCCACGTCCTGAGGCACGTCCTCCGGAGGCACCGCCGCGGACACCAACTGGAAGCAGGCGTCGAGCAACGCGGGATGGATTCGATACGTCGAGGCCCGCGCGGCCAATGACTCCGGCAGGCGGAGGTGGCCGAGCGCCTCCCCTCGCCCTCGCCAGACCTGCTGCACGCCCTGGAACGCGGGCCCGTAGGCCACGCCGTTGCGTGCCAGCGTCTCGTAATGCGCCGCCTGGGTCAGGACGTCGGGGCAGCGCTCGCGGATGGCCTCCAATGACTCGGGCGCGTGCCCCGCGTGCCCTGCTTCCAAGAGGTGGATCCGGCCCACGACGTGGGTCATCCACCCCGTCGCTTCCGCCTTCTGGCTCGAAAGCTGGAACGTCAGGGTGCGGCCCTGCTCACCGTGCAGCGCCAGTTGGACGGTGCGCTCCTGGCCCTCGGGCAGGAGCAGGCCCTCTTTGAAGGAGGTGTCGGCCAGCTCGTACGCGGTGCCTCCCGACATCGCATGCGCCGCGGACAGCGCCATCTCCAGATAGGCCGCGCCCGGCACCACCACCGAGCCCGCCACGCGATGGTCCGCGAGGAACGGGGGCTCGCTCGCGCTCAGTGTGGATTCCCAGAAGCGGGTCTCCTGCTGCACGGAGGTCGTGAACGAAGTGCCCAGGAGCGGATGGCCCCCCGAGCGCACGAAGCGGCCTCGCGCTGCACGCGTGGGCCCCAGCTCCAGCCAGTGCCGTTCCCGCTGCCAGGGATACGCCGGCAGTGCGACGCGCCGCCGCTTGTCCGGATGCAGCCGGAGCCAATCCACGCGGTCCACTCGGGTGGCCAGCGCGCCCAGAGATGCGAGCAGCGACGGCCACTCCTCCTGTTCCCGGAGGAGGCTCGGGACGACCAGGCCTCGGCCGGAGGCGTCGCCTTCCCGCAGCATCGCGTCCACGAAGGGCACCAGGATGGGATGCGGGCTCAGCTCGATGAACAGGACGTTCCCGTCCTGGATGAGACGCTGCACCGCGTCCGCGAACAGCACGGGCTGCCGCAGGTTGCGCACCCAATACGCGGCGCTCAGCTCCCGGCCGTCGATGGGGGCGCCTGTCACCGTCGAGTAGAGCGGCACCGTGCTCCCCGTAGGACGGATGCCGGCCATCCGCTCCAGCAAGTCCTGCCGAAGCGGGTCCATCTGTGGGCTGTGGGACGCCACGTCCACCTTCACCCAACGGCAGAAGACCTCGCGCTTCTCCAGGCGCTCCAACACCTCCTTCAACGCCGCCGGGTCCCCCGAGAGCACCGTGGCCTTCGGGCCGTTGCTGACGGCGATGGCAATCCGGTCCTCCGCGCCCCGAATCTCCGCCTCGGCCTGTTCGCGCGAGAGGTCCACCACCGCCATGGCACCCTTGCCGCTGACCCGCCGGAGCAGCTTGCTGCGCTCGCAGATGATGCGCGCGGCGTCGTCCAGCGACAGCGCCCCCGCGACGTGGGCCGCGGCGACCTCGCCCATGCTGTGCCCCACCACCGCGTGCGGCTCCAGGCCCAGTGAACGCCACACCGCCGCGAGCGACACCTGCAAGGCGAACAGCGTCGGTTGGATGACGTCGATGTCATTCCAGCGCGGCTGCTGACCGGGGTTCGTCAACAGCTCGCGCAGCGACCAGTCCGTGTAGTGGCCCAGTGCATCGTGGCACCGGTCGATGGCCTCACGGAAGGTCGTGTCCTGGGCGTACAGCTGCCGTCCCATGCCGAGCCACTGCGAGCCCTGGCCGGGGAACACAAAGACCACCTTCTGGCTGTTGCTCCGGCGCCCCACGGACAGACCGGGGTGGCTCTCTCCGGCGGCGAACGCGTCGAGCTGCGCGATCAGCTCCTGGGGGGACTTCGCCGCGAGCGCGAGCCGGTGGTCATGGTGCGTGCGGCACAGGGCCGCCGTGTAGCTGAGGTCCGCGAGCGTTCCCACGTCCTCGCGCTTCAGGAACGTGCTCCACGTCCGGGCCAGGTCGGCCAGCGCTGGCGCCGTCTTGGCGGACAGGACGACGAGCTGCGCGGTATCGACCTCGGAAGCGGCGGGCGTGGCCGCGGGCGCGGGGGCTTCCTCCAGCACCACGTGCGCGTTGATGCCACTCAGTCCGAAGGAGCTCACCCCCGCGATGCGCCGCCCCTCATGGGCCGGCCAGGGGATTCGCTCGACGGGGACACGCGCGGGGATGCGGTCCCATTCCACGTGGGGATTGGGCGTGTGGAAGTGCAGGTGCGGCGGTATCTCCCGGTGCTGGAGCGACAGAATCGTCTTGATGACGCCGGCGATTCCGGCCGCTGGCTCCAGGTGGCCGATGTTCGTCTTCACCGAGCCGATGAAGAAGGGCCGGTCCTCCGGACGTCCCTTGCCCAGCACGGCCCCCAACGCCCGGAGTTCTATGGGGTCGCCCAGCGGAGTGCCCGTGCCGTGGGCTTCGATGTAGCCCACGAGGGCCGGCGGAACGCGCGCGTTCTCCAGCGCCTTCGACACGACGGCTTGCTGCGACGGTCCGTTGGGCACCGTCAGTCCGCCACTGGCTCCGTCATGATTGACGGCGGAGCCACGAATCAACGCGCGGATGTCGTCACCATCGCGCTGTGCGTCCGATAGTCGCTTGAGCACGAGGATGCCGCAGCCCTCCCCGCGCACGTATCCGTCGGCCGCCGCATCGAAGGTCTTGCAGCGGCCGTCGCTCGCGAGCGCCTGCATGCTGCAAAGGCAAATCGTCGTCTCAGGGGACAGGATGAGATTGACGCCGCCCGCGAGCGCGAGATTGGACTCGCCGCGCCGGAGGCTCTCGCAGGCCAGGTGGAGCGACACCAGTGACGACGAGCACGCCGTGTCGACCGGCATGCACGGCCCCTGCAGGCCCAGCACGTAGGAGATTCGCCCCGGGACGAAGCTGTAGCCGTTGCCCGTCGCCATGTACCCGTCGAAGCGGATCGCGTCGTCTTCCTTGAGCAGGCGTGCCATGTAGTCGCTAGACATCACGCCCATGAAGACGCCCGTCTTGCTGCCCATGAGCTGACCAGGGGCCACGCCCGCGTTCTCCAGGGCCTCCCACGCCACTTCCAGGGCAATGCGCTGCTGTGGGTCCAGGCTCGCCGCTTCGCGCGGCGCGATGCCGAAGAACTCGGCGTCGAAGTGCTCCACGTCATCGAGGAAGCCACCGCGGATGCCGTACATCTTTCCCGGCATCCCGCGCGTCGCGTCGAAGTAGCCCTGCACGTCCCAGCGGGACTCGGGCACCTCGCGCAGCGCATCCACGCCGTCTCGAAGGATCCGCCAGTACGACGGTCCATCGACGGCGCCACCGGGGAAACGGCAACCCATGCCGATGACGGCGATGGGCTCGGTCCGGGCGCGCTCCACCGCATCGAGGCGGGCCTGCATCTTCTCCACGAGCAACGCGGCGCGCTGCAACGCGGAGGGCTCAGCTGACTTTGGCGGGTTGCTCATGTTCCTTCTTCCATCAGTGCGGCGAGCTTCGCTTCGAGCGAGGCGGCAAGCTCATCCGGCGACAGCTCCATGATTCGTTCGAGAAGCGCCGTGTCCTGAGCCGCTCCCTGTCCTTCCTCGGCCGGCTGCGGCTCCTGGCCGAAGACTTCGCCCAGCAGGTAGGCCGCGATGGCCTCCGCCGTCGGGTAGTCGAAGACGAGCGTCGAAGGCAGCGACGCACCGACTGTCTTCTGCAGCCGGTTGCGCAACTCCAGCGCCATCAACGAATCCATGCCCACTTCGAACAGCCGCTGCCGTGGCTCCAGCGGCGTGGATGCATCCAGACCGAGCACCCTCACCGCCGCGTCCAGGACGTGCTCCAGCAGCAGCGCCATGCGCTGGCGGGGTTCCGCGGTGTCGAGCCGGCGCCGCAACTCCGAGGCCGACGGGCCGTCCGCCTCGGGCTCGGCACGCACCTGCCCTGCCACGTCGGCGAGCAGCGTGGGCGCCGCCCCCCGTGGGAACTGCGCCAGGTAGCGCGACCACTGAACCTGCAACAGGGTGAGTTGCGGCTGCGCACGGCTGAAGGCCTTGCCGAAGGCCTTCAGCGCCTCGGCCGGGGTGAAGGCTTCCACACCTTGTGCCTGGTAGCGGGACGCGAGCTCCGCGGCCATGCCCACCTCGGCCCAGGGCCCCCAGTTGATGCTCAGCGCCGGAAGTCCCAGGGCACGCCGGTGATGCGCCAGCGCGTCCAGGAAGGCATTGGCCGCCGCGTAGCTTCCCTGCCCCGGCGCGCCCAGCAGGGACGACGCCGACGAGTACAGGACGAAGAAGTCGAGCGGTTTGCCCTGCGTCAACGTGTGCAGGTGCCACGCCCCGTCCACCTTGGGCGCGAGCACGCGGGTGAACCGCTTCCAGTCCTGTTGCAGGAGGACGCCGTCATCCAGCACGCCCGCCGCGTGGACCACGCCGCGCAGAGGCGCCAGCTTCTCCGCTTCATCCAAGGTGCGACGGACGTCCTCCTGCTTCGACACGTCCGCCTGGAGCACGACCACCCTCGCGCCCGCCGTCTCCAGCGCGCGGATGGCCTCTTGCGCTTCCGGCCTGGGGCCGCCGCGCCCGATGAGCACCAGGTTCCTGGCGCCCTGTTCCACCATCCACCCGGCCAGCGCGAGGCCCAGGCCGCCAAGCCCGCCCGTGAGCAGGTAGCTCGCCTCGGGGTTCAGGCGCGGCAACTCCGTCCGCGCCACGTCCCGCGAGGCGCGAAGGCGGGCCACGTGCCGTTGCCCTTCGCGAATCACCACCTGCCGCTCACCGTCGGTGGCGCCCAGCTCGCGCCAGATGGCGGCGGCCTCGTCACCCAGCACAGAGGGCTCCAGGTCGATGAGCGCGCCAGCCAGCTCGGGGTGCTCCTGCGAGAAGACGGCGCCCAGGCCCCAGAGGGGGACCTGCTCCATCGCCAGCGGCGTGGGACGCGTGTCGAGCGCGCGAGCGCCCCGCGTCACCCACCAGATGCGCGCGGTGAAGGCGGAGTTCGCCAGCGCCTGGGCCAGGGACAGCGCGCTGCCCGCTCCCAACTGGTGCGCCTCTCGCAGGGCATCCACATCCTCGCCACCGGGCCCACGCAGCGCCCAGAGGTGGACGATGCCGCCCAGGGACTCGCCGGGAAGCACCGCCTCCTGGAGCAGCCGCGCGTAGTCCTCGGGCCGCTGGGCATCCAGCGTGAAGCGCCCTTCACCATGACGGACGAACGACGCTCCCGGATGGACCAGCACCGGGCGGCCGCCTTGCTTCAGGATGCGCTCCGCGAGCGCCTCCGCGGTGCCCGAGGTGTCGGCGAACACAATCCAGCGGCCGGCTTCGGGCGAAGCCTCGGGCACGGGCTGCGGCTTCCAGCCCAGTTCGTAGAGGGAGTCCCGCTGGCCGTGGCGCAGCACCGCCATCAGGGCCTCTCGCGGCGCTCGCTTGTGCTTCAGCCCCTCAATCTCGATGAGCACCTGACCATCCGCGTCGACCACCCAGACGTCGCCGGTGATGACCTCGCCCACCGCCTCCTCCGCGTCCCGTCGCACGGCGTAGGCCCAGACGGAGCCGGTCGGCTGCGCGTGGAAGCGGAAGCGTTCCACGGAGATGGGGACGTAGACGGTGCTCAGCATCGCGTCCTCGCGGATGAGGTCCGTTCCCATCGCCTGCAGGAACGAGTCGACCAGCCCCGGGTGGACGTACAGGTTCCGGTCATCCAGGTCCGTGGGCAGGCGCATCTGACACAGCGCCTCGCGGCCCCCACTGTGGATGCGCTCAATCCAGCGGAACGCGTGCCCCAGGTTGAAGCCGATGTCCCAGTTGCGCTCGTAGAGCCCTCCGTCGAGCTGACGCGCGCAGCGGGCCTCGATGTCCTTCCGCGAGAGGAGCGCGGGACGTGCGGGGCCGTCCCCCACCACCAGCGTTCCCGTGCCATTCAGCAGCCATCCCTCGGTCTCCTCGTCGGCGGTGGCGGAGAGGCTGTAGAGCTCGAAGTCGTACCGGCCCTGTCCCTTGGGCGCGAGCACGAGCTGGACGAGCTGCTCCTCGTCGTCCGCGAGCACGATGGGCTGCGAGAAGACGCACTTCTCGATGGTGTACGGCCCCGCGCCGAATGACTGCGCCGCCGTCGCGATGATGCGCGCGATGTGGCACGAGCCGGGCACGACGATGGTGCCGTAGAGCCGGTGGTCCTCCAGGAACGGCAGCGACTGCGCGCTGTAGCGTCCCTCGAAGACCAGCGACTTGCTCAAGGGCGAGCGCACCCGCTGACCGACGAGCGCCTGCGCGGTGGTGAGCGTCGAGACCGTGCGGGGCGTCTTGGGGGCATCCAGCCAGTGTCGCTGGTGCTGCCACGGGTAGACGGGCAGCGCGACACGGGTGCGGTGGCGCTCGCCATTCAGCGCGCTCCAATCCACATCCACGCCCTGGGTGTAGAGCGCGGCCAGGCTGGAGAGAATCTGCGCCTGCTCGGGCTGTCCCTTGCGCAGCGACGGCAGCCAGGTACCCGCGTCGTCCCCAAGGCCCTTGAGCGCCATGCCCGTGAGCGTCGGATGCGGGCCGACCTCGACGAAGACGGTTCCCCCCAATGCCCGCAGCGCCTTGAGTCCGTCGTGGAAGCGCACGGCCTCTCGGACGTGGCGGCGGAAGTACCCGGCGTCGAGCACCGTGCCCTCCTCAAGCACCTGCCCCGTGACGTTGGACGCCAGGTGGATGCGCGGCACCCGGAAGGTGAGGTGTCCCGCCGCCTTCTCGAACGCATCCAGCATCGGCTCCATCAGCGGCGAGTGGAACGCGTGGGACACGGTGAGCCGCCGGGCCTTGAGGCCCTGCGTCTGGAACGCGGCGGAGAGGGCCTCCACTGCCTCACGCTCGCCCGCGATGACGGTGTCCGCGGGCCCGTTGACCGCGGCAATCGACACCCGGTCCGCGTACGGAGTCAGCGCCTGCGCGACGACCGCCTCGCTCGCCGTGATTGACACCATCTCCCCATTGCGAGGCAGCTCCTGCATGAGCCGCGCGCGCCTGGTGATGAGCCGGAGCGCGTCCTCGAGTTCCAGCACCCCCGCCACACACGCGGCCACGTACTCCCCCACGCTGTGCCCCAGCACCGCCCAGGGCTCGACGCCCCAGGAGCGCCACAGCTCCGCCAGGGCGTACTCCAGCGCGAAGAGCGCCGGCTGCGTGTACCCGGTGTCGTCGATGCGCGCATCCGCCCCGTGCATCACGGAGAGGAGTGAGTCGCTCCACTCCCCCTCGAGCAGGGCATTGCACCGGTCCAGGGCCGCGCGGAAGACAGGCTCCGTTTCGTACAACTCACGGCCCATGCCCGCGTACTGCGCGCCCTGTCCCGTGAAGACGAAGACGACCTTGGGCTCCTCCCCCTCGAATCGGTGCTGGGCCAGCCGAGGTACTTCCTCCCCTCGGGCGAAAGCCTGCAGCCGCTCCCGGGCCTGCTCCGCCGTCTCCACCACGAGCGCCATGCGGTGAGAGAACGACGTGCGCTGGGTGTTCGCCGCGTGGGCGACATCCGCGAGCGACAGCTCTGGCCGCTGGGCGAGGTGCTCCCCGACTCGGACCGCGAGTTGCGCGAGCGCCCCCTTCGTCTTCGCCGACAGCGCGAGCACCTGCGCGCCGCGCTCGGCCTGCGCCTTGGCGGGCTCCGGCCGGGGCGCCTCCTCCACGAGGATGTGCGCGTTGGTACCGCTCAAGCCGAAGGCGCTGATGCCGGCGATTCGTGGACGCGCCCGCTCCGGCCAGGCGGTGACTTGCGTCGGGATATCCAGCGGGAAGCCGTTCAGCTCGATGTGCGAGTTGAGGTTCTTGAGGTGCAGGTGCGGCGGAATCACGCCGTGCCGGTGCGCCAGGACGACCTTGATGAGCCCGGCGATGCCCGCCGCGGCCTCCAGGTGGCCAATGCTGGTCTTCACCGAGCCCATCAGCAGCCGCTGCTCGGGCGTGCGCCCCTCGCCGAGCACGTTGGCCACGGCGCGGACCTCGATGGGGTCGCCGAGCGACGTGCCCGTGCCATGCGCCTCGATGTAGTCCACGTCCGAGGGCGCGACGTTCGCGTTGGCCAGGGCGGCGCGGAGGACCTGCTGCTGGGCGTCCCCGTTCGGCACGGTGAGCGCGCTGCTCGGACCATCGTGATTGACGGCCGAGCCACGGATGACGGCGAGGATGTCATCGCCATCCCGCTTCGCGTCCGACAGGCGCTTGAGGACGACCATGCCGCAGCCTTCGCTGCGCACGTAGCCGTCGGCGGATTCGTCGAACGTCTTGCACCGGCCGTCCGCGGACAGGGCCCGGAGTTGCGCCAGGTAGATGGTGGAGTGCGGCGCGAGCGTCATGTTGACGCCACCCGCCAGCGCCAGGTTGGCCTCGCCACCGCGCAGGGCCTGGCAGGCGAGGTGCACGGCCACCAGTGACGACGAGCACGCCGTGTTGAGGCTCATCGCCGGCCCCTGGAAGCGGAGCAGGTAGGCCAGTCGGCCCGCGGCGAAGCTCGCGTCGTTGCCGGTGGCGATATAGGCGTCACCCGCCGCCGACGCGCTCCCCACGCCGTTGAGCATCGCGTACTCGTTGCTGCCGATGCCGACGAACACCCCCGTCTTGGTGTTGGCCAGCCGCGCGGGCGCGAGTCCCGCGTGCTCCAACGACTCCCAGGCGACCTCCAGCAGCAGACGCTGCTGTGGGTCCATGTTCGAGGCCTCGCGAGGCGCAATCCCGAAGAACTGGGCGTCGAACTGGTCGGCGTCGTCCAGGAAGCCGCCCCAGCGCGTGTACGTCTTGCCAGGGACGCCCGGCCGCGCGTCGTAGTAGTCGTCTACCTTCCAGCGCGAGGCGGGGACCTCGCGGATGGCATCCACGCCCCCCTCCAGCAGCTTCCAGAAGGCGTCCGGGCCGGAGGCCTGTGGGACACGGCAACCCATGCCGATGATGGCAATGGGCTCCGTCGCGCTGCTGACGACGCGGCCGGTCTCCTCCTTCGCCTCCACCTCCAGCCGGAGCACGTCCTTGAGCAGATACGTGGAGAGGGCCAGGACGGTCGGACGGTCGAAGGCGATGGTGGACGGGACCTGGACACCGAAGCGCGCCACCAGCCGCCGACGAAGCTCCACGGCGGTGATGGAATCCATGCCCGTGTCGAAGAAGCCCTGCTCCAGCTTCACCGCCGCGCTGGAGGCGAAGCCCAGCACTCGGGCCACCTCCTCACGCACCCACGACGTCACCAACTCCTTGCGCCGCGCGGGCGTGGCGTTGCGCAACTGCGCCAGCGTCTCGCTGCCGTCCACCGGTTCCACCGGCGTGGGCATGGAGGGAGCACCGAGCACCTCGAGGAGCGGCCGGGGCGCCCGCGACTCGTACACGGACTTGAAGAGGCTCCAGTCAATCTGCGCCACACTCCGCTGCGTCACGTCCATGGCGAGCAGCCCTCCGAGCAACTGGAGCCCGCCCTCCACGGTGACACCGCGCACGCCGATGCGCTCGAACCAGCGCAGTCCGTCCTCGGCGACCATGCCTTCGGCCGCCCACGGCCCCCAGTTGATGCTCAGCGCATGCTGGCCCCGCGCGCGGCGGTGGTGCGCCAGCGCATCGAGGAACTGATTACCCGCGGCGTAATGCCCCATCTGCGCCGAGCCCCACACGGCCGAGCCCGACGAGAAGTAGACGGTGAAGTCCAGGTCCAGCCCCTGCGTGAGCTGGTGCAATACCCAGCCACCCGCCACCTTCGGGCGCAGGATGGAGGCGAGCGCCGCCTCATCCATGGCCTCCAGCGATACCTGCGTGGAGACTCCCGCGGCGTGAATGACGCCCTTCAGCGGGGCCGGTCCCCGCTGGACGGCGTCGATGACCTCCGACATGCGCGCCGCATCCGCCACATCCGCGCTGAGGGCCTGGATGACGGCGCCCTCCGCTTCCATGGCCTCGATGGCGGAGACCTGCCGGCCCACATCATGGTCGCGGGGAATGGCGGCCCACGCGTCGCGGCTCGGCAGTCCCTTCCGGCCCAGCAGCACGAGGTGCCGCGCGCCCTGGGAGACGAGCCAGCGTGCCACGTGGAGTCCCAATCCGCCCAGGCCGCCCGTGACGAGGTACGTCGCATCCGCGCGAAGCGTGAGGCGGGCATCGCCAACCGCAGGCGCCGAGGGAACCAGCCGAGCCACGTGACGGGTGCCATCGCGGAGAGCCGCCTGGTCCTCGCCATCCGCTCCGGACAGCTCGCGCCACAGCGCTTCCACCTCGCCCTCCGGCGCGGCGGGGTCCAGGTCCAGCAGGCCGCCCCAGACCTCCGGGTGCTCCAGCGCCAGGACACGGCCCAGGCCCCACAGCGGAGCCTGTACGGGCGAGCCGCTCGTGACGTTGCCCACCGGCTGGGTCCCCCGCGTACACAGCCACAACCGGGCGCCACTCGCGGA
The DNA here is from genome assembly GCF_010998615.1 of Myxococcus sp. CA023. Taxonomy (GTDB): domain Bacteria; phylum Myxococcota; class Myxococcia; order Myxococcales; family Myxococcaceae; genus Myxococcus. The sequence continues at coordinate 67,969 of NZ_JAAEAH010000030.1, read as the reverse complement.
CGGTGACTTCACCAGCGCCTGCACCAGCCGCAGCGCCGCGTGGACGCCTCGTTTCTGCGCGGACTCCACCTCCGCGAGTGTGGGCTCCGCGCCGGACACGGTATCCGCGCCCCACAGGTGAACCACGGCCTTCACCGGGCCCACGTCCTGGAGCAATTGCGCGTAGTGCTCCGCGTTGTCCGGGTGGATGGAGCGCACCTTCTGGCCTTCGACGGCCGCGACCTCCCCGGGGACGACAAGCCAGCACGGTTCGCCCAGGGCTTCCAGATGGGCCGCCAGCGCGGCACCGACGCCCTCACGGTTCCCGAAGACGAGCCAGGCTCCCTCGCCCCTGGGCGCACGCGGCGAAGGCGCCCCCCGCTCACGCGCGTGCCAGGTGATGTCGTAGACCCAGCCACCCGGACTTTGGACACCCGACGTGTCCGTGCTCCGGGCCACGGAGTCCCGGGGCAGCGTCTTCACGGGCGCATCGTCAATCCAGTACCGCGAGCGCTGCCACGGGTAGAGCGGCAGCGACGCGAGACGGCCTCCCTCCGGGAAGAGCCGACTCCACTCCACGGGGTAGCCCTTCACGTGGAGCCCGCCCAGCGCGCCCAGCATCACCGTCTGGCCAGCCCGCCCCTTGCGCAGTGACGGCACCGCCGCGCCTTCCAGCTCACGGCGTCGCAGCGCCTGCTCCACGTACCGGCCGAGCGCGGGCTGAGGCCCCAGCTCGACGAAGAGCCGGTGCCCTTGCTCCAGCAACGCTGCCACCGCCGCTGAGAACCGCACGGGCTCTCCGACGTTGCGCGCCCAGTACGCCGCGTCGAGTGCCGTGCCGTCGATGGCCTCGCCACTCACCGTGGAGAACATCGTGACGGACGCCGGCCGCGTTTCGATGTGGCCCAGTACCTGGGTCAGCTCGGCCTGGAGCGGTGCCATCTGGTGGCTGTGGAAGGCGTAGTTGACGCCCAGGTCTCTCGTGGCGACACCTCGCGCACGCAGTGTTTCGAGCACCGCTCCGAGCGCCGCCGGTTCACCCGACAAGACGACGCTCCGGGCGTCGTTGATGGCACCCACCGACAGCCGGCCCGCGTAGGGCGCCAGCTCGCGCTGAGCCTCGTCGGGCGACAGTTCGACGGAGGCCATGCGGCCCTGCCCCGTCGCCTTCTGCATGATGCGGCTGCGGTGCGCCACCAGCCGAGCGGCCTCAGACAGGCTCAGCGCTCCAGCCACATGCGCTGCGGCCACCTCGCCCACGCTGTGCCCCACGACCGCGGACGGGACGACGCCCAGTGCACGCCATGCGGCCGCGAGCGCGACCTGGATGGCGAAGATGGCGGGCTGGGCCACCTCCGTCTCCTCCAGACGGGACTCGGGCCCGTCCGCCATCAGCGCGTCGATGATGGAGTTCCGGGTGTGCGGAGCCAGCGCCGCGTCCACGTCACGCAACGCGGCGGCGAAATCTCCGTTGTTCGCAAAGAGGTCACGCCCCATGCCCTGCCACTGGGAGCCCTGGCCTCCGAAGACGAAGACGACCTGTTCCCGGCGCCCCTCCGCGACGCCCGTCGTCAGGTACGGTGGTGCCCCGCCTTCGAGGAACGCCAGGAGCTGTTCGCCCCACTCCTCCGCCGTACGACCGGCCACCGCGAGCCGGTGTTCGTGGGGGTTGCGCCGCAGCGCCGCGGTGTAGGCCAGGTCTTCGAGCCGCGGCGCCACGTCCCGAGGTTGATCCAGGAGTGCGTGGTACGAGCGGACCAGGGCTCGCAGCGCGCCCTCGCTCCTCGCGGACAGTGTGAGCAGCCGCGCGGCGGTCTGGGTGGCCTCGGGCACGGGCGAAGACGCGGGTGCCTCTTCGACAATCACGTGCGCGTTCGTCCCGCTGATGCCGAAGGAACTCACCGCCGCGTAACGGCGCCGCTGGGAGACGGGCCACGGCTGTTGCTGCGTCGGGATGGCGAAGGGCGTGTCCTCGATGGAGATGCGAGGGTTGAGTGCCTTGAAGTGCAGGTGCTTCGGAATGGCCTCATGCCGGAGCGCGAGGAGCACCTTGATGAGGCCCGCCATGCCGGCCGCTGCCTCCAGATGACCGATGTTCGTCTTCGCGGAGCCGAGGAAGCAGCGCGAGTCATCCTCGCGCCGGTGGCCATACGTCTCCCGAAGGGCCTCCACCTCTATCGGGTCGCCGAGCGGCGTGCCGGTGCCGTGGGCTTCGATGTAGCCAATGTCCTTGGGCGACACCTGGGCCGCTGTCAGTGCCTCACGAATCAGGGCCTGCTGCGACAGGACGTTGGGCGTCGTCAGGCCGGTGGAGCCGCCATCCTGGTTCACCGCCGATGCGCGAATCACGCCCAGGACGTTGTCTCCGCTGGCCAGCGCATCGGAGAGCCGCTTCAGCACCACGACGCCGCAGCCCTCCCCCCGGACAAAGCCATTCGCCCGCGAGTCGAAGGTCCGGCAGCGCCCATCCGGAGACAGCGCCGTCAGCTTGGAGAGCCAGGAACTGGGCCGCTGCGACAGGAGCAGGTTGACGCCGCCCACGAGCGCCGCGTCGCACTCGCGGTTGCGCAGACTCTGGCCGGCCAGGTGCAGGGCCACCAGCGAGGACGAACAAGCCGTGTCCACCGACATGGCCGGCCCCCGCAGGTCCAGCAGGTACGAGAGCCGCCCGGCAATCACGCTGTTGGAGCAGCCGATGACCGAGTAGACGTCGCCCTCCACGTCGCGCTCCGCCTGGAGCATCGCGTAGTCATTGCCGCAGACGCCGACGAAGACGCCCGTCCGAGTGCCCGACAAGCGCGCCTTCGGCAGGCCGGCGTCTTCCAGCGCCTCCCACGCGACCTCGAGCAGCAAGCGCTGCTGCGGGTCCATTGCCACGGCCTCGCGTGGCGCAATCCCGAAGAACTCCGGGTCGAAGCCATCCACCCGGTCCAGGAAGCCGCCCCAGCGCGTGCCCTTGTGCTCCGCCGCGTCCGTGCTGCTCTTCCAGCGGTCGGCGGGCACCTCACGGACTGCGTCCACGCCTCCACTCAGCAGCCGCCAGTACGCCTCCGGGTCATTCGCGCCGCCCGGGAAGCGGCAGCCCATGCCGACGATGGCGAGCAGCTCGGGGCCCTGCGCCGTCGTCCCCACCGCCGGAACAACCTGCGCCTCCTTCACCACCGGACGCACCGTGACGCGCGACTCGGCGTCGAGGACGGGCTCCAGCTTGCCGAACAGGTGCGCCGTCAGCGTCCGCACCGTGGGATAGGCATAGGCCAGCGTCGCGGACAGCGTGAGCTTCAGCCCGGACTCGAGCCGGTTGCGCAGCTCCAGTCCGGTCAGGCTGTCCATCCCGAGGTCGCCAAACGGCTGCTCGGGGTCGATGCGCGCCGGCTCCATGCGGAGGATGCGTCCCAGTTGCTCGCGCAGGTAGCCCTCCAGCAGTCCTCGCCGCTGAGAAGGCTCCGCCGCCGCGAGCATCTCCCGCGCGGTCCCCTTGCGCGAAGCCGGCGTGCTCACCCGTTCCTGCATCAGCGCGGAGAGGAAGGGCGACTGCGCCGCGCTCAGGTAGAACTCACGCCACTGCCGCAGGTCGAGCGGCACCACGGCCACCTGCGCGGCCTCCTTCGCCAGCAGGCGCCCCAGCGCATCCAGGGCTTGCGCTGGCGGCATGTTGCCCACGCCGCGCAAGGCCAGGCGGTCGCCCCGGTTCGTCGCCACCGCGGCCAGGCCCACTTCGGCCCAAGGGCCCCAGTTGACGCTCAACGCGGGGAGTCCCGCCGCACGCCGGTGGTGCGCGAGCACATCCATGAAGGCGTTGGCCGCCGCGTAGTTGCCCTGTCCCGGCGAGCCGAGCATCGACGCGGCGGAAGAGAACATCACGAAGAAGTCCAACGGACGGCCCAGCGTCTGGGCATGCAGATTCCACGCGCCCTGGACCTTCGGAGCCAGCACCGTGCGAAGCCGCTCGGCGTCGAGCTGCGCGAGCACACCGTCGGCGATGACACCCGCCGCGTGGACGATGCCGCGCAGCGGCGGCAGCTCCGCATCCATCGAAGCCAGAAGGCGCGTCACGTCGGCGGCGAGGGTGACGTCCGCCGCGTAGACGCGCACATCGGCGCCGCTCGTCCGGAGTTCGCCCAGCGTCCGGTTCGCCTCGTCGGTGGGCGCGCTCCGGCCGGTGAGCGCCAGGTGCCGGGCGCCCCGCTGGATGAGCCACTTCGCTACTTCCAGCCCGAGCCCGCCCAGGCCGCCGGTGATGAGGTACGTCCCCTCCGCCGAGAGCACACGGGGCTCCGTCGCCTTCCCACCAGCGACACCCCGCCCCAACCGGGCAACGTGGCGCTGACTTCCGCGCAGCGCAATCCGGTCCTCCGCGCTGTCCGCGAGGAGCTCCGCAGCCAGCGACGTGACTTCCTCAGGGGACGGCTGCGCGCTCAGGTCCACATGAGCGCAGCGCAGCTCCGGGTGCTCATGGGTGATGACTGCCGCGAGGCCCGCGAGAGGCGCGGCCGCCGAAGCACCCGGCGCCGAATCCCGGGCGAGGACGTGCAGGCCCGACGTCACCAGCCACAGGCGCGGTGCGTCGCGCCAGCCCCGCTGGGCCCACGCCTGGAGCAGGGACACCACGCTGGTTCCGCTCAGCGTCACGGCCTGCTCGAAGGCCTCTGGCTCCGCCACGCTGGACGCCACGTCGAGCCCGTACAGGTGCACCATGCCCTTGCACGGCGACTGCTCGCTGAAGGCGTCTCGGAGGAGCGCCTGGAAGTCCTCCAGGCGCGACGGGTTGACGCGGTAGTGGTCTTCGGAGAGCCGCGCGTAGGCAGCCCCCGCCTCCACCACGACGCTGCCCTCGGCGTGCTCCGCGAGCTCCCGGGCCAAGGACTGTCCGACGCCACGCGCATCCGCGAAGACGAGCCACCGGCCCGCCCCCCGCCCAGCCACGGCATCCTCCCGAGCCACGCGAGGCTGCGGCTGCCACTGAACGGAGTACGTCCAGCGGTCCACTTCATCGACGGGCTTGCTGGCCGCGAAGACCTTCTTGCAGACCAGCCGCTGCACCTCCGCCACCACCCGTCCCTGGTCATCCAGGAGGGTGACGTCGCACTCGATGGCGCTCGCCCCCGAAGCGGCCCCATTGACGATGCGGACGTGACTCCAGAGCGCGGCCTCCGCCGGAGCCAGGGCGCGCAGCCGGGAGAAGGACGAAGGGACATACACGCCGCCTTCGCCGTCCACGCCTCCCAACGCCGCCGCCAGGACCTGGAAGCAACCGTCGAGCAACGCGGGGTGCAGGCTGTACCGGGCGTCCTCTGCCGTCCGCTCGCCCGCGAGCTGCACGCGGCCCAGCGCCTCACCGTCCGCGCGGTAGAGCTCCGTAACGACGCGATAGCTGGAGCCATAGTCCAGGCCGATGTCGCGAAGGCCCTGGTAGTGCGCCTCCACCGACACCGGGATACTCAGCCGCGCACGCAACGCCTCCAGTCCGGCGGGCTCCGCGATAGACGAGTCGCCCTGGCGGAGGGTGCCTTCCGCGTGAAGCGTCCAGTTCAACTCATCCGACGGCGTCTCCCGCAGCACCGGCGCGCTGAAGAGCCGGAACGCGTGCGGCCCTGAACGCTCCGTGGAGAGCCACAGCTGGAGCACCCGCTCCTCGTCCTCCGGGAACGCCATGAGCGCGCTGAAGCTCACCTCCTCCAGGGATACGGGCGCCCCCAGCGCCTGTCTGGCCGCGCTCAGCGCCATGTCGGCCATGGCCGCTGCGGGCAAGGCGGGCACGCCCTGGACGCGATGCTCCGACAGCAGCGGGAAGTGCTTCGGACCCAGCTGCACCTGCCACAGCCGGGAGACATCCCCCTGAGCGGACAGGTCGATGCGCTCACCGATGAGCGGATGCCCAGAGATGGACCTCGACGTCCGCGCCGCACGGGACACGGGCTCCATCCAGAAGCGCTCGCGCTGCCAGGGGTACGTGGGCAGCGGCACGAACTGGCCCTTGCTCGGGTACAGCCGGTTCCACGCAACGCGGTGGCCCGTCGCGTAGAGGGCGCCCAGCGAGGACAGCATCGTGTGCCGTTCGTCCTCTCCACGCCGCAGGGACGCCAGCACCACGCCCTCAGCATCTACTGTGCCCAGGGTCTGCTCGACGGCCGGGAGCAGCACGGGGTGCGGACTCACCTCGATGAACGCGGAGTGCTCGCTCGCCAGGAGCCGCCGTGTCGCGGCCTCGAAGCGCACCGGGAGGCGGAGGTTGTTGCCCCAGTGGGCGGCGTCCAGCTTCGCGCCATCCAGGAACTCACCGGTCACCGTGGAGCAGACGGGCACCTGCGCGGCACGCGGGGAGATGCGCGCCACGCGGCCCTCCAGCTCGCGGCTGATGACCTCCACCAACGGCGTATGCGACGGCACGTCCATCTTCACCCAGCGGGTGAAGACACCGCGCTGCCCCAGCGCCGCGACTGCCTCCTGGACCGCTTCCGGCGCCCCCGACAGCACCTGCGACCGGGGGCCATTCAGTCCGCCCAGCCAGAGCTTGCCGCTCCAGGGACGGATGGCCTCCTCTGCCTCCTCCACCGACAGTTCGACCAGCGCCATGGTCGCGCCTCGGCCGCCCAGGCTCCGCATCAGCTTGCTGCGGTGGCAGATGATGAGGCAGGCATCCGCCAGGCTCAGCGCGCCAGCGACGTGCGCGGCGACGACCTCGCCCATGCTGTGCCCCATCACCGCGTCGGGCTCGATGCCCCACGAGCGCCACAGGGCTGTCAGCGCCACCTCGACGGCGAAGAGGACCGGCTGGTTGATGTCGATCTCCGCCAGGCGCGAGCGCTGCTCGTCCGCGGCGATTTCGTCGAGCACGCTCCAGCCCAGTTGGGGCCGCAGCGCCAGGTCCACCTGGACGAGCGCGTCCCGGAACACCGGCTCCTGCTCCATCAATGCCCGGCCCATACCTGCCCGCTGCGCGCCCTGCCCCGGGTAGACGAAGACGAGCTTCCGGCGCGCGCCGAACGCCTTGCGGCCCGTCCAGGTACCCTCGGGCAGCTCGCCTCGCGCGAAGGCCCGGAGCCGCTCCGCCGTGCGCTCGGGAGCGTCCGCCAGCACCGTGAGCCGGTGGGTGTGATGCGTGCGGTGGGACGACGCCGTGTAGCAGACGTCAGAGAGGCTCGCCGCCCCACCCCGGTCCAGGCGCTTCGCATGACGCTCCGCGAGGGACTGGAGGGCTTCACGGCTGCGCGCGGACAGGGGCAACAGCTCCGGCCGCTGTGGCAGCGCATCCTTCGCCGCCGGAGCGGGCGCCTCTTCGAGGATGACGTGGGCGTTGGTGCCGCTGATGCCGAACGAGCTGACGCCCGCGCGGCGGGGCTGTCCGGCGGCCGTCTCCCACAGGGTGAGCCGCGTGGGGATGGTGAGCGCGCTGCCCTCCATCTGGATGCGCGGGTTCACCTGCTTGAGATGCAAATGCGCCGGGATGCGCTGGTGACGCATCGCGAGGACGACCTTCATGATGCCCGCTACGCCCGCCGCGGACTCCAGGTGTCCCAGGTTCGTCTTCACCGAACCGATGCCACACACGCCACCATCCGCGCGAGGCGCACCGTACGTCTCGCGCAGCGCCTCGACCTCGATGGGGTCACCGATGGGCGTCCCGGTGCCATGCGCCTCCACGTAGCTCACCTGCTCTGGCTTCAGCCCCGCGCTATCCAACGCCTGGCGGATGAGGGCCTGCTGCGAGAGCACGTTGGGCGTGGTGAGCCCGGTCGACTTGCCATCCTGGTTGATGGCCGAGCCGCGAATCGTCGCCAGGATGTGGTCGCCGTCCGCGAGCGCATCCGACAGCCGCTTCAGCACGACGATGCCGCAGCCCTCGCCACGCGTGAAGCCGTTGGCGGAGGCATCGAACGCCTTGCTCCGGCCGTCCGGCGCGAGCGCCTGGAGCTTGGCCACGAGCTGCACGGACTGCGGCGAGAGAATCAGGTTCACGCCGCCAGCGAGCGCCATGTTGCACTCGCGCGCTCGCAGGCTCTGGCAGGCCAGATGGAGCGACACGAGCGAGGATGAGCACGCCGTGTCCACCACCAGGCTCGGGCCCTGGAAATTGAAGAGATAGGACAGGCGGCCGGAGAGGACACTGGCTGCAACGCCCGTGGCGCTGAACGCGTCACCTGTCTCCGGCTGCTCCACCTGCATGCAGTGGTAGTCGTCATTGCAGGCGCCGATGAAGACGCCGCTGCGGCTGCCCGACAGCTTGTCGACGTCCAGGCCCGCGTCCTCGAGCGCCTCCCACGCCACCTCCAGCAGCAGGCGCTGCTGGGGGTCCATCCGCACGGCCTCGCGGGGGGAGATGCCGAAGAAGCCCGGGTCGAAGCCGTCGACCGCGTCCAGGTAGCCGCCCCAGCGCATCGCGCCTTCCGTGAGGCCGGAGACGTCCTCCCGAGGCCAACGGTCGAGCGGAATCTCCCGCACGGCGTCGACGCCCCCTTCGAGCAGACGCCAGTACGCCTCCACGTCGTCCGCCTTCGGGAAGCGGCACGCCATGCCCACGATGGCAATGGGCTCCTTCGCGGCGCCCTCCACGGCATTCAGCCGCGACTGCATCTTCTCCAGCGCCACCAGCATGCGCTTGGCGGGAGACAGCTCGTTCGACTCGTCAGTGCGATGTGCCATGTCGGAATCTCTTCAATCGGCCAGCGCGGCGAGCTTCTCCGCGAGGAGCGCCTCGGCTTCGTCGTCCGAGAGTTGCTTGACGTTGTTGACGATCGCGGCTTCGAGCGCGGCGGCTTCATCCCGCGGCGGCTCCGCCTGGGTCGTGATGGGAAGTTGCAGTTGTGCAGCCAGGTGCACGACGAGCGCCGCCACCGTCGGGTGCCGCCAGACCAGCGTCGCGGGAAGCCTCAGACCCAGGCTGGCTTCGAGCCGGTTGCGAATCTCCAGCCCCATCAGGGAATCCAACCCCATGCTGCCCAGGGGCTCCTGCGGGTCGATTCGCGAAGGCGCCAGCCGGAGCACATGGCCGGCCTGTTCACACAGGTGCGCCTCCAGCAACGACGCTCGCTTCAGCACCTCCGCGGCCCGGAGCGTCTCCACGAAAGCACCACGAACGGCGGGAATATTCGCGGCGCTGGCTTGCTCACGCGCCAGCCGTGACAGGAAGGGCGAGCGCGCCGCCGTCAGGTAGAACTCGCTCCACTGCCGCAGGTCGAAACGCATCACCACCACGCGCGACAGAGGGCTGCTCAGGATGCGGCTCAACGCCTCCAGTGCTTGCGACGGTGGCATGGTGTCCACGCCGCGCTGGGTGATGCGTTCCCCGCGCGCCTCGGCCGCCGCGGCCAGACCCACACCGGCCCAAGCCCCCCAGTCAACGCTCAGCGCCGGCAGGCCGAGCCCACGCCGGTACGCCGCCAACACATCGAGGAAGACGTTGGCCGCCGCGTAGTTGCCTTGCCCCGGCGAGCCCAGCAGCGAACCCGCCGCGGCGAACAACACGAAGTGCTCCAACGGCGCCGATGCCGTCAGCGTGTGCAGATGCCAGGCGCCGTGGACCTTGGGCTCCATCACCGTGCGCAGACGCTCGGCGGTGAGGTTCACCAGCACGCCGTCATCGAGGACCGCCGCCGCGTGGAAGACACCCCGGAGTGGAGGCATCTCCGCCGCCACCTCCTCCAGCACCCGCTCCAGGTCCGGGCGCGCCGCCACGTCCGCCTTCAACACCCGGACTTCGACGCCACCGGCACGCAGCGCATCCAGCACTGGCTGCGCCTCCGCGGACGCGCCCTTGCGCCCCAGCATGGCCAGGTGGCGGGCACCCCGGTCGACCAGCCACTCCGCGAGCTTCAGGCCCAGGCCACCCAGGCCACCGGTAATCAGGTACGTGGCATCGGCTCGCAACTCCGCCGGCGCCGCCGTGCTGCGCTCCATGCGCGACAGCCGCGCCACGAACCGCGCGGAGCCCCGGAGCGCGACCTGCTCTTCCAGGCTCGACGCGAGGAGCTCATCGGCCAGCTCCCGAGCCTGAACCTCATCGCGAGCCCCCAGGTCCACGCTGCAGCACCGGAGTTCGGGATGCTCCAACGTGAGCACGCGTCCCAAGCCCCAGAGTGGCGCCTGCTCGACATGGGCCACCTGCTCACCCGGCTTGACGGCCTGGACACCTTCCGTCACCAACCACACCCGAGGCATGTCCCGGAAGCCCGACGCGACCAGGGCCTGCGTGAGGTGGAGCGCGCTTGCCGCGCCAAGCGTGCGCGCCTTCACCAGCGCATCCGTGCCAGCCTCGAGACCGGGCACATCCAGGCTGAAGAGGTGCACGACGCCACTGCATGCGGGACGCCCGGCGCCGAACTCCGCGTCGAGAATCCGCGTGAATCCCTCCGCTCGTGATGGGTCCACCACGTAGTGGCCGGGCTCGACGAGCCGGGTCTCCTCGCCGTGGGAGACGAGGATGCAACGCGCCCCACGCTCGCTCAGCACGGCGCGTAGCTTCGCGCTGAAACCAGCACGGTCCGCGAGCACCAACCAGGTGCCGGGCGTGGACTCCGAGACGGCCGTGGGCGTCTCGCGCGGCGCTTCCTGCCAGTCCACCCGGTACATCCACTGGTCGATTTCATCTGCGGACCGGCGCCGGACCGCATCCAGACGGCGCGCCATCAGGCCGCGGGCCTCCATCAGGACGTTGCCCTCCGCGTCCAGCAACGTCACATCGGCTTCAATCGAGCCCGGACCACTGCCCGTGCCCGGCCGGACACGAGCGTGACTCCACAGCGCATGTCCGGGCCGCCCGTGCATGCGCAGCGCGTCCACCGCCACCGGGACGAACGTCTCCCCCCTGCGGTCCCCCAGCCCCGCGCCGTTGATGGCTTGCAAGCAGGCATCCAGCAGCGCCGGATGGAGCTGATGCGCCGTCATCTCCGCCGCGACGGAAGGTGACAATTCCAGGCGCGCCACCGCCTCGCCCTCCCCCTTCCACATCTCCTTCACCAGGCGGAAGCTGGGACCGAAGTCGACGCCCCGCTCCAGCATGAGCTGGTAGTGCTTCTCGCCCTCCAGAAGCTCGGGGCACCGCGCCCGCGCCTCGTCGAGCGCGAAGGGCTCCGCTCTCGTGCTCTCACTCAGTCGCCCTTCGGCGTGCAGTGTCCAAGCCCCAGCGCCGTCCACCGGACGGCTGAAGACCTGCAAGCGACGGGTGCCATCCGCCTCCGGGATGACGCGCATCTGAACCGACAGCGCCTCGTCCCGAGGGAGCACCATCATCTCCTGGAAGATGACGTCCTCCAGCGCGAGCCGTGCCGGCCCGAAGGCCTCGGCGGCCCCCGCGAGCGCCATCTCCAGGTACCCGGTGCCAGGGAGCACGACCTCCCCGTGGACGACGTGGTCCGACAGATACGAAGGGCTGTCCGCGAACAGCTCCGTCTGCCACAGGTGCGCGCCGTCCTGTCCCGCCAGGGACAGGTGCGTGCCCAGCAACGGGTGGTGGCCCGTGTCCCGGGCACGACGGGGCCGCGTGGACGACTCAATCCAGAAGCGCTCGTGCTGCCACGGGTACGTGGGCAGCGCCGCGAGCCGGCCCCGCACGGGGTGCTGGCGCTTGAGGTCCACCTCGTGCCCCACGGCGTAGAGCGCGCCCAGGGACGACAACATCGCCCCGCGCTCGTCTTCGTCACGGCGGAGCGAGGGCAGCACCGTCCCCTCTCGCCCGAGGTGCCGCAGGTGTTGCTCCACGGCGGGCAGGAGGATGGGATGCGGGCTCAGCTCGATGAAGATGTCATGGCTGTCAACCGCGAGCTTCTCGATGGCCTTCGAGAACAACACCGGCTCGCGCAGGTTGTCCGCCCAGTAGCCGGCACGGAACTCCGCGCCATCCGTCATTCGCCCCGTCACCGTCGAGCAGATGGGCACACGGGCCGCGCGCGGCGCGAGGTCCTGGAGCGCCGCGATCAGGTCGGGCCGCAGCGGGTCCATTTGAGGACTGTGCGAGGCCACGTCCACCTTCACGAAGCGGCAGAAGACGTCCCGTTGCTTGAGCCGCTGGGCGATGTCCTCCAGGGCCCCAGGAGCGCCCGACAGCACCGTGGAGCGCACGCTGTTGCTCACCGCGACCGAGACCTGCGACTCCCAGCCGTAAAGGGCCTGCTTCGCCTCTTCCAACGTCAGGTCCACCAGCAGCATGGAGCCCTGCCCGCTCACACCTCGAAGCAGGAGACTGCGGCGGCAGATGATCTTCGCCGCGTCCTCCAGGCTCAGCGCTCCGGCCACGTGCGCCGCGGCCACCTCGCCCATGCTGTGCCCCACCACGGCGTCGGGCTCGATGCCCCAGGCGCGCCACAACTCCGCCAGCGCCACTTCCATGGCGAAGAGGACGGGCTGGATGACGTCGATTTCATGGAGGCGGCCCTTGCTCTCTTCGGCCGCCAACTCCCCCAGGACGCTGAAGCCCGCGCACGCATGGATGGCCGCGTCGCAGCGCTCCATGGCATCGCGGAACGCCGTCTCCTCCGCCAGCAGCTTCCGGCCCATGCCCAGCCACTGAGAGCCCTGACCCGGGAACACGAAGACGACCCGGCGCCGGGTCTGCCCCGATGCACGTCCCGTGGCCGCGCCCGGCACGGGCTCACCACGCGCGAAGGCGCCCAGCTTCTCCTCGAGTTCAGCGTGAGTGTGACCCGCGAGCGCGAGGCGGTGCTCATGGTGGGAGCGCGACAGGGCGGCCGTGGCGCAGACGTCGCGGAGTGACACCTCCGGATGCGCGGCGAGCCAATGCGCGTGGCTCCCGGCCATGGCCTGGAGCGCCTCCTGACTGCGCGCCGACAACACGAGCAACTCCGCGCCACGAGCGGGCATGGCGGGCTGTGATGACGGCACCGGCGGCTCCTGCAAGATGACGTGGGCATTGGTGCCACTGATGCCAAACGCGCTCACGCCGGCGAGACGAGGCTGCTCGGCGCGGGGCCACGGCTGGAGCGCCGTGGGAACGACGACGGGTGCCCCGTCGAGGACGATGTCCGGGTTGAGGCTGTGGAAGTGCAGGTTCGGAGGAATCGCCTCGTGGCGCAGCGATAGGGCCGTCTTCAGGACGCCCGTGAGGCCCGCTGTCGCTTCGAGGTGTCCGACGTTCGTCTTCACCGAGCCCACGACGAGCGGCGTATCCGCGCGCCGTCCCGCGCCCAGTACCCGCGCCAGCGCTTGCAGCTCGATGGGGTCCCCCAGCGACGTGCCCGTTCCGTGTGCCTCGACGAAGGAGACCTGCGAGGGCTTCAGCCCCGCGCTCGCCAGCGCCTGCTCGATGACCCGCTCCTGCGCCGGCCCGTTGGGCACCATGAGCCCACTGCTGGCGCCGTCCTGGTTCACCGCCGAGCCCGCGACGAGCGACAGAATCTCATCGCCGTTGGCCAGCGCATCCGAGAGCCGCTTGAGCACCAGGACGACGCAGCCCTCCGCGCGCACGAAGCCATTGGCGGCGGCATCGAAGCTCTTGCACCGTCCGTCCGGCGCCAGCCCTCGGCTGCTGGAGAGGGCCACTGTCGGGTCCGGCATCAGCATGAGGTTGACGCCGGCGGAGAGCGCCAGGTCGCACTCGCGGTTGCGCAGGCTCTGGCAGGCGACGTGGAGTCCCACCAGCGACGACGAGCACGCCGTGTCGATGGACATGCATGGCCCCTGGAGGCCCAGCGTGTACGCCAGGCGGCCCGCCGCCGCGTTCAGGGAGGTCCCCGTCAGGTGATAGATATCCGGCGCATCGCCGAGCTGCCGCGCCTGGAGCTGTGCGTAGTCGCTGCCGATGATGCCCAGGAAGACACCGGACTTGCTTCCCGCGAGCTGGTCCGGTGGCTGGCCCGCGCGCTCCAGCGCCTCCCACGCGACCTCCAGCAGCATCCGCTGCTGCGGGTCCATGCGCGAGGCTTCCCGGGGCGAGACGCCGAAGAATGCGGCATCAAACTGGTCCACGCCGTCGATGAAGCCGCCCCAGCGAGCATAGGTGCGGCCCCGCTTGCTCGGGTCGGGGTCGAAGAGCGCCTCCGCGTCCCACCGCTCGCGCGGTACCTCGGTGATGGCGTCCACCCCCTGGCTCAGCAGGCGCCAGAAGGCCTCGGGTGTCCGCACGCCTCCGGGAACGCGGCAGGACGCACCGACGATGGCGATGGGCTCCGAGCGCGCGCGCTTGAGGGCTTCGCTCTCCGCGTGCAGGTCGAGCGCCAGCAACGCGAGCCTCTTGGGAGAGAGGTTCGAAATCTTCTCGTAGAATTCCTTGCTCATCGCAGTCGTCCGATTCAGCTCAGCTTCAGGGCAATCAACCGCTCGACTTCGTCGTCCGACAGCTCCGTGACTTGCGCCAGCCGCTCCGACAGGCCACCGACGTCCGAAGGCACCGGGGATGACTTCTGCACCGGAGCCGCCGCCACCGTGGGCAACGGGATGTCCACCGCGGTGACGCTCCCCGCCAGACGCTTCGCCAGCGCCAGGACGGTGGGGTGATCGAACGCGAGGCTCGCGGGCAGCTCCTTCTCGAGTCCGCGCTGCAACACGTTGCGCAGCTCCACGGACATCTGGGACGTCATCCCCATCTGGAAGAAGCCGCGGTCCGCGGGGGGCAAGTCGGTGGGAGCGAAGCCGAGAATGCGCCCCACCTCGCCCTGGATGCGCTGCACGAGCGTGTCGAACCGGCGCTCAGCAGGGAGCGCCTTCAACTCCGAGAGCAACCGTGCCCGCGAGGTGGCCCCCCCCTTCGTGGCCGGCGACGCCGCGCCCATGTTCAGCAGGAAGGGCCGGCAACGCCGAGCCTCCCAGATGGGCTTGAGCACGGACCAGTCCACGGAGGCGACCGTCTTATGGATCACGCCCGACCGCAGCACCTGTCCCATCGCATCGAGCGCGCGCTCCGAGGCCATGGGGTTCAGCCCGAAGCGCGCGTAGCCCCGCGCGTTGTCGGCGCGCTCTCCACCAATCTCGTCCCACGTCCCCCAGTGAATGGTGGTCGCGGGCAGCCCTTCGGCCCGGCGGTGGTGCGCCAGCGCTTCCAGGAACTGGTTGCCCGCCGCGTAGTGCGCCAGACCGGAGGCGCCCCACAGCGTGGATGTCGACGAGAACATCACGAAGAAGTCGAGCGAGAGGCCGCGCGTCAGGTCGTGCAGCACCCAGCTCCCGAGCACCTTCGGACGCATCATCGCCGTCGTGGCGGCGACATCCAGGTCCTCCAACCGGCACTCCGTGATGAGCGCGGCGGCATGAATCACGCCGCGCAACGGAGGCAGCGTCGCCGCCATGTCGCGCAGGAGCGCCGCCATCCGCTCACGGTCCGCCACGTCCGAGGCCATGGGCATGACAGTCGCCCCGAGCGCCCGGATCGACTCGAGCTCCTCGCGGCGCCGCACCGACGCCGCATCGTCCGCACCGGAGACCCCACTGCGGCCCAGCAGCACCAGGTGCCGCGCGCCCCGCTCCACCAGCCACCGCGCCACCTTCAGCCCCAGCCCGCCCAGGCCGCCCGAGACGAGGTACGTCGCGTCCGAGCGCAGGCGCAGTGACTCCTTGGCCGTCCCTGCCTTTCCCCGTGTGAGCCGGGGGACCAGCGAGCGCCCATCGCGGAAGGCGAGCTGGTCCTCTCCATCCGTTCCGAACGCGGAGACTTCCCGCAGCACCGAGGTGACTTCATCCGGAGACCGAGTCGGCGGCAGGTCGATGAGGCCGCCCCAAACGCCCGGCTGTTCCAGCGAGACGCTCCGGCCCATGCCCCACAGGGGTGACTGGGCCAGCGACACACGTTCGGTCCCCACGCCCGTGACCTGCGCGCCCCGCGTCACCCCCCAGAGCCGCGCACGCCCTGGCACCTCAATGAGGGCCTTCACCAGGTGCAGCGCCGCCACCGTAGACGCGGGCACTGCCATCTCCCCATCCAGCGTTTCGTCGAGGCCCCACAGGAAGAGCGCCCGGCCTTCGTGCCCAGCCGCGAGCGCTGGAAGCTCTCGCAGCAAGCGCGCCATGTCCTCCGGTCGCTGCGGGTCCACCACGAAGCTTCGCGTATCCAGGCGCTGGAAGGCGTCCCCCGCGGTCACCGTGACGAAGGGGGTGCCCTGACGCCGCAGCTCCTCGGCGAATGCCACGCCCCAACCACCCCGGTCCGCGAACACAAGCCAATCCGTGGGAGCCGACTGGGGTGTCCCCGCCGGCCGCGCCTCCCACGACACGTCGTGGAACCAGTCCTGCGCGCGGACCTCTCCCAACACCTCGAGCAGCCGATCCATCGCCACGTGCCGCAACCGGACACCGCGAGCCACCGCGACCGGGCGGCCCTCCGCGTCCAGCAAGGACAGTGTGCCCAGCCGCTCCTCAGGACGAGACGCGGGCGAAATGGATACATGGGCCCACCGGACGTCCGCGCTGCCAGGGACGCACTCGAAGGATTCGAGCCCCAAGGGCATGAAGAGCGCGGACTGCCCCGGTTCGGCCGCCAGCGCGAGCGCCAGCGTCTGGAGCCCGGCGTCCAGCAACGCGGGATGAAGCTGATACTGGGACGCTTCCTGAAGTCGCTCCGCGCCCAGCACCACCCGGCCCAGCGCCTCCCCCGGCCGCCGCCACGCCTCGCCCAGTGTCCGCAGCGGCTCGTCGTATTGGACGTTGCAGCGCTCCAACTCGCCGTAGACCGCCGCGCCCGGGACATGCTCCACACAGCGCGCACGGACCGCGTCGATGGACGCCAACGCGCCCATCGATGCACTGAGCACCTGGACATGGCCCCGGCAATGGCGCACCCATCCCGCCTCGGCCGAGGTCCCACCCACCGCGCGGCTGTGGATGTGGAACTCGTGCTTCCCTCCTGCCTCGGAAGAGAGGTGGACCTGCACGAGCCGCCGCGGAGTCTCCGTCAGCACCAGCGCCCGCTCGAACTCGACGCCGGACAGCACCCGTCCCCCAGTGCCCAACACATCGGCGGCGGCGCTCAGCCCGAGCTCCACCAGCGCCGAGGCAGGAACGACCGCGACGCCACCCAACCGGTGAGCACCAAGCCACGGCAGCGAATTGCTCCCCAGTTCCAGCTCGAAGACCTGGCCATCGACGCCGTGAGCCACGCTCACCGGCCGGCCCTTCAGGGACGTCACCGGCTCGACCATCGCGGCCACGGGCGTGGCCACCGCGTCCAGCCAGTACCGCTTGTGCTGCCAGGGATAGGTGGGCAGCGGGAGCGGCGCCCCACCCTCCGGGAAGAAGCGCCTCCACTGCACGGGGAATCCCGCGCGGTACAGCGCGCCCACGGACTCCAGCAGCACGGTCCGCTCAGCCTCCTCGCGGCGCAGGGACGGAAGCGTCACGCCCTCGCGGCCCCCGTGCTGCAGACACCGCTCCACGGCGGGCAGCAGAATCGGGTGCGGGCTCATCTCCAGGAAAACGGAGTGCCCAGCCTCGGCGAGTTGCAGCACCGACGAGGAGAAGAGCACCGGGTCGCGCAGATTGCGGACCCAGTAGGTGGCATCGAAGCCGGAGCCGTCACAGGAGGCGCCGGTCACCGTGGAGAGAATGGGCACGCTGGAGCGTCCGGGCCGCACCGCCGAGAGCACGGAGAGCAGCTCGTCACGCAGCGGGTCCACCTGTGGACTGTGCGAGGCCACGTCGACCTTCACCCAGCGGCAGAAGACGTTGCGCGACTCCAGCTCGGCGCGAATTGCTTCGAGCGCGGCATTCTCCCCCGACAGCACCGTGGAGGTCGGACTGTTGCTGACCGCGATGGCCACGCGGTCCTCGCGGCCCGCCAGCGTCTTGCGCGCGTCCTCCAGGGTCAGCTCCGTCGCGAGCATGCCCCCCTGGCCGCTGATGCGCCGCAGGAGCTTGCTGCGCAGGCAGATGATGCGCGCCGCGTCCTCCAGGGAGAGCGCGCCCGCGACGTGCGCCGCGGCCACCTCGCCCATGCTGTGCCCCACCACCGCGTCCGGCTCGACACCCCAGGAGCGCCAGAGCGCGGACAGCGCCACCGCCATGGCGAACAACACCGGCTGCACGACGTCGATGTCCTGAAACCGGGAGTCCTCGGCGGGTGCGCGCAGCACGTCGATCAGACGCCACGTGACGTGGGGTCGCATGGCCGTGTCGATGCGCTCCACGGCCTCACGGAAGACAGGCTCCTGTTCGAGGAGCTGCCGCCCCATGCCGGCCCACTGCGAGCCCTGCCCCGGGAACACGAAGACCGCCTTGCGCCGGGTATCCGTGTCCGTCGCCGCCGGAGCAGGCCCCTCCAAGGCGAACTCCCGAAGCTGCCGCGCCACCGCCTCCGCCGAGTCCCCCGCGACCGCCGTCCGGTACTCGTGATGGGTCCGCCGCAGCGCCGCGGTGAAGCAAACATCCCGGAGCGACATCTCCGGGGACGACGTGAGGACGTCCGCGTACTTCCTGGCCAATGCTTGAAGCGCGGAGGGTGAGCGCGCGGACAGCGGCAACAGGTACGCCCCGCGAGAAGGCGCAGCGGGCGCCGCCGCGGCCACGGGGCCCTCTTCGAGAATCACATGGGCATTCGTGCCGCTGATGCCAAACGAGCTGACCGCGCCCCGGCGCTTGCGCGTCTCCCGCGCGGGCCAGGGGTGCAGCTTCGTGGGGACGGTGAGGACCTCACCGCCGAAGTCGATGCGCGGGTTGAGCCGCTGAAAGTGCGCGAGCGGCGGAACGGCCCCGTGCTGCATCGACAGGACCAACTTGATGATGCCGGCGATGCCGGCGGCCGACTCCAGATGGCCGATGTTCGTCTTCGCCGCGCCCACCACCAGCGACTGCTCCGCGGTGCGCCCCTGGGCGTACACCTCGTGGAGCGCCTCCATCTCGATGGGGTCGCCCAGCGACGTCCCGGTGCCATGGGCCTCGACGCAGTCGATGTCGGCGGGCTCCAGGTTCGCGCTCTGGAGCGCCTGGCGGATGAGCGCCTTCTGCGCGAGCACGTTGGGCGCCGTCAACCCCGCCGACTTGCCGTCCTGGTTGACGGCAGAACCCCGGATGAGCGCGAGGACGGTGTCCCCCGCCGCCAGCGCATCCGACAGCCGCTTGAGGACGACCACGCCGCAGCCCTCGCCCCGCACGAAGCCGTTGGCGCGGGCATCGAAGGTCTTGCAACGACCATCCGGCGCGAGCGCCTGGGCACGGGACACGCGGCTGGACGACAGCGGCGACAGGATGAGGTTGACGCCGCACGCCAGCGCCATGGTGCACTCTTGCTGCCGGAGACTCTGCGCGGCCAGATGCAGCGCCACCAGGGATGACGAACACGCGGTGTCCACGGACAGGCTGGGTCCCTGGAAGTCCAGGAGGTACGACAGCCGCCCCGGCACCACGCAGTTGATGGCGCCCGTCACGCTGCTGGAGTCGCGCGCCGCCGGATTCCCCACCTGCAACAGCGCGTAGTCATCGCTGTACACGCCCACGAACACGCCCGTGCGGCTCCCCGCCAGCCGAGACATGTCCTGGCCCGCGTTCTCCAGCGCCTCCCACGCCACTTCCAGGAGGATGCGCTGCTGCGGGTCCATCCGATGCGCTTCGTGCGGAGAGATGCCGAAGAAGTCCGCGTCGAACTGGTCCACCGCGTCCATGAAGGCGCCCCACTTCGCGCCCAGCTTCTCCTGGGCCTCGGGGTCCATCCGCGCCATGTCCTCACGGGTCCACCGCGAGGATGGCACCTCGGTCACGGCATCCACGCCGTTGCACAGGAGGTTCCAGTACGACGCAGGGTCGTTCCCTCCGCCCGGGAAGCGGCAGCCCATCCCGATGATGGCCACGGGCTCCGACCGGCTGCCCTCCACCGCGTCGAGCCTCGACTTGAGGTCCATCGCCAGCAGCGCGAGCCGCTTGGGGGAGTACTGCGCAATCTTCTCCGCGAACGTCGTCATGAGCCTTGCGCCATCCTCTGAGCGAACAGCCGCTCGACTTCTTCTTCCGACAGGTCGTCAATCTCGCTGGCCGTCACATCCGCCTGAGGGGCCTTCGCCGGTGCCACCTCCAGCGCGGGCTCGGGGCGGGAGTCCTCCAGCGGAAGTGCCAGCTTCTCCGCCAGGAACGGCGCCAGCGCGGCCACCGTCGGATAGGTCCACACCACCGTCGCGCTGAGCTTCAGCCCGAGCGCCGCCTCCAGGCGGTTGCGAATCTCCATGCTCATCAGCGAGTCGAGCCCGAAGGTCACCAACGGTGTCCGTGGTTCGATGCGCGCGGGCGCCATCCGCAGCACCCCGCCAATCAGCTCACGCAAGTGCGTATCCAGCAGGCCGCGACGCTCGGACGCACGGGCCGCTTCGAGCTGCTCTCGAATCCGGCTCTTGCCCGCGCTCACAGCGGGCCGGCTGGACGGCTCCTGCGCCAGCTTCGTGAAGTACGGAGACTGCGCCGCGGCCAGATAGAAGCCCAGCCACTGGCGTGGCTCGAAGGCCATGACGCTGAGCTGTGGCCGCTCCTGTCCCAGCAGCATGCCAAGCACCGCCAGCGCCTTGTCCGGCGCCATGCCGCCCAGGCCACGTGCCTCCAGGCGCTCACCGCGGATGGACTGCGCCGCCGCGAGGCCCACCTGCGTCCAGGTGCCCCAGTTGATGCTCAGCGCGGGCAACCTCTCCGCCCGACGGGCCTGGGCCAGCGCGTCCATGAAGGCATTCGCCGACGCGTAGTTCGACTGTCCCGGCGTGCCCAGCGAAGCGGCCACGCTGGAGAACAGCACGAAGTGCTCCAGCGGCAGGTGTCGCGTCTGCGCGTGCAGGTTCCAACTGCCCAGGACCTTCGGTGCCGACACCGAGGCGAAGCGCGCCTCGGTGAGGTTGAGCAACAGTCCGTCCTCGATGAGTCCCGCGGCATGGAACACGCCGCGCAGCGGGGGCATCGCGTCCTCCACCCGAGCCAACGCGCCCGTCACGTCCTCCAGCCGCGCGACGTCGCCCTGGAAGGACTCCACCCGAGCGCCGGCCTCACGAAGCGCCGCCAGCGCCTGCTCCGCCTCCGCGGAGGGAGCGCGGCGGCCCATCAGAAGCAGGTGACGTGCGCCCTGGGAAACGAGCCAGCGCGCGAGTTCCAGCCCCAGGCCACCGAAGCCCCCCGTGATGAGGTAGGTGCCATCCTCGCGCAGCAGCGTCGCCGGTTCACGGGCGGACAGCGCATCCGCCGCCCGAGACAGCCGCGCCACCCGTCGCGTCCCACCCCGCCACGCGGTCTGGTCCTCGAACGCGGTCGATGACAGCTCCCGCAGCAGCGCATCCGCCGCGACGTCCGCGCCGCCTTCCAGGTCCACACGGGTGCAGCGCAGCTCCGGTTGCTCCACCGCCAGCACCTGCCCCAAACCCAGGAGCGGAGCCTGCGCCACCGCGACACGTTCTGCCGCCTTGCCCGCGGAACGTGCCCCACGCGTGGCCAGCCAGAGCCGGGGCGCATCCCGCCAGCCCGCCCCCGAAAGCGCCTGCACCAGGTGCAACACGCTGGTGGTCCCCAGCCGCCGCGAGTCCTCCAGCGCCAGTGGCGTCAGCGCCTCCGTCGAGGCCAGGTCCAGGCTCCACAGGTGCACCACGCCGCGACAAGGCGGAACGCCCGCGCCCAACAGGTCCGTGAGCAACCGGCGCCAGTGCTCCGGATTCCGGGGGTCCACCTCGGCACTCCGCGGTCCGGTCAGCCGGTACGCCTCACCGGGCGCGACGAGCACGCACGTCTCGCCCCGCGTCCGGAGCTGCGCGGACAGCCGCTGCCCCACTCCGCCGTCGTCCTGGAGAATCAGCCAGCTTCCCGGCGTGTGCTCGGGCCACGCCAGCTCCGCCGGCAGCGGCCGCTCCTCCCAGTCCACCTGGTAGAGCCACGCACCCAGCTCCTTGCGGGCGGAGGCGCCCGCATCAAGGCGGTACAGGCGCAGCGCTTCGAGTTCCAGCAGCACCTGGCCCTGCTCATCCAGCAACCAGAAGTCGAAGGTGCGCTCACGCTCGCTCGCGGCCCCTTCCCCACGGACCTTCACTCGCGCCCAGGCCGCGCGCCCGGGACGCTGGAAGAAACGAATCCGCCCGATTCCCACCGGCACATGCGTCGCTGGAGCGGACGTCGCGGTCAGCGGGGCAAGGAGCTCCACCGCCACCTGCAGTCCCGCATCCAGCAGCGCGGGGTGGAGCCGGTACGCCCCCGCCTCCAAGGCCACCGTGTCGGAGACCTCCAGGCGTCCCAGTGCCTCCTGCTCATTGCGCCAGATGCCCCGCAGCCCCTGGAACGTCGGGCCATACATGAGGCCTTGCGCCTGCCGGCGCTGGTAGTGCGATTCAGCGGAGACCGCCACCGTGACGCGCACCCGGAGCGCCTCGGGTGATTCAACAGCCGCGCCCGCATGTGCCTCCCGCCGCACCGTCCCCGCCGCGTGCTTGCGCCAGGACGTCTCGCCCTCCGCGCGGCCGGCAATCTGGAAGGTGGCGCGGCCCGGCACCTCCTCGGACAGCACCACCTGCACGCGCTTCGACTGGCCCGGCTCCAGCGCGAGCATCTCACTGAAGGAGACGTCCTCCAGCACGAGCCCCGTCTCGCCCAGCACCTCCGCGCCGGCGCTCAGCGCCATCTCCACGTAACCGGCGCCAGGGAAGACAACGTCCCCCCACACGCAGTGGTCGGCCAGATACGGGAACGCCGCCGTGCTCACGGTCCGCTCCCAGAAGTGAGTCCCGGGCTGGACGGACGAAGAGAGCGAACCACCGATGAGGGGATGTCCCTTCCGGTCCGCGAGGACCACGCCCTCCGGCTGCGCATCCACCTCTGCCTCGTCCGGGAGCCAGAAGCGCTCCCGCTGCCACGGGTACCGTGGGAGCGCGACGACACGGCCCTTCACCGGGTGCAGCGCCTTCCAGTCCACCGCGCAACCCCAGGCGTACATCGCCGCCAGGGACTCCAGCAGGCAGCGGCGCTCGGGCATCTGTCGCCGCGCGGACGCGAGCGCGATGGCGCCCTGTTTCGACTCGCGCAGCGTCTCCTCGATGGGCGCGAGCAACACCGGGTGTGGGCTCACCTCGACCAGCACCGTGAAGCCATCCGCCAGGAGTTGCTCGACAGCACCGTGGAACAGCACCGGCTCGCGCAGGTTGCTGACCCAGTAGGCCGGGTGGAAGTCCGCGCCGTCGCTCGTCTGGCCCGTCACCGTGGAGTAGATGGGCACGGGCGCCCCCTGAGGAGCGACACCGTCGAGCACCCGCAGGAGGTCGTCCTTCAGCGAGTCCATCTGCGGACTGTGAGAGGCGACGTTGACCTTCACCCGGCGGCAGAAGACACCCTGGCTTTCGAGCTTCGGCAGCAGCGACTCCAATGCGTCGGTGTCACCCGAGAGCACCGTGGAGCGCGCGCTGTTGCTGACCGCGACGGAGAGCCGCGTCTCGTAGCCGGCCAGCACCTCGCGGGCCTGCGCCAGCCCCAGCTCCACCACCGCCATGGCCCCCTGCCCGCTCTTGCGGCGCAGGAGCTTGCTGCGCAGGCAGATGATGCGCGCCGCATCCTCCAGGGAGAGCGCGCCCGCGACGTGCGCAGCGGCCACCTCGCCCATGCTGTGCCCCACCACCGCGTCCGGCGCGATGCCCCACGAGCGCCACAGTGCCGTCAACGCCACCTGCATGGCGAAAAGCACCGGCTGCACCACGTCGATGTCCTGCAGACGCGAATGCGGCTCGTCCGCCAGCAGTTCCGCCGTGAGCGACCAGTCCACGTGCGGCCGCATGGCCTGCTCGCACGCCTCGATGGCGGACCGGAACACCGGCTCCTCACGCAGGAGCTGACGCCCCATGCCCAACCACTGGGAGCCTTGTCCCGGGAAGACGAAGGCCACCTTGGCCCGTCCCTCGGGGCTCACCCGTCCCTCGCTCACACCCGGCGGGAGCTCCCCCCGCGTGACGGCGTCCAGCGCCTCCGCCAGCTCCCGTCGCGAGCCGCCCACCACCGACAAGCGGTGCGACAAGTGGCCGCGGCGCACGCTCGCGGTGTAGGTGACGTCATCGAGCGGCGCGCCCGACTCCCCAGCCAGGAAGTCGCGCCAGTCCGCGGCCAGCGCCTTGAGCGCCTCCGGGCTCCGCGCCGACAGGGGCAGCAGGTGCACCGTCTCCCCGTCATGGTCCACCCCACGCGCGACGAGTGCGTCCCACCGGACCGGCTGTCCCGCCGCGTAGAGCACGCCCAACGAATCGAACAGCGTGGCGCGCTCATCCTCCTGCCGCCGCAGGGAGGGCACCACGCGGCCCTGCCGCCCCAGGTGCTTCAGCGTCGCGTCGATGGGGTGCCGCAGAATCGCATGCGGACTGACCTCCAGGAACGTGTCATAGCCCTCTTGGATGGTGTGGGAGAGCGCGCCGGTGAAGAGCGTGGGCCACGCGATGTTCCGCACCCAGTGGGAGGCGTCCGCGCTCGCGCCGTCGATCTCCGCGCCGGTAATGGACGAGATCAAGGGAACACGCGCCGGGCGGGGCCGGATGTCCCGAAGCTCCTCGGTCAACGCGTCCGCCAGCACATCCATGCGAGGGCTGTGCACCGGAACGTCGATGTCCACCTGCCGGCAGAAGACTCCGCGCTGTTGCAGCGTCGCGAGCACCTCGGCCAGTGCGTCCACATCCCCCGACAACACCGTCGAACCCGCGCCCGAGTCGATGGCGCGGAACAACCGCCCCTCGTAGCCCACGAGCAGTTCAGCGGCCTCCGCCCACGGGACGCCCACGACCGCCAGGCTGCCCTTGCCCGCCTGCGTGTGCATCAGCCGGCTCTCGGCGCAGACGACGCGGATCGTGTCCTCGATGTCCAGGACTCCCGCCGCATATGCCGCCGACACCTCGCCGATGCTGTGCCCCACCACGGCGCCGGGCTCGATGCCCCACGAGCGCCAGAGGTCCGTCAGGGCCATCTCCATCGACACAATCGCGGGCAGCCCGATGTCGAGCCGGCTCAGCCGCGCCGCCGCGTCGTCAGCGGCCAGCACTTCCAGCAGCGACCAACCTTCGTACTTTCGGATGAGCGCATCGCAGCGCAGCAGCGTCGCCCGGAACACGGGCTCGGCGTCCAGCAAGGGCAGGCCCATGCGGGGCCACTGGCAGCCGTGTCCCGAATAGACGAATACCGGCTTACGGACCGCGTCCTCCGCCACCGCTCCCACGGACACGCCCGGGCGCGGCACGCCCGCCAGGAAGTTCTCCAGGCCCGCACGGAGGTCCTTCCGGGTCCGGACCGTCACCGTCAGGCGGTGCGCATGCGTGCCCGCGTCCGCTTCGGCCGCGCGGAGCAGCTCGGCCAGTGGCAGGTGCTCCCGGGCCGTCACGCGGTCGAGCAGCCCCTGCGCGGCGCCCCGCAGCGCCTCCGTCGTCTCACCCGACAGGTGGAGGAGCCGTGCCTCGGGGAGACGCGCCTCTTCCATCACGATGTGGCAGTTCGCGCCCCCGAAGCCGAAGGAACTGACGCCCGCGATGAGCTTCCGGTCGGGCTCCGGCCAATCTCCCAGGGTGTGGTGAACCGCCAGGCCCAGCGCCTCGAAGGGAATGAGCGGATTGGGCTTCTCGTAGTGGAGGCTGGCTGGAAGCGCGCGGTGCTTGATGCACAGCGCGGTCTTGATGAGCCCGGTGATGCCCGCCGCGGCCTCCAGGTGCCCGATGTTCGTCTTGCAGGAGCCGATGAGCAGGGGCTTGCCCCCGGGCCGTCCCGCGCCGAGCACCTCGCCCAGGGCCTGTGCCTCCAGCGGGTCTCCCAGTTGCGTGCCCGTGCCATGCGCCTCGACGTACTGCACCTCCGCCGGCTCGACACCCGCGCTGGCGCATGCCTGGCGGATGACCTCCGCCTGCGCCTTCGGGTTGGGCGCGGTGAGGCCGTTGCTGCCACCATTGTTGTTGATGGCACTGCCGCGGATGACGCAGTAGATGGCGTCGCCGTCCGCGAGCGCCAGGGAGAGCGGCTTGAGCACCGCCACACCCGCTCCCTCACCGCGCACGAAGCCGTTGGCGCGGGCATCGAACGTGTAGCAGTGCCCGTCTGGAGAGAGGGCCCCCAGCTTGGACAGGGACACCGTGCTCTCGGGGGCGATGGTGAGATTCACACCGCCCACCAGGGCCAGCGTCGACTCGCCCCTGCGCAGGCTCTCACAGGCCAGGTGCACCGCCGTGAGCGAGGACGAGCAGGCCGAGTCGATGGAGAAGCTCGGCCCCCGCAGCCCCAGGACGTAGGAGACCCGGTTGGCCAGGACGCTGTGGTGATAGCCCGTGGACGTGTACGAGGAGATGCGCTTCATGCCGAAGCGCTGCAGCGTCATCTCGTAGTCCATCCACGCGGCGCCGAAGCAGACCGCCGTGGGTGAGCCCTGCAGCCGGTCCGCGGCGATGCCCGCGTCCTCCAGCGCCTCCCAGCTCAGCTCCAGCATGAGCCGCTGCTGCGGGTCCATGTGGAGCGCCTCCTTCGGTGAGATGCCGAAGAAGAGCGGGTCAAAGCCATCCACGCGATCCAGATAGCCGCCCCAGCGGGAAATCACCTTGCCGGGCGCCGCGGGGTCTCGATCATAAAGGCGGTTGACGTCCCACCGGTCCGGCGGCACTTCCGTAATGGCATCCGTCCCGCCCACGAGCAGACGCCAGAAGGCCTCTGGATCCGCCGCCTGGGGATAACGACAGGCCAATCCAATAATGGCAATGGGCTCATGGGCCCGCGCGATACGTGCCAGGGAATGCGACGACGCGCCATCCTGCTCACCCGCGAGGTAGCGGGCCAGCCCATCCAACGTGGGATATTCCCAGGCAAGCGTGGGCGACAATGAACGCCCCAGCATCGCCCCCACCTCCGCGATGAAGCCGGTGGCCTTCAGCGAATCAAGCCCATACAGACTGAAGCGCTCTCGGACATCCAGAGTGTGAGCCTCGATTCCCAATCGCTGAGCAAGGACCGCGGTCAAACGAGCCCGCACTTCGGCCAAACCCGCCTTCGACAACCCATTTTGTGGCGACACTCGGACCTCTAACTGGCACGCTCGAAAGCCGGGCTTTTCCTCGGCGAACGAGATGACGACGGACGCAGTCCGCCTCCCCCTCGATAGACCCGATACAAGGAAGAACGGATCAATGCCAAATCCCTAACGTTGGCGCAAGCCCGTCAGCACGAAGCCGTTTCGTGCACTTTCACGAGAACCGGACACTCCAAACGGAGCAACCCATGTCTCTCAATCACCAAGACTTTCAATGATGCATGCCTGACTTGAAAATCAACAAACCCCGAAGCAAACACATGGGTGACCCCAGTAGAACTAATTGCGAACAAAACACTCCCCAGACATGACACACCCGCCAGTCAGAGCGCGCGCCGCCTCCATTCCGGGGAAATCGCAGAACCCATAAGCATAAAGCCTATCAGTCGCCCAGCGTCCCCCAGGGCCGATGCCCAGGGGGTTCCACCAGCAAACGCAATGGCCTGGATGTGTCCTGCACACGCCAGCCGCCTCCACCTGCTGGGCACCCCGAGCTCCGCGTCGCGAAGCAATCACCGGGCGCATGAATTCTTATGATAAATCAATACAGAAACGCGCTGCGGGCTACCGGCCCCGGACCACGAGGAGGCAACCCGAATGGAGCTTTCCCCAGGCGAAGTGGAGCAGTTCATCGAGCGTGGATTCGTCCGGCTGGACCAGGCGTTTCCCCGCGAGCTGGCGGACACGTGCCGCGATCTGCTCTGGCGCGACACGGGGTGTGCCCCGGACAATCCGGCCACCTGGAAGCAGCCGGTCATCCGGCTCGGGGACTACGCGCAGGAGCCCTTCCGGCTGGCGGCGAACACGCCCCGGCTGCGAGGCGCGTTCGACCAGTTGGTGGGCCCCGGACGCTGGCTCCCTCGAGGCAGCCTGGGCACCTTCCCCGTGCGCTTTCCCAGCCCGGACGCGCCTGGAGACGACGGCTGGCATGTCGATGCCAGCTTCCCAGGTGACGACCCGAGCTCGTTTTTCTCCTGGCGGGTGAATGTGGCGTCGAAAGGCCGCGCCCTGCTGATGCTCTTCCTCTGCTCCGACGTGGGCGAGGACGACGCCCCCACCCGCATCCGCGTGGGCTCCCACCGGGACGTCGCCCGCGTGTTGGCCCCCGCGGGAGACGCGGGGTTGACGTTCATGGAGCTCGCCGGGAAGTTGGACGTGTCAGCCCACCGGCCGCTCGCGCTCGCCACGGGAGAGGCCGGCACCGTGTACCTGTGCCACCCCTTCCTGGTCCATGCCGCGCAGCCGCACAAGGGAACCCGGCCGCGCTTCATGGCCCAGCCGCCGCTCCTGTCCCGCGCCCCCTTCGCGGTTCAGGGCCCGGAGGACGACGCCTCGCCGGTGGCACGCGCCATCCGGCAGGCGCTGAACGAAACGCGCGCGTAGCCCGCGCGTTCCCCGCGTCGCTACTTCCTGGCGCGCTGACGCTGACGCTTGAGGCTCTCCAGCTGCCGCTTGGCCCGGTCCTGTGCGGCTTCCACCTGGGACTGCGCCGCCGCGGGCCCCTGCCGCGCGAAACGCGCCAGGGTGCTGATGGTGGGGTGCTCCAGCAGCTTCAGCAGGGGCAGGTCCTGTCCCAGCACGGACTTGAGCTGTGTGTGCACCTGCACCATCAGGAGCGAGTGGCCGCCCAGGTCGAAGAAGTTGTCGTGCACGCCCACCTGCTCCACACGGAGGACGCTGCGCCACACCTGGGCAATCTGCTCCTCCAACTGCCCCTGCGGCGCCACGAAGGCCGCTTTCGCGGAGCGCACCACGCTCGGCGCGGGCAGGGCCCTGCGGTCCACCTTGCCATTGGGCGTCAGCGGGAGCGCCGGCAGCTCCATGACGAGCGACGGAACCATGTGCTCCGGCAACCGCTGAGCCAGGGCGTCGCGCAGCGCGGACGCCTCCACCGTGGCGCCCTGCGCGGGCACCACGTAGGCCACGAGCCGCACGTCGCCGGGCACATCCTCGCGCGCCACCACCACCGCCTCGCGCACCGAGGGCTGGGCGGTGAGCGCCGCCTCGATTTCCCCCGCCTCGATGCGGAAGCCACGTACTTTGAGCTGGTGGTCCACACGGCCGAGGAACTCCATGGTGCCGTCGGGCCGCCACCGTGCGCGGTCCCCCGTGCGGTACAGCCGGGCCCCGGGCTCACGGGCCCAGGCATCCGGAATGAAACGCTCCGCCGTCAGCTCGGGCCGGCCCAGGTAGCCACGCACCACGCCCGCGCCGCCAATGTACAGCTCACCCGCCACGCCCACCGGTGCCGGCTGCAGCCGTGCGTCGAGGACGTACAAGCACGTGCGCAGCAGCGGCGTGCCGATGGAGACGACGGCCGCCGTCTCCTCCGGGGCCACGCGCGCCGTGGAGGACCAGATGGTCGTCTCCGTGGGACCGTACATGTTGAGCAGCTCGGCGGACTCCGGCAGCGCCGTGCGCAGGGACGCGGCCAACGCGCCTGGAAGGGCCTCGCCGCCCACCATCAGCCGTTGCAGGCCGCCCAGCGCCTCCACGGACTCGGGCTCGGACAGCAGCGCGCGCGCCAGGGACGGCGTGCACTGCAGGTGCGTCACGCCGTGCTCGCGGAGCTGCTCGGGAATCGTCTTCGCCGTGCCCGCGCGGCGGCTGTCCCGCACGCAGCGCTGCCGCACCTCGTCCAGCAGCGGCAGGCTGGCCAGCACCGTGTCGGCGGGAATGCCGAAGTCGATGAGGCAGCCCACCTCGTCCACGCCCAGGGCCTGGAGCTGCCCGACGCGCTCGCGCACCGAACGCGGCGTGCCGAACAGGCCGCTCGTCTCGAAGTAGCGGTCGAAGGCATGGCCGGCGAGCCGGTCCAGGTCCGCCTCCGTGGCCGAATCCATGTCGATGCCCAGCGTGCTCCCCAGGCCCCGCATCAGGTCGGCCGAGCTCTTGAGGTAGTTGCGGAAGGGCTGCTCCACCACCTCGCGCACCTTCGCCATGTCCTCGCCGATGAAGGTGTGCAGCATGAGGGTGACGTGGCCCTCGCCCGCGTGGCCCGCGTCGCGCCAGGCCTGACGGTAGAGGGACAGCTTCTTCTCCAGGTCCTCCCACGTCTGCCCCAGCAGGTGCGTGAGGATGTTGCACCCCAGCCGGCCCGCGGTGATGAACGTCTCCGGGTTTCCCGCGGCGGTGAGCCACACGGGCAGCTCCGCCTGCACGGGACGGGGGCGCAGCTTCACATCCACCTGCGCGCCGCCACCGCCCGGGAAGCGCACCGTCTCCCCACGCCACAGCCGGCGCACGGTGTCGATGCCTTCCATCATCAGCTCGCGGCGCTTCTCGTACTTCTCCGGCGCGAAGACGAAGTCATTGGCATGCCAGCCGGAAGCGACGGAGATGCCCACGCGTCCGCCGGACAGGTTGTCCACCAGGGACCACTCCTCCGCCACGCGCACGGGATGGTGGAGTGGCAGCACCACGCTGCCCGCGCGGATGGCCACGCGCTTCGTCACGGTGGCGACCGCCGCGCCCGCCACGGAGGGATTGGGGTACAGGCCGCCGAAGGCGTGGAAGTGGCGCTCCGGTGTCCACACCGCCGCGAAGCCGTGGGTGTCCGCGAACTTCGCGCCCTCCAGCAACAGCCGGTAGCTGCTCTCCCCGCGCGACACCTCCGCGTCATCCGCGAAGTAGAACAGGCTGAAGTCCATGGGGCGCTTCCGGGCCCCCGCGGCGCGAGCGGGCGCCTTGAGTGAGGCCCCCTCCCCTTGCACCACCACCTTGAAGCCGCGGGTGAGCGTCCACAGCAACTCCAGGACGGAGATGTCGAAGGAGATGCTGGTGACGGCCAACCAGGCGCCCGCGGGCGAGTGGCCCACGCGCACGTCCATGGCGGCGAAGAAGTTGGCCACGCCCCCGTGCGGCACCACCACGCCCTTGGGCCGTCCCGTGGAGCCCGACGTGTAGATGACATACGCCGCGTTGTCGGGCGTGGTCCCCAGGGCCAGCGGTGACGCTGGCGTCGCCGCGTAGGGCTCCGCCGTATCCAGCAGCACGGTGTGCAGGCCGGCCACGGGCAGCGTCCCCGCCAGATGGGACTGCGTGACGAGCACGCGCGCGCCCGAGTCCTCCAGCATGTACGTGAGCCGCTCCCGGGGATAGTCCGGGTCGAGTGGCACATAGGCGCCGCCCGCCTCGAGGATGCCGAGCATCCCCGCCACCATCTCCACTGAGCGCTCGGCGCACAGGCCCACGCGCACCTCGGGGCCCACGCCCAGGCCCCTCAGGTGCAAGGCCAGCGCGGACGCACGGCGCGCCAGCTCCGCGTAGGTGAGCGTCCCGTCCTCGGCGACCACCGCCACCGCGTCGGGCGTGCGGGCGGCCTGCTCACGGAACTGCGCGTGGATGCAGTGTGAAGGGTCCTGGGAGAGCGGGGCCGTGAAGTCGTTCCAGCGCTCCAGCAGAGAACGGCGCTCCGCCTCGTCGAGCAGCGGCAGGTCCTCCACACGTGCGTCCGGAGCAGCGACGATGCCCCTCAGCAACGCCTCCAGGTGTCCCGCGAGCCGCGCCATTGTCTCGGCCGAGAAGAGGTCCGAGCGGTACTCCAGCGCGCCCTCCAGCCCTCGCGGCGTCTCCACGACGGCGAGCTGCAGGTCGAACTTCGCCGTGCCCTCCACGGCGCCGTCCGGCACGGGCAGCACCGGGCGCCACTGCATGCCCGGCACGTCCATGTCCACCGGCGGCAGGCTCTCCAACACCAGGTTCGCCTGGAACAGCGGGTTGTCGCCGCCACGGACCGCGCGCGACGCGCCCACCACTTCCTCGAAGGGCAGGTCCGCGTGGGCCAGGGCCTCGTGGAACGTGTGGCGCATGCGGCCCAGCAGCTCCCGGAAACGGGGCGCGCCAGACACGTCCGCGCGGAGCACCAGCGTGCTGGCGAAGAACCCCACCACGTCACGCAGCTCGGCCCGGTCCCGCTGCGCGAAGATGGTGCCCAGGCCGAAGTCGTCCTGACCGCTATAGCGGTGCAGCAGCGCCGCCCAGGCCGCCGCGAGCGTGACGAAGAAGGTACAGCCCTCGCTCCGGCCCACCGCCTTGAGCGAATCCACCAGCTCGGCCGGCAGCGCGAAACGGTGGAGCGCGCCGCGGAAGCCCGGCTCCCGGGGACGCGGGAAGTCCGTGGGCAACTCCAGGCGCGGCAGGTTCTCCAGCTTCCGCGCCCAGTAGGCACGCTGCCCGTCCAGCGCGCCGTCCAGCCCGCGCTGCCAACGTGCGTAGTCCACGTACTGCAAGGCGGGCGCGCCCAGCGACGCGGCGGCGCCAGCCACCTCCGCGCGGTACAGCGCGGCAAGCTCCCGGGCCAGGACGCCAATGGACCAGCCATCGGTGACGATGTGGTGCTGGGTCATCAGGAGCACGTGCTCCTGATCCTCCAGCGCCACCAGCGCCGCACGCACCAGCAGGCCCTCTGACAGATTGAAGGGCGCCTCGCCCTGGGCCCGGGCCAGCTGATTCAGCCGCGCGTCACGCTCGGCGGGCGACAGCGCCCGCAGGTCCTCGCGGGCCACGTCCAGCGGGCGCAGGTGCGGCAGGAGCTGGCGCGGCTGGCCCTCCACTTCGGGGAAGGCCGCGCGCAGCACCGCGTGACGCGACAGGAGCCCTTGCAGCGCACGCTCCAGCGCGGGCACGTCCAGCGCCCCAGAGAGCCGGAGCTGGAAGTGGACGTTGTACAGCGCGCTCTCCGGCACCAGCCGGTCCAGGAACCACAGGCGCTGCTGACCGGGAGACAGCGGCAGCTCTCCATCCAGCGAGCCGGCCTTCAGCGGCGGCGCGGCGGGCGCGGCGGAGCCCTTCCACGCGTCCACCAGATGCGCGGCGGCGGCCCCCAGCGTCGGGTGCTGCCAGAGGAAGGCCACGGGCAGCGACACACCGAGTTCCTCTTCCAGGCGGCCGTGGAGCTCCAGCGCCATCAGCGAGTCGAGCCCCAGGCTGGCCAGCGACGTCTCCGGCGCCAGGGACGCGGGCGCCGTGCGCAGCACCCGCGCGGCCTCCACGCGGAGGAAGTCCACCAGCAGCGCCGGACGGGCCTCCTCGGACGCCAGGGCCAGGCGCTCGCGCAGGGGCGCGGACGGCGTGGAAGGCACCGCCTCCGGCACCGGAGCGGCCTCCTCGCCCGACACCTCCACCACCTCCAGCGAGCCCGCCAGGAATCCATCACGACAGGCGCGGCGCTGAATCTTCCCGCTCGACGTCTTCGGAATGCTCCGGGCCTGGAGCAGCACCACCGTGTGCGCATGCACCTGATGCTCATCGGCGAGCGCGCGGCGCAGGGCGCCCACCACCGCCGCGCCGTCGAAGCCTTCGCGCACGTCGACCTCGGAGACCACCACCAGCCGCTCCTCCCCCTCCACGTCCACGGAGAAGGCGGCACTGCAGCCGGGACGCACCGCGCGGTGCGCGCGCTCCGCGGTCATCTCCAGGTCCTGCGGATACAGGTTCCGGCCCCGGACGATGAGCAGGTCCTTGAGACGGCCGGTGATGAAGAGCTCACCCTCCGGCGACAGGAACGCCAGGTCACCGGTGCGGAGAAAGGGCCCCTCGCCGTTGGCGAGCCGCGCACCAAAGGCATGCGCCGTCTCCTCCGGACGATCCCAATACCCACCCGCCACGCTGGGGCCAGCGACCCAGACCTCACCCACCTCGTTCGAGGCCCGAGGCACCCGCGTCTCCGGGTCCACGATGAGCAGCCGCTGGTCCGGCGCGCCCTGACCCGAGGACACCAGCGTGCGCGCCGTGGGCCCCTCCGCCGCGTCGGACGCGGGCTTCGCGCGCCCCAGCTCCAGCGAGCCGGTGTCGTAGCGCTCCTGCACACACGGCGTTCCCTTCACGCCGCCGCTGACGATGAGCGTCGCCTCGGCCAGGCCGTAGCAGGGATAGAAGGCCTCTCGCCGGAAGCCAGCGGGCGCGAACGTCTCCGCGAAGCGCTCCATCGTCTCGCGCCGCACGGGCTCCGCGCCGTTGAAGGCCAGGTCCCAGTGGCTCAAATCCAGACGGGCCACGTCTTCGGCGCGGGCCTTTCGCGCGCACAGGTCGTAAGCGAAGTTGGGTCCACCACTGACCGTCCCCTTGAAGTGGGAGACGGCCTCCAGCCAGCGCAAGGGCCGCTGGAGGAACGCGATGGGCGACATCAGCACGCACGGGAAGCCCAGGTAGAGCGGCTGCAACACCTTTCCGATGAGCCCCATGTCATGGAACATGGGCAACCAGCCCACGCCCACCGAGCGCTCCGCCTGCAGCCCGAAGTCACGCGTAATCAACGACTCGTTGTGGAGGATGTTGGCGTGGCTGACCTTGACGCCCTTCGGGTTGCCCGTGGAACCCGACGTGTATTGCAAGAAAGCCAGCGACTCGGACGTCAGGTCCGGGCGCTTCCAGTCCGCGGCCTCGGCTTCCAGCACCGCGTCACTGGCAATCCACTGCAGCTCACCCAGCTCGGGAGCCTGCGGCGTGAGGAACTCCGCCATCTCCAGGATGGTGCTCGTCGTCAGCACGTAGCGCGCGCCACAGTCCCGGGCGATGGCGCGAAGGCGCGGCAGCGTGCGATCCAACCGCGTGGGGTCCGGCGGGTAACACGGCACGGCGATGACACCGCCATACAGACAGCCCATGAAGCCCGCGACGAACTCCAGGCCGGGCGGGTAGAGCAGCAGCGCCCGCTCCCCCTGCGCGCCCAGGGCACGCAGCCGAGTCCCCAGCGATCGCGCCCGCGAATCCAGCCGCCGGTAGGTCCACTCCTCCACCGGGCCGTCCACGTCTCCTGTCTCCAGGAAGCGATACAACAGCGCGTCGCCTTGGGACTCGGCGCGTTGACACAACACGTCCACCAGAGTGGGGAAACGGTGAGCTCGCGGCTCGATGTGCTCGGTCATGTCTTCTCCTGCGCTGGACACGGCCCGGGTTGACACGCGGCCACGACATCCGGCTGAGCACGAAGAACCCCCCGGCAAACATCTTCCGGCCAAGGCTCCCCGAGACAGCATGCCGCTTCGCCCGGAAGAGGAAGCACGCTCGTACCTCGCCTGAGCCCGCCCCCTTGATACAGCGCAGCTTGTGCCACCGCCGTTGCCTGCTTGTCCATATAAACGATAAGATCGATTATTACAGCGATAGCGGTTCCTGATAAAAAGAACGCGGTATCCGGGTAGACGCGCTGGCCGTGCTCACGAAGACTCTAGCCATGCATCTGACACCGAGCGGCGCACGCCCGCGGAAGGCCCGCTGACGGCATGGCATTCTCAAGCAGGAACGTCGTCACGAACCCTGCCCGGGTCTTCAGTCTCATCTGGCTGGGTCAGCTCATCTCATCGCTGGGGACGGGACTCACCCAGTTCTCGGTGGGTGTCTACGTCTACCAAAACAGCGACTCCGTCACGGAGTACTCGCTGGCGTCCTTCTTCGGGTTCCTCCCGATGGTGCTGCTCGCGCCCGTCGCGGGCTCCATGGTGGACCGCAGCAACCGTCAGCGGGTGATGCTGCTGGCGGACCTGGGCGCGATGACGGCCATCGGGTTGATGTGGTGCCTTGTCGCGGCGGACCGCGCCGGGCTGTGGCCCCTTCAAAACTGGCACTTCTATCCCCCCCTGGCGATGAGCGCCGCCTTCAGCACCTTCCGCATCCTGGCCTTCTCCACGACCACGCCCCTGCTGGTCTCCAAGCAGAACCTGGGCCGGGCCAACGGCATGGTGGAACTGGCCATGAGCGCGGGTCAGCTCCTGGGCCCCGCGATGGCGGGCGTGCTGGTGGTGCGCATGGGCTTGCAAGGCGTGCTGCTCATCGACCTGGCGACCTTCCTCTTCGCGGTGGCCACGCTGCTGAGCGTGCGCATCCCCCAGCCCGAACCGGACGCCGCGCGGACCGAGGCCAGGAAGTCGCTGTGGACGGACATCGCGCTGGGCTGGCGCTTCATCCGCGAGCGCACCGGCCTGCTCGGACTGCTGGGCTTCAGCTCCGCCGTCAACCTGGTCTCCGTGCTGGTGACGGTGCTCATCACCCCGCTGGTGTTGAGCTTCACGGACCCGACGACGCTGGGCCTGGTGGTGTCCTGCTCCGGCGTCGGCATGGTGGCGGGTGGAATCACCATGGGCGTCTGGGGCGGCCCGAAGCGGCGCATCCAGGGCGTGCTGGGCGCGGAGCTCGTCGCGGGCATGGCCTTGCTGGCCGCGGCGCTCCCCGCCAGCGTGTTCGTCGTCGCCTGCGCCGCCTTCGTGTTCATGTTCACCGCGCCGGTGGCCATGGGCTGCTCGCAGGCCATCTGGCAGAGCAAGGTGCCTCCCGCCATCCAGGGACGGGTGTTCGCCACGCGCCGGATGCTCGCGCTGGTCGCCCCGCCCATCGCCGCACTGCTCGCGGGCCCGTTGACGGACAAGGTCTTCGACCCCTGGATGGCGCCGGACGGCGCCCTGGCCAACACCTTCGGCCAGGTGCTGGGCACCGGCCCGGGCCGGGGCATCGCCCTGCTCTACGTCGTCCTGGGCCTCCTGCTGATGGGCTGCGTCATGCTGACCGCGTCCTCCCCGCGTGTACGTGGCGTGGAAGACGAGCTCCCGGACGCGCTGCTGCCCCAGGCTGTCCCCACGGCGCAACAGCAAGCCTGAGCCGCCGCGGCGCGTCCGCTCGTCAACGCTTCGCGCCCGGCGACACCTTCAGCTTATTCCCGATTTACCGATTGCCGTACAGTCCTTGCGGCTCCGGCCCCCGGAGCCAAGGCCTCCGCCCGCCCCAGGCGTGGCGCGCCCGAGAAACCCTCGACCGCAAGGAGCACAAGCATGTCCGGCAAGTTCGTGTCACGCAGTCTGGCCCTGCTGGGAATCTGTGGGGGCCTGAGCGCCCTGGGAGGCTGTGGCGGCGCCGAGCCACCGCCCGCCGCCCTCGAACCGGTGGGCCAGGTGGAAGGCGCCGCCATTGTCGACACCATCACCGAAGGCACCTACGTCATCCGCTCGGTGATGACGAACAAGTGCATCGACGTCGCCTCGTCGAGCACGGCGGACGGCGCCAAGGTGCAGCAATGGGATTGCAACGACACGAATGCGCAGCGCTTCCGCGTCACGCCCACGTCCGGGGGCTACTTCAGCATCATCAACGTGAACAGCAACAAGGCGCTCGACATCAAGGAGGCGAGCACCGCGGCGAACGCGCTGGTCCACCAGTGGGGCTATGGCGGCGGAGCGAACCAGCAGTTCCGCTTCGTGAAGGAAGTGGGCAGCGAGTTCAGCATCCGCGCGCGTCACACGGACATGGCCATTGACGTGTACTGGGGCAACACGGCCAACGGCACGGAGCTGGTGCAGTACCCCTACGAGCAGCGCACGAACCAGCGATGGACGTTCGACCGCATCGACGGGGGCGGTGGCAACCCTGGCACGGGGCTGGCCGCCATCCTGAGCGAGTCCACGTTCAACGCCATGTTCCCGAACCGGAACCCCTTCTACACGTACAGCAGCCTCATTGCCGCCGCGAACACCTTCCCGGCCTTCGCCAACACGGGCTCGCTGGAGACGCGCAAGCGCGAGGTGGCGGCCTTCTTCGCCAACACGGCCCATGAGACGGGCGATTACGTGTACGTGGAGGAGATCAATCGCGGTGACTACTGCGGCGCATGGGGTCCGCCGGGCTGCTACTGCGTCGCGGGCAAGAAGTACTACGGACGTGGGCCCATCCAGTTGTCCTGGAACGGCAACTACTGCGCCGCCGGCGCCGCGCTGGGGCTGCCGCTTCACACCAACCCGGACCTGCTGGCCCAGGACGCCAACGCCGCATGGCGCTCCGCGTTCTGGTTCTGGACCACGCAGGCCGGCGCCGGAACCATGTCCGCCCACCGCGCCATGGTCGACGGCCACGGCTTCGGTGAGACCATCCGCACCATCAATGGCTCGCTGGAGTGCAATGGTGGCAATCCGGGCCAGGTGCAGAGTCGCATCAACAACTATCAGCGCTTCACCAACATGCTCGGCGTGAGCCCTGGCGGCAACCTGGGCTGCTGAGATGCGTCACCAAGGTGGGGATGGATCGCACCTCCACCTCACGCCGAACGCCGGGCGGCCTCCTGCTCCAGGCCGCCCGGCTCCAGCACCTCGCCCCGGCAGCACCCGCGTCCGGAACCGGGCAGCCCCCTGCCCCGTCTCCCGAAGGAACGTGCTGCCGCGCCTGACGGCGCTCCCCGCGTCGGCCGCGCTCCCGGAACGTCCCCCCGAGCCGCCCTGGGTTGCATCGGACAACGCCAGCATCCGCCCCGAAGAGTGCATTTGAGGGATGGGTCTGTCTTTACCACCTGGGTGGTATGGGCAACGCGCGCCAGAACTCCTGAACAGTCCGTGTCTCGCGAAGCCCCCGCTCCCCTCCGACCGGGATGGCAGGAGACCACGCAGTGCATCACAACATCAGACGCTGAAGCAGGGTGTCTTCGCAGACGCCGAGTCCGCGACGACCTGCGCCGTTGGCAAACCTGACTCGTCCAAGCCAACGAACGGAGCCCAGGTGCATTGGCTCCACTGTCTGCATTACCGTCCATGAACATACCACCCGGGAGGTACAGACACGCGGCTCGCCTGCCAGGAACCATTTGGGTGGCGCAGATGCATGTTTCCGTCGAACTCGCCAGTGCGGCTCCGAAGGAGCACATGCGCGCACGTATTGAGCGCGTCCACGGAAACTTCCGATGAGGAGTCAGGATGGGAATTCCAACACGAGACGAGGACGTCGCGTTGCATGCGCGCATCCTCCAGCGAGAGTCGGTGGCGACCTCGGAAGCGTTTGCGGCCCTCGCCGACCCCATCATCGGGGCCGTGAAGCGCGCCCGCGGCTGCACCTACGAAGATGCCCGTGACGCCACTATCGACGTGTTGATCGACTACTTCGAGGCGCCCGAGCGCTTCGACCCTCAGCGGGGTCGCCTGTTCTCCTACCTGACCCAGTCCGCGAAGAACACGGTCACTGACTGGCAGCGCTCGGCGACGAGGCGCCAGGTGCGTGAAGAAAAGTTCGGCGCCCTTGTCGAACTTCCAGGGTGGTCTCCGAAAGTCAGTTTGGAGCAATCCGCGGAGGTGAAGCGAATCGTGGAACGCATCGAACAATCCGACCTTTGCCCGGTGGACCGCGCGTTCCTCGAACTCATGCTCCAAGGGGAACGGTCGACCCAGGAGTTTGCCGAAGTGCTGGGCCTGAGCGCACTCCCCGCAGTCGACATCCAGCGCGAAGTGAAGCGCAACCGTGACCGCATCATGAAGTGGCTGGTGCGGTTTGGAAGGGAGGTTTTCGGTGACGAATCCTGATTGGCTTGAGACTGCGTCCAGGCGGAGCACAGAGAAAGCCTGGATGCTTGGCCATGCGTTCGAGCGTTACCGCGCGATTGAAGGCATCACCACCACTGACCTCGCGAACCAACTGGGTTGCTCGCTGGAAGAGTTCCACTGGCTGTCCCTCTGCCGACGCCCCGTTGGCGCTTCTTTTGCCAGGCAGACCATCGCGGTCGCTCAGCGCTTCGCGGTCAACGAGCGGGTCCTGGTCCGAGTGCTTCGACACGTCGAGGTCATCGACGCCCTGACATCCGATAACGAAGGCGAGGCAATGACCGGCGCCAGTCGCATCCAAATCGCGGCCAGGGACCGCATTCGTGACGATGAGGATACTCCATGATGGGTCGTTGGCTGGATGAGGCCATGGCCATCAGTGGGCTCCAGGAGTGCACTTCCTATCCACGCGACCTGGCCGTAGACGCCCCCTACCAACTGTCCGTGGAGACGGTGCCCATCCCCAGGCTCACGACAGCGCACGTGGCAGCGTGGACATCGAAGCGGAAGGTTCCGCATCCCATCTCCGACACCCACCGGGAACTATACGGGTGCATGGTCGCCTGGAAAGGGAGCGCCCTGCTCTTCCACGACACCGGTGACTCGGAGGATGAACAGCGCTTCACCGTGGCACATGAGGTCGCGCACTTCGTGCTCGACCACGTGATTCCCCGCGAGCGAGCCCTGCGCTACTTCGGAGAAGGAATCCTCCCCGTCCTCGACGGAAAGCGAAACGCAAGCCTGGAGGAAAGACTGTCCTCGGTCTTCGGACAGGTCCCACTGGGCGTCCAGGTCAAGCTCATGGACAGGAACCCGTCCGGGCACCTTGCCTCTGGAGCTATTGCGGAAGCCGAACGGCGAGCCGACCGGCTTGCGCTCGAGTTCCTCGCGCCAGCAGAGCTCGTGCGGCGGATGCTCCGTAACACCCCAGAAGAAGACGGCATCCTGCGGTTGGCCAGCCGCTTCGGTCTCCCTGAAGACAAGGCCAGGGGCTATGCCCGCGCGCTCATGCGACAGGAGCGCGCCCAGCGATTCTCCATCATCGAATTTCTTGGCGAAGACAGGAGCTAGGCATGGCGGGTGGTTTTCACGCCGAAGACGGAGCGGATCTCGTCGGTGACGACGACTTCGTCGACGCGTTTGGAGAGGATCTGCTGACGACGCTCAACCTCGACACATGGTCGCAGGGGCTCGACCTGGAGAGCGTCATGGCACGGTTCCGAAAGGAAATCGCCAGTGCCGTGGACAAGGAGGGCGTCGTGAAGAAGATCATCCGGCAACAAGTCCTTCCAAAAATTTCCGCAAACTCTCGCGGTGGTGCCAAAGAGGCTGGAGTCTACAGAGCCACGCCCGAAGAATTGGCCACGGTCCATCAGAGCCTGCTCTTCTCTGGGAAGGTGGAGGCCGTCAACAGCATCTCGACGAGTCACGAGAGCCTGCCAATTGGAATCACCCAGATTGGAATCGCCGCTGTGGGTTACGGAGGGACGAGCGGAACATTTTCTCAGCGACTGTTCCGGAAGGAGATGTCGGACCAGCGTTCGAATCCAGTTCAAGAGGCACTCGCGTGCATCGACCAGCGGATGGACAGGTCGGCCAGTCCTCGCGAGAGGTCGCTTTCCAAACTGGCTCGTCGCGGTATCAAGACCTACGCCGAACGGGCCGTGCTCGTGGACAAGTCCGAAGCGGAGTGGCGTATCGGGCATGGCAATCCATGCGCTTATGAACTGATCACGGGCTCGGGTTACATGAGCCTCCTGCGCGAATCCATCAATGTGCTCAGGCGCCTCATCCTCCAGCAGAAGAAGTTCGTGTTCGTGCCAAGCACGCTCGAGGAGCGGGGCATCCTGACCATTGGTCATGCGCTCCAGGCTGGCGAGTACGTCATCTTCGAAACGCTCGAGCGCTATGGGAGGCGGGTCATCGAGCAATGGAAATACGGGGACCGCAGCCAGAACTTCGCGGCGAGGTTCGTGCAGGAATGCTGCCCCGAAGTCATCTCTGGTGTGTTTCGCGCATCCGAGCGAACCCCTCCCCGCTCATTCTATGCGCATCGCGACCACGTCCACCTCGCGGCGCGAGTCGCCATGGCCGACAGCATCCTCCGGCCCGATCGGGGATTCCCCATGCTGCTCGATGTCGCGGAAGCGTCGTGCCGGAGCGCCTTCGGTGAGGATGGGTTCATGGGCCTCGTTCATGACGCCTATGCCCAGGCAGGAGCCAACCTCGAGTTCTTCAACGAGCACACCAAGCGCCATTAGGCCAGGGGGACCATGAACATGGCTGACGACGGCAGGGGGCAACGCGCGCCGGGTGCCGGGACTTTCCGGGGGCAACCCGCCGCATCAGGGCAGGCTGCGACCCGGTCTGGTGACGTGTCGGAGGATCCAGGCAATTGGGGCGATCCACCGCCCGGCCACCGCGCGGCGGGAAATGGACCGTTCAGGCCAGAGGCGAGGCCCACCAACGGTCCCCCACGCCCCGTTCCCATGCCGGGCATGGGCCCTGGCCGGCCGCCGCCCGGGAAGAATGGTCAGCACCGCGCTGTCCCCACGGCGGCAGCACCGGTCATGAATGGCAAGGCCCCCGGGCCCGTGTCCCCGCGGGAGCCTGACAGTGAGGTCGTTCGACCGACCCCACCAAAGACGCTGAGCGAGCTCGACGAACTCAGGAACCAGGCCCATACCGGTCCCCAAGTGGATCCAGAGCTGGCAGCGGCGGTGGGTTTCACCCACTTCGACGTCACATCCAGCCAGGACAACCTCATCACCGTGCTGCTCACGCGTGAGGATTTGCACCTGCTCGCGTCCCAGACGCTGGTCCGGGTGAGGTCGAGGGAGGACAACCGCGCCTACCTGGGCGTCGTCGTGCGGGGTCCCTTCGCGGAACCGAACGCGGTGCCCGCCAACTCCACCATGGCCATTGGCGTGGTCACCCACGGCAAGAAGCTGGCGTACACATTCGACTATCACGGGCGTGCGGAGATTGAGATTGTCGGAGAGGAAGTCGAAGGCACGCTGAAGCCTCCCCGCTTCCGACCCCGGCCGCAGAGCCCCGTCTTCCTGCTCGACGAGGCGGAGAGCGCTCGCGTGCTGGGCGTCGGCGGCGACATGTGCCTGGGGCTGGTGGTCGGGTACGAAAAGATGGAGGCCCGGCTCAATCCCCGGGACAAATCCATCCTTCCACGCCACACGGGCATCATCGGAACAACGGGCGGCGGCAAGTCCACCACGGTGGCCACGCTCATCCACCGAGCCCAAGCGGAGGGCATCGCGACCATCGTCTTCGACGTGGAGGGTGAATACACGCACGTGGACCAGCCCACCGACCATGCCGCCATGCTCGAGGCGCTCAGGCGGCGAGGCCAGCGCCCGCAGGGCGTCAAAGACTTGCACATCCACCACCTCACCGGGCGCGACAGCCTCAATCCACGACACCGGAACAAGCACGCGTTCTCGCTCAAGTTCTCCAGCCTGTCTCCGTACGCGCTCGCGGAGATTCTCGACATGTCGGACGCACAGCAGGAGCGGTTCCTCAAGGCCTACGACGTCACCAAGCTCTTGCTCGAAGACTTCAACATCTACCCGCAGACGGAAGAAGAGCGCCGCCAGGTCCTCGACGTGGACGAATTGTCCACGGGCTTTCCCCACATGACCATCGACCACGTGCTGGAC
Source organism: Myxococcus sp. CA023 (assembly GCF_010998615.1). Taxonomy (GTDB): domain Bacteria; phylum Myxococcota; class Myxococcia; order Myxococcales; family Myxococcaceae; genus Myxococcus. The sequence goes on along the minus strand of NZ_JAAEAH010000030.1, from coordinate 25,118 downwards.
GTGGTCAGCGCGTACATCTACAGCCTCAGTGACGAAGGCAAATCAGAGACGCGTGGCAAGTCACGCGCCACCCCTCGGAAGCAGGCGTCCCTGCTCGAGGAGAACGACGACGCGGAGGCCGACCCGGACGTCACTGCCAAGGCGCCATCGCGCGGACTGATGCTGCGCACAGAGTTCAAGAGCAACTTCGGCCGGGTCATGGCGCGCGTCATGGCCCAGAGCAGCCGGCACGAAATCAGCTGGAAGGCCCTGGCCAGCAAACTCCACCGACTGCGGCGCTTGGGCATCTTCGACGTGGGTAACGAGCAAGGCGTGGCCTATGAGTCCATGCTCACACCCGGGCGCGTTTCCGTCATCGACCTGTCGGACACGGACTCACCACAGCTCAACAACCTGGTCATCGCAGACATCCTGCGAGGCCTCCAGGAAGCACAGGAGCGACGCTACGAGCGGGCCAACGCGAAGGACCAATCGGTCACGCCGGTCCTCATCATCATCGAAGAGGCCCACGAGTTCCTCTCCGCGAACCGCATTGCCCAGATGCCCGTGCTCTTCGAACAGGTGGCGAAGATTGCCAAGCGGGGCCGCAAGCGCTGGATGGGGCTCGTCTTCGTCACCCAGCTTCCGCAGCACCTGCCCAACGAGGTGCTAGGCCTCATCAACAACTTCGTCATCCACAAGATCGCCGACAGCTCTGTCATCTCCCGCATGCAGAAAACCGCGGGCAGCATCGACGAGAGCCTCTGGAACCGGGTGTCGCGGCTGGCCCCCGGTCAGGCACTGGTGTCGTTCAGCAACTTCACCCGGCCGCTGATGGTCGCGGTGGACCCCGCACCGGTGAAGCGGTTGCTGGTGGAGTGACACGCGCCCCGCGTTTCACCCTCCTGACACCTTGGGTGCGGGGGGACTGGACGCGCGGGCCAGCCCTGGCCAGATAGCGGACATGAACCGACGCATGAAGGCCACGCTCGCGGTCGTGGCCCCGCTGCTCCTCACGGATTGCAGCGGAACCTCCGGCGATGACGGTGATGCCTGCGTACAGGTGCGGGTGTTCGCGCGCCCTGCCTCGGGCGACGCCGAGTGCCGGAGCTTCGCGACGCCGTGCGACGTGCCTCGGGGGTACGTCGAATGCTGCGGTGGGTTCCACGGCGATTGCGTGTCGACGGGGACACGGTGCGTGGACGACCCGTTGGATGCCTGCTCGCCTGGCTCGGGAGCAAAGGACTGCCCCGGCATCTGCCAGTGACGCCGGGCTCGGGAGACTACGGCGTCTTGTTCTTCGCGCCGGAGGACCTCGACGCGTCCTGCCCCTCCCTCTTCCGGTAGCCCCAGGTGGAGCTCCACATTCCGGGCCCAGTGAAGAGCACGGTAATGAGCGTCATCACCGCTGCGCCAATTAGAATCTCGATCACCATTCCGCGCACTCCCCTCCGCACAAACTGTCCGTACGGTAATCTCGAAACCCACCGCCGTGCGTTCTCATGCCGTAACGCTCAGCAGGAAGTAATGCGCGTGAGATTAGGCCGCCTCCTAGCGACGCTGCGCCCCGCCTGCCTGCCCGCGCCAGGGCCGCGATGGGGTAGTCTCACGGCCCCATGTCACGCCCCCTTCCTTCTGCGTCGAGGAACCGCAAGCACCTCCGCGCCGCGGCCTTGCTGGCCGCCCTCTTGTCGCTGTCCGCCTGCGAGGGGCGTGGAACACCACCGGGGCCGAATGAACCGTGTGTCGGGGCTGCCTGTGGACCGCAGCAACCGCCCGACACCGCGCTTGAAGGCAGCGTGCGCATCGCGGCCTTCAACTTGCGGCGGCTCTTTGACACGGTGTGCGACTCCGGTGAGTGCGGCGGCAGCAACTACGAGGCGCTGCCCACCCCCTCCGAGTTCGGCCTCCAGGCGGACCGGCTCGCGTCCGCCATCTCGCGACTGAACGCCGACGTGGTGCTGTTGGCGGAGGTGGAAACCCAGGCCTCGCTCGACGCGCTCACGTCACGGCTCCCCCGCTTCGGCTATTCGGAGCTGGGCGAAACGGGCGCCGCGGCGTCCGTGGACGTGGCCGTTCTCTCCGTTCACCCCATCACCGACGTCCGCGGGCATCGGGAACGCACGCTGTGGCGCCCGGATGGCTCCGCCACCCGGTTCTCCCGCGAGTTGCTGGAGGTCCACCTGGACGTGGACGGGAAGAAAGTCATCGTCTTCTCCGCGCACTTCCGCTCCAAGTCCAACGACGACGCCGGACGCCGCTTCGCCGAGGCCGTGGCGACGCGGGACATCGTCGCGAGCACGGCCCAGGCGGCTCCAGACGCGCTGATTGTCCTCGGGGGAGACCTCAACGACGTACCGGGCTCGGAGCCCATCACCGCGCTGGAGCGCGACGGCGCGCTGCTGCGCGTCTCCAGCGACCGGCCGGCCAGCGAGACGTGGACGTACACCTACCACGGCGACCTCCAGGCCATCGACCACCTGTACCTGGCGCGCGGCGGGGGCTCGTATGTGCCCGGCTCGTTCCGCACGGCGAGGGACCCACGGGGCGGCTATGGCGGGTCGGACCACGCCGCCGTGTACGCGGACTTCCTGCCCGCGCCCTGAGGCCGGCTCAGGCCGTCGCGGGAATGGCCTGGATGTCGAGCTCGAGATCGATCTTCTCGCTGACGAGCCAGCCGCCATTGTCGAGCGTCTTGTTCCAGCGGATGCCGTAGTCGGTGCGGTTGATGGTGGTGCGCGCCGAGTAGATGAGCCGCGAGTTGCCCCACGGGTCCTTCGACGTGCCGATATGCCGGGCGTCGAAGGCCACCGGCTGCGTGACATTGCGGATGGTGAGGTCGCCCAGGAGCCGGAAGCTGGCACCGCCCGCAGGTTCAATCCTGGTACTGCGAAAGGTGAGCTTGGGCGCGGCGTCGGCGTCGAGGAAGTCCGGTGAACGCAGGTGCGCGTCCCGGTCTGACGAGCCCGTGTAGATGCTCGCCGTTTCCACGGACATCTCGACTTCACCCTGAGTGGGCTGCTCCGGATTCACGCGGAGGATTCCGGAGAAACGCTCGAAGCGACCGTGGACTCGCGCCACCACCATGTGGCGCGCGACGAAGAGGACGGACGAGTGGGAAGCGTCGATGTTCCAGGTGCTGACAGTCATGGGAGGGCGCTCGGCGGATGAGGGGGCGGGGAGAAACCGGTGCGCGCCGGGGGGGCGCAAGCGGACCCTGACTAGATAATGACCCACTCATTGAAACTCCATGCACACGGTGTGACGAAGCCGACTGCACGATGAACCGCGCGCGAAACACGACAGTCTGGAACTTGCGATGGTTCCGTCTCATCCTTCCGCTTGAGCGCGTGTTGCGGGGTGTGGAGTGGACGTTCATGCATCGCCCGCGTCGCCGGTCCCCGACATCAAGCCGCTGTCATTTTGCGTGAAGCTTGAAACGGGGGGATTCTGCTTTCACGGCCAGGCCGGGGGGAGCCGAACCATGTGACAAGTGCTCCTTGCCGCACCGTGGCCACGCCGCCTCGTCTTGGAGCCACGTCATCGCATGCGGATTGCCGTCATCGCCACGTACACGCACCCCACCCGGCTGCGCCTCAAAGAGCCCTCCATCATGCAGTCCTCCGTGCCGGAGCTCATCGCCGGCCTGTGCCCCCCGCACGTGGAGGTGGAGATCTTCAACGAGAAGGAGCGCGACATCCCGATGGACCGCCACTGGGACCTCGTCTTCTTCTCCTATCTGCACTCCTTCTACGAGCACACCAAGGTGCTCTCCACCCTCTTCCGCCAGCGAGGAATGACGACAGTCGCCGGCGGCCGCCACGCCAGCTACTTCCCAGACGACGCACAGCAGTACTTCGACGCCGTCATCACCGGCGAGCCCGAGGCCAACGTTCCCGCGCTCATCGAGGACTTCGAGAAAGGCCAGCTCCAGCCGCGCTACCAGCACCCGCCGCTGGGCCCCGCCGCCATCCGGCCCTACCGCTACGACCTCATCGACTTCACCCACAACAAGCTGCGCCTGCCAGGCATCGAGGCCTCACGCGGCTGCCCCTTCTCCTGCAACTTCTGCGTCCTCACCGGCAACGAGCGCTACCGCTATCGCCCTGTCGCCCACGTCATCGACGAAATCCAGCAGCACATGCACTGGAACCCCAACTTCATGGGGCTGATGGATGACGCCTTCGTGTTCCTCGACAACAACCTCGGTGGTTCACCGAAATACCTGCGCGAGCTGTGCGAAGCCCTCATCCCGCTCAAGAAGACGTGGGGCTGCGCCCTCACCTTCAACGTCCTCAAGGACGAGTCGCTGGTGAAGCTGATGGCCAAGGCGGGCTGCCGCTACGTCTACACAGGCCTGGAGTCCCTCAACCCCGACTCCATCAAGGCCATGAACAAAGGCCAGAACAAGCTGAGCGAAGTGGACGCCGTCATCCGCCGCGTCTTCTCCTCCGGCATCCTGTTGTCCTTCGGCCTCATCGTGGGCTCGGACGGAGACACCAACGCGTACCTGGAGAAGCTCCCCGAGTACCTCTCCGACCTCCAGTACTTCTCCGTTACCTTCCTGGGCATCGTCTGCCCCTATCCGGAGACGCCCTTCTTCCGCGAGCTCCAGGAAGAGAACCGCCTGCTGCCAGGCACCTTGAGCCGCGACTACGACGGCTACACGCTCTGCCACCGTCCCAAGAACCTGGACACATCCGAGGTGGTGGAGCACTTCCACCGGCTCTGCGCGCAGCTCGGCAGCCTGCCCAACATCGCCCGCCACTATTGGTCCAAGCTCACGATGAGCGACGTGCCCCGGTACAAGCAGACCATCCTCTTCTCCGGGCCCGAAATCGTGAGCATCCGAAACCCGGTGAAGAACACGGCACGGCGCTACATCGCCGGGCAGGACGCCTTGGAGTACTGGGACACGCAGCAGATGGCCCAGCTTGGCCTTCAGCCGCAGCGGCTCACGTGAGCGCCGCCGCCAGCATCGGCGCCGCATCCTGAGGCCCGGACTCCAGCCGATCCACCCGCCGCAGCTCCGCCTGCGCGTCGATGGCGGTGAAGATGCCACGCGCACGGGCGAGCAACGCCGTGCGCCGGTGAGGCAACGCCGCCGCCGCGTCCAGGTAGGCCACGCCCGTCTCCCAGCGGTTGGGCGTGGCCTCCAGCACCTCGAGCGCGCGGTCGAACAGCGGCTCCGCGGCCTTCGCGCCCCGCTTCAGCGCCTTCGCACGCGCCATCACCCGCATGGCCGGGCCGCGCAGGTATGGGTAGAGCGCCCCCAACGCCCGCGCCTTGAGCGCGCAGCGGCGGTAGAGGGCCCATAGTTGTTCGCGCGGCACGGAGACAGCGCCCTGCTCCAGCGCGAAGAGCGCGCCCTCCGCCGCGTCCACGAGACCAATCTGGAGGAAGGGCACCAGCACGTGGTAGCGCCACAGCGCCTCGTCGGCGCGCACCGCCATCAGCGCGGCTTCCTCCACCTGGTGCTCGCGCACCGCCACGTTGACCAGGTGATTGAGGCTGGCGCACTGGTTGGCCAGGTCCTGGACGTCGATACTGATGCGCAGGCCTTCCTCCAGCTCCGCGCACAGCTCTCCCACGTCTCCATCGCCCCGCAGGTAGCGGCACATGGGGACCCACGCGTGGGACCAGCCCTGGTGCATCAGCGCGTTGAGCTCCACGCCCACGCGCCCCATCTCCCGGTACGCGCGCTCCGCGTCCTCGAAGCGCGAGGCCAGGAACTGGCTGGTGGCCAGCATCATCAGGCCCGTCTGCACCTCCCACATGTCCCCCACCTGCCGCAGCAGCGACACCGCCTGCTCGCCGTACTCGGTGGCGCGGGCCTGCTCGTTGGTGAAGATGGACTGCGTGGCCAGCCGGCTCAACGCCACGCCCTCCGCCGCCGTATCCCGAGAGCGCCGCGCATGCTCTAGCGCGCGCTGACACCAGTGCCCTGAGCGCCCCACCATCCCCGAGCCGAACAGCAGTGAGCCGTAGTAGCTGGTCGCCAGGCTCAGGCCGTACTCACTGCGCGAGCGCTCCGCCATCGTCGTGGCCACCAGCGTGGCCCAGGTGAGCTTCCCGATGTCCGCGAAGTAGTAGATTTTGATGAGCGAGATGAGCGTGGACAGCTGCTTCAGGTACAGCGGCAGCCGCGCGCCCAGTGGCCGCACCAGCCAGGGGAACAGGCCGTAGAGCAGGTGCAGCCCCATGGCCAGCACCGAGCGCAGCACCAGCGCCGCCATGCCCCGCGGCATCGTGCGCCCCATGAGCTCCAGCGCCGTCTCCAGTTCCTGGATGGCGCGCTTTGACTCGCCCTTCTCCTGGTAGGCCCGGCCCAGGCCCAGGTGAATCTCCGCGCGGCGCGGCACCTGCTCCTCGTCCGCCAGGCACTGCTCGAACATGAGGATGGCGCCCGCGTAGTTTCCCGCGTTGAGCAGGGTCTCCGCCAGTTCCTTCATCACGACGTGCGTCTTGCGTAGGACCTCCTCCGGGTCCAACGCCACGGTGCCACCCAGGATCTCCATGGCCCGGTTGTAGTGGTGGACGGCGTCGTCGTTGGCGTACTGCTCGCGCGCGCTGCGCGCCGCCATCAACGTGTACTCCAGGCCCTTCACCTCGTCGTTTCCAGCCAGCGAGTGGTAGGCCAGGATTCCCGCCGACTTGACGGGGTTCTCCCCGGCGCGGGCCTCGATGAAGCGCGCCATGCGCCGGTGCAGGTCCTCGCGCGCGGACACCAGCAGCGTGGTGTACGCCACGTCGCGGATGACGATGTGCTTGAAGATGCAGGTGAAGGGCTCCTCCAACTCCAGGAGGATGAGCCCCAGCCGCGTCAGCGTATCGATGGCCTCGCGAATCCGCTCCGGGGACACCGAACCGGGCGCCAGCGCGGCCACCGCCTCCAGCGTGAAGATGCGGCCCACCACGGAGGCCACGCGAACCACCAGCTTCTCCGTCTCCGAGAGCAGGTCGATGCGCGCCAGCACCACGTCCTGGATGGAGTCCGGCAGCTCCAGCCCCTGCAGGCTGCGCTTGAGCTCCAACCGCTCCGCGCCCGGCGCCACCGGTCCCAGGTAGCCCTTCTCCACCATGCCCTGGACGATGGACTCAGTGAAGAACGGGTTGCCCTGCACCTTGGCCAGCAGCAGGTCCTCCAGCGCCGTGGCCGGCGTCTCCATGCGCAGGTGCAGCCGCAGCAGCGCCCGCGTGTCCTCGTCATCCAGGCTGGACAAGTCCAACCATCGCAGCCCGGGCAGCCCCTTGAGGCTCTTGAGGTGCTCGCCCGGCCGCATCGTCACCAGCAGCGTCACCCGCAACGGGGACAGCCGCGCGGCGACGAACTCGATGAGGTCGACGGAGATGTTGTCGGCCCAGTGCAGGTCCTCGAAGAAGAGCAGCACCGGCGTCTGGCGCGACACCTTCTCCAGGAGCTGGAGGATGATCTGGAAGAGCTTCTGGTTCTTCCGCCGGGCATCCAGGTCGCGCGTGAGCGGTGACTCCTCCACGGGCACCCCCAGGATGCCCGCGAGCACGGGTATCCATTCCGGCCCCGTGTCCTCCAGGCCCGCGAAGCCCTGGCGCAGCTGGGACAGCTGCGTCTCCACGTCGTCGCCTTCGTGCAGGCCGAAGAGCTGGACCAGCACCTCCTTCCACGGGAAGAAGGGCGTGAACATCTCGTACGAGTAGCAGATGCCGTAGAGGCTGTGGGCCCCCCGCGCCTCCGCCACCTCCACCACCTTCGCGCCCAGCCGCGACTTGCCGATGCCCGCTTCGCCCGACACCACGCAGATGCGGCCGTGGCCCTCCAGCGATTCGTCGACGGCCTGGCGCAGCGCCTCCACCTCGCGCTGCCGGCCGACGATGTCGCCCTTGCCCTTGAGGAACAGGCTGCGGCGCACCTCCGCCGACAGCCGGTAGACAGGCACCGCGCGTGACACGCCCTTGAGCCGCGCATCCTCCACGAACTCGGTGTCGAAGCCGCCCTGGTGCAGCTTGCGCTCCGTCTGCGCATCGATGTGGATGCCGCTGCCCTGCCCGTGCGTCATCAGGCGGGCGGCCATGTTCACGACTTCGCCGAGCGCGGAGTACCCCTTGCGCCAGGGCGATCCCATGTCGCCGAAGTAGGCCGGACCGGTGGCGATGCCAATCTGCAGCGATGAGACGAAGGGGAAGGACTCCCGCTCCCGCATCAGCTTGCACGCGAGCCGGCAGGCCAGCACCTCCTTGCTCTGCAAGGCCGTGGGCGCGCCGAAGATGACGTAGAGGACGTTCCCCTTGTCGGTGAAGTCCGTCATCAGCAACACGCCGCCGTGGTGCGCGCTCTCCCGCTGGACGTATTCGTAGAAGGCGTTCAGCTCGCGGGTGAAGTCCTCCGGCCGCGCGGACGCACGCTGACTGTCGAAGCGGAGGAAGAAGCAGGTGACGTCGCGGAAGTCGCCGCTGAACTCCTGGTGCGCCGTCGTGATCTTCGTGAAGAGCACCGGGTGCAGCAGCAGCGAGCACCGGGCCACCATCTCCGGCCCCGAGGGCAACACGAAGCCGGGCGCTGGAGGCACGCGCAACGGCACGGTGGGCGCCAGGCGGTACGCGTTGCCGCGGGCCTCGCCTTGACGGGCCGGCTCCGGCAGCAGGGCCCACGCCTCCGGGCTGAGCAGCACCTCCCCCACCGTGGCCCGCTTCTCCGCCGCCACCGCCTGCGCCAGCGGCTGGCCGATGAGCGCGGGGTGCATCCACATGCCCGTGGCGCCCAACACCACCCGGTGGGCTTCGCCGAACCCGATGCCGATGCGCGACGACACGCTGAAGCGCTGGCCCAGCAGCTCCAACTTCGCGAAGCGGGACAGCCGCTGCTGGACGTCCAACGCACACCGGGCCGCGCGCTGCACCGCGCCGCTGGCGTCCACGCCCGGCTCCACCTCGAAGCAGGCCAGGATGGAGTCACCGGCGAACTGGTAGATGTCGCCGCCGTGGTCCTTCACGACGTCGATCATCTCCGTGTAGTAGCTCGTCAGGAGCCGCTGGAGCGCATCGATGCCGCGGGGCCCGGCGCCACTCAGGCTGACGACGATGGGCGTGAAGCCCGCGATGTCCAGGAGCAGGATGGCGCCTCGCACCGGCTCCACGAGCGGCAGCGCGTGCGCCTCCGTGCGCTCCAGACGCCGGAGCACGGCGCCGGGGATGTAGGGCGCCAACGTCGCGAGGATGGGGTCGATGTCCACCGGAGACATGGGCGTGCGCTCAGCTCAGGGCGTTGAAGCGGATCCACATGGCCAGCACGCCTACCACCGCATAGAAGCCGATCTCCACCGTCTCCGACACCGGCTGCGCCTTCTTCAGCGCTCCCCAGGTATGGACAACCACCATTCCCGCACACACCCAGCCGATGAGGTCGAAGATGGCGGGGCCTGGCCGTGACACGAAGCGGGCCGCCGTGAGGATGATGGCCAGCGCCACCGCTCCCAGGCAGCGCCCGAAGTACACCGTGAGGTGATTGTTCCCCTCCGGCAGCCGCCACCCGAACCAGCGCGCCCACGTCAGGGGCATCAGCAGCAGGGGAATCGCGATGACGACCAGGAAGAGCGTCCCGGCGATGACGAGGAACCAGCTGGCGAGCGGATGGTCGGGACTGATCATGATGGCGCACTCGAGACGACGCGGCCCGCCCTGCCTGGGTGGCTCCCGCCCGTTCCCCCGAGTGCATCATCCTAGACGTTTCCAGCGGCTACGGCACGGCCAGGCGGAGCGGATCACGCACCGCGGCCCGGAGGAACTCGGCCACCCGCTCCAGGGAGTCCGTCCGCTCCAGCTCCGCTGGGAAGCGCCGGAACGACTCCGGCGGCCCGTAGAGGATGACCGGCTTGCCATAACGCAGGGCCAGGGCCGCCTCGGCCACCGTGCCCGCGCCCCCGGGCAGTGACACCAGGGCGTGCGGCGTGAGCACGTTGATGTGATTGCGGCTGAGCGGCTCCGTCCCCTGCTCTCCGCTGAGCGGCAGATGCGTGTAGATGGGCAGCTCCACGTTGGGATTGGGGTAGCCCGAACGGGGCCGGTACTCGCCGCCCTCCACCGTGCCTGGGACGATGCCAATGGAGATGCCGTGCCGGTACTCCACCTGGACGAAGGCATCCGCCGCCGTCCGCATCACCCCGCTGCCCGCGCCCGTGAGCAGGTCGAAGCCCGCCTCGGCGATCCACCGGACCAGCGGGATGACCCGCTCCGCGTGGTCCTCCTTGCCAGAACCGAAGACACCGATGATCCGCCGTGGCCTGCGCATGGGCTCTGCTCCTTCCCCCGGTATGACGGGCCCCTCCTCCAGCTTGTTCCAACCGCGCGCCGTATTCCTCTCACGACGGTTCATTGCCCCACATTCCCCCCGCCGGGCGTTCACCGATGGAAGCCTTCACACGTGGAGCGTGACGGATTGGACGCTTCACCTGTCAGACCCCCTCTCTACCTTCATCCGCATGCGACTGGAGGTCGTCCATGTTCGACAGTTGTGGAGGATGTGAGCGCCGCGGAAGCTCCGGTGAAGTGTTCGACTGGTGCGCCCACTGCGAGCTGTCCCTGTGCCCCCGCTGCATGGAGCGCGGCTGCTGCGACAATGAGCCCGCCGATTCCGGCCGCTCGGCGCCCCGGTGCCTGCCAGAGCCTCCCGAGGACGACGAGGCCACGGCCCTTCCTGAGCACTTCGGCGGCCGGTGCTGCACACGCGCCCGCGCCGTGGCGTGCTCCTGCGCCTTCCACTGGGTTTGCGCTCACCACGGCGATCAGCACATCGGCACGCATGACTGACGTTCCCGTTCTCCGCTGGGAACGGATCTCCAGGCGCTGGGCTCGACACATCCTGCTACGCCCGGAATGTGACGTTTCACCTGATATTTTCCGGGCAGGCCAGATTGCTCAGTTCCTGAGAGGGTGTGAAGATGCGTGTGAGACAGATTTTGTGTCTCGCCCCCACCTTGCGCCCCTCCGAGGAGCCTCCCGTGAGTCCCCCCTTCGCGCGTCCCCGCGAGCTGGCTGTCACCGTGGAGACGTCGCTGCCCGCCGCGCTGCCCTCGCACGCCATCGAAGTCGACGTGGGGGTGGCCCTGCCTGTCGCGTTCGGTGGGCTGAGAAAGGTCCTTCGCGCGTGTGAAGCCGCCGCGCCCCAGGTCGTCCACACCCTGTCCCGCGCCCATCCCTCCGAATGGAACCGGCTGTTTCCCGGCGCCATCGACGGCGTGCCGGACCTCGGTGACCTGGCGCTGACGCCCTCCGAGCGCCGCCTCCACCGCGAGTCGGAGCAGATGTTCTGGGTCCTCAACGTGGCCGCGAAGGCCATCGTGGAGACGCTGCGCGTCAGCGGCCGGCCCCTGGTGCTCCATGGCGCGGGTGAATGTGACCTGGTGAGCCTTCGCGCGGTGATGCGGGCGGCCGAGTGGAGCCGCTTGGAAGGGCTGGACGGCACCCTGTTGTTCACCGGGTGGAACGTGCGCCGGCCCCATGGCGCGGAGTCCTTCGAGTTCCGGCGGCAGGCCTACCTGGATGCGCTGTGCGACCGGATGCGTGCGCCCCGCGTGCCGACGCCCGGTCCGGTGTCATCGCGCGCGCTGGAAGCGCCGGTGGACCTGGAGGGGCGCTATCTCCAGGTCGCCGTGGACGCGGCCCAGGCGCCCGAAACACGGGTGGCCGCCGCCATCCTCGCCATCCGGAGCTGCTTCTTCACCACCAACTACGAAGGCGCCATGCTGGCCGCCGAGCAGGGGCTGGCGGTGCTGGCGGCGAACGCGGACGCGGCATTGGCGTCTCGCGTGGTCCAGGCCTGGGAGACGCTGGACACGGGCTTCGCCACGCCCGCCATCGAGATTGACCGCGCCAGCCTGGGTGACGTCGAGGAGCTGAAGGCCCTGTTCGCGCGCAGCATGGGCGTGGTCCATGTCTACACCGGCGCGCACGACGCGGCGATGGAGGCATTTGGGCGAGGGCTGGCATGCCGGATTCCTCCCGAGCTGGTGGCGCGGCTGCACATGTTCCGCGCGCTCACCCTGACGAAGCGCTTCGGACAGCTTCCCAACGCGCGGACGGAGGTGGCCGCGGGACTGGCCGCGCTGGAGCGCAGCACATCGCCAGACCGGGCGCTCCAGGAGGGCTGGCTGCGCAATGTCTGCGCGCTGACGTGGTTCCTGGAGCGCAAGCTGGACACTGCGCTGGTGGAGGAGAAGCAGGCCATGCGCTGCGTGGGGGACCTGCACGACGCGAGCGCCACGCACCTGAAAATCAACCTCATCTCCAACGCCAGCTATCTGCAGGAGACGGCGCGGCAGTTCGGTGATGCCATCGCCACGTGGCGCCGGTTCGAAAAGATCAGCGAGAGCTGGGGCGTGAACTTCGCCAAGCACCACCGCTACCGGCTGGCGGGGCTGGAGCTGGCCGCTGGCGAGCGTGACGCGGCGGTGGCCCACTTCACCGAGGCGTTCGCCAACGCCGATGCGCTGGGTGACTCGTTCCACCGGCAGGTGATTGCCGCGGAGCTGGGACGCTTGCTCCTGGACGAGCAGAAGCCCGCTGTCGCCGTGGACTGGTTCGTTCGCGCGGAGGAGCATGCGCGCGCCATTGGGGACCCGCTGAAGACGGCGGAGAGCCTGGCTGGACAGGCCGTGGCGGCTGGGCGCACGGACTGGTCGGAGGCGGTGCGGTGCGCTGAGGCGAGCACGACGTGGCCGAAGCAGACGGAGGCGCTGAAGGCCGCGCTCGCACAGGGGGATGCGAAGGCGGTACACGAGGTGCTGCCTCGCGCCCGGACGAAGCTCAACCGCCCGTTTGACCCGGTGAACCTGTACTGACGTCCCGCTGGGGCGCGGCGCCTTCCCCGGGCGAGTGCCCCACCGGCGCGCATCAGCGCATCCGTGAGCTCCGAGAACCTGCTCAGCGCGTTGTGAGCGGAGAACCGTCGGTGATGCGCGCGGGCGAGAACGGCTCGGCGGCGGCACAATGGCCGTGCGCCACGAGCTCCGCGAGCAAGGCACCGGCATACGCACCGGTCAGGATGCCCTGGCCACCCAGCCCCGTGGCGACGTAGGTGCGCCGGGTGCCGGGATGACGGCCGATGTACGGGTGGCCATCCGGCGTCGCGGCCCGCAGCCCCGCCCATGCGCGGACGAACCGGGCGTCACGCAGTCGCGGCGCCAGCTTCGCGACGGTGGCACTGAGGTGCAGCAGGCCCGCGGGCGTCACCTGCTCCACGAAGCCCGCGTCCTCCTCCGTCGCCCCCACGACGATTTCGCCCGAGCGCCACGGCGCCAGGTACGAGGGCCCCGAGACGACGCGCGTCAGGTGCAATCCGGGCTGGTGCACCACCAGCATCTGCCCACGCAAGGGCTTCAACGCCAACGAAGGCAACCCCTCCACGCCTGCCGACCAGGGCCCCGCGCACACGAGCAACCGGTCCGCCCGGAACGTCTCCCCTTCCGTCTGGACCTCAACCCCCGTGAAGGATTCTGAAACGGAGCGCGCGGCCACGCCCAGCCGCAACTGCACGCCCACGTGGGCAGCGGCCTTCAGGAGCGCGTCGACGTAACCATCCGTGTCCACGAGGTGGCCCTGGTCCGTCTCGAAGGCACCGAACAGCGGCGTACCTTCCAGCGCGGGCTCAAGCGACACCAGGCTCGCGGCATCCCGCCAGGTGCCCAGTCCTTCCGCATCCGCCACCGCTTTCGCCGCCAGCGCATCGCGCGCCTTCGCGTCCGCGACGACGCGGAGGATGCCGTTGCCTCGGCGAAGCTGGTCGCCTCCCGGAAGCGAGGCCAGGTCCTCCGCCAGGGTGCCGCGGCCCGCCCGGGCGAACGCCAGCATCACCGGGTCATCGAACAGCCGCACGGATGGAATGGCGACTCCGGCGGCGGCGCGCGAGCCCCGGCCTCCGGGCTCCACGGCGTCCAGCACCGTGACGCTCGCGCCCAAAGCAGAAAGCCGGCGCGCGGCCGAAAGGCCCACGACACCGGCTCCGAGAATCAAGATGTCGGCCCCAGGCTTCATTTCACCTGAGGCGCTTGGCGATGACGTGAAAGCCACCATCCACGTAGATGAAGCCGTGCCGCTCGGCGCGCTTCACCACCGCGTCCAACTGGGTGTAGCCCACCAGCACTTGAAACCCGAGCCTCGTGGACTCCTCACAGATGGCAGCCACCACGAGGTCGACGGCGGCGCTTCGCTCTTCCTTGGACAGCCCCGGCGCGGCCACCAGGGTTTCAATCATGGCCAGCGAGCTGTCGGTCCGGTAGAGAAACCCCGCCGCCTTGCCAGGAATGATGAAGCCCGTCTGCGGAAGCGTCTCTGGCGTGACGGCATCGTTCCAGAACTGCAGCCACTCCTGCAGTTGAGCGAAGTGCAGCTCTGGAACGTAGGGGATGGGCGTCATCCGGCGATGCTATTACGAAACCAGGAACTGCGACATGCGCTGCGCGGACAGCTCGGCCGCGTTGTTCATGCCCAGCTGGCTCAGGCCCGTCTTCGCCGTGTTCTTCATCAGGTCGCCCAGCACGTCGGTGATCTTGCTCTTGCCCGTGGCCAGGTTGAGGGCGCTGCTCACCAGACTGTTGCCGCCCGCGCCGTCCATGAGGAACTGGCTGGCGAACTTGCCCACCGTGTTCTTCAAGGCGCCGCCACCCGGAATCAGGTCCGTCGCCGCGCCCATGAGCGCCTGGAGCGGGTTCTTGCCCTGGATGAGGCCGCTGGCGAAGCCCATCGCCGCGCCCAGCAGCGGGTTGACCGCGGAGACGAACGGCTTGACGACGTTCAGCACCTTGCCAACGATTCCCTTGAGACCGCCCATGGTAATTCCCCTTGAGAGGATGGCTGCGGTGCAGCCATCAAGTGCATCCGATGTGAGAATTGTCGGGGGACGGGCGTATTTGTTTCCCCGTTACCCGAAAAAACCGGACGCCACTCAAAAGACCGTTTGAATTCAGGAACTTAGCTCAGGGGCAAGGCACCGGGGATTCCGAGAAATGATCCCCGGGCAGTTCCTCCGCCGATCAATTCTTGTCGGTGGAAGGCTTCTTGCCTTCCGTGGCGTGCAGATCGCCGGCGGACGTCCCCTTGCGGCTCTCGGGAGCGCCCTTCTGCACCGCGTCGGACGCGAGCGCCGACTTGTAGCGAGCATCCGCGTCCTGGTCGCTGAAGCCGTCCCGCTGATGCGCCCGGCTGATGACGACGCGGCCGTCGACGATGTCCTGCAGGTGCCCCTGAAGCTCCTCGATGGTGGGCACGTTGGGGTCCTTGGCCTTCAGCTCCTCGTCGGGGACGATCTGGATCTGAGGCGGCTTCTCCGGGTTGAGGGCATAGTCGATGATTTTCTCGACGTACTCCTCGACGGGCACCTTGAGCAGACGGGCCTGCTCCTTCACGTCCGCGTCGGCCAGCAGCTCCGCGCGAACCTCCTCCACCGGCCGCTTCAGCTTCTTGGCGGGGGGAGCGACGACGTTTTCACCGGACATTGACTGTCTCCTCAAAAGGACCCGAAATCCTGGCAAGGCGGGAAGCACCTCCAGGCCGGGGAAGGGACCATTCTGGTAACCGATGCGCCCCGGTTGTCAAAGGGCGTCAGGCCGGTACTTCGCTCCAGCGGGTGAACTGCATCCGCAGTTCGCAGGTGTAACGGCCCCGCTCGTCCTTCAGCCAGAGCTGCTCCGGTGCCGGGTACATCTCCTCCACGGACAGGCGCTCCGCGTCCCGAGCCAGGTGTGACAGCAGGTCCACGGCGAAGGGGCTCGCGGTGTCGATGAGGTACGGCTTGCGCTCCTTCGAGCTGCGCATGAACACGAAGCGAGGCCACCCACCCGCGCGCCGCTCCCGCTGCACGGCGAGGAAGAGTTCGAAGCCCGCGGGCTTTCCCAGCCGCTCCGCCGCCAGGTTCCAGCGCTCGCGCTGGTACACCGCGCCGCCCACGCTGAGCCGCGGCAGGTGACTGCCCTGCGTCCGCAGCGGCGCGTGCAGCACCTGGGGATGCGCCAGCGCCGCGAACGGTGGATAGGACGAGAAATCATCGAGCGGCAGGTACAGGCTCAGCCGCTCCCCCTTCCCGTCCACCAACACCGGACCTTCAGTCGTGGGAAGGACCTTCACGTTCCCCGGCGTCAGGGCCCCCTCGTCCACATCCAGCACGTCTGACACCGAGTACACCAACCGCCGTCCCGGATAGACGTAGAAGCCCTTGTTGCGCCTGCGGATGGCCAGCCCCACGAGCCCCCGCGCCGCGGTGTCCTGTTCCAGCCAACGCGAAGCCACCGAGGCATACCGCTCTCGCTCGGGCTGGAACGCGCTCAGCCAGCTCCACAGCAGCAGGTGGTGGTGGACCCGCGCCAGCATCACCTCGAAGCCGCTTCCGTCCGGCTTCGCGGCGAGGCACACGTCCGGCAAGGCGTAGCGCCCGCCCGGTGTGGACGTGCCCAGGAAGTCCACGGGCAGCGCACGCGCGCGGCCCTCCTCGGACTCCAGCATCACCGGCGGCACGGGCGAGAAGCGGCTGCCCGTTACGCCATCGGGCCGCAGCCGCACGGCGTAGTCCAGCAGGTCCATGGGGCCCGCATCCGGACCCAGTGCGTCGCGGACCTGCTCCCGGAAGCCCTGTTGCACCTTCTCGCCATAGGCGGCCGACAGCTCCAGCGCGCCTGTCAGCGCCGCCTCCAGCTCCTCGGTGAAGGTCGCGCCGAAGCGCAGCCGAAAAGGCGAGCTCGCCTCCTCGTAGAGGATGAGCCGGTCCGCGTAGACCTGTCCGTCACCTCGGCGCGCGGGCTTGCCCGTAACCTCCGTGAAGGCAGCCTCCAGGCGCGGCAGCAGTTCGCGCCGCTGGGCCAGGTCTCCTCTTTCGAAGTCCGCCTTGAGACGCGCCAGGGCCTCGAACCGCTCCAGCCAGCGTGTGCGTGCCTCCAGGTCGGGGAGCGCCGCCACCGCGTCCCGCACGCTCTCGAAAGTGCTGAAGTCGTTCGGCCGGAACGGCAAGCCCCAGAGCAACAACGCGGTCTTCACCAGCGGCAGCGCCTGGCGCTCGACGTCCACGACCGGAAGGCCAAGCACCCTGGCCGCTTCGGCGGGTGTGGGATGCTCGCGCAGCACGGATAGCAGACGCTCCGCCTCGGGTGACAAGGCGACGTCCAGCTTCAGCGGCTCGCAGCGTGCGCGGCCCGGTGTCACCGTGAAGAGCGGATTGAGGCGCAGCGGCAGGTGCGAGCGCAGCGTGCGCTCCCGCCCCACCGCGCGAGCCAACTCCGTCACCGCCCAGAAGGAGAAGAACGTGCGGCGGCGCGTGTTTCCGCTGGGCACCGTGCGCACGTCGTAGCCGTCATCGGTGGTGCGCTCGCCGTAGGAAATGGGGCCGAAGAAGCTGGTTGTCTCGTTCTTCGCGCAGAAGCGCTGGAGGTATGTGTAGACCTGCCGCTCCACCCGGCGCGCATCGGACGTGTCCGGCCGCTCCCCGCCGCGCAGGTAGCGCACCCAGACGTTGTCGAACATCGCCGGGCTGGAGAGGAACACGGCCTCCTGGATGGCGGGGTCCGCCGCTCGCTCTCGCAGTTGCCGTCGCAGTGTCTTTCGTTCCGCGGTGTAGCTCGCCTGAACGGACGCGCGACGCTCCTGGTAGCGAGCCCATGCGAGCTGAAACGCCGGCCCCAGCCGTGCGTCGATTCGGGGCTCACGCCCCTGGGACAGCGCATCGAGGAGGGCTTGCGCGCCGGACGCGCCCTTCTCCGCGCGCACGGCGTCCACGAGCGCGTCCTCGGCCTCGAGCAAGCGGGCGACGTCGTCCAGCACCGCCTGAGACATCCCCAGCGACTCCAGCCAGTCGAAGGGAAAGCCCGCGTGCCGCAGCACGAATACCTCGCCCAACGTCCAGGGCTCGCTCATCCGTTCACCCTCGTCAGCACCGACCTGGCCACCAGTGTATCCACCAGCTTCTCCCGCTGCGCCTGGGGAACGGCCCCCAGCACGCCGGCCACTTCCATGGGCCGGACGAGGCCGGCGAGCTTCGGCGCCAGCCGCGCGTCCATCGCGAGCACCGAGCCCGTGCGGAGGTTCGCCGCGAACCACGACGGCTTCGGAGCACCATCCAGGCCCGCCGGGAGCTGGACCCATGCACAGTCCGCATCGAGCTGGATGGCCGCTGCGCTCACGTCCGTTGCACGGGGCCGAGACACCTCGGGAAGACACGCGGCGGCGACCCGGCCCGGGCTCAGCGGCCCTCGCGCGAGCAGCCGCGTCGCGAGCCCAGCAAGCACCTGCGGAACACTGGCACTGGGAATGGACCGGGCGTGCTCGAAGGGCCGGCTCCTCGCGAGGTCCCGGTCGTAGGGAGGCGCGCCGACTTTCACGTCCGGCCACAGCAGCGGGCGGCCACTCTCGGGAGGCGTCCGAGGCCAGTGGAAGGGACGCACTCCCGCGAGCTTGTCGAACACCGGTTCCGCGCCCAGCACAGCGAGCGTCGCGTCGAGCTCCGCTTCGTCGACTCCGGGCGCGCCGATCCACCACTCCGCCACGAGGTGAACCCCCGCGTCCCGAAGCCGGCGAGTGCCCTGAGCCAGCGCCTCTCGGGAGACGCGCGCACCCAACGGGTCGCTCCAGGCGTCGTCGTCCACGGCGCAGAACCCCACGACGGCCACCTTGCAGCCGCTCTCCACCAGCACGTCCGGATGCAGGAGCGAATCGAGCGACACATGCCCCGCCCACCCCTCCGCGCCTCCCGTGAGGGCGCGCACCGTGTCCGGAGTGGTGGCTCTCACTTCCAGCGCCTCGGAAAGCCAGACGAGTGACGAGCGGACCGTCTCATCCAATCCGGGCGACACGCGCCAGCGCAGTGGGGCCGCGTCCACGAAGGTGGCGCGCTGGAACACGGACAGTTGAGCCAGGACGGCCCTGTGCGCCCAGGCGAACGGCCCCGCGACTTCGAGCGGTACCTGATCCGGACAGGCCCGCGCCAGCCAGGCCGCGGCAGGCAGTTGCAGGTCGCGTTCGAGCCAGAGCCGCACGCGCTCGGCACCGGCGAAGCGAGCAGCGGCGAGGGTCAGGTCATCCCGATAGGACGCGAGCTGGTCCAAGGAGCGCAAGACGTCCGCGCTCCGCTCGGTCGTGCCGCCTTCCAGCTCTACATCGTCCAGCCGGAGGTGCACCCCGTCGGGCGGCCCCGAAATGGCGGAGAGCACCGCCCCCAGCGCGCGCAGGCGGGTGCTCACGCTCGAGTCCGCGCGCGCATGCAGCGACTGGGCGGCACGCAACAGCAGCAGCTCTCGCATCGTCTGCGCGGTAGCAGGAACTCGCTCGCGTGCGGCGGCGGCGGCCTCCACCGCGTCGTGGGCGAAGACGCGCCGGCAGAAGTCGCGCGCCACGTCGACGCACTGCCACCCTTCCGGCGCCTCTGGGACGAGCGTCACGTCGCGGTGAGGTGGTAGGACGAGCAGCCTCATTCCCGCGCACCGGCAGCGGACTCCGAACCCCACATCAGCGTGCAACGGAGTTCCACGGTATGGCGCCCGCCCGAGGCACTTCGCAGCCAGAGCTGGTCCGGCGAGGGCAGCATCTCCGACAGGATGACCTCCTCCTTCTGCTCCAGCAGGTTGAGGAAGACGCGGAGCAGTGGCGGGCTGCGCACGTCCACCAGCACCGGCTTTCGCTCGTCCTTGAACTTCGCGAAGACGCAGTCCGGCATCCCTCGCTCGCTCCACACGCTCACCGCCGCGCGGAGTCTCGCCGAGTCTTCGCGGCCCGCGAGCAGCGCCTCCCGCTCCGCCTGCGAGAGCCGCCACTGCTCGCGCTGCACGACCACACCGCCCAGGGTCAACCGAGGCGTGTGCTCGCCCAGCGACACGCGCAGCGGGCGGATGCGCGGCAGGGAGAAGGCGGTGTGCACCAGACTGTCCAGCTCACCGTTGTAGAGACACACCTCGGAGCCCAGCCGCTTCGACACCAGCCGCGCCCGCGTTCCATCACTCTCCACGAACAGGTCATCCAGCGGCAGCCGCCACGCGGAGGCGCGGGCACTGACACCGCCCAGCTCCACCACGGGCCCCGGGAACTCCGACGGCAGCAGGCCCGTGCGCCGCGACGCCAACACCGTCACCAGGGGCACCGGCCTGCTCAAGGCGCCGAGCGCCCGCACCATGGCGCTCTCCACCCGGCCGCGCGCCTCGTGGAACTGGAGCGCCCAGCCCCACACCAGCGCCGTGTCGTGCACGTCGCCCATCACCAGCTCGTACTCACCTCGGCTCCAGGCCTCCACGTCCCGGGCCCCCACGAGCAGGTCGATGGACGTGACGAGCGGAAGCGCCTTCGCGTCTCCGTCCAGCGACGGCGGCGTCACCGAGCCCAGGTCCGCGCAGCGCGCGGACGCGTCTCCCACTGCGCCAGCCAGCACCTCCGCCACCGAGCCATCCAACGGCACCGGTCGGTCCGAGTACGCGGCCGCCACCTTCCAGAACGGCACCGTGCGCGCCCCCACCAGCTCCGCCACGGTGGTGCGAGCGGCCTCCCGGGTCCGCCGCGCCGCCACTCCCATCCACGCCAGCGCGGGCTCCAGGCGCGTCACCAGCTCACGCGCCCGCTCACCTCCGGCCTCCAGCCGCAGGTCACCGCCGCACTCCTCCCGGAGCGCCAACCGGTCCTGGTAGAAGTTGTGCGACTCCGACGCGGGCCCTCGCTCGGATGGCGGCGCCACGCCCCACTGCTCACTCGCGCGCTTCGCGAAGGCTGCCTGGAGCGCCATCTTCCCCGCGGCATCCGCGGCGCCATACCCGGCCATCAACGCCAGCAGCGCGCTCAAGCCCTCCACGTGCCGCCGGGCCGCGGAACACGGCAGGCCCGCAACGCGCTCGGCCAGATCGTCCACCGGGTGATGCGTGGCGGCGGGCACCTCGAGCTGATGCGTCAGCAGTCCCTTCTCGCAGCCCATCCGCGCCGCCTCGCGCGCCAGGCCCGGGGCCACGCCCAGCGATGATGCGAGCCCCGCGAGCGTGCGCGTTCCATCCACCGCCTCCACCAACCGGGGCAGCAACGCCTCCGCGCTCTCCGGCGCGGGCAGCGTCTTGCGCGAAGGCACCTCCGCGAAGGCCTTGCGGCGCAGCACCAGCCACGCGGCGACCTCGGGGTCGAAGGCGATGGCGCGAACCAACCCCTGCACCAGCCACGACGCCGCGAAGGTGTTCCGCCCCGTGAGCACCTCCGGCCCGGACCAACGCAGCGTCACACCCGTCGGCGCCGCCGCGTCCGCGCGGCCGTAGTTGATGGGACCGAAGAAGCCCATCGTCTCGTTCTTCGCGCACATGCGTTGCAGATAGCTGGCCACCTGCCGCCGCAACCGCGCGCCGTCTCGCCCCTCCAGCAAGTCTCTCGCCACGGGGGGGCTGGAGCTGGCCACCGCCTCCAGGAAGCGCGGCTCCTGCCGCAGGGCCCTCAGCGCGGACTCCACCGCCAGGGACTCCTGCTTCATCGCCGCATGAAAGGTGGCCTCCGCCTCCTGCGCGGCCCGGGCACGGTCGTTCCATTCCGCGAACAGCTCGGGTGACTCCATTCCCTCGAGGTCCACCGGGCGCCCGGCCTTCAAGGCCGACAGCACCGCGCGCGATGGCCGCTTCACCCGAGGGCCCTGGGCTTTCAGCGCCTCCAACTCCCGCCGCGCCGAGGCCAGCTGGCGCGCGGCCCGTGCGGCCTCCGGGCACCCCAGCCGCTCCAGCCAATCGAAGGGAAAACCCGTGGTGCGAACCACGAGGTGAGGGAAGAGGGTCCAGCCCTTCATGCGTTTCGCACCCTTCGTCCGGGACGCCGCTCGGCGCCCGGCAGCGCGCCGCTCAGTTACGCGGTTGCGACTTCACTTCGATTTGCTGTCCGGGCACGGCCATCACCCACAGCTTGCTGACGCCGCTGGGGCAGCGCACCAGGACTTCCAGCTCCCGGCCCGCTTCGATTCGTGCCTTCAACAGCGGCGTTCCACCCGGCAACAACGCGCCACCGACGTGGACCTCACAGCCAGGGGCCGCGCCCGTCACGCTCAGCAGGCCCGTGGTGCCAGGCTCCGGCGAGGCGTCCGCCAGCGTGCGCACGTCGATGCCCTCGCGCTGCTGCGTGGTTCCGAACCGCCGCAGCTTCCCCTCCACCGCCGTGGAGATGAGCAGCGGGCCGCCCGACGGGTCATGCACCTCCGTCCCCGGCTCGTGGCGCAGGCCGCCGACGTAGACGTGCTCCCCGGGCCCCACATTGACGAAGTTCGAGCCTCCATCGCGCGTCATCACCACCGCCACCACGGCCAACACCAAGGCGCCGCCACCGGTGATGCCCAGAAACTTCCATAGGGGCATCTTGCCCGCCGACGTTTCCGCGGGCGCGGGAGCGCGACTCGCGGGCGCAACGGGCCGCGGCGGAGGCGGCTGGGCGGGACGGGCCGCGCTGGCGTGAGTCCCATGCCCCAGCCCTGGCACCGGCCCGGACGGACGCGGCGCCGCCGGCATGGCGGGCTGCGGCTGAGAGGCACGCGGCGCGGGAGCGGGCCGAGGCAGCGCTTCCGTCCGAGGCGGCGGCGCGCCCAGGTTGAGCGGCACCACCTCGGTGCGGTCGTTCGCGTCGTCCTCGGACACGGCAATGTCGGGGAAGGAGTCGTCCGCCGGAGGCGGCGCAGGAGGCCGCACAGCCGCGCTGGCGACGCCCACGGGCCGTGTCGGGGGCGGCGGGGGAACCGGTGGGCCAGGGCGAGGAGTACCGCCACTGCCACCCATCCCAGGACGGCTTCCGGCCATGGGCACACTGCCCCGGCTGGGCGTCCGTCCATCCGTGGGCGCGGCCATCTCCCCACTGCCGATGTTGCCGCTGCCACTGGCCGAAGGCACCGGACGCGGGTGGCTTCCCGTCCCGCCGACGGCGGACGGCGCGAACTCCACCAGCCGGTCGCCCAGCGTGTCCCGGAAGAACTGGGCCACCGCCGCGGGCGACGAGTTGAGCCGGTGATGCGCCATCACCGCTTCGATTTCCTCGCGCAGCGCGGCGGCGGACGGCGTACGGCGCGCCGGGTCCTTCACCAGCGCGCGGAGGACGAGGTCGGAGACGTCCTGCGGGATGTTCGGCTTGAGCTGCGAAGGGACTGGCGCGGGGTCCCGGACGATGGCTTGCAGCGTCGCCGCGTCGTGGTCCCTGCGAAACGGGAGCGAGCCGGTGAGCAACTCGAAGAGCACCACGCCCAACGCGAACACGTCGTTGCGCGCGTCCAGCGTGCGCCCGGACGCAGCCTCCGGGGAGATGTACGAAATCTTCCCCTTCAGCACGCCCGCCTGCGTGTGCTCCTCGCCCGCCACCTTGGCGATGCCGAAGTCACTCAGCTTGATGGCGCCGTCCAGCGAGATGAGGACGTTGTGCGGGCTGACGTCCCGGTGCACCACCGGGTGCGGCGTGCCCGCGGGGTCCACGTAGGCATGGGCGTAGTGAAGGCCCGCGGCCACCTCCGCGACGATGCGCAGCGCATGCTCCAGCGGAAGCGCCAGGCCCTTGCGCCGCAGCTCGATGACCAGCTTCTTCAGGTCCGGCCCGCGCACGTACTCCATGAGGATGTACGCGACGCCGTCGGACACGCCCACGTCGAACGTCTGCACGACGTTCGGGTGCGTCAGCCGCGCGTTGGCGCGGGCCTCCGCGAAGAGCATGTCGACGAACTCGGGGTTCTCCGCGAACTGCGGGAGAATCTTCTTCATCACCAGGAACTTCTCGAAGCCCTTCACGCCCACCTGCTTGGCGAGGAAGACCTCCGCCATGCCGCCCTGCCCCAGCCGCCGGATGATGCTCAGCTTGGTGCTGCCCAGCGAGTTGGAGATGTCCGTGGACGCGCCCTGGCGGGCCGCCGGGTCGATGTTCGTGGCGCCGAAGAGGTACTGACTGAGGGCGCGCGTCTCCAGCGCCTCCAGGTCCTCCAGCGGCCGGTCCGTCAGCTGCACCCGCGCCAGCAGCCCCTGGAGCTGGGGCATGTGGGGGACGCGCGCGTTGCCGCCGCAGATGGGGCACGGCACTTCCACGCCGGACGCCTGCGCCCGCAACCTGTCCAGGTAATCCACGGCCTGGAGGCGCTGGTGGCTCACCTGCCCGCAGTTGCGGCAGTCACACGGCAGCCACAGCGTGGCCAGCCGCACCGGCAACACCTTGGCCGAGCGCGCCAGCACCGCCAGCGCGGGCGGCGGCACCCGGCACAACACCACGTGCGCGCCCTGCGCCGCCGTCTCCAGCACCTGCTCCAGCTTCGGCAGGGCTTCCGGCTCCACCTTGCTGACGTGGCTGAAGTCGAAGCCGACGCGGCCCTCCAGGCCCGACGCCAGCCGGCGCACGTTGAGGTCACCCTTCAGCGCGCTGGCCAGGGTGATGTACGTGATGTCGTCCTGGATGATCTTCAGGTGCTGCGACAGCTCCGGCTGCTCCGCCGGCATGCTGGCGCGCAGGTAGCGCATGACGACCGGGTCCACCTGACCGAACTGCTGCCGCCGCGCGTAGTCGAAGAACTCGCCCGGCAGGTCCGCGAACTCCAGCGGCCCCTGACACACGGGACAGGAATGGTCGGGCGCGCGTTCCTCGGAGATGACCTGCAACTCGTCCAGCAGGTTCACCAGCCGCAGCCGGTCCTCGTTGCAGGCGCGGCAGGTGTAGGGCGCCAGCACGGAGAGGACGCGGGCGACGCCAGCGAAGCCCTCCACCATGTTGAGCTGGTCCACGATGACGGGCGGCGCGTGGACCACGTAGAGGCCCAGGGCCCCCTGGGGCAGCTTGGCGGCGAACTCAATCCACCGCCGCACGCCGAAGGAGCTGATGCGCTCCACCTGCCCCAAGTCCACCACCAGCAGCCCGCTCATCTCCGGGCTGGCGGACGTCAGTGGGAATGTTTCGTCGATGACGCCGGAAATCCGGACGTGGGTAATCGTCCCCACGCGGAGCCGGCTGATGATGGCGTTGGAAACCTGGCTATCCACCGGCCCTGACCTCATTGAAGACAGAACAGCAGCGACTTGGGTTGTGTGGCGCGGCGGCGGGCCTCCCCCAGGTCCACCACGCACAGGACTCGTGACTCACGGCCAGCGGCCACACGGACGGCCACCACATCGCTGTGCTCCAGGATGCGCCGCAGTCCCAGCCCCGCCCCTCCTCCGGACGCATCCACCTGGACG